>JOHN01000025.1 GCA_000719695.1 Streptomyces sp. NRRL F-6131
GGGTGGGGGTGCGGCCGGGGGTTGGCTCGGTCGGGTGGTGCGGTGCGAGTGGGTGGAGGTCGTGGTGGGCGGTTTCGTCGTGGTCGGTGTCGATGGGTCGCCGGAGAGCCTCGCGGCTCTGGACTGGGCGGCCGAGGAGGCGGCGGGGCGGGGGGTGGTGCTGAAGGTGGTGCTGGCCTGGCCGAGTGCGGTGACGCCGTTGTCGGTGCTGGGGGCGGTTGAGCTGGCGCACCGGCAGGCGGACGTGACGCTGCGCGAGGCGGAGTTGCGGGTGCGGGAGCGGTGGCCGGAGCTGGGGGTGGCGGCGGTGCGGGTGCCGCGCGATCCGGTGCGGGCGCTGCTGGAGGAGACGGCGGAGGGGGCCGGGCTGCTGGTGCTCGGGTCGCGGGGGCTCGGGGCGGTGGCGGGGTTCCTGGTCGGGTCGGTGAGCCAGCGGGTGCTGGCCAGGGTCGCGTGCCCGGTGGTGATGGTCCGAGGGGGAGCGGACGGCGGCCGGGAGGTGGTGGTCGGCGTCGACCCGTACGAGGGGGCCGGCGAGGTGCTCGCCCATGCCTTCGACGTGGCGGAGCGGCGTGGGCTGCCGGTGCGGGCCGTCTATGCCTGGACGCTCCCGGTGGCCTACCAGTACGCGGGCATCGCGGCGAGCGTCGATGTGTCCGGCGAGATGCAGGCGTTCGCCGAGGGTGAGCTGACCCGGGTGGTCCAGCCGTGGCGGTCGGAGCATCCGGGGGTGACAGTGGTCGAGGAGACGTTGAACGCGCGGCCCGCCAAGGTGCTCGCCGAGCGTGCGGCGGATGCGGAGCTGGTGGTGATCGGGCGGCGGGTTCGCCGGTCGCCGCTGCGGATGCACGTCGGTGCGGTGGCGCACGCGGTGCTGCACCACGTGCCGTGTCCGGTCGCGGTGGTGCCCTACGAGCGGACGGCCCAGGAGCACACCCCCGACGAGACGCAGGAGGCGGGCGATGAGTGACCCGGTGCTGGTGGGGGTCGACGGCTCGGAGTCGAGCCTCGCCGCGGTGGACGTCGCGGTCCGTGAGGCGCGGCTGCGCGGGTGCGGCCTGCGGATCGTGCACGCGTTCATCTGGCCGCTGATGCACGTGTCGCTGGGCCCGGCCCAGGGCGGTCCGGCGGAGGGCGGGCTGCGGCACCAGGCGGAGACCGTGCTGGCGGACGCCCGTGCGCGGGCCCGGGCGCTGGACCCGGGGCTGGAGCTCGCTGCCGAGCTGGTCACCGGCGAGCCGCTGACCGTGCTGGCCCAGCGGTCGCGGGAGTCCTGTCTGGTCGTGGTCGGCAGCCGGGGGCTGGGCCGGTTCGGGGCGCTGCTGATCGGTTCGGTGGCCGTGCACCTGGCCGCGCACGCCGCCTGCCCGGTGCTGATCGTCCGGGGCCGGCCGGAGCCGGACGGGCCGGTGCTGGTGGCGGTCGACGGGTCGGGGGTGGGTGCGGAGGCGCTGGACTTCGCCTTCGCGGAGGCGTCCGCCCGCCGGGCGCCGTTGACGGCGTTGCACGTGGCGCATCCGAGCGCGAGCCTGCCGGGACAGGAGGAGCGGGCGCTCGCCGAGGCGATGGCCGGTCGGCGGGGCACGTACCCGGACGTGGAACTGCGCTCGGAACTGATCGAGGCCCACGCCCGGCCGGCGCTGATCGACGCGAGCCGGGCGGCCCAGCTGCTGGTGGTCGGCGCCCGGGGCCGGGGCGGGTTCGCGGGCATGCTGCTGGGGTCGACCAGTCAGGCGATGATCCAGCACGCGCACTGCCCGGTGGTGGTGGTCCGGCACGAGGCGCGGTCGGCGGAGGCGCCGGCACCGATCGGGTAGGGCGGCTGGTTCAGCCGAGCAGCCGCAGCCGGGTGGCCGCGACGCCGACCCGCACCGTCTGCCCCCGGACGAGGTCCAGCGTGTCGTTCTCGACGCCGTCCCCGAATGCCACCAGCCGGTCCGACTCCACGGTCAGGACGAGCCGCTGCTCCCCGTCGAGCAGGCCGTGCACCCGGGTGGTGCCGGTGGCGGGGGAGGGCCACGCCTCTCGGACGAACCAGGCGAGCGTCGGCGCGCCGGGTGCGGGCAGGGCGAGCGGGCCGCCGCGGTCCTGCCAGACGGAGCGGCACCAGCCGGTGCCGCCGGTGCCGGTGCCGACCAGGACCCCGGACGAGGCCTGGGCCTCGTCGCCGTCCGGTGCACCGGGGTGCTGCTCGACGGCCAGCCGGTAGCGCGCGGTCTGGTGGCCGGGCTGGCCGACGTAGACCTCGTTGAGCGCGAGCAGCCGCTGGGTGTCGTCGGCGACGGCTTCGACCATGGTGCGTTCCTCGGTCCGCCGGTCGGCGCCGGGGCCGACGGCGGCCGGGAGCAGCCGCGGCAGGTCGTCGGCACGGTGCCGGACCAGCACCCCGGGGTTGCGGCCGGGGTCGGTGTCCAGTCCGACGACGGGCTGGCCGTCGAGGTACTTGGCGACGTTGGCGACCAGGCCGTCCTGGCCGACCACGACGACCACGTCCTCCGGTTCGAAGAGGAACCGGGGCAGGTCGGCGCGCTCGACCCGGGTGCGGCGCCAGTCGAGCGGCACGGCGCCGGCCGCCCGGGTCAGCGCCTCGGTCTGCCGGACGTGGCGCCGCTCGACCTCCGCCACCGACCGGCCCCGACTGCCGAGGAAGTAGGCGGCCTGGCCGGGCGTGCCGTGGTGGGCGACCAGTTCCTGGTACTCGGTACGGCGGTGGACCAGGACCGCCCGGGGCGCGAGCGTCACCGTCCGCTCCCGTCCGTGCCACCGGCCAGCGGGCCCGTCGCGCCGAGCTTGGCGAGCAGCCCGGTCAGCACGTCGGGGGTGAGGGTGAGGCTGTCGATCCGCGGCAGGTGCTCGGCCAGCCGCATCAGCGCGAGCGCCCGCAGCACCGCCGGGTCGGCCTGCTGGTGCGCGGCCAGCCAGGCGGCCTCGGAAGCGGCCTTGGCCTCGCCGAGCGCGCGGGCCGCCTCGGCCTCGGCGCCGGCGAGCCGGGTGCGGCGCTGCGCCTCGGCGTCGGTGCGGATCCGGTCGGCGACCGCCTCGTCCTCGGCCTGGAGCCGGGCGTTGGCCCCTTGCTGGGTGATCAGCTGCTCCTCCCGCCGGGCGAGTTCGATCCGGTTGGCGAGCTCGTTCTCGGCGATGCCGCGCTCGTGTTCGACGGCGACGGCGCGCCGTTCGAAGGTGGCCCGGTCGGCCTCCTGCTGGACCAGTTCGCGGGCGGGGGTGCGCAGGGCGCGTTCCACCTCCGGCTCGGGGCGCAGGGCGACGACCCGGACGGCGATGACGGCGAGTCCGGTCTCGGTGAGCCGCGGTTCGGCGGCGAGTCCGGCGGCCATCCGCTCGCGGACGGTGGCGATGCCGTCGGCCAGGGCGGTGGCGAGCGGGGTGCGGGCGAGCAGGCCGAGCGCGTGCTGCTGGGCGGTCTCGGTGAGCAGGGTGGCGAGCTGGTCGAGCGGGGCGGAGCGCCAGGCGCCGGTGTCGGGGTCGATGCCGAAGTCGACGCGCGCGGCGGCGGTGGCCGGGTCGGTGATCCGGTAGGTGAGGGTGCCCTGGACGGTGACGTCCTGGAAGTCGGCGGTGCGGGCGTGGAAGAGCATGGCGAGTTCGCGGTCGTCGACCGGGACCTCGGAGAGTGCGGCGGTGAGCGGGCGGAACCAGAAGGCGAGTCCGGTGCCGTCGTGGGTGAGCCGGCCGCGGCGGACGTGCCGGATGTGGGCGGTGGGGAGGGCGCGCAGGTGGCGCATCCCGAAGCGCTTGGTGATGTCGGCCATGGGTGGCTCCTTTTCGTCATGCTGACGATATTGACTGACAAGGGATCTCGTCAAGGTGACGAAAAACAGCCCCCGGTCTCCGCCTCGGTCCCCGGCCCCCGGTCCCCGCCCCCGGTCCCCGGCCCGCGGTCTCCAGGCCCCAGCCCGCGGTCGCCGCCCCGTCCCGTCCCGCCCCGTTCCGCGGAGGGCCCGGGGGCGGCCGTGGGAGGATCGACCGGTGCTGAGGATGCGAACGACCAGGCTCCCCGCTGTGCTGCTCGCGGCGGTCTGCGCCGCCGCCGTCACCGTCACCGTCGGCGGAGCCGCGCTCGGGGCGCCGCCGGCCTTCGCGGCGGACCCGGGCGGTCAGGCGTTCACCATCACCGACCCGCGGATCACCGAGTCCAGCGGCCTCGCGGCGAGCCGCCGGCATCCCGGCGTCGTCTGGACGCACAACGACAGCGACGACGGCCCCTACGTCTACGCCGTCGACGCCCAGGGCCGCACGGTCGCCACCGTCACCCTGCGCGGCATCGAGCCGCGCGACGTCGAGGCGATCTCGCTCGGCCCGGACGGCCGGCTCTACGTCGGCGACATCGGGGACAACCTCGGCGGCAAGTGGCCCGAAGTCTGGATCTACGCCTTCGCCGAGCCCGCGGAACTCCGCGACCAGACCGTGGAGGTGACCCGCTACAAGGTCCGCTACGAGGACGGCCCGCGCGACGCCGAGGCGCTCATGGTCGACCCGGTGACCGGTCGCGCCTACATCGCCAGCAAGAAGCAGGGCGGCGGCGGGCTCTACCAGGGACCGGAGAAGCTCTCCCCGACCGGGGTGAACACCTTCCGCCGGATCGCCGACGTGCCGTGGATCACCGACGGCTCCTTCTCGCCGGACGGCACCCGGCTGGTGCTGCGCGGCTACCTGGGTGCCACCCTCTACCGCTGGAAGGACGGTGCGCCGAGCGAACTCGGCCGGCTGTCCCCGCCGTTCCAGGGTCAGGGCGAGTCGGTCACCTTCACCGCGGACGGCCGGGCGGTGCTCTACGGCGCCGAGGGCAGGAACAGTCCGGTCTGGCGCGAGTCGCTCGACGACGAGCAGCTTCCGGACACCGTCCCACCGCTGCGCAGCCCGGACCCGAAGGTGTCCTCCCCGGGTGCGGGGACGTCCGCCCCGGCCGCCGGTGGGGCCGCGCCGACGCAGGCCGCCGGCGACAAGGATTCCCCCGCCGGGGCCGGGGACCAGGCGCTCGGCGTGGTGTTCCTGCTCGCGATCGCCGCCGCGGTGTTCGGGCTGCGACGGAAGAAGCGCGAGGGGTGACTGCACGGATGTCCGGAGGTGAGCGGGTCCGACGGCCACTGTCCCGCCACTCTCCGGCGCCACTGTCCGGCCGGTCGCCGGTCCGATCGACCGGCCGTTCTTGATCGAGTCCTGTCGAGCGTGAGCGAACGACCCTTCTCCGGGAAGGTCGGCCGTCCGGTCCCTTGACAGGCCGCGCCCAACGGCGGCGATCTGTCGCCGATTTGTGACAAAGGTTGGCCAACACCGGCCCCACGAGCGGTTTTCGTGGACGTAGTGTTCCGACTATGTCACGGAGAAGCCGCCGCACTCCCTCCCCGGAGCCCCTCGACACCTGGGTCCCGCGCCCCCGGCGCCGCGAGACCCCGCTCGGCCTGCTCGGCCACGGCGTGAAGTTCCTCGGCTACAGCACCCTCGCGGGCGTCCTGCTCGCGGGCATCGCCCTGCCGGCCGCCGGTGCGCTCGGGCTCGGCATGAAGAGCGGTGTGGAGGAGTTCGACAGCATCCCCGACGGTCTGAAGACACCGCCGCTCACCCAGGCGAGCTGGATATACGACGCCAAGGGCCAGCAGATAGCCAAGGTCTACGAGCGCGACCGGCGGGTGATCACCGCCGAGGAGATGGGCACGCTCATACGCCAGGCCCAGGTGGACATCGAGGACGCGCGCTTCTACGAGCACGGCGCCGTCGACCTCAAGGGCGTCCTGCGGGCCATCACCAAGAACGCGGAGAGCGGCACCACCGTGCAGGGCGCGTCCACGCTCACCCAGCAGTACGTGAAGAACGTCAACGTGGAGAAGGCCGGCGACGACCCGGTGGCGGTGCTGGAGGCCCAGCGCAAGACCCTGGGCCGCAAGGTCCAGGAGCTCAAGTTCGCCATCAAGTTGGAGGAGGAGCTCACCAAGGACCAGATCCTCACCAACTACCTCAACATCACGTACTACGGCCAGCAGGCCTACGGGATCCAGGCGGCCGCCCAGCGCTACTTCAGCAAGGACACCAAGGACCTCACCGTCGCCGAGGCCGCGACCCTGGCGGGCCTGGTGCAGAACCCCTCCCAGTTCGACCCCAAGGCCCACCCGGAGGCCGCGCGCAAGCGCCGCGACGTCGTCGTCGACAAGATGGTGGAGAACAAGCACCTCACCGCGGAGCAGGCCAGGGAGGCCAAGTCCGGGCCGGTCGTCCTGCACTACCAGGCGCCGCAGAACGGCTGCATCACCGCCGACGCGGGCATGGGCTTCTTCTGCGACTACGTCCGGCACGTGATCAAGCAGGACCCGGTCTTCGGCAAGACCGCCGCCGAGCGCAAGAAGCTGTGGGACCAGGGCGGCCTCTCCATCCACACCACCCTCGACCCGGTGAAGCAGGCGGCCGCGCTCAAGGCGGTCACCAGCAAGGTCAAGGTCACCGACCAGGTGTCGGCGGCGATGACCATGGTGGAGCCGGGCACCGGCAAGATCCTGGCGATGGCCCAGACCCGTCCGTACGGGATCGACCCGGCCAAGAACCAGACCGTCGTCAACTACAACGTCGACGCGGCGATGGGCGGCGGCAACGGCTTCCAGCCGGGCTCCAACTTCAAGCCGATCGTGGCCGCCGCCGGTCTGGAGGCCGGGCTCACCTCCACCCAGTCCTACCCGTCGCCCAACAAGATGGACTGGCCGACGATGAGCACCTGCGACGGCACCTGGAAGAACCTGGAGAAGGGCAAGAAGGGCGGCACCATCCCCAACGAGTCGTCGGGCGAGGTCGGCCCGTACGAGCTCAAGGAGGCGATGGCGCTCTCGGTCAACACCTACTTCGTGCAGATGGAGCAGGAGATCGGCCTCTGCGCGGTCAAGCAGATGGCCAACAAGCTCGGCGTGGCGGGCAAGGCGAGCGGCAAGCCGCTGCAGGAGCTGCCGGCCCTCGGCCTGGGCACCCAGGAGGTGAGCCCGCTGGTGATGGCCAACGTCTACGCCACCTTCGCCAACCGCGGCACCTACTGCACGCCGGTCGCGATCAGCGGCATCACCACGATGGACGGCAAGGACGTCGCGGTCACCCCGACCAAGTGCGACCGGGTCTTCTCCGAGAGCACCGCCGACATCATCAACACCGTGCTGCTCGGCGTCACCGAGAAGGGCGGCACCGGTCGTGACCTCGGCCTGGACGACGAACGCCAGATCGCCGGCAAGACCGGCACCTCGGACGAGAAGAAGTCGGCCTGGTTCAGCGGCTACACCGGCAACCTCGCCACCTCGGTCTGGCTGGGCGGTCCGGCCGGTGGCGTGCCGATGAAGAACATCCGGATCGGCGGCAAGTGGTTCGACGAGGTCTTCGGCGCCACCGGCCCGGGGCCGATCTGGCAGATGGCGATGAACGACGCCGTCCGGACCATGCCGGAGAAGGAGTTCCAGACCGTCTACATCCCGAACCCGCCGCCCAAGCGCGACCCCTCGGCGAGCCCGGGCAGCGGCTCGCCCGGTTCGGGCAGCGGCTCCCCGTGGACGACCTGGCCGGGCGGCCAGCCGACCGACGTCGCCCCGACCTGGCCCGGCGGGCGCACCCCGCCCCCCGGCCGGCAGCCCACCCGCAAGCCCGCCCAGCCCACGCAGCCGGTCCAGCCCGTGCAGCCGCAGGGGCAGGACGGGCAGAACCGGCAGGAGCCGCAGGGCCAGCCGGCCGGGTCCGACGAGCAGCACGCCGACGGCTGACCGCCGTCGGGGGAGCTCCACACGGCCCTCTGGCGCATGCGACCGCGCCCCGGAACGTCGACGGACGTTCCGGGGCGCGGTCGCGTGCGGCGCGGGGTGTCAGTGCGCGCCCTTGGCCGCCCAGAAGTCCTGGCGGGCCAGCACGCTGGTGTCCGTCTGGTCGGTGAAGAAGCCGTCCACGCCGAGCTCGTACAGGTACTTCGCCCAGCCGATCGCGTCGCCGTACGCGTTCGGGTCGGTGCCCCTGCGGTAGTCCAGCGGGAGGAAGGCGTTCTCGTTGCGCACCGTGTACGGGTGCAGCAGCAGGCCGGCCGCGTGCGCGTCCCGGACCAGGGTGGTCGGCGGCAGCAGCTTGCCGGTGGCGTCGACCGGCACGATCAGGGTGGTGGTCGGGCCGATGCCGTGCGCGAAGGAGGTGATCCAGCGCAGGTTCTCGGGCTTCACCAGGTCGGCGACGGTGCGCTTGTCGCCGGACAGCACGAAGTCGTACGGCTGGGTGGTCGGGCCGCCGAGCAGGAAGACCTTCGGGTTGTCGACCAGCTTGGCGAGCCGCTGGAGGCTGCTCGGCTCGAAGGACTGGAGGATCGCCCGGCCGCCCCGTCCGGCCAGCCCGGTGCGGCGCAGCTCGTCGGCGAGCCGCTCCTCCAGCGGCAGGCCGATCGAACGGAAGTAGCTCGGGTGCTTGGTCTCCGGGTACAGCCAGACGTCCCGGTCCAGCTCGCGGCCGCGCTTGCGGGCGAAGTCGGCCACCTCGCGGAAGGTCGGGATCGCCCAGCGGCCGTCGTAGAGGGTGTTGCGCTGGCGCTGCTGCGGCAGCCGCTCCTTGGCGCGCAGGGTGCGCAGCTCGGCGAGGGTGAAGTCCTCGGTGAACCAGCCGGTCTGGGCGACACCGTCGATGGTCCGGGTGGTGCGGCGGCCCGCGAACTCGGGGTGGTCCGCGACGTCCGTGGTCTCCGCGATGTTGTTCTCGTGCCGGACCACCAGCTGGCCGTCCTTGGTGGGGACGAGGTCCGGCTCGATGACGTCCGCGCCCAGCTGCAGCGCCAGGTCGTAGGAGCCCAGGGTGTGCTCGGGGCGGTAGCCGGGGGCGCCGCGGTGACCGACGATCAGCGGGTGCGGCAGGCGGTCCAGACCGGTGCCGGTGCGGACCGGCGGGCGGGTGCCGGTCGGGCGGCCGGAGGCGACGCCGCGCTCGTCGGCGGCACCGGACCGCTCGGCGTCCGGCTGGTCCCCGCCGGGAGCGGCGAGGGCCTCGCCGGCCCCGGCCGCGAAGGCCGCCGCGCCGAGCCCGGCGGCACCGGTGACCCGCAGGAAGTTCCGGCGGGAGGAGGAGGTGCCGTCGGCGGACTCCGCCGGGGTGCTGCCGTCGGTCGGACGGTACGTCATGGATGCTCCTAGCTGGCGCTGATGGCGTCGCGGTGGCGTCGTGGTGGTGGCTGCCGCCCGCAGACTAGGAGCAGTCCTGCCCCGCCGGGTGACCTTCGGGCGAACTGCGGGAGAAGTTCCGGCACCCACCGTCCTTGCCGGACAGGGACAGGGACAGGGAGATGGACGCCGGGCCGTCGCACGCGGCGGAGGGGCGGAGGCCGACCGCGGTCACGCACCGCGGCCGGCCCCCGCCCCTGCGGAGGGCGGTCGGGCTCAGCCGGCGACCTGGCAGAGGCCGTAGGTCTTCTCGGCGTGCAGCAGCGACTCCAGCTCCGGGTAGCCGAGCTGCTTGTAGGTGTAGTAGGCCACGGTGTACTCGACGTCGCACCTGTTGGCGGCGGAGGCGGTGGGCGCGACGGCGATGCCGCCGAGCACGGCGGTCGCGGAGACCGCGAGCACGGCGAGCGAGCGGGAGAAACGGGTCATCTGCGGCACATCCCTTCGGGAGTGTTCCTGGGGGCTGTTCGGTCTGCGCCGATTCTGACCCGCGGGGCGACCGCGGTCCCATCCCCGGATCCTGGGAGGCGCCGGGCTGCTCGGCAGCCCGCCCCGCCCGGGTCGGACGACCGCTCAGAGCTCGGCGAGCAGTTCCCGCCCCAGTGGCCAATCACCCAGTCCCGAGTCGGAGTTGAGGTGCCCGAAGGCCCCGGGCTCGACGTAGCGGGCACCCCAGGCCGCGGCGAACCGGCGGGCCCGCCCGGGAGTCACCCACGGGTCGTCGGTGCTGGCCACCACGGTGGCCGGGAACGGGAACCGGGCCAGCGGCACCGGGCCGAAGCTCCGCAGCTCCGGGATCGCGACGTCGTCGATGTCGGCGGGCGCGACCAGCAGGGCGCCGCGGACGCCGGCCGTCCGCGCGGCCGGGCCGTCGGCCACCCAGCGGGCCACCGTCACGCACCCGAGGCTGTGCGCCACCAGCACCACCGGCCCGTCGGCCGCCGCCCCGGCGACGGCCTCGTCCACCCGCGCGACCCAGGACGCCGGCTCGGGGTGGTCCCAGTCCTCCTGGTGCACCCGGACGAAAGCCGCCGGGTCGGCGGCCTCCCAGTGGCTCTGCCAGTGGGCCGGTCCGGAGTTCTGGTAGCCGGGCAGGACGAGATAGGTGGTGCGGTCCGACATCGGTGCGGACTCCTCCAGGGCGGTGGCGGTCGATCGGGCAGCACGGAGTCTAGGCACAAGCCGCCTCGAGGGGCGCGCGCCGTCCACGCAGGGCGCGCGGGGGCGCGTACGGGTGGGCGGATGCCCGGTGCGCCCCGTTGCGCGGGTGCGTCGGGTACGGAAGCTTGGTCCGGGCCCGTGCCGGATCCCCACGACACCGGCCGGCACCATGTCTGACGATCGATCGAACCGGAGGGATGTCGGCGATGGCATCGAAGATCCTGCTCGTCACCGGGGACGCCGCGGAGTCACTGGAGGTGTTCTACCCGTACCAGCGGTTGCGCGAGGAGGGTTACCAGGTCGACATCGCGGCGCCGACCCGCAAGCGGCTCCAGTTCGTGGTGCACGACTTCGTCGACGGGTACGACACCTACACCGAGAAGCCCGGCTACACCTGGCCCGCCGACCTCGCGTTCGCCGAGGTCGACCCGGCCGACTACGTCGCGTTGGTGATCCCGGGCGGCCGCGCGCCCGAGTACCTGCGCAACGACCCGGACGTGCAGCGCATCGTCCGGCACTTCTTCGATGGGGAGAAGCCGGTCGCGCAGATCTGCCACGGCCCCCTGGTGTCGGCCGCCGCGGGCGTGCTCGGCGGGCGGACCAGTGCCGCCTACCCGGCCCTGGAGCCGGACGTGAAGGCGGCCGGCGCGACCTACGTCGACGGTGACGCGGTGGTCGACGGCGTGGTGGTCTCGGCGCGCGCCTGGCCCGACCACCCGGCCTGGCTGCGGGCGTTCATCGAGGTCCTGCGGGTCAAGGCCCCGGTCGCCTGACCTGGTGCTCCGGGGGGGGGCGGCTCCGACCCGAGTCGGAGACGCCCCCCGAGGGCCGTCGGGGGGCGTCCCGGACCTGAGGATGAGCGGCACGCGCCGGAGGATCGGACCTGCGGCGGAGCAGGTCCGGACCAGGGGTTGACGAGCTCCGTCACATCCGCCTGTCAGAGTGTCAGCTGCCGCAAGCAGTAAGGGTGTTGTGGGCATCCGAAGGCACGGACCGGGGAGGGCGCATGGGTGGGACGGGACGCAGGGGCGGGACGGATCCTCAGGGTGAACCGGGGGGTGCGGGGGCAACGGGGCGTCGGCGGAACGGCACGGCCGTACGCGTCGTGGCGGTCGCGCTGGCCGGCGCGGGCCTGGTGGGCGTGATCGCCCCCACGGCCGGCGCGCTGGGCGCGGGCGGGCCGAGCGAGGTGGTGCGGGTGACGGGACCGGGCGGAACCGGCCAGGACGCCACCGGCCGGGACGGCACCGGCACGGCCGACGCCGGCCGGGACGCGCGCCGGGGCGTCGACGCCCGGGCGCTGGACGCCGCCGTGCGCGGCATGGTCGACCCCGGCGGGGCCTCCGCGACGCTGGCCCGGGTGAGCGAGCACGGCCGCACCGTGTGGAAGGGCGCGGCCGGTACCGCCGACTTCGGAACGGGCGCCAAGGCGTCCGCCGACGGCTTGTTCCGGATCGGCAGCGTGACCAAGACCTTCGTCTCCACCGTCGTCCTCCAGCTGGTCGCCGAGGGGCGGCTCGGCCTGGACGACCCGGTGGAGAGCCTGCTGCCGGGCGCGGTGCCGAACAGCCGGAACATCACCCTCCGCCAGCTGCTCAACCACACCAGCGGCCTGTTCAACTACACCGAGGACCCGTCCTTCTCCTTCGAGGAGGACTCCGGCGCGCTCCAGCGCTGGCTGGACGCCGGCCGCTGGACCAGGTACACGCCGCAGCAACTGATCGCCCTGGCCAACACCCACCCGCCGTACTTCGCGCCGGGCCAGGGCTGGCACTACTCCAACACCAACTACGTCCTGGTCGGGCAGATCGTCGAGCGGGTCACCGGGCACAGCTGGGGGCAGGAGGTGGACCGCCGGATCATCCGCCGGCTGGGCCTGACCCGCACCTCCATGCCGGTCCACTCGACGACGATCCCCGGCCCCCACGCGCACGGTTACTACAACCTGCCGACCGGACCGGCGGACACCACCGAGCTCGACCCGAGCATGGCCGACGCGGCCGGTGCCGGGATCTCGACCACCGCCGACCTCAGCACCTTCGTCACCGCCCTGATCGGCGGGCGGCTGCTGCCGCGCCCGCTGCTCGCGGAGATGATGACCGTCACCCCGCAGAGCGGCGAGGCCGAGTACGGTCTCGGCCTGCAGCGGACCCACACGCCCTGCGGTCCGGTCTGGGGCCACGCGGGCGGCATCCCCGGCTACAACACCTTCATGTACACCGACGGCGACGTCCGTCGGCAGTTCGTGGCCTCGGTGAACGCCTATGACATCTCGGACCTGCCGACCACCAACGCCGCGTTCGAGACCCTGATCAACACCGGTACCTGCGGCGGCCCGCCGTCCACCACCCCCGCCCCGGCCGCGCCCACCGCGCTCCGGCCCGCCCTGGACCCGGCCGGCTGACGGCCCGCGGCCCGCGCCCGCCCCGGGTTGGATCCCGATCCGGGGCCCCGGCCGCGGGCGCGGCGGGGGATGCCATCATGGCCCGCACCTGATGGGCAGTCGTCACGAGGAGGACGAGAGATGGCAGAGCCGCTGATCGCCGAAGTCGGGGGCCGGGTGCCCGCGGTCGACCCGACCGCCTTCGTCGCGCCGAACGCGGTCGTGGTCGGCAGCGTGACCGTCGCCGCCGGGGCGAGCATCTGGTACGGCGCGGTGCTGCGCGGCGACGCCGAGACGATCACGGTCGGCCGGGACAGCAACGTCCAGGACAACTGCACCCTGCACGCCGACCTCGGCTTCCCGCTGGTGATGGGGGAGCGGATCTCGGTCGGTCACAACGCCGTGCTGCACGGCTGCGCGATCGAGGACGACGTCCTGGTCGGGATGAACGCCACGGTGCTGAACGGCGCCCGGATCGGTGCGGGCTCGCTGGTCGCGGCCGGGGCCGTGGTGCCGCAGGGCATGCAGGTCCCGCCCGGCTCGCTGGTCGCGGGGGTGCCGGCCAAGGTCCGCCGTGAACTCACCGAGGAGGAGCGGGCCGGGATCAAGTTCAACGCGGAGGGCTACACGCTGCTGGCCGACGGCCACCGGGACCTCCGCCCGGTCCCGCCGGCGGCACCGGGCACCGAGGCCGTCTGACGGAGGCGGGCGCCCGGCTCAGCGGTGGGTCGCGGCCCCCGCCGTCCCTGCGGCCCCCGCGGCCTCCGCCGTCCCCGCCGTCTCCGCGCCGATCCGGTCCTCCGGAGCCGGCGCGGGGCCGGGCACCCGCACCCCGGCGCCCGGTTCGCCCCCGGCCACCACCAGGGACGGCGTCGGCCCCGCCGCCCCGGCCGCGGCCGACGGCCGGCGCCGGTCCAGGGCCCACGCGGCCACCGCGATCGCCGCGCCGGAGGCCGCCAGACCCGAGCCGACCAGCGGCGGCGAGGTCCAGCCCAGCCCGGCGTCCAGCGCCAGTCCGCCGAAGTACGCGCCCTGGGCGTTGGCCAGGTTGAACGCGCCCTGCACCGTCGCCGAGGCCAGCGTCGGCGCGCCGTGCGCCTCGCGCATCACCAGCGTCTGCACGGCGGGCACGATCGCGAACCCGAACAGCCCCACCAGCACCACCGTCACCGCCGCCGACCACGGGGCCCGCGCGGTGACGGCGAACAGCGCCAGCACGGCGGCGAGCAGCAGGAACGCCGCGCACACCGTCGGTCGCAGCGCGCGGTCGGCCGCGTACCCGCCGAGCAGGTTGCCGATGGTCATCCCCACCCCGAACAGCGCCAGCACCAGCGTCACCGAGCCGGTGCCGTAGCCGGACACCTCGGTGAGCAGCGGGGTGATGTACGAGTAGCAGGCGAAGAAGCCGCCGCAGCCGAAGACCACCGTGGCCAGCGCCAGCCAGAGCTGTCCGCTGCGGAACGCGCCCAGCTCGTGCCGCAGGCCCGCCTGCGCGGGGGAGGGCAGCGCCGGGACGAGCCGGGCGATCGCCAGCGCCCCGGCCGCGCCGATCGCCACCACGACCAGCATGGTCGCCCGCCACCCCAGGTGCTGGCCGAGCAGGGTCGCGGCCGGCACCCCGACGACGTTGGCGAGGGTCAGGCCGGAGAACATCACGGCGACGGCCCTGGCCCGCTTGTCCGGCGACACGAGTTCGGCCGCCGCGACGGCCCCGGCGCCGAAGAACGCCCCGTGCGGCAGCCCGGTGATCAGCCGGGCGGCGGCCAGCGTCCAGAAGTCGGGGGCGAGCGCGCAGAGCAGGTTCCCGGCGGCGAAGAACCCGGCCAGGGCGACCAGCACCGCCTTCCGGGGCCGTCCGGCGGCGAGCGCGGTGAGCAGCGGTGCTCCGATCACCACGCCCAGCGCGTAGGCCGAGATCAGCCAGCCGGCCTGCGGGATCGAGACGTCCAGGCCGTCCGCCACCTGGGGGAGCAGCCCCATCGCGGCGAACTCGGTGGTACCGATGGCGAAGGCGGTGACGGCCAGGGCGACCAGCGCGAGAGGCAAGGGGGTCCTCCGGAACGAACGGACCGAGCAGGACCGAGCAGGAACGGGCAGAATTGTCAGGTCCGAATCCTAATCCGATCGGATGACGCCACCATGTGGTCCGCACGACGGTCGGGTGACGGACGGGGGTCGCCCCCCGGGTCTCCGCGCGCGAGACTGGTGGCATGTGCCGCAGTATCAAGACGTTGAGACCACCCGTGACGCCCGACGCCACCGAGGAGGACTACCGCGCGGCCGCGCTCCAGTACGTGCGGAAGGTCTCCGGCTTCCGGGCCCCGGCCGCGCACAACCGCGAGGCCTTCGACCGGGCCGTCGACGCCGTCGCCGAGGCCACCTCACGACTGCTCGGCGAGCTGGAGGTCCGCGGCGCCTCCGCGCACCCGGCCCGGGCGACCGCCTGAGGCCGGACCGCAGGCGGCGGCGATGGCGACCAGGCCGCGCGCACCGGCACGCCGAACACCGGCACGTCGAACACCGGCACGTCGAACAGGGACCAGGAGGTCGGTGATGAGCCCCGTCACCCGTTACGCACTCACCTTCCCGGGCACCCCCGGCACCCAGGCCCCGCAGGACGTGGTCGTGGTCGAGCGCACCAGCGCCACCGGGCCCGGCGGCCATCCGGTGTACGAGGACGCCAGTGGGATCGTCCGGGCCGAGATCAGCGACGCGGGGGAGGTCCGGATGCTCGCCACCGGCGGCCACCAGAGCCCGCACTTCCCGGTCCACGCCCAGCCGCTGCCCTGACCCGGGGCCGCCCCTGGCGGCCCGTGGCAGCCCGTGGCGCGGCAACCCCTTCGGAACGGCCGGATCGAGCCGGACCTCCTGACAGCGCGGCGTCCCGTCGGGCAGACTCCCGGCATGACCACAGCGAGCTGGCAGGGCACGGTCGTCGCCGAGAGCGAGGACACCGTCGTCGTCGAGGGCAACCACTACTTTCCGGCCGACTCCGTCCGCCCCGAGTACCTACGCCCGTCCGACACCACCACGGTGTGCGGTTGGAAGGGCACCGCCGAGTACTACTCGCTGGACGTCGACGGGCGGACCAACCCGGACGCGGCCTGGTACTACGCCGACCCCGAGCCCGCGGCGGAGCACATCCGCGGGCGGGTGGCGTTCTGGCGGGGCGTCGAGATCACCGACTGAGGGGGACGGCCCACCCACGGGAGAACGGCCCGCCGACGGGGGAACGGCCCGCCGACGGGGGCCTCCCGCGGGGACGAGTGGGCCGTCGGGACGACGTCGTGGCGGTCCTGTCGCAGGACCGGGACACCCCCGGAGCGTACCGTCGCGCTCCGGCGGGTACGGCCCCAGCATGGCAATCTTCAGGAAACCGGGACGCTCCGGGCAGCCCGAGCCCACCCCGGACCACGTCGCCGACGAACTGGCCGGCCTGGTCGAGGAACTCGAACCGGCCACCCCCGGGGCGCCCCCCGAGGGCACCGGGGACCTCGCCGAGTACCACGCGGACACCGAGCGCGGCCGCCGGCGCGGCGCCCAGCTGGTCACCGACATCGCCCGCCGGCTCGGCAGCGGCGGCCGGGCGGCCGCCAAGGGGGCCGCGTTCGGCGGCCGGGCGCTGGCCGAGCAGTTGCTGCAGGCCGCGCCGCGCATCCCCGTCCGCGACCTCGCCACGCTGCGCGCCCAGCACCCCGGGGCCACCGACCCCGAACAGCTCGCCGACCTGCTGGTCACCGGCGCGGGCCGGGCCTCCAGCGCCCTCGGCGCGGGCGTCGGCGCCGCCGCGATGCTCCCGGTGCCGCCCGCGATGCCGCTGGAGATCGCCGCCGAGACGCTCGCCGTGGCGGCCGTCGAGATCAAGCTGATCGCCGAGTTGCACGAGGTCTACGGCCTGCCCGCCTTCGGGAGCACCACCCAGAAGGCCGGTGCGTACGTCACCGCCTGGGCCAACCGGCGCGGCATCGACGGCTCACTGCTCGCCAAGCCGGCCGGACTCGCGGCGATGGCCCTCGGCAGCGAGGTGCGCCAGCAGGTCCGCCGCCGGCTCACCCGCAGCTCGCTGCGCCGGCTGCCGTCCCTGACCCCGCTGCTGGTCGGCGCGGGCATCGGGGCCACGGTGAACCTGCGCGACACCCGCAAGGTGGCCCGTGAGGTCCGCGCGGACCTGCGGGCCCGTCGCCCGGTCGACCCCGGGTACTGGGCGGCCGCCGCCCCGGCCGCCGCCCCGGTCACGGGGTCGGCCAAGGAATCGGCCAAGGGATCGGGGCTCACCAAGTCGGCCGAGGGGCCGGGTCTCACCAAGGGACCGGGCCCGGCGCCGGAGGTGGAGCCGGGCGAGCAGTCCTGAGGCGGACCGTGGGCGCGCCGTGCTGCCGACGCGGACGTGACCCAGTACCGGCCGACCCCGCACGGGGCCGGCCGGTCCGGCGTCGGCCGGGCCCCGTCAGCCGGTCGGGGCCGGCGGGGCCCCGGAGCCTCGCCCGGTCTTGACCGCGTTCACCATCGCCTGGTGGACGGCCCGCGCGGTGGTCTCGTCGGCCGCCGGGACCGGGCTGCCGGCCACCGAGTACCAGTCCAGCGCGCCGGTGTACTGGACGGTGAGCCGCGCCTCGCCGTCCACCCAGGTGGTGTGGACGGTGAGGTCGCCCGAGATCGGGCCGACCTCGACCGTGGTCACTCCGCCCGGTCCACTGATGATCGACTGCGTGGTCCAGGTGGCCCACGAGGCCCGGGGATCGACCGGCGGCTCCACCGGCCCCGCCGGACGCTGGGCCGCCGTGTCCTGCTGCTGTTCGGTCATGCGCCCATCCTCTCCGGCCGGTCCGCCGCCGTGCGGGCGGCGACACCGGCGGTCGCGGAGGCCGCCCGCGGGTCGGGCGGCCTCGTGGCAACGCGTCGGTCCGAGCGGATCAGCTGCTCGCCCCCGGTTCATCCTGGGGCTCGCCCTCCGCCTGGGAGGTGTCCTGTGCGTGCAGGTTCTGCATCGAGGTGATGCCCTCCTCCGGGTCGACCGCGCGGACGTCCTCGTTCCGGTCGACGCTCACCTCGGAGCGTGCGCTCATGTCGGTCATCGCGGGCTCCGTCTCCTCGGCCGGCCGGGGGCGTCCGGGCCCGCCGCGGTACGCCGTGGTGCCGGGCGGCCGCCGGGCCGGTGGTCTGTCCGTCTCGCACCTCCAGCCTGCCCCCGCGCCCCCGCGAGAGCCAACCGGACCCCGGGCCCGGTCGGGGCGCCCGGGCCCGGCTGCCCGACCGGCCGGCGCCCGTGCCCGGCCGCCCGCGGGCGGTCACCAGGTGACCGGCAGCGCGCTCAGCCCGTAGATCAGCGCCTCGGTGCGGAAGTCCAGCTCCTCCTCCGCCACCGCGAGCCGCAGCCCCGGCAGCCGCCGGAACAGCGTGGCCAGCGCGATCTGCAGCTCCGCCCGGGCCAGCGGCTGGCCCAGGCACTGGTGCACGCCGAACCCGAAGGCCATGTGCCGACGCGCCTCGCGGTCGAGGTCGACCTCGTCGACGCCCAGGTGGCCCTCGCCGCCGAAGAGCCCGTCGTCCCGGTTGGCGGTCGACAGCATCGCCATCACGCCGTCCCCGGCCCGGATCAGGGTGCCGCCGAGCTCGACGTCCTCCAGCGCCATCCGCGGAACCCCGGTGTGCACGATGGTGAGCAGCCGCAGCAACTCCTCCACCGCCCCGGGCACCGCCGCCGGATCGGCGAGCCGGGCGGCCTGCTCCGGGTGGCGCAGCAGCAGCGCGGTGGAGAGGCCGATCATGTTGGCGGTGGTCTCGTGACCGGCGACCAGCAGCAGCACCCCGGTCGAGGCGATTTCGCGCAGGGAGAGGTCCTCGCGGGTCACCAGTCGGCTGAGGATGTCGTCCCCGGGCTCGGTCCGCTTCTGTTCGGCGAGCCGGGCCAGGTAGTCCAGCAGCTCCTCCTGCGCCCGCGCCACGTCCCGGTCGTCGGCCTCGGTGGCGAGCAGCAGCCGGCTGTTCGCCTGGAACTCCTCCCGGTCCTCGTACGGGACGCCCAGCAGCAGGCAGATCACCAGGGACGGCACCGGCAGGGCGAAGTCGGCGACCAGGTCGGCGGGCCCGTGGGGGCCGCCCCCGGCGGTCATCCGGTCGAGCGCCTCGTCCACGATCTGCTGGATGCCGGGGCGCATCTCCTCCACCCGCTTGACCAGGAAGTCGCCGGTGACCATCCGGCGCAGCCGGGCGTGCTCGGGGTCGTCGAGGCGGAGGAAGGAGGGGTTGGCGGCGACCAGCTCGCGCCGGCCCTCGGTCAGGAAGGGGAACGCCGGCCGGCGGGCGTCCGCGCTGAACCGGCGGTCCGAGAGCACCGTTCGGACCTCCTGGTAGCCGGTCACCAGCCAGCAGGGGCTGCCGTCCGGGAGTTCCGCGCGGCTGACCGGGCCGGTGCTCGCGGCCTCGGTGTAGGCGGGCGGCGGCGCGTACGGGCAGGCCGTGTCGTGCCGGGCGGGGATCAGGGTGACGGGAGCGGTGGGTGTGCTCAAGGTGGTCTCCTCGCGTGACAGGTGGGCCCGTGGCAGGCGGTGGCAGGCGGTGGGAGACGGCGGGCGGGCCGGGCCGCCGGTCGCGGTGCGACTGCTCCTAGGCGGCGGTGCCGGCCCCGTCGTCCTCGGTGACGGTGATCGCGCCGCCCGGGCAGAGCTCGGCGGCGAGCCGCACCCCGGCGAACCGTGGTGCGGGTACGGCGGTCCGGCGGACCCTCACCAGACCGTCCTGGTCGTCCTGTTCGAAGATCTCCGGCACGGTCATGACGCACTGGCCGGAACTGCAACAGCGGTCCCGTTCGACGTGCACGTGCATCTCGGGCATGTCGGGCAAACCTCTCTGGTGTGGCACCGGATCGCCCGGGCCGTGCCGCCCCCGCTGTCGTCGTCAAACTAACCCCGGTTCCCGTCGCACACGAAGAGAGCGTGGCGGTCCGACGCAGAATGGCCGATTTGCCTCTGGTCGTGAACGAGTGTGAGGAAAAAGAAGTTTGATCACCCGTCAGCGGGGTTGTCCGGTCCCTCGGGTCCGTCCGCCGGGGTGAGCCCCTCCGCGGCCGCGATCTCCCGGACGGTCCCGACCGTGTCGGCCTCCGCCGCGCTCTTGTCGGGCCGGTAGCGCACCACCCGGGCGAACCGCAGCGCCAGCCCGGCCGGGTAGCGGGGGCTGCGCTGGACCCCGTCGAAGGCGATCTGCACCACCAGCTCCGGCCGCACCCGCACCGTCCAGGCGTCCCGGTCGACCTCGCGGGCCAGCAGCGCCTCGGTCTGCCGGGCCAGGGTCTCGTCCGTGAGCCCCTTGAAGGTCTTGCCGAGCATCACCCAGGGGCCGAGGCCCGGCTCGCCGCCCGATCGCGCGCCCAGGTGCAGATTGCTCAGGAAGCCGGTCCGCCGGCCGCTGCCCCACTCGGCGGCCAGCACCACCAGGTCCAGGGTGTGCCGGGGCTTCACCTTGATCCAGCCCGCGCCGCGCCGCCCGGCCTGGTAACCGGCCGCCGGGTCCTTCAGCAGCACGCCCTCGTGGCCGCGCGCCAGGGTGGCCCGGAAGAACGCGAGGGCCTCCTCCCGCTCCCCGGTCTCGGTCCGGGGCACCCGCAGCTCCGCCGGGACGGCCCCGGCCAGCGCGGCCCAGCGGTCCCGGCCGGGCCGGTCCACCAGGTCCTCGCCGTCCCGGTGCAGCAGGTCGAAGAAGTGGACGCTGAGCGGGACCTCGACGCGCAGCCGCTCCGGGTCCCGACGGGCCGCCGTCCGGGCGGCGGTCTCCTGGAAGGGGCGCGGCCGGCCGTCCGGGCCGAGGGCGATCGCCTCCCCGTCCAGCACCGCCGACCGCACCGGCAGCGCCAGCGCGGCCTCCACCACCTCCGGCACCCGGGCGGTGATGTCGTCCAGCGACCGGGTGAAGACCCCGACGTCCCGGCCGTCCCGGTGCACCTGGACCCGAATCCCGTCCAGCTTCCACTCCAGCGCCACCGGTCCGGGGAAACGCTCCAGCGCCGCGCCGACGTCCGGTGCCGAGGCCGCCAGCATCGGCCGCACCGGCCGGCCCACCTCCAGCCGGAAGGCGGCCAGCGCGGGCTCCCCGGCGGTCAGCGCGGCCGAGGCGACCGCCCGGGCCGAGCCGCGGAACATCAGTGCCCGCCGCACCGTCGCGGCCGGTACCCCGGCGGCCCGGGCGACGGCGTCGGCGACCACCGCGTCCAGGGCGCCCTGGCGCAGATCACCGACCAGGACGGCGCGCAGGAAGGCCTGCTCGACGTCGGTGGCCCGGTCGAACAGCCCGGTCAGCAGCCGGTGCCGCTCCGCCCGGGCACCCGCCCCGTGCACGGCGGCGATCGCCTCCAGCGCCTGCTCCGTCTCGCGCACCCCCAGCACCGGCTCGGCGGCGGGCGGCGGGAGCTCGCGCAGGGCGGCCGGGCCGAGGCCGGTGCGCAGCCGCTGCGACTCGCCGGAGAGCAGCGCGACGGCCGACGGCGCCTCGTCCGGACCGAGGGCGCGCAGGCAGTCGGCGAGCAGCTCGATCTTGGCCCGGCGGCCGGGTTCGGCGGCCACGGCGCGCGAGGTCTCGGCCAGGCGGCGGAGCAGCATGGGGGCCTCCTCGGGAGAGCGACCCCGGGGGGCGGGCCCCGGAGGCGGGAGTGGTGGGCCGGGAGCGGTGCGACTCAGAGAGACGGGGCCGGGAGCGGTGGGGCCGGGAACGGTGGGGCCGGGAGCGGTGGGGCGGGCGAGGTGGGGTGGACAGGCGGGTAGAGCGTCCAGGATCGGCGATTCGGGCCGCCCGCGCGCGCGGGGACACCCGCCGCCGGCCCGGGACGGCTGCCGCTCCGTAGCAAAGCGGCCGGCTTCTTGGCCGTGCTGTCCATCGGCGCGGATCCGACGGGCCGTCATGCTGTCCGGCGTTCACCCGTGCACGCACGGTGCCGACCCGCCACCGAGGAGCCTCCGCATGAGCCCGACCAGCACCGAGCCGACCAGCACCGAGCCGGCCGGTAGCGCGTTGGCCACCGTCGTGCCGTGCGTCGATCGCTGGACCGTGGACGCGCCCACCGGTGACGACTTCGCGGCGTGGCGGGAGCTGTTCCGGGGCTACTGCGCCTTCTACCGGGTGCCGATGCCCGACGCCAAGGCCGAGCTGGTCTGGTCCTGGCTCACCGACCCGGCCCACGAACTGGACGGCCTGTTGGTCCGCGACACCGACGGCACTCCGGTCGGTCTGGCCCACTACCGGCCCTTCGTCCGTCCGCTGCACGGCGCGGTCGCCGGCTTCCTCGACGACCTGTTCGTCGCCCCGGCCGCCCGCGGCTCCGGCGCCGTGGACCTCCTGCTCGCCCGGCTGCGCGAGATCGCCGCCGAGCGCGGCTGGAACACCGTCCGCTGGATCACCGCCGACGACAACCACCGGGCCCGCAGCAAGTACGACCAGGTCGCCACCCGCACCATGTTCGTCACCTACGACATGCCCCCGGCCGACGCCTGACCGCCTGCCGGGGGGCGGTCGACCGGGGCCGGCGGCCGGTGCGGCATCATGGCTGACCGCAGCCCCGCCGCGTCGTCGGTGCACCTGTTCACCGGTTCGTTCGGAAATCAGTTCGCACTTTTCTGTTATCCGCCGACCGCCCCGTGGTCTCCCAGGTGTCGGCAGTCGTCCGACGGTTCCACCGGATCGAACACAGGAAGCGTGCGCAGGTGAACAGCGAAGACCGGACCAGCATCCTCCCCGCGACCGGGCGCCCCGCCCGCGCCGACGGGCGCTCCGCGCGTCGCGCCGCCGAACGGCGACGCGGCCACGGCCGACGCCGCCGGCGCGCGATGGTGCCGGTGGTGGCCGTGGTCGCCGCCGTCGCCGGGACGGGCGTGATCGCCGCCGTGACCGGCGCCGGGTACGCGGTCTACCGGGGCGAGGAGGGCAGCGACAACGGGGCGCAGGCGGTGGCCTACGCGCCGCTGGTCGCCGCCGAGGCCGGTGACCTCAACGGCATGCAGGTGCCCGGCGCGGGCGGCGAGCCGGCGCCCGACCCGGCCGCGACCGACCAGGCGCACGCGGCCACGGCCGCCCCGGTCCCCACCACCGCCCCGGCGACGCCGTCGGCCTCCGCCTCCACTCCGGGTCGGACCGCCTCCACCGCGCCGACCACGGCCTCCGGCAGCCCGCGCACCCCGACTGCCGGCCCGGGCGCCGGCACTACCGGGGACAGCACGGCCGGCGCCCCCGACCCGGGGAAGCCGACCACCCCGGCCGCCACCGCCTCCGCCACCACCGCCAAGCCCTCGACGACCGCTCCGCGTCCGACGGCCACCACCGCCCCGGGCGGCTCGTCGAACAGCTCCTTCGCCCAGCAAGTGGTGGACCTGGTCAACAGCCAGCGCTCGCAGGCCGGCTGCGGCCCGCTCACCATGGACGGCAAGCTGACCACCGCCGCCCAGGCCCACAGCGACGACATGGCCAACCGCAACTTCTTCGACCACGCCAGCCCCGAGGGCTACCACGCGGACCACCGCATCGAGGCGGCCGGCTACCGCTGGAGCAGCTGGGGCGAGAACATCGCGCGCGGCCAGAAGGACCCGGCGGCGGTGATGGAGTCCTGGATGAACAGCCCCGGCCACCGCGCCAACATCCTGAACTGCTCCTTCAAGCAGATCGGCGTCGGCGTCCGGACCGGTTCGGGCGGCCCCTGGTGGACGCAGGTCTTCGCCTCGCCGTCCTGACCGGTCCTCCGGGCCGTCGTCCTGGCCCGCGTCCTGCCCGTCCTGTTCCCCGTCGTCCCGCCCGTCGTCCTGGCCTACGTCCGCTCGTCCTCCTGATCGCTTCGCCGTCCGGCCCGTTCCACCGGAGCCGTTCGGGCCCGCACGGGCCCGGCCGGCGGCTCCGTCCTCGGTCGATTTTCCGAATCGGCGCGAATTGTTGTTATCTGAGCACTCCCCAGAGGTCTCCGAGGAGGCAGCGGCGGACGGACGACAGCTGGACGGAGTGCGGACCCATGAACGTTGACGTGCAGAGCAGGACCGGGACGACCCTCGTGCGCGCGGCCCAGGCGGGCGACCCCCAGGCGCGCGAGGCGCTGGTCGCGGCCTGGTTCCCGCTGGTCTACAACGTCGCCGGACGGGCGCTGAACGGCCATGCCGACGTGGACGACATCGCCCAGGAGACCATGATCCGGGCCCTCGACGGCCTGGAGGGGCTGCGCGACCCGGGGGCGTTCCGGTCCTGGCTGGTCGCGATCACCATGAACCAGGTCCGCAGCCGGTCGACCGTCCAACAGCAGGCGGCCGTCGGCGGCCTGGACGAGACCTGGGAGGTGGCCGACCCGCGCGCGGACTTCACCGACCTGACCATCCTCCGGCTCGGCCTCTCCGGCCAGCGCCGGGAGGTCGCCGAGGCCACCCGCTGGCTGGACCCGGACGACCAGGAGCTGCTCGCCCTCTGGTGGCTGGAGGCGTCCGGCGAACTCACCCGCGCCGAGCTCGCCGAGGCGCTCGACCTGACGCCGCAGCACACCGCGGTCCGCGTCCAGCGGATGAAGAAGCAACTGGAGGCCGGCCGGGTGGTGGTCCGGGCGCTCACCGCCTACCCGCAGTGCCCGGACCTGGCCGAGGTGACGACGGGCTGGGACGGCACCCCGAACTCGGTCTGGCGCAAGCGCATAGCCCGGCACATCCGCAGCTGCGTGTCCTGCGACGGGCTGGGGCGCGACCTCTTCCCGGCCGAGGGGTTGCTGGCCGGGCTGGCGCTGGTGCCCGTGCCGATGGACGCCCCGAGCGGGCTCGCCTTCCAGGCCGCCGGCGCCACGGCGGGCGGGTCGGCGGGCGGGTCGTCCGGTGGTGCGGGGGGCGGTGCGGCCGGGGGACCGTCCGGCGCCCCGGGTGACGGGGGTGCGACGTCCGGCGCCGCGACCTCGGGCGGCAGCGGTGGCGCTTCGGGCGGGACGGCCCCTGCCGGGTCCGGCACCCCGCCCACCGGTTCCGGGACGCCGCCCACCGAGCCGTCCGGCGGAGCGGGCGGTTGGACCGCCCCCGCCCGCCGCAAGACCGTACTGGCGGGCGGGACGGCGGCGGTGCTCGCGGCGGCGACGCTCGCGATGGTCTGGCCCCAGCCCACCCAGCCGGCCGCGCCCGCACCCGAACCGGCCGCCCCGTCCACCGCGCCGGACGCCCCGGTGCCGCAGGCCGCCGCTCCCGCCGTGCCGACACCGGAGGCCGAGCCGCCCGCGCCGAGCCCGACCGTGACGGTCACCGCGCCCGCCCCGGTCGAGGCCCCGCCCGCGCCGAGCAGCCCGGCGGCCACCCCGACCGCGACCCCGGTCACCAGTCGGCCGAGCACCACCCCGCCGAGCCTGGAACGCCAGCTGGTCGACCTGGTCAACGCCGAACGGAGCCGGCGCGGCTGCGGCCCGCTGCGGATCGACCCGAAGCTGCACACGGCGGCCCAGAAGCACTCCGAGGACATGGTCGCCCGGAACTTCTTCGACCACGCGTCCCCCGACGGCACCCGGGCGGACGCCCGGCTCAACGCGGCCGGCTACCGCTGGTCGCAGTGGGGCGAGAACCTCGACCGGGGACCGAGCGCCCCGGCGGTGGTCTTCTCCCGGTGGATGGACGGTGGCATCCACCAGTCCAACATGCTGGACTGCGCCTACAAGGACGTCGGCATCGGCGTGGCCACCGGCCCGGCCGGGCTCTACTGGACCCAGGACCTGGGGGCCCCGCTCGGCTGACCCGGGGCGCTCGGACCGTCGGCGGGCGGGATCACCCCGCCTGCCCGACGCCCGGCTGCCGCGTGCCGCTCGTCCGTGCCGGTGAGTCCGCGTGCCGCGCCGTCAGGACGGCAGGCCGACCAGGCCCGGCGCCGAGCCCGTGACGTGGCCGGTCGCCTGGCCGACCACGCCGCCGGCGTCCCCGACCTGGCCCGGCAGGACGTCCGGCGCCGAGGCGAGCGGTCCGCTCTGGAGCGGTCCGGTCAGATCGCCCTGACCCCCGACGGCGGACGCGTGGGCGCTGGGAGCGGTCAGGGAGGCCACGACGCCCACGGCGAGCGAGGCGACGGCGAGCATGCTGCGCTTCTTCATGTCCCGTCCAACGACGCTCGGCCACCCGGGTTACGGGACGCGCTCAGTCGGCCGGGCCGGTCGAGCCGACCGGGCTGTTCGTCGCGGTCCCGAACAGCCGGACCGAGGCGGCGAACCGCTCCAGCGCCGCCAGGGTCGCCTTCGACGGGCGCCGCAGGCAGGCCGACAGGTCCACGACCTCCGCCTGCCCGCTCGGGATGATCACCTGCTGCGCGTGGAGCTGCCGGGTGCCGCCCTGGGCAGCGCACCCCCGGTCGATCGTGGAGTCCTGGAGCAGCACCGACTGGCCGACGGTCCTGGTGACCACCTTGTCGTCACGGACCAGCCGGATCGCGATGAACACCGCGTCCTCGGGCAGCGTCCCCGACGCGACGCACACCGCCGTCTGAAGGTTGTCGTGGACCGGGCACCCGGGCTCCCGGGCCAGCGGCAGGGAGGAGACGTAGCCGACGGTCTCCGGCCGTCCCGCGGTGGCCAGGAGCGTGAGGTCGTACCAGGTGTCCGGGACGTCGATGATCACCCCGTCCAGCGGGGTGAACCGGGTCGGCCTGACGTAGGCGGACCCGTTGTCCCCGTTGTCCCCGGTGCCGTCGCCACCGGCTCCGACGCCGGGCGCTTCGCCCGTGGGGACCGACGGGGCGGCCGGTGACGCGTTGGGCGGCGTGCCGGTCGACGCGCCGTCCGGGACGCCGGGGAAGACGGTGGGCGGACCGGCCGGGGAACCGGCGGGCGGGATCGCGCCGAGGGCCGGTCCCGACGCGGCGGGGACGAGCACGGTGGCCGTCGGGCCGGGGGCGAGCGCCGGGGCGGCGGCCAGCACGGCCGCGGTCAGACCGACGGCCAGTCCGGCCGCGAGCGCGGCCCTTCGACGGTGCCGGCGTGTCCGGGCGGCCCGCGCCAGTACGCGTTCCATCCGGTCCTCGGGCGCCGGCAGGTGGGGCACGGCCAGCTGGAGCAGGACCCGCAGTTCGTCCGCCACCTCGCGGTCCTCGTCCGCCGCACGGTCCAGGGCCGCCGCGGGGTCCCACCCGGAGTAGTCACGCTCCGTCACGACGACCCCCGTCCAGGAGCAGTTCCCTCGCCGGGAGCTTGCCGCGCAGGGCCTGCAGGGCGCGGTGCGTCTGACTCTTGACGGTGCCCGGGCTGCAGCCCAGCGCCTCGGCGGTGTCCTCCACACTGAGGTCCTCGAAGAACCGCAGCACCACCACCGCCCGCTGCCTGGCCGGCAGCGCCCGTACCGCGGCCGCCACCACCTGGCCGGTCACCACGTCGTCGAAGGGGTCCTCGACCGTCGGCGGTTCCGGCAACCGGTCGTGCGGCAGCTCGCCCTGCCAGCGGCGGCGCCACCAGGAGACGTGCGAGTTCACCAGGACCCGGCGGACGTACGCCTCGGGCCGGTCGATCGCGACCTGCTCCCAGCGCGGCCACACCTTGGCCAGGGCCGTCTGGAGCAGGTCCTCGGCCAGGTGCGGGTCGCCGGTCAGCAGCCAGGCCATCCGGAGCAGCCGGGGGCTGCGGGCGGCGACGAACTCCTCGAAGTCCGGTCTCGCATCGCTCATCCCGCCGCCCCTGCCATGCTGCTCCCGCTGCCGTGTCCGTCATCCGCGCCGCCAGGTCGGTGGCGGCGGTCCCGCCGGTCGGCCGTGGCCGCCGGGTCCTCTCTCTCGTTCTCACGGCTGCTGAACGCGCTGGGGTTCGCCCCGGGTTGCCTGGCCGACCGGCCGATTTTCCCGGGCGGCCCGGTCGACGCCCAGGGCGGGGCTCGCGGCGTCGTGGGCGGGGTCGTGGGCAGGGTCGTGGGCGAGGGCGCTGACGGGGGCACTCGGGGCGGTGCGCGAGGGCGGTCCGGACGGGACGAGGGGGCGGGTACCGCTCGGGTACGAACGCTGGACGGCCCGCGAGCCGGCCGGGACTCGGCCGGGCGGCGGGCGGGCCGTGGCCACCACGATCCGCTCGCCACCCGCACCCGCCAAGGGCGCGCGGAGGGCGCCCGGGCGCACCGGCCGGGCGCGCCGGGTGCGGCCGGTCCACCGTTCCCGCTCCGTCCCGCTCCGCCCCGCTCCGTCCCGCTCCGCCCCGGCCGTCCCGCTCCGTTCCGTCCCGCTCCGTCCTGCTCCGTTCCGTCCCGCTCCGTCCCGCTCCGTTCCGGGCCGTTCTCGTCCCTTCCCGAGCGCCCGACCGCTGCGGCAGGTCGGCAAGCCGGCAAGCCGACCGTCAGAGCGTCCCCGATCCGTGCGGCACACCTCCCGCCCGCCCGGTGGCGTCCGGGGCGGCCGGGTTCACCGGGTCCACCGTCCAGTCCGGGTGCCCCGGCATCGGTGGGGTCCGCTCGCCGTAGAGCCACTCGCGGAGGAAGCCGCTCAGCGGCTGCCCGGAGACCTCGTCCGCGGTGCGCAGGAAGTCCGCGGTGGTGGCGGTGCCGTGGCGGTGGTGCCGCAGGAAGGCCTGCTCGATCCGGTCGAACACCTCGACCCCGACCCGCTCCCGCAGCGCGAACAGCACCAGCGCGCCACCGGTGTACCGCTGACTGTCGAACAGCGTCGCGGCGGTCGGCGCGGCCACCGGACCGGAGTCGTGCCGCCACTGGTCGCCCTTGGCGTAGACGCTGCGCATCCGGTCGGTGAGCGTGGTGAAGCCGCCGGAGTCCGGCCAGCCGCGCTCGTAGCGGTACATCAGCCCGTAGAGGTCGGCATGCCCCTCGTTCAGCCAGAGGTCGGCCCACGTCTCCGGGGTGACGCTGTTGCCGAACCACGAGTGCACCAGCTCGTGCATCATGTGCGAACCGATCTGCCGCTCCGGCTGGCGCAGGAAGTTCGGCTTGTAGAGCGTGAGCGTCTGCGTCTCCAGCCCGGTGAAGTCGAACGCCGCCGGGTCGTCGGTGTCGGCGGGCAGCAGCCCGTACGTCTCGAACGGGAACGGCCCGAGGTGCCGCTCGGCCCAGGCCAGCTGGTCCGGCGTCAGGGCGAGCGCCGGCTCCAGGTCGGCGGCCCGCGCGGTGGGCACGACGTCGCGCAGCGGCACGCCGTCGGGGCCCCGGCGCTCGCGGACGGTGTAGCGGCCCACCGAGGCCTGGAGCAGCTCGGTCGCCATCGGCTCGCGCGACGCGTACCGCCGGGTGGTGGTGCCGTCGGGGTGCTGCTCGGTGGCGGTCAGCAGACCGTTGGCCACGCCGTACAGCTCGTCCGGCGCGGTGACGGCGACGGTGAAGCGGGCCTTGTCGCCCGGCCGGTCATTGCACGGGAAGACGGTGTGCGCGCCGTCCGGCTGGCCGGCCACCGCGAAGCCGTCGGGCGTCACCACCCAGCCGGTGTGCGGCAGCGCGGCCCGCGGATCGGCGGTGTACGCGACCTCCACCCGCAGGGCGGCGCCCGCCCGGACGGGCCGCACCGGAACCACGGTCAGCTTCTCGTCGTGCGCCCGGAAGGCCGCCGGGTGCCCGTCGACCCTGACGGTGTGGACGTCCAGCCCGAGCGCGTCCAGCTCCAGGCTCGCCAGCGCGGTGCGCGCGCGGGCGGTCATCACCGTGGTGGCGTCGACCGTCCTGGTCGTGGGGCGGTAGGTGAACGCGAGGTCGTACGAGCGCGCGTCGTAGTCGGTGGTGCCGAGCGCGGGGTACACCGGGTCCCCGGTGCCCGGCGGCCGGGCGTCCGCGGCCGACGCGCCCTCGCCGGGGGTGTCCGCCGCCGCCGGGGCCAGGCCGAGCGGGACCGCCGCGAGCGCGAGCGCGGCGGCGAGGACGGAACGGTGCCAGGACAAGGTGATCACCTCTCTCGTGTCGGAGGGTCCCGCGCCCCGGTCCGGGCGGGCCCGGTTCCGGTGAGCGATCTTCCGGGCACGGACCGTAGCAGAGGGCTCCGACAATCCGCCGTCCCCACCGCCCTGACCTGCCCGGACGGCTCCGTTCCCGGGTGACCGGGAACGGGGGCGACACGCGGTCGTCCCCCGGACGGACCACCGTGGTGGCCGAGCGGCTGCGCTGTGTCATACCTTCGAAGAGCCCCACCCCCTGACGGGCGGGGCCACGGCCGTCGGAGAACCTGGCCAGGTCCGGCGGCCGTACTCATGCCCGCGTGCGGACGCGCGCTCTCCACATGCTCCCGCATCCGCCCGGCCCGTGCGCGCCGTGCCCGCGGTCCGGGCCACCTCGTAGGCTGGGCAGCCGCGTCGGCCGCCCGCAGCCCCGTCGGCGCACCGGACCGGCAGGAGCAGCCCCGTGACCAGCCCGCACTTCGTGGTGATCGGCGAGTGCGTCGCCGACGTCGTCCGCACCGACGGTGGACCCGACGTCGTCCACCCCGGCGGCAGCCCGGCCAACGTCGCGTACGGGCTGGCCCGGCTGGGCGAGCCGGTCACGCTGCTCACCCAGCTCGCCGAGGACCCGTACGGCCGGCTGATCCGCGCGCACCTGGAGTCCGCCGGCGTCGCCGTCCGTTCCGAGCAGCCGGCGGTCGGCACCCCGCGCACTCCCTCCGCGGTCGTCCGGCTGGACGGGGAGGGGCGGGCGCAGTACACCTTCGACATCGGCTGGACCCTGCCCGCCGTCGACCTGCCCGCCGCGCCGGGTCACCTGCACATCGGCTCGATCGCGGCCGTCACCGACCCCGGGGCGGCGGCGGTGTTCGCCCTGGTCGAACGGTGGCGCGGCCGGGCCGCCGTGAGCTACGACCCCAACGTGCGGCCCGCGTTGATGGGCGAGCGGGCCGACGCCGTCCGCCGGGTCGAACGCTGCGTGGCGCTCAGCGACCTCGTGAAGGCCAGCGACGAGGACCTCGCCTGGCTCTACCCCGGCCGCGGCCCGGAGGAGGTGGCCCGGCACTGGCTCGACCTCGGCCCGGCCACCGTCGCGATCACCCGGGGGCCCGCCGGCGCCTTCGCGCTCACCACCGACGGCCGCCACGTCGAGGCGCCCGCCCGCACGGTCGAGGTAGCCGACACCGTCGGCGCCGGCGACGCCTTCACCGCCGCCCTGCTGCACGCCCGGCACGCCGGCGCGAGCCTCGCCACCGCACTCACCCGCGCCACGGCCGCCGCCACCCTGACCGTCACCCGCCCCGGCGCCAACCCTCCCGACGCAGCCGAACTCGCCACGGTCCTGGGCTAGTGCCGCATCAGGCATCGTTCGCCCCGTCGTGACGTGTCGACCGGTTGCCGAGCCGGGCGGCACCGGACCGTCAGAATGATCACGTGGCTGAACGCGTGCAGGTTCGTGAGATCGATGACGACGAGGGCGGACAACTGTTGCGGATCGTCCGCCGGGGCGCCGGGTCGGTGGTGACCTGGCGCCGGGCCCAGATGGTGCTGCTGTCCGCCCAGCGCATGCCCGTGGCGAAGATCGCCGAGGTCACGTTCACCAGCGCGGACCGGGTCCGGGACGTGATCCACAACTTCAACGCCGACGGCTTCGACTCGCTCTACCCGAAATACAAGGGCGGACGTCCCAGGACGTTCACCCTTCCGGAACGGCGCGAGATCAAGAAGATCGCCAAGTCCAGGCCGGCCGAGCACGGCCTGCCGTTCTCGACCTGGAGCCTGGCCGAACTGGCCGACTTCCTGGTCGCCGAGGGGTGGTCGACGACATCAGCCACGAGGGCCTTCGGATCCTGCTCCGCGAGGAGGGCGTCTCCTTTCAACGCGTGAAGACCTGGAAGACCTCCCGCGACCCCGACTACGCCGCCAAGAAGGCAAGGGTCGAGCACCTCTACGCCCTCGCCGACGGCAAGGTCGTACTCGAGGAGGGCGAGCCCGAAGTCGTCTTCCGCCTGGACGAGTTCGGGCCGCTCAACCTCCAGCCGCACCCCGGTCGGCAGTGGGCCGAAGGTGGAGGCAAGGGCAAGGACCCTGACCGTGAGCCCAGGCCCCGGCGGCGGGTCACCTACACCCGACCGCACGGAGTCCGGCACCTGTTCGCCGCCTACGACCTCGCCAAGGACCAGCTCTACGGCCACGTCAAGAAGACCAAGAACCGGTCCAAGTTCCTCGAGTTCTGCCGCTACCTGCGCTCGCTGCACCCAGCGGACGTGCGCATCGCGATCATCTGCGACAACTACTCGCCGCACCTGACGACGAAGCGGTGCCGGCGGGTCGGGACCTGGGCGGCGGCGAACAACGTGGAGATCGCCTGCACCCCGACCAGCAGCTCCTGGCTCAACCGGATCGAGGCGCAGTTCACCGCCCTGCGCCACTTCGCCCTCGACGGCACCGACCACCTCAGCCACAAGGCCCAGGGCAGCATGATCCGCCGCTGCATCATCTGGCGGAACAAGCACGCCGCAGATCATCGCCTACGCACGATCGTCAACAAGGCGAACGTCGCCTGAGCGGCATCAGACCTTCTCGTCCGGGTCGACGTTCGAGAGCACCTCGCAGTCACAGCCGGCACCACTGGTCAGCAGGCCCGCTTCCAGCTCAGGCCACGCCACTGGCCTGGAGCCGGCCCAGGCCCGGTAGTGCCTCAGCGTGTGATCACAGCCGCCATCCGCGAGGCGCTCCTCGAGATGATCCAGGAGATCGTCGAGTTGTTCGCGATCGATGCCGAGCAGGTCCCACTCATCACGCTTGCGCTCTGCCTTGTAGGCGTCGCGCAGCATCCGCCGCCGATCCCGCTCCAAAGTCATCAGCACGACCCGTTCTCGTCAGCCCAACCGAAGCCTCAAGCCTACGGTCACCTACAGAGCCCGTATCCGGGACGAAGCCACGAGGTCGTCCTCTGAACAGGGCGAACGTTGGCTGATGCGGGTCGCAGAGCAGCTCAACGGTCTGCACGGGCCCCGTCCGCACGCTGCTGCGGCGCCAACTGCTGCGGCGCGAGGTCCGCCGGGTCCGCGTCGTTCGGGAGGTCCTTGGCGTACCAGACCTCGGCGTAGGGTCCCCGGCTGTACGCGGGGATCTCGCGGTACCCGTGCCGGCCGTACAGCGCCCGGGCCTCCACCAGGTCGAGTCGGGTGTCCAGGACGATCCGCCGGGCCCCGAGGGCCCGTGCGGCCTCCTCGACGGCGTCGAGCAGCCGCGACCCGCCGCCGGTGCCGCGTCGGGAGGGCCGGACGTACACCCGGGTCAGTTCGACGGTCGCGGCGTCCAGCGTGCGGAGGCCGGCGCAGGCGTCCGGTTCGCCGTCGTACCGGCCGAGCAGGAAGAGTCCGGTCGGCGGGGCGAGGTCGTCGCTGGGCGTGTCGGCCAGCCCGGTCTCGATCTCCTCCGGTGTGCCGTCCCGATCGAAGTGGAGCCGGTAGTACCGGTCGGCGACGTCGGTGAAGTACTCGCGCAGCAGCGCCAGGGCCTCGGCGGACCCGACATCGGCGGGCGCGACCGCCCAGCTTCCGGTGGTGCTCTGCTGCGTGCTGATCGTCATGCGCGCATTATCGGGCGCCGTCCGCTCCCGTCGCGAATCCTTTTCGATCATCGACGGGGGGTTCGGCATCGGCGGGTGTCCGGGCGGGGTCCCCGGTGGGCCGGGCGGGTGACGGGGGGATTGGACGGACGGCGTGGCGGGGGAGCAGTGGGTCTATGGACAGACCATCAGATAGTCGTACTAATGGGGGGTTGGCGGGGCGCCGACGGGCGCCGGGCGGGCTGGTGGCGGCGGTGTGCCTGGCGGCCGCCGTCGCGGGGTGCGGCGGGCCGGCCGGGAGCGGTGCGGTGCCGTCGACGGCGCGGGCCGGGGCCACCGCGGCGGCGGACCGGGGCGGACCACGACCCCCGGCCGTACCGGTGGTCCTGCCGGGACCGGCCCGGGCGGAGGAGGAGACCAGCAGCGAGGCGGTCGCCCGCCGGGCCGAGGCCGTCCGAGCGACCCTGGAGACCGCCCGGCGCTGGGGCCTGGCCCGGCCGCCGCTGCCCGCCCCGCAGCCCCCGGTGAGCCGACCCGCGCTGCGCGCCGTGCAGGGCGTCAAGCTCGCCGACGGGCTGCCGCCGGTGGTCTACCGGGTGCCCACCGAGGAGCGGATCGTCTTCCTGACCGTGGACGACGGCGCCGAGAAGGACCCGGAGTTCAGCCGGATGGCCAACGAACTGGGCATCCCGCTGTCCACCTTCGTCGCCGACTACCTGGCCCGCTCCGACTACGGCTACTTCCGCGGGCTGGCCGCCCAGGGCGACGCGGTGAACAACCACACCATCAACCACCGCAACCTCAAGATCCTCGGCTACGACACCCAGCGCGACGAGATCTGCCGCCAGCAGGACCAGCTGGAGGGGCAGATCGGCACCCGGCCGCGGCTCTTCCGCCCGCCCTACGGCGAGTACAACGAGGACACCCTGCGGGCGGCCGGGTCCTGCGGCATCGAGGCGGTGCCGCTGTGGAACGAGGAGGCGTTCCCGGACCGGATGGAGTACCGCTACGACGACCAGCGGCTCCACCCGGGCGACATCATCCTCACCCACTTCCGCGGCACCGACCTGTGGCCGGGCACCATGCCCGAGCTGCTGCGCAAGGTGGTCGACGAGGTCACCGCGCAGGGCTTCGCCCTGGCCCGCCTGGACGACTACCTGTAGGGCCCCGCGGGTCGGCGGGTGCCGGCGGGGCCGCAGGTCCGGCCCGGCGCGGCGGGCGAGGGGGCGGTCGGTGCGGCTCAGTCGAGCGAGAGGGCGTCCAGGTACACCCAGGCGCCCTCGTGCCGCACGAACCGGCTGTGCTCGGTGAGGACGCCCTCCTCCCGCCCCTCCGTGTAGTGGGCCCGGAAGGCCACCGTGCCCTCGCTGTGGAACGCGCCGCCTTCGCCGGTGGAGAGGACCTCCAGCCGCACCCAGCGCAGCGCCGGGTCGAAGTCCACCCCGTCCGGCCGGGTGTCCGGGTGCCAGGTGCGCAGCAGGTAGGCCTCGTCGCGGGCGGCGAAGGCGCTGTAGCGGGAGCGCATCAGGGCTTCGGCGGTGGTGGCGGCGGCCTGGCCGCGGTGCAGCCGGCCGCAGCAGTCGGCGTAGCTGCCGGGCAGGCCGCAGGGGCAGGGGGAGGAGGGCAGCAGGCGCGGCGCGGGGGTGGTGGCGCGGGGCGCGGAACGGCGTCGGGACATGCGGTCCATTCTGGCCCCTCCCCGCGCGCCGGACGTGCCCGGGACGGGTCCGGGACGTGCCCGGGCAAAGACCGGGCGCCGGCGCCCGCCCCGGGCGGCCCCGCGCAGGCTCCCGGGGGGACGCCAGGCAGGCCCCGGGCGGGACGCCGGTGGGGCCGGGACGCGACCGGTGCCCCGGGCGTCCGGGACGGCGGGCGGCGGACCGTGGGAGGAGTCAGGTCGCGCCGGGGATCGAGTCGGTGCGCACACGTCCCCGGAGCCCCCATGAATGCACACGGTCCGCACACAATTGGCCCCGTCGACGCCGCTTCGGTCGACCACGCTCGGCCTGTCCGCCCCTCCGGCGGCCGCCCCCGGTGGGGCGGGGGCGCGCAGCAGTGAGTGGGGATGCGCGCAGCGGTGAGTGGGGATGCGCACGGATTCGCGGTGTTTCGTTCGGGTCGCGCCCGGACCTCCGCAACCGGTCAATTCTTGACGGTACTCCGACAAGATTGCGTCCGGAAATCTGCTTGCGGTGCCAGCAGGGCGCACGAATGGCGCAACTGACGAACCGTCGGCGAAACGGTACCGGCACGGACCGGTGCTGCCAAGGGGGCTGACAATCTGTACGAAATGACTGATGAACCGTCACACTTACGCACCGCTGACCGGCCCGCCGGAGGTGATCTTTCCGGCATATCGAACGAGTGACGGAAATGTGCTGGTGATTCGTAGATCTTTACCCCACCATCTCCGAGGGCACACCGCCCATTTCTCGCCGACCACAAGTCGATGCAGCAGCACCCCTCGGGAGAGAGCGATGAGTTCGACGGGACTTCCTCCACTGGATCCGGCAGCACCGCTGGCCGAACTGGTGGCAGCGCAGGTCAGACGGACCCCGGACGCCACCGCCGTGATCGACGGCACGCGCCGGCTGACCTACCGCGAGCTGGACACCGCGGCCGACGCGGTCGCGGGCCGGCTGGCCGCCGCCGGAGTCCGGGCCGAAACCCTGGTCGGCGTCTGCCTACCGCGAACGGCCGACCTCGTGGTCGGCATCCTGGCGGTCCTGCGGGCCGGCGGCGCCTACGTGCCGCTGGACCCGGCCTACCCGCGCGACCGCCTCGAACTGGTCGTCGGCGACGCGCAGGCCCCGGTGGTGATCACCGACCGCGCCCACGAGCACCTCTTGAACGGTGCCGGAGCCACCCTCCTGCACATCGACGGCGACGGCCCCGGCGCCCCGCTCGACCCCGCGGCCGCGCGCCCCACCACCGGCGACGCGACCACCGACGCACTGGCCTACGTGCTCTACACCTCCGGCTCCACCGGCCGCCCCAAGGGCGTCTCGGTCACCCAGCGCGGCGTCAACGCCATGCTCCGCTGGGCCGCCGACACCTACACCCCGGACGACCTCGCCGGCGTGCTGTTCGGCACCTCCGTCTGCTTCGACATCTCGGTGTACGAGCTGTTCCTCCCGCTCTCCGTCGGCGGCACGATCGTGGTCGCCGAGAACGTCCTGGCCCTGCCCGAGCTGCCCGCCCGGGACGAGGTCACCCTGATCAACACCGTGCCCAGCGCCATGGCGGCGCTGCTGCGCGGCGAGATCCTTCCCGGCGACGGCCTGCCCGGCGACGGCCCGTCCGGCGGGGGCGGTCTGCCGGACGGCGTGCGGGTGGTCAACCTGGCCGGCGAGGCGCTGCCGCGCCACCTGGCCGACAAGGTCCACGCCCAGCCCGGGGTCGAGCGGCTCTACAACCTGTACGGGCCCACCGAGGACACCGTCTACTCCACCTGGTCGCTGGTCGCCCGCGGCGGGACCGGCGAACCCGTCATCGGCCGCCCGCTCCCCGGCACCCTCGGCCACGTCCTGGACGAGCACCGGATACCGGTGCCCGACGGCGGCATCGGCGAGCTGTACCTCTCCGGCGAGGGCCTGGCGCGCGGCTACCACGGCCGCCCCGACCTCACCGAGGAGCGCTTCGTCCACGTCGACGGCCTGCGCTGCTACCGCACCGGCGATCTGGTCCGCCGGCTGCCCGACGGCGACCTGGAGTACCACGGGCGCGTCGACCACCAGGTGAAGGTCCGCGGCTTCCGGGTCGAGCTCGGCGAGATCGAGGCCGTGCTCGCCACCCACCCCGCCGTGGAGGCCGCCGCCGCCGTCGTCCAGCGCGACGAGGCCGGCGACTACCTGGCCGCCTTCGTCCAGCCCGCGCCCGGCGCCGCCGAACCGACGCCCGCCGAGCTGCGGGCCCACTGCGCCGCCGCCCTGCCCGGCTACATGGTGCCGCTGGCCGTGGCCGTGCTGGCCGCGCTGCCGCTCACCCCCAACGGCAAGACCGACCGCAAGGCGCTGCCCCCGGCCGCCCGCAGCCGCGGCGGGCACGAGCTGTTCGTCGCCCCCCGCACCCCCGCCGAGGCCCGGATCGCCGAACTCTGGCAGGGCCTGCTCGGCGTCCCCGAGGTCGGGGTGCACGACGTCTTCCTCGACCTTGGCGGCCACTCCCTGCTCGCCGTCGGCCTACTGGCCCGGGTCGAGCGCGAGTTCGGCACCCGGGTGCCGCTCGCCGAGTTCTTCGCCGCCCCGACCGTCGCCGCGCTGGCCGTCCGGGCCGCCAACGGCGGCGGTGGCCGGGCCTCCGTGGAACCGCCGAAGCGGGAGGCCCACCTGCCCGCCCGCGCCACCGAGTTCCAGCGCGAACTGTGGCTGCACGAGGCCGTGCAGACCGGCAGTCCGCTCTACAACGTGCCGGTGCGGATCCGCGCCGAGGGCGCCCTCGACCGCGAGGCCCTCGGCCGCGCGCTCACCGAGGTCGTCCGCCGCCACGAGTCGCTGCGCACCGCCCTGTACGGCGACCCGAACCCGACGGAGCACGACGACGCCGTCGCCGACGTCCGCCCGCCCTACCCGGTCGAGGTGCCGCTGCTCGACCTCACCGGCCCCCACGGCCAGGTTCCCGACGAGGAGGCGGTCGACGACGCGCTGCGCGCCGAGGCCGCCCGCCCGCTCGACCTCGCCGGCGGCCGGCTGCTGCGCGCCCTCGCGGTGCGGACCGGTGCGGACCGGCACGAGCTGCTGCTCACGGTGCACCACGCCGCGACCGACGGCTGGGCCGCCGGACTGCTGCTCGCCGAGGTCGCCCGCGCCCTGCGGGACGGTGAACTCCCCGAGCCCGCGCTCCAGCTGTCGGACGTCGCCCGCTGGGAGCTGCGCGACGTCGAGGCCGGCCGCGCCGCCGCCGAGCGCTGGGCCGAGCGGCTGCGCGGCGTCGAGGGCGACCAGTACCTCCCCGGCGACCGCCCGCGCCCCAACCCGCAGGACGTCGCCGGCCGCCGGCTCGCCCGTCGGCTGGACCGCGGGTTCGTCGAAGGTGTCGAGAAGTGGGCCGCGGGGGAGGGCGCCAGCCTCTACACGGTGGTGCTCGCCGCGCTCGGCGGCGTGCTGCACCGCTACACCGGCCGCACCGACGTCGCCGTGCTGAGCCCCTTCGCCGTGCGCCCGGTGCCCGAGCTGGAGACCGTGATCGGCTCGCTGATCAACACCGTCGCGCTGCGCTTCGACGTGGCCGGCGCCGACACCTTCCGCGAGCTGGTCGCCCGGGTCCGTCCGGCCGTCCTGGAGGCCGCCGAGCACAGCGGCCACCCCTTCGTCGACCACGCCCGGCGCTACGGCGGCTCGCCCGGCCTCACCGCCTCGCCGATCTCCCAGGTGCTGCTGGCCGTCCAGAACCACCCGGTGCCCGGCGTCGAACTGCCCGGACTGAAGCTCACCTTCGTCGCCGAGGTGTGCAACAGCACCGCCAAGACCGACCTCTCGCTGTTCCTGGAGTTCCCGGCCGACGGTCCGCTGCTGTCCGCCGAGTACCGCACCTCCCGCTACGAGGAGCGGTCCGTGCGCGCCGCGCTCGACCACCTGGTCGCGCTGCTCGCCGCCGCCGTCGCCGAACCCGACCGCCCGCTCGGCGAGCTGGCCATGCTCTCCGCCGCCGAACTCGCGGCGCACGAGCCGGTCAACCGCACCGGGGCGCCGATCCCCGACGCCCCGCTGCACCGGCTGGTCGCCGAGCAGGCCGCCCGCACCCCGGACGCGCCCGCCGTGTCCGCCGCCGACGGCACCCTCGACTACGCCGGACTCCTCGACACCGCCGACCGGCTGGCCCACCTGCTGGGGGCCCGCGGCGCCGGCCCCGGGCACCTGGTCGCGGTCGCCGTCCGGCGCGGCCGGCTGCTCCCCGCCGCCCTGCTCGGCGTGCTGCGCAGCGGCGCCGCCTACCTGCCGCTCGACGTCGACCAGCCGCTCGCCCGCAACCGGGCCGTGCTCGACGACGCCGGCGTCACCGTGGTGGTCGCCGAGGGCGCGACCGCCGGCGACGAGCTGCTGCGCGGCCGGGAGACCGTCCTCGTGGACGGCCCCGCGCACGCCGCCGCCCCCGCCCAGGCACCGGAGGTCACGGTCGGCCCGGAGGACCCGGCCTACCTGCTGTACACCTCCGGCTCCACCGGCCGCCCCAAGGGCGTCGTCGTGCCGCACCGCGCGATCGTCAACTTCCTCACCTCGATGGGCCGCGAACCCGGCCTCACCGGGCAGGACGTGATGGCCGCCGTCACCACGGTCACCTTCGACATCGCCGGCCTGGAGCTGTGGCTGCCGCTGGTCGCCGGTGCCCGGGTGGAGATCGCCGACCGGGCCACCGCCACCGACGGCGCCGCGCTCGCCGCCTGGGTGGAGAAGCAGGGCGTCACCCACCTCCAGGCCACCCCCGCCACCTGGCGGATGCTGCTGGAGGCCGACTGGGCCGGCCGCCCGGGGCTGACCGCGCTGTGCGGCGGGGAGGCGCTCACCGCCGACCTCGCCCGCGCCCTGCTCGGCCGGGTCGGCGCGCTCTGGAACCTGTACGGCCCGACCGAGACCACCGTCTGGTCCACCGTCCAGCGGGTCACGCCCGAACTCGCCGCCCACGGCGGTGTGGTGGCCCTCGGCGACCCCGTCGCCAACACCCGGCTGCACCTGCTCGACAGCTCCGGCCAGCCGGTCCCGGTCAACGGCGTCGGCGAGCTGTGCATCGCCGGCGCGGGCGTCGCGCTCGGCTACCACGGTCGGCCCGACCTGACCGCCGAGCGCTTCACCGCCGAACCGGGCCGCACCGACGGCGCGTTGATGTACCGCACCGGCGACCTCGCCAGCCGCCGCGCCGACGGTCGGCTGGAGTACCACGGCCGCGCCGACGCCCAGGTCAAGCTGCGCGGCTTCCGGATCGAGCTGGGCGAGATCGAGGCCGCGCTCACCGCCCTCCCGGGGGTCGCCGCCGGCGCCGCCCGGCTCGTCGAGACCCCGGCCGGACCGGCCCTGGCCGGCTACGCGGTCGCCCCGGGCCTGACCGAGGACGCGCTGCGCACCGCGCTGACCGCGCGGCTGCCCGACTACATGGTGCCCGCCGGGCTGGTCCTGCTCGACGCGCTGCCGCTGACGCCCAGCGGCAAGGTCGACCGGGCCGCGCTGCCGGTGCCGCAGCTCGGCGGGGCCGGCGCCCCGCCCGAGGGCGACTGCGAGGAACTGCTCGCGGACCTGTGGCTCGAGGTCCTCAAGGTCGACCGGGTCTCCCGGCACGACGACTTCTTCGCCCTCGGCGGCCACTCGCTGCTCGCCACCCGGCTGCTGGCGCGGATCCGGGACACCTTCGAAACCGAACTGCCCCTGCGCGTCGTCTTCGAGGACCGGACGCTGGCCGCGCTGGCCCGCCGCGTCGAGGAGCGCCTGCTGGAGGAGATCGACGACCTCGACGACCTCGACGGTCCGAACGGCCACGACGGTCCGAACGGCCACGACGAGACCGCCGGGAGCGCCCGGTGAACCACCCCACCGACCTCGAACCCACCGGCGACACCGGACGGTTCGTGACCTTGGAAGCATGCACGGCCGCCGGCGACACCGGCGCCCTGACGGGGGAGACCGCATGACCGACCACAGCGCCACCGGGCCCGACCCGGCCGTCCGACCGGACCCGGCGACCCCGCCCGACCAGGCCGCCCGGCGGCAGGAACTGCTGCGCCGCCGCCTCGCCAAGGCCAAGGCCGCCAAGGCGGCGGCCGGCGGCGCCGGGCACCGCACCATCATCCCGCGCCCCGAGGGCACGGCGGCCCCGCTCTCCTCGGCCCAGCGCCGGATGTGGTTCCTCGCCCAGTACGAGCCGGACAGCGCCGCCTACCACATCCCGCTCGCCCTGCACCTCGACGGCGAGCCCGACGAGGCCGCCCTGGCCGCCGCGCTCACCGACGTGCTGGCCCGGCACGAGGTGCTCCGCACCGTCTACCCGACCGTCGACGGCGAGGTGAGCCCCGAACCGAGACCCGCGGCGGAGCTGTCCCTCGCCACCGCCGACGTCCCCGCCGACCGGATCGACGACCGGCTCGCGGCCGAGGCCCGCCGCCCCTTCGACCTGGCCGTCGACCTGCCGCTGCGCGCCGCCCTGCTGCGCACCGGCGAGGGGGCCGTGCTCAGCCTGGTGCTGCACCACATCGCCGCCGACGGCTGGTCGATCGGCGTGCTGTTCGGCGACCTCGCCACCGCCTACGGCGCCCGGCGCGCCGGGCGGGAACCGGCCTTCGAGCCGCTGCCCGTCCAGTACGCGGACGTCGCGCACTGGCAGCGCACCGAGCTAGCCGCCGAACTCGACCGCCAGCAGAGCTGGTGGCAGGAGCGCCTGCGCGGGGCCACCGCCACCGTCACGGTGCCCGCCGACCGGCCCCGGCCGGCCGTCGCGAGCACCGAGGGGGCCCGGTTCACCGAAGGGCTCGGCGCCGACCGCACCCGGCGGATCCGCGCCCTCGCCGAACAGACCGGCAGCACCGTCCACATGGTGTTGCTGGCCGCCCTGCAGACCGTCCTCGGCCGCTACAGCGGCAGCGAGGACGTCACCGTCGGCACCCCGGTCGCCGGGCGCACCCGCAGCGAGACCGAGCCGCTGGTCGGCTGCTTCGTCAACACCCTGGCGCTGCGCACCGACCTCTCCGGCGACCCGACGGTCCGCGAACTCCTGGAGCGGGTCAAGGACACCACCCTCGGCGCCTACGCCCACCAGGACCTGCCGTTCGAGCGGCTGATCGACGCGCTCGGCCTCGAGCGCGAACTCGCCCACACCCCGCTGTTCCAGGTCCTGCTGAACGTCCACAACCAGGCCGAGGCCCGCCCCGAGCTGCCCGGCCACAGCGTCCGCTGGCGGCCGATCGGCACCGACACCGCCAAGTTCGACCTCTCGGTGGCCGTCGTCGACCACGGCGGCGAACTCGCCGCCGACTTCGTCTGGCGCACCGAGCTGTACGACGAGTCCACCGTCCGGCGCGTCCTCGGCCACCTCGGCACGGTGCTCGACGCGATGACCGCCGACCCCGACCGGACGCTCGCCGACCTTCCCCTGCTCACCCCGTCCGAGCAGCGGCAGCTCACCGAGTGGGACGACGAGGCGCCCCGCGGCTGGGACCTCGGCGCCACCCTGCACGGCCTGGTCGAGGAGCAGGCCCGCCGCACCCCCGACGCGCCCGCCGTGCGCGGCGCCGACGGCGTCCTCGACTACGCCGAACTCGACCGGCGCGCCAACGCGCTGGCCCACCGGCTGCGCGCCCAGGGCGTCGGCCCGGACCGCCCGGTCGGCCTGCTGGTCGAGCGCTCCGCCGCCCTGGTCGTCGGCATGCTCGGCATCCTCAAGGCCGGCGGCGCCTACCTGCCGCTCGACCCGGTCTACCCGGACGGACGGATCAACGCCCTGCTGGACGCCGCCGACGCCGCGGCCGTGGTCACCACCGAGGACCTCCGGGACCGGCTCACCGGGGACCACCCGGTGGTCGTCCCGGACGGCGCGGAGCGCACCGACCCGCCCGAGGTCGACGTCCGCCCCGAGCACCTCTGCTACCTGATCTTCACCTCCGGCTCCACCGGCGCACCCAAGGGCGTCGCCGTCGAGCACCGCAACTACCGCAACTACCTGCACGGGCTGCGCGAGCGGATCGGCGGCGACCAGACGGGCTGGAACTGGGCCCTGGTCTCCACCTTCGCCGCCGACCTCGGCACCACCAACGTGTTCGGCGCGCTCACCGGCGGCGGCTGCCTGCACCTGCTGACCCGCGACCAGGCCACCGACCCGGAGGCCTTCGCCGCCTACGCGGCCGAGCACCGGATCGACGCCATGAAGCTGGTCCCCAGCCACCTGGAGGGCCTGGCCGCGCACGGCGCCGGTCTCGGCGCGATCCTCCCCGCCCGACTGCTGATCTGCGCCGGCGAGGCGCTGCGGCCCGACCTGGTGGCCCGCATCCGCGCCGCCCGGCCCGAGCTGCCGCTGCACAACCACTACGGGCCCACCGAGACCACCGTCTCGATGCTCGGCGCGCCCGTCCCCGCCGACCTCGGCGACGCGGCCACCGCCCCGCTCGGCCGCCCCTTCGGCAACGTCACCGCACACCTCCTGGACGCCCGCCGCCGCCCCGTCCCGGTCGGCGTCCCCGGTGAGCTGTACGTCTCCGGCGGCGGCGTGGCCCGCGGCTACCTCGGCCGCGAGGACCTCACCGCCGAGCGCTTCGTGACGGTGGACGGCCGCCGCTGCTACCGCACCGGCGACCTGGTCCGCCGCCGCCCCGACGGCGCGATCGAGTTCCTCGGCCGGATCGACCACCAGGTCAAGATCCGCGGCTTCCGGGTCGAGATCGGCGAGGTCGAGGCCGAGCTGACCGCCCGCCCCGAGGTGCGCGAGGCCGTCGTGGTCGCCCGCGGCGAGGGCGCCGCCCGCTCCCTGGCCGGTTACCTGGTGCCCGCCGACCCGGCCGCCGCACCCGACCCGGGGGAGCTGCGCACCGCGCTGCGCACCCGGCTGCCTGACTACATGGTCCCGGCCGTCCTGGTCGTCCTGGACGCCCTGCCGCTGAACGCCAACGGCAAGGTCGACCGGGCCGCGCTGCCCGAGCCGGTCGCCGCCCAGCCGGTCTCCGGTGGCGGGGAGCTGACCACCGACACCGAGCACGCGGTGGCCGCCGCCTACCGGCAGGTCCTGGTGGCCGGGGAGATCGGCGCGGCGGACGACTTCTTCGCGCTCGGCGGCGACTCCTTCTCCGCCGTGCACGCCGTCCGGCTGATCGGCAACGGCCTGTCGGTCATCGATCTGTTCCAGCACCCCACCGTCCGCGAACTCGCCGCCCTGATCGACGCCCGGGCCGGCGGCACCGCCGACGAGGGGCCGCGCACCCTGCTGCACAAGCTCACCCGGGGCAACGCGCCGGCCCGGATGAACGTCGTCTGCGTGCCCTACGGCGGCGGCAGCCCGATCACCTTCCAGCCGCTCGCCGACGCGCTGCCGGACGGCCACCGGCTCTACGCCGTCGAGCTGCCCGGCCACGACCCGAGCCGCCCCGACGACGAACTCGCCGAACTCGACGCCCTCGCCGACACCCTGACCGCCCAGGTGCTGGAGCGGATCGACGGCCCGGTGCTGCTCTACGGCCACTGCCTCGGCGGGGCGCTCGCCACCGCCCTCGGCTCGCGGCTGGAGGCGGCCGGTGTGGACCTGCGCGGACTCGCCCTCGGCGGCACCTTCCCGGCGGCCCGGCTGCCCGGCCGCTTCGCCGAGTGGATGGCCCGCCGGATGCCCGGCGACCGGGCGCTGTCCAACCGCGGCTACCTGGACTACCTGCGCGCGATGGGCGGCTTCACCGACGTCTACGACCAGGCCGAACAGGACTTCCTGGTGCGGGCGCTGCGCCACGACGTCCGGCAGGCCGAGGAGTTCTACACCCGCGCCTACGGCGACGCGCGGCCGGAGCGGATCGACGCCCCGATCCTCTGCGTGGTCGGCGAGAAGGACCGCGCCACCCTGCTCTACCAGGAGCGGTACACCGAGTGGGAGCACTTCGGCGACAGCGTCGACCTCGCGGTGGTCCCGCGCGCCGGGCACTACTTCCTCAAGCACCAGGCCGGTGAGCTCGCCCGGGTGCTGGCCGGGTTCGCCGCCACCGGCGAGGTGGCCGAGCAGGTCGCCGAGAAGCGCCCGGCCGCCAGGGCCGACCTGGGCACCTTCGCCAAGGTCGCGATCGGCCAGTTCGTCTCGATGATCGGCACCAGCCTCTCCACCTTCGCCCTCGGCGTCTGGGTCTACCAGCAGACCGGCTCGGCCTTCGACTTCGCGATGATCTCGTTCGTCGCGGTGCTGCCGGCTGTCCTGTTGCTGCCGGTCGCCGGCGCGATCGCCGACCGGGTCGACCGGCGCAAGATCATGATCGTCACGGACACCGTGGCCGCCGCCGGCATGCTCGGCCTCGGCCTCCTGCTCTGGACCGACCTCCTGGAGGTCTGGCACATCTACCTCGTGGCCTGCGTGGGCTCCACCTGCGGCGCCTTCCAACGGCCCGCCTACCTCGCCGCGATCACCCAGCTGGTGCCCAAGCGCTACCTCGGCCAGGCCAACGGCCTCGCCCAGCTCGGCACCGGCGCCGGCGACATGATGGCCATCCTGGCCGGCGGCGTGCTGGTCTCCCTGGTGGGCCTGCACGGCGTCGTGCTGTTCGACATGGCGACCTTCCTCACCGGCGTCACCTGCCTGCTGCTGGTCCGCTTCCCGAACGCGATGTTCGACAAGCAGGAGGAGCCGCTCTGGCGGGAGGTCGTCACCGGCTGGCGGTACATCGCGCGCCGGCACAGCCTGGTCGCCATGGTGGTCTTCTTCGTGGTGTTCAACTACCTGTTCGCCGTCGCCACCGTGCTGGTCACCCCGATGGTGCTGGCCACCGGAACGCCCTTCCAGCTCAGCGTGGTCACCGCCCTCGGCGGTCTCGGCGCGATGGTCGGCGCCCTGGTCATGGGGCTCTGGGGCGGCACCCGCCGCCGCTCCGTCGGCATGATCGGCTTCACCTCGGTGGTCGGCCTCGCCGCTGTCCTCACCGGCAGCCGCCCCGAGACCGCGCTCACCGCCTGCGGGCTCTTCCTGCTCTGGGGATCGATGATGATCCTCAACTCGCACTGGATGTCGCTGATCCAGACCAAGGTCGGGATGGAGCTCCAGGGCCGGGTGCTGGCCACCAACCAGATGCTCGCCATGTCGATGATGCCGCTCGGCTTCCTCACCGCCGGTCCGCTCTCCGACCACGTCTTCGAGCCGCTGATGCGGCCCGGCGGAGCGCTCGCCGACTCCGTCGGCCTGGTGATCGGCACCGGGCCGGGCCGCGGCGCCGGACTGCTGCTCGTCGTGGTCGGCCTGCTGCTCACGGTCTGGGGCCTGATCGGCCTCGCCTACCGGCCGCTGCGGCTGCTGGAGGACCTCCTCCCGGACGCCCTGCCGGACGCCGAGATCGGTGACAAGGACGCCATCCAGGCCGAGGCCGACCGGCAGCTCGCCCTCGCCGAGGCCGCCCGCGGCGCCGGCCGCCGCCGCCGTGCCCGGGCCGGCGGGGCGGGCCGGCCGGTCGGCGCCGTCCGGGTGCCGCGCCCGTCCGGCACCCCGGAACCGGTCGAGGACGACCCGGCCGACCGGGTGCACGCCTCCACCGCCCGCCGGTAGCCGGCGCCACCGAAACGGCGCGCCCCGTCCCCCGGATCAGCTTCCGGGGGACGGGGCGCGCCGGTGTCCGCGGCCGCTCGGGCCCGGGGGCTACTTCGCGCGCTGGAAGGAGTAGTTGAACTCCGCCGTGCCGAAGGCCCGCATCAGCCGGATCCAGAACGGCATCGTCATCTCCATCGCCCGGGCGCCGGTGATGTCGCCCAGGTCGATCACCGACCCCTCCGGCCAGCCGAAGGTGCCCAGCAGCGCGACCGTGCGCGCCTTGGCCCCCTCGTCGTCCCCCGCCACGAACATGTTGTGCTCACCGGCCAGCCGCGACGGGTCCACCATCACCGGCGCGGTCACCGTGTTGAGCGTCTTCACCACCAGGGCCTGCGGGAACTCGCGTTGGATCCGCTCGCCGACGCTGTCGGTGTTCACCGGGTCCAGCGTCAGCTCGCCGTCGGCGGAGAACACCAGCGGGTTGGAGAGGTCGATCAGGAGCTTGCCCGACAGCCGCTCCGCGCCCGCCGCCCGCAGCGCGTCGAGGGCGACCGTCCCCGGGGTGGCGTTCAGCACGACCTCGCCGAACTCCGCCGCCTCGGCGAAGGTGCCGTGGTGGCCGTTCGGACCGGCCTGCTCGGCCCAGGCCACCGCCGCCTCGTTGTCCTTGCTGCGCGAGCCCAGCGTCACCTCGTGACCGAGTTCCACCAGCTTGTCCGCGACGGTCCGCGCGACTCCGCCCGTGCCGATGATTCCGTACCGCACTGCCTTACCCCGTTCCTCGGTGGACTGCCGGGACGACGATAGATCAACTTCGGCCGGGTGTCCGGCGAACGGCGCGAACGGCCGCCCGCCGACCGGCCCACCCCCGCTGGTGGGAGCGCCCGACCCGCCGAACCATGGCGCCATGAACCGCACCACCCCCGGCCCCCGCCCGGCGGCCCCGCCCCGCCCGGCCCGGCGCCTGCCGCGCGCCGCCGCGCTCCTCACCGGGCTCGCCCTGCTCGCCCCGCTCGCCGCCGGCACCGCCCGCGCCGACGTCACCACCATCTCCTTCGGCAACGACCGCACCGCCTGGGACCGCGCCGAACCGCTGCTGAGCCCGTCCGAGGTCACCAGCCCCGACTTCGGCGTCCGCTTCTCCACCCAGCTCGACGGCCAGGTCTTCGCCCAGCCCCTGGTGATCGGCGACACCGTCGTCGTCGCCACCGAGACCAACCACGTCTACGGCATCGCGGCCAACACCGGGAAGATCGTCTGGCACCGTCAGAACGGCCCCGCCTGGGCCTCCGCCGCCATCGGCTGCTCCGACCCGGGTCCCAACGTCGGCACCACCTCCACCCCGGTGTACGACCCCGCCACCGGCACCGTCTACCTCACCAGCAAGGTCGACGACGGCCCCGACGACCGGCACCCGCACCACTACGTCCACGCCCTCGACGCCCGGACCGGCGCCGAGCGCAGCGGCTGGCCCGTCACCGTCCAGGGCGATCCGGTGAACGCGCCCGGCAAGCCCTTCAACGCCTACCGCGCCCTCCAGCGCCCCGGGCTGCTGCTCCTCGACGGCCGGCTCTACTTCGGCTTCGGCTCGCTCTGCGGCATCGGCGACTACATCGGCACGGTGGCCGGCCTCGACACCCGCACCCGCAAGCTCACCCTCTTCTCCACCGTCGCCGGCTCCGACACCCAGCGCGCCTCCGTCTGGATGGCCGGCAGCGGCCTGGTCTCCGACGGACCCGGCCGCTTCTTCCTCAGCACCGCCAACGGACAGGGCGCCGGTGCCTCCCCCGCCCCCGGGCCCGGCAACCGCCCACCCGGCGGCCTCGGCGAGTCCGTGGTCCGCTTCGCCGTCGACGCGGACGGCGGCTTCGCCCCCGTGGACTTCTTCAGCCCGACCAACAACGCCACCCTCGACAGGAAGGACACCGACCTCGGCTCCGGCGGCCCGGTCGCCCTCCCCGCCGGCTTCGGCACCGCCACCCACCCCCACCTCATGGTTCAGGTCGGCAAGGACGGCCGGATCTTCCTGCTCGACCGCGACGACCTCGGCGGCACGGGCCAGGGCCCGGGCGGCACCGACAAGGTCGTCGGCCTCACCGGCCCCTACGGCGGCGTCTGGGGCCACCCGGCGGTCTGGGGCGGCGACGGCGGCTACGTCTACACCGTCGAGAACTACGGCAAGCTGCGCGCCCTCAAGTACGGGGTGACCGCGGCCGGCTCACCCCAGTTGACCAGCGCGGGCACCAGCGCCGAGGACTTCCTCAAGATGTCCGGCTCACCCGTCGTCACCTCCGACGGAAGCCGCAGCGGCTCGGCGCTGGTCTGGGTGATCTGGTCGGGCACCGGCAAGTACGGGGAGGGCGGCGAACTGCGCGCCTACGACCCCGTCCCGGTCGACGGCACCCTCAAGCTGCGCCGTTCCTTCCCGCTCGGCACGGTCAGCAAGTTCTCGGTGCCCGCCACCGACCGGGGCCGGATCTACGTCGGCACCAAGGACCACCACCTGGTGGCCCTCGGGCGCCCCGGCGCCTTCGCCTGAGCCCCCTGGCCGTCGGGAACGGCGGCCGACCGATGCTCGGCGAGCAGTTCCGGCGGGCCGCCCGCGTACGGGCGGCCCGCCGCACCCTGCCGGGGGTCAGGCGCCGACGCGGAGCCGGGCGGTCACCGTCTTGGGGCGCTGGTACTCGTGCAGGGCGAGGGTGGACAGGTCGATGCCCTGACCGGAGGTGCCGCGGCCGCTGTGCGGGAGCTCGGCGCTCTGGGCGAGGTGGCAGTTGATCCAGGTCTCGCCCGCGTCCAGCCGGGCGGTCAGGTCGAGGGCGCTCGACAGGTCGGCGGTCCAGACGCTGGCGGCGAGGGCCTGCGGGACCCCGTTGGCGAGCGCGAGCGCCGCCTCGACGGTGGGGGCGTGCTGGACGGTGAGCAGTGGGCCGAACACCTCCTCGACGACCGCCGGGTCGTCGTCCGGGAGGTCGGCGAGCAGCCGGGCGGGGCGCCAGAGGCCGTCGCCGCGGCCGGGCGCGGGCAGCGAGCGTCCGGCGGCCGAGGCGGCGAGCAGCCGGTCGTACCGGGCGGCCTGGTCGGGGTTGTTGAGCGGCCCGAAGTCGCGGCCGGACTCGCGGGCGCCGAGCGCGGCGGCGAGGGCGGTGACGGTCCGCTCGTAGTTCTCGGTGAGGGTGATCACCCGGGCGGGCGCGGCGCAGCTCTGGCCGGCGTTGTAGGTGCACGCGGCGGCGAGCGCGGCCCAGGTGTGGTCGGGCGCGTCCGGCAGGACGAGCACCGGGCTGTTGCCGCCGAGTTCGAGGCTGACCCGGCGGTGTCCGGCCCGGGCGGCGATGTCGGCGCCGGCGGACGCGCTGCCGGTGAAGGCGATCAGGTCGACGTCGGCCGCGACCAGCAGCCGGCCGCTCTCCCGGTCGCCGGGGAGGGTGCCGAGCACGCCGTCGCCGAGCGCCTCGGCGGCGTGGGCGGCGAGCAGTTCCGCCGAGTCGGGGGTGGTCTCGGCGGGCTTGACCACCACGGTGTTCCCGGCGGCGAGGGCCGGGGCGCAGCGCCAGGCGGCCATCAGCAGCGGGTAGTTCCACGGGACGACGGCCGCGACCACGCCGACCGGCTCCCAGCGCACCCAGCTCTCGTGCCCCGGCAGGTAGCGGCCGGCGGCGGGCGCGGTGCCGGTGCGGGCGGCGCCCGCGTAGAACCGGAAGAGGTCGGCGACCTCGCGGATCTCGGCGGCGGCCTCGGCCTCGGGCTTCCCGGTGCCGGCCTGCTCCAGCACGGTGTACTCGGTGAGGTGCCGCTCGATCAGGTCGGCGAGCGCGTCCAGCCGGCGTTCGCGCTCGCGAGGGGTGAGCGCGCGCCAGCCCGGCCCGGCGGCCCGGGCCCGGGCGACGGTCTCGGCGACCTGCCCGGCCCGCGCGGGGACGAGGGTGCCCCGGGGGTGGCCGGTGCGGGGGTCGGTCAGCCGGAGCTCGGGGACGGCGACGGGGGAAACGGTGGACGGTGCCATGGCGGGGCCTTCCGGCGGGGCAGCAGGGGAGCAAGGGAGGGGACGGGGAGGGGTCACAGGTCGTAGGCGCGCAACCAGAGTTCGAGCGTGAGCACCAGCCAGAGCTTGCCGCCCTGGCGCGGCAGCAGCGTGCCCTCGCGGCGCATCCAGGTGCGCACGGTGTCCGGCCGCACCAGCCCGCGCTCCCGGGCGGTGCGCCCGAGCAGCAGTTCGGCGGAGAGGTCGCGCAGCGGTCCGCGCAGCCACTGCTGGACCGGTACCCGCATCCCGCTCTTCGGCCGGTCCACGACCGCCGCCGGCAGGAGGTCCCGGACGGCCTCCTTCAGCACCCACTTCTCCACCGTGCCGCGCAGCTTGAGGGTCGGCGGGGTGGCGAAGGCGTGGTCGACGACCTGCCGGTCGAACAGCGGCGACCGGCCCTGCACCCCGCGCGAGGCGGTGAGCCGCTCGACCTTGGTGAGGATGTGGTGCGCGCCCTTGGTCCGCAGGTTGCAGTGCAGCAGCTGGTTGAGCAGCGCGTGCATCGGCCCGGGGGAGAGGTACGGTGCGACGAAGCGGCGCGGCTGCGGCTCGTCGGCCAGCGCCCGCAGGGCGTCCGGGGTGAGCAGCCGGGGCAGGTCCTCGTAGCACTTGCGGTAGGACCGCAGATAGGCCTCGGCCCTGACCTCGGGGGCCGGGTCGTCCCGGTGCATCTCGTGGACCAGCATGGGCAGGTTCTTCGGTCCCCCGTACACCGGGTCGCCGCCCTCGCCGTTGAGCGAGACGGTGATCCCGTCGGCGGCGACGGCCTCGGCGAGCATCAGGTTGGGGACGGTCAGCGGGTCGCCGACCGGGCTGTCGAGCAGGGCGACGGTGTCGGCGAGCCGGGCGGCGACCTCCTCGCCGGAGACGGTGAGGATCCGGTGCCGGGTGCCGCAGTGACCGGCGACCAGGCCGGAGTAGCCGAGCTCGTTGGGCAGCCGGTCGCCGAAGCTGATCGAGTAGGTGTGCACCGGGTGGTCGTGCAGCCGGGCGGCCAGCGCGGTGACCAGCGAGCTGTCGACGCCGCCGGACAGCAGCACCCCGACCGGCCCGCCGACCGGCAGCCGCCGCGCGGTGGCCCCTTCGAGCAGGGCGCGCAGCTCCCGCGCGTACTCCTTGGGCGGTGCGGCCTCGCCCTCGGGGAGGCGCTCGGCGGGCTCCCAGAACGGCTCCTGGTGCGTCGTGCCGTCGGCGGCGAGCCGCAGCACCCGGCCGGGCAGGGCCTCGTGGACGCCGCGCAGCAGGGTCTCCTCGCCGGGCAGGTAGGCGAAGGTGAGGAAGGAGCGGACGGCGGCGAGGTTGAGCCCGGTGTCGAGCGCGGGCCAGTGGCGCAGGGCGCGCAGCGAGGTGGACGCGGCCCAGCAGCCGTCGGCGCGGGCGTGGAAGAGGGTGCGGGCGCCGGCGTGGTCGCGGATCAGCACGAGGTCCGCGCCGTCGACGACGGCGAGGGCGAACATCCCGTCGGCCCGTCGCAGGCCGTCGGCGCCGAGCCGCAGCCACAGTCGGAGCAGCAGTTCGCCGTCGGGGCAGTCGGCGGGCGCGGGGGAGCCGGCCGCGGCGAGGGCGGCGAGCAGCTCGGTCCGGTTGTGCAGGGTGACCTCGCCGACGGCGGTGCGGCCGTCGACGGTGTGCGGGCCGGTGGCGAAGCCCGGTTCGGCGGGCAGCAGGGCGGCCTGGGCGCCGCGGGGCGCGGTGGCGCCGGTGAGCGCGGCGAGGTGGGTGCGGGCCCGGTCGGCGTCGGGGCCGGCGCTGGCGCAGCAGCGGGGCATGGTGGAGCGGTGCCTTTCGTCGAGGGGGCGGCCCCGGGCTGCCGGGGCCGGGCGGAGGCGGGGGTGGGGGCGGCTCAGCCGAAGTCGTCGCTGTCCCAGCCGTCGTCGGAGTCGTTCCAGTCGCCGAAGTCGTCGCCGGCGGCCGGGTCGTCGTGGCCCCCGTCGTGACCGTGGTCCCCGTCGTGCCCGTCGTTGCTGCCGTTGCCGTTGCCGTTGCCGCTGCCGCTGCCGTCGACGGAGATGTCGGCGCCCCCGCCGCTGCCGCCGTCACCGCTCCCGGAGGAGCCGGCGCCCTGCTGCCGGGCCTGCTGGCGCAGCTCCTCCTCCTCGGCCTCGGAGAGGATCGAGGGCGGCAGCTGGGCGGCGGTGATCGCGGCGACGCCGGCCACCCCGAGGGCGCCGACCACCACCCCGAGGCGTCCGCCGAAGGAGCTGCGGTTGAGGGTGACCAGCCCGTCGGCCCAGACGGTCCGGCCGTAGCCGATGTCGCGGCCGTACTCGGCGGTGCCGTCCGCGTACCGCCGCTTGACCAGGTCGCGGCCGAGCGGTTCGTCGGTGCCGGAGCGGCCGAGGCTGTCGTGCCAGTGGATCTGCCGGTGGGTGCCGCGCCGGCGCCACTCGCTGCGGCCGTCCTCGTACCGGCGGTGCACTTGGCCGTCCGCCAGCAGTTCGTCGCGGTAGCCGAGGTGGCGTGCGTTGCTCATGGGTGCGGGGTCCTCACAGACTCGGACGGGTCGGGCGGGGCGGCGGGTCGGGTGCGGCGGCGCGGAGCGGTCCGGCGGCCGGGGTCAGTCGGCCGGCCAGCTGAGGAAGCCGCTGCCGCGCACGGTGCGGACCCGCCGGTGCAGCGGGGTGCGGCGGGGGCCGGCCGTCCCGGCGCCGCGGACCTGGCGGATCACGGTGTGCAGCAGCCGGGCCGGGGCGACGGCGGCCAGCTCGACGGTCCGCCCGCTGGCCAGCCAGGCCCGCTCCTCGAGCCGCAGCCCGGCGGGCAGCGGCCCCCGCGGACCGTGCGGGCCGCGCCCCGAGGTCAGGTGCAGGGTGCCCGCGTGCCGGGGGACCAGGCCCATCGAGCGCACCCGGACGCCCGCCGGACCGCCGTCGGCCGGCCCGTACCGGGCCCGGACCTGCGCGAAGCAGGCGAGCCCCGAGGGGCTGGCGTCGTGCAGCACGTGCACCACGGCGCCGCCGGCCCGCTCCAGCGAAGCCACCAGCCGTGCGTCGAGGGGCAGTTCGTCGGCCGCGAGGACCGGGCAGGCGGCCTCCAGGTGCAGATCGTTGGCGATCAGCATCGCGGTGATCTCCCGGCTCTGGCAGACCAGCAGCCGGGGCACCCCGTAGTCGTAGAGGTCGTGCTCCGCGGCGACCGCCGGGCGCGGACCGTCCGGCCGGAGCGCGGGCGGCGGCAGCAGCCCCGGGAAGTCGTCGCGGCGGGCGGCGAGCGCGGCGGCGAACCGGTCGTACCGCACCGGCGGTGCCAGGGTGTACGGGATCCGGCGCGGCCCGGCGTGCAGCGGCTGGAGCACCCGGCACAGCTCGTAGTAGAGCTGCCGTTCGGTGTACCGCAGCCCGCCGGGCTCCCCGGCCCGGCCGGCGGCGACGGTCAGTGCGCCGTCCAGGAGCGGACGCAGCGTCATGCGGTTCCTGCCTTTCGTCGTCCCCGCCGTCATGCGGGGCCCTTGCCGGAACCCTTGTCGGGGTCCGGTCCGCCGGGCCGGTCCCCGCCGGCCCCGGGCTGGTCGTCCGCCGCGGGTTCGGGCCAGGTCAGGAAGCCGACCGCGAGCGCCCGGCGGCGGGTCTCCAAGGGGTTCTCCGGCCGTCCCGCCGCCGGGGAGCGCACCGGACCGGTCCGGAGGGCGTCCGGGGCCCGGGGCGCCGGCGGCGCGGTGATCCGTTCGGCGGCCCGGTCGGCGACCGCCATCAGCCGCTTGGGCGCCAGCGCGGCGAGCGGGGTCCACCAGCCGTCGGCGAACCAGGCCCGCTGGCTGCCGGTCAGCTCCGGGACGGTGCGCTCCAGCCGGACCTGGAGGTCCGTGGAGCGGTGCAGGTCGCGCAGCAGCGTGTACTTGGTCTCGTCGACCAGCACGGTGCGCACCGACAGCCCGGCGTCCAGCACCCGCAGGCCGGGCCGCGCGGCGCGCGCGTCGGCGGCCAGCAGATGGCCCTGCGGGGAGGCGTCGTGCAGCACCACCAGCGGCAGCCCGGCCGGGACGGCGCGCAGGTCGGGCACGAGGAGCGCCCGGTGGCGCTCGGCCCAGCGGTTGGCGTGCAGGAAGGCGAGGACCGTCCGGTCCGGGCAGAGCAGGACGAAGGCCGGGTCGGCGGGCGGCGGGCCGGGCCGGACCAGTCCGTCCTCCACGAGCCCCGGCGGGAGGGCGCCGTAGACGGTCCGCCAGCGCTCCAGCACGGTGGTGCGGAACGCGTCCTCGGTCCAGCGCGAGTGCACCGAGGTGTCCGGCGCGGGCACGTCGGCCAGCCACAGTTGGCGGATCCCGAGACCGATCAGCAGGAGCGCGACCGCGACGGCCAGGGGGGCCAGGCCGAGGTCGATCAGGGCGATCGACATCAGGAGCGCGATCAGGCCGGGGACGATCAGCCCGGCCGCCTTGCCGCGGTCTCCCCGGAACCGCTGCGGGGGCCGCCCCCGGTGCTGCAGGGCGAAGGCCAGCTGCCCGGCGGTGACGGTCAGCCTCCCCTCGTCGGAGAGTTTCCCGGTGAGCCTGCGGATCCGCACGTCGTGCAGGCCGACGCCGTCCAGTTTGGGATCGAGGGCGAAGTCCTTGCGGCAGTAGGAGCAGCGGCGCTTGGTGCGCTGGCGCTGCAGCAGGTCCTTCGAGCAGTGCGGGCAGATCATCGCGGCACCTCCGGCACCGGCCAGCTCAGGAATCCGATCCCGCCGAGCAGGGCCCGCTCGGCGGCGCGCTCGGCCGCGGTCAGCAACCGCCGGGGCGGCACGGCCGCGAGCGGGCTCCACAACCCGGCGCCCAACCAGGCGCGCTCCGCCGGGCGCAGCCACGGCAGCCGGTCCAGCTGCGCCTCCAGCTCCGCGCGCCGCCGGTGCGTGTACAGCTGGACGGCCCGCTCGCCCGCCGCCAGCACGGTGCGGACCGACACCCCGGCGTCCACCACCGCGACGGCCGGCCGCGCGGCGCGGGCCTCGGCGACCAGCAGGTGCCCCTCCGGCGAGGCGTCGTGCAGCACGATCACGGGCAGGCCCGCGGGCAGAGCGGCCGGCGTGTCGACGAGCACCGCCCCGTGGCGCGCGCCGAAGGTGTTGGCGTGCAGGAAGGCCGCCACCGCCGGATCCGGGCAGAGCACCGCGAGCAGCGGCGGACCGTCCGGCAGGGACGGCCGGACGGCGGACGCCCGGACCACGCCCTCGGGGAGGGCGCCGTAGACCTGGGTCCAGCGGGACAGGACCACGTCCTCGAACGACCCGGCGCTCCAGCCGGGCAGCTCGGCCACCGGCGCCGTCCAGGCGTCCGCCTGCCGCCACAGCAGCTCGCGCCGCAACTGCCACTGCCGCTCCGCCAGTTCCCACCGGGCCAGGATCCGTTCGCGCCGCAGCAGGCGGACCGCGTCGCGCGCCATGGCGAGGAGCAGGACGATCCCGAAACCGCCGGCCAGCACGGCCAGGATGACCGCGGCCGGCAGGTAGGCCAGCAGCAGGTAGGCGACGACCAGCAGTCCGGCGCCCATGCCGAGGCAGAAGACCAGCATGCCGGTCCCCTCGAACACGGGCTCGGTCGGGCGGCCCGGCGGGACCTCGCGGGCCGTGGCGGGCGGCCGCCCCCGGCCCTGCAGCGACCAGCGGAGCTGTTCGGTCGTCAGGAGCAGCCGCCCGTCGTCGCCCAGCTTCTCGACGGCGCGGCGGATCCGGACGTCGTGCAGGCCCCGGTCGAGCTTCGGGTCCAGGGCGTACGGCCGGCGGCAGCGGGCGCAGGTCCGGCCCGTCCGTTCACGGGCGAGCAACCGGGCGTCGCAGCGCGGACAGATCATCGCGGGGACTCCTCCAGCGCCGCCGCCAGCCTGCGCAGCCCGGCGGCCAGCCGCTCCCGCCGGCCGACCCGGCCGATCCGCTGTCCGTCCTCCACCGCCCGCAGCGCCTCGGCGAGTTCGGTCTCCGCCCGGCGCTCGGCCTCGGCCGCGGTGATCGCGTAGTCCTCGTGGTCGATGCCGTACCCGGTGTTGGCGGCCAGGATGTTGAGCGGCTCGCGGCCCCGGTTGGCGAAGGAGTGCGGCATCAGCTCGGGTATCCGTATCAGCAGCCCGGGCGTCAGCGGCACCTCCACCACCCGGCGCCGCTCGGCGTCGTACAGGCCGCAGGCGGCGTGGCCCAGGCTGAGCACCAGGTGCTCGCCGCCGTGCGCGTGCGGGGTGAAGGCGCTGCGCGGGGCGACGATGCCGAGCTTGTACGTCGCGTTCGACGGCCGCTCCGGCGAGGTCTTGGCGTCACCGACCAGGTAGTGGGCGAACTGGCCCTCGTCGATGAACCGCAGCAGCTCCTCACCGGCCGGCCCGTGCGGGGCCTGCGGCCCCAACTCCCGTGCGCCGTCCCGGTCCGCGAGCAGCACCCGGCCGTCCGGCCGCAGCCGGTACAGCTCGGCGCCGGCCGGCAGCCGCCCGGCGAGCCTTTCGAGTTCCCGCAGCCCCGATCGTACGGACATCGGCCACCCCACCCCCCGCTTGACCCTCGCGCCGTCATCCGCGGTGACGCGGACCGCCGCACGGCCGGTTCCCGCCGCCCGGGGCCGACGTTCCGGATCTTACGCACAGGGAGTGACAACGGCCCAGGGCCGGGCGGGGTCAGCGTCCGCGGGCCACCACGAAGTCGGGCAGGGCCAGCAGGAAGGCCCGGGCCCGGGCGGCCTCGGCGGCCTCCTCGTCGTCGGTCGCCGCCGGTTCCGGCGCGTCCGCCAGGACGCCCTCGATCTCCCGCTCGGCGGCCGCGACCAGTCCGGCCGCCGCCTCCCGGGCGTGCGCCACGCAGTCGTAGGCCGTCATCCGGTCGAGCAGCCAGGCGACGTCCTCCGCCGCCCCGGGGCCGCGCTGCGCCCGGGTGAGGCTCAGGTGGCGCACCACGCGGGCGCGTTCGGCGGGGGTGGCGCGCTCCAGCAGCTGGATGAGCATCAGGGTCCGCTTGCCCTCCCAGAGGTCCCCGGCGATCTCCTTGCCGTACTCCTCGGCCGCCCCGACCAGGTTGAGCACGTCGTCCTGGATCTGGAAGGCGGCGCCCAGGTACCAGCCGAACCGGTCCAGCCGGGTGGCGTCGGTGCCGGCCCCCTCGGCGACCAGCAGGCCGGAGCGGCACGGGTAGAGGAAGGTGTACCAGGAGGTCTTCTTCAGGCACATCCGGTAGTAGTCGGCGCTGGTCAGCTCGCAGACGTTGTCCCGGATCCAGGCGATCTCCAGCGCCTGCCCCTCCAGGGACTGGCGGCACATCAGCTCGGTCTCCTCGAACAGCCGCCAGGCCAGCTCCCCGCCGAGCGCCCGCCGGTTGGCCATCACCCGCCGCAGGCCGAGCAGGTTGGTCGCGTTGCCGACGTTCAGCGCGACCTCCACGCCGTACCGGGCGGGCAGGGTGGGCGTGCCCCGGCGCAGTTCGCTGCCGTCCTGGATGTCGTCGTGGACCAGGAAGCCGTTGTGGAACAGCTCCACGGTGACGGCCGGGTTGAGGGCCCGGTCGGGTACGCCGCCGAACGCGGCGCAGGTCACCAGGCAGAGCGCCGCGCGCAGGCCCTTGCAGGGGCGGGTCGGGTAGTCGGCGGCCAGGTCGTAGAGGTACGGCGGGCTCTGCTCGGGGATGTGGCGCAGGAGTTCGGCGAGGGTCCGCTCGCGGTAGTGGGCCAGGACGCGCTCGACCAGCGGCGCGCCGACGGCGGGGCGTCCGGCCGTGGTCGTCACCCCTGGGGCCGCCCGTCCGTTCCGTCGCCGCCGTCGCCGCCCGTGCCGTCGGCGGCCTGCGGCGCGCGCTGCGGCCCGAAGGCGCCCTGCAGGCCGCGGTTGGCCAGGCCGGGGGCGAGCGAGCCCAGGCTGAGCAGCAGGTCGAGGACGTCGTGGGCGTTGGAGGCGAGCCGCTGGGCCTGGTCGGACACGTCGCCGGTGGTGTTGGCGAGGACCCGCTCGCTGACGGCGTCGATGAGCTGGTGGGTGTTCTCCGAGACCCTGCGCACCAGTTGGTCGAACTCCTCCTGGTCGACGCGGTGCTCGCCGGTGAGCCGGGCGGTCGCGGCCTTGGCGTCGGCGAGTCCGGCGGCCAGCTCGCGTTCCAGGACGGCCGCCGCCTCCATGACCGCGCGCGAGCCCTGCTCGCCCAATTCGCTGAACCGACCGGCGTCGGGCATGGCTGACCTCCTGGTTCGCACCCCGGACGGGGACCGGGGCGGGTCGGGCCGGCGCGCGGCAGGGCGCCGACTCGATCGCCGATGGTACACGGGTGTGTGCGGAGCGTGTCCACGGTGCCACGGTGGTGGCGCCGCACGCGTGCGGGTTCCGTCGTGCGCCGGGGTCGCCCCGGCGCACGACGCCGCCCGCGCGCCGGGCGGGACGCGGTCCCGCCCCGCGGATCCGCCGACCGGCGCCCGCGGATCCGCACGGAGGACGCCGGGCCGCCCGGCGAGTCGGGGCCGAACCGGCGCCCGGTCACTGATAGTGATTGCCTCGTCGCGGAGCGATCCGCCGGGGGTGGAGGACGGACAGCGCAGAACACACGGGACACCACAGGACTAAGGAGCGGTCATGGGTGGCAGACAGCGTCCGCCGAAGGCGCGGAACGCCCGGCCCCAGGTGCGGCGGCGGAGCGGTCGGCCGGGCGGCCCGCGGACGGACGGGCCGGCGGTGAACCCCGGACTGGAGATCGCCCGGCTGGAGGGTTACCTCGCCTGGGAGGCGGAGGTCGCGGCGGCCGAACGGGACGCCCGGGCCTTCGCCGACCGCTTCCCCTGGCTGGCGCCGGACGATCGCGAGGCCCTGGAGCAGGCGTACACCGACGACCGCCTCCGGTACGCCGAGGAGGTCGTCGACCGGGCGGTCGGCCGCTGCCGCGCGCTGGCGGCCCGCTACCGCGCCGAGTGCCGTCGGATCTGTGCCCGCTGGGCGGCCGTGTGCCTGTCCGTGGCGTTCGCCGCGGCGTTGCTGGCCGTCCTCCCGGTCGTGCGTCCGGCTCCGGGCCGCAGTGCCCGGGCCCGGGGCCGGACCGTGCGGGTCGCCGGGATCCGGACCGGCGGGCGGGATCAGTGGTGGCCGTGGCCGCTGGTGATCTCCTGGTGCTCCTCGGCGGTCGGCTTGGCGATCTGGCTGCCCTCGCCGTAGAAGCCGCGGGACAGCCTGGCCCGGGTGCGGGCCCAGACGCTCGCCTTGCGGGCCACCCCGTTCTCGTCCACCTCGGCCGGCAGCTCGAACGGCTCCACCTGCTCGTGCGCGGTGAGCGTGTGCAGCCGGTCCGGCGGCAGCGGCGCGTGCACCTCGATGAACTCGCCGTGCTGGAGCCGCTTGATGACGCCGGTCTCCCGCCCGTGCAGCACCTTCTCCTTGTCCCGGCGCTGGAGGCCCAGGCACCAGCGCTTGGTGATCACGAAGACGATCACCGGCCCGACGAAGAAGCCGATCCGCGCCGCGTTGGTGATCGCGTTGATGGACAGGTGGAAGTGGGTGGCGAGCAGGTCGTTGCCGCCGGCGGCGAGGAGGATCAGGTAGAGGCTGATCCAGGCCGCGCCGAACGCGGTGCGCACCGGCGCGTTGCGCGGCCGGTCGGCGATGTGGTGCTCGCCCCGGTCCCCGGTGATCCAGGCCTCCAGGAACGGGTAGGCCCAGATCGCCACCAGCACCAGCGGGAAGATCATCAGCGGCACGAACACGCCCATGTTGACCGTGTGGCCCCACAGGCCGATCTCCCAGCCCGGCATGATCCGGATCAGGCCCTCCGAGAAGCCCATGTACCAGTCCGGCTGGGCGTCGGTCGACACCTGGTCGGGGCGGTACGGGCCGTACAGCCAGATCGGGTTGACGGTGGCGACCGCGGACATCGCGGCCACCATGCCGAACACCAGGAAGAAGAAGCCGCCCGCCTTGGCCATGTAGACCGGCATCAGCGGCATGCCGACCACGTTGTCGTTGGTCCGGCCGGCCCCGGCGAACTGGGTGTGCTTGTGGTAGAAGACCAGGATCAGGTGGGCCACCAGCAGCCCGAGCATGATGCCCGGGATCAGCAGCACGTGCACGGTGAACAGGCGCGGCACGATCGCGAACCCGGGGAACTGGCCCCCGAAGATGAAGAACATCAGGTACGTGCCGACGATCGGCACGGCGAGGATCGCGCCCTCCATGAACCGGATGCCGGTGCCGGAGAGCAGGTCGTCCGGCAGCGAGTAGCCCATGAAGCCGTCGAACATGCCGAGGATCAGCAGGCCCGCGCCGAACAGCCAGTTGATCTCGCGCGGCTTGCGGAACGCGCCGGTGAAGAAGACGCGCATCATGTGCACGAACATCGCGGCCACGAAGACGATCGCGGCCCAGTGGTGGATCTGGCGGATCAGCAGACCGCCGCGGATGTCGAAGCTGATGTGCATCGTCGAGGCGAACGCCTCCGACATGGGGATGCCCTGGAGCGGTACGTAGGAGCCCTCGTAGGTCACCTCGCTCATGGACGGGACGAAGAAGAGCGTCAGCCAGACCCCGGTCAGGATGATGATGACGAAGGTGTAGAGGCAGATCTCGCCCAGCATGAAGGACCAGTGGTCCGGGAAGATCTTGCGCAGATTGGACTTGGACAGGCCGTAGATGCCGAGCCGTCCGTCGGTCCAGTCGACGAGCGCCTCCACCTTGTTGGCGGGCGCCGCGCGCGTGCTGGTGACCGGCTGCGGGCCCGGCTGCTGCTCGGCTCTCACGACGGGCTCCCCGGCGTCCGCCGCGGCACGTCCTGGACGCCCGGCCGCGCAACGCCCGGCCGGTGGAGTGATGTGATCATCGGACCTCTCGATACGGGGGTGCCGGGCAGGCCGGCGCGCGGATCCGGCGACCCGCCGCCCCCGTTGCTCAAAGTGATGGAGCGCTTACTCTGTCATGCTGTCGGGAGCGCGCCGACTGTGCACGTCCATCGGCCCGTCCGGCCGCTCGTGTCGGCCCGTCCGGGGGGTGGGGCGCCGCGACGGAGGCCCCGGACGTGCCCCGGGGGCGGCCGCGGCGCGGCTCCGATGCTGCGCTCGGGTGCTGTTGACGACGCGCCGGGGCGTTTCGGCGCGCGCCGCGCCCGGGGAGGGTGCGGGACCGGGCCTACGCTGCGCCAATGGTGGATCACCGGGAACTCTTCGAGGACGTGACAGCCGACCTGGCCCGGGCCGGCTTCGACACCGATCGCGGGCCCTCCGGCCTGCGGATCGACCAGGGCCCGCGGGGGGTGCTGATCGGCTGGCCGCCCTCGGACGGGGCCGCCGCCGGGCCGCCGCCCGCCGAGGGCATCCGGACCGCGGTGACCGGCGCGGTCGCCGCGGTGCTGCGCGAGTCCGGCTACCTGGTCGTGACGGCCGGTCCGGACGAACTGCTCGTCACCGCCGGCCCCGCCCGGGTCGCTGTCCGGGAGGTCCCGGAAGCCGGTGAGAAGGAGCAGGCGGGCGTCCCGGAACAGTGGTGGGGGTGAGGGGCGGGCGCGGCCACCGGATTGTCCGTGGTTCGTGCGACGTGCAACCATGCAGTTGCCATGGTGGGTGACGGCGCTGAGGAGCAGTCCATGAGTGACGCCGCGACGGACACGGTGCTCGGCACCGGGGCTGACGCCGCGACCGACGCCGTGACGGACGTGACGGACGTGACGGACGTGACCGACGCCGTGACGGACGCCGCGTCGCCGGTCGACCGGGTGCTCGGCGCCCTGGCCGACCCGACCCGGCGCCGGCTGCTCGACCTGCTCGCCGCCCAGGGCGAGGCCACCGCGACCACGCTCGCCGGGCGGCTCCCGGTCACCCGGCAGGCGGTGGTCAAGCACCTCGCGGTGCTGGAGGCCGCCGGCCTGGTCGCCGGACACCGGGCCGGACGCGAGGTGCGCTACGCCGTCCGGCCGGTGGCACTGGACGCCGCGGCGCGCTGGATGGCCGAGCTGGCGGCCGACTGGGACCGGCGGCTCGCCGCCCGCGGGCGCGGCTGACGCCTCCCGCCGCGCCCGCGCCCGCGCCGTCCGGGGACCGGTTCCGACGGTCCCCGGACGGCGCGGGCAGTTCGGGCGGTACGGGTGGTGACCCGGCCGCCGGGCTCAGTCCGCCGGCGGGGCCGTGGCGGCGGCGAGCGCGGCCGCCAGCTCGTCCACGCCGTGCTCCCGCAGCACGCCGTAGTGGTCACCGGCCAGCTGCACCGTGCCCGGCGCGGCGGCCGACCAGCCGGAGCTGCCCTCGATGAACGAGTAGTCGTCACCGGTGGCCTTGAAGACGGTCACCGGGGCCGACAGCCGCCGCTCGGCCAGCTCGCGGAAGGTGTACTCGAACTCGTACGTCTCCCCGACGATCCGGGCCACCCGGCGGATCAGCTCCTCGTCGAGGTCGGGCAGCGCCCGGTGGACGAAGGCGGCGAAGCCGTCCTCGTCGCGCACCTCGGCCAGGCACTCCGCCAGCCCCGGCCCCGCGACCGAGCCCGAGAACACCGAGTGGAGGATGGTCAGGTACGCCGGGTTGCGGTACGAGGACTCCCGTCCGTACCGCTCGCCGTCGGTCCGCCGCAGCTCCGGGTTGCCGGGGCAGATCAGCATGACGTCCGCCACCCGCTGCCCGGCCCGCTCCAGCTGCCAGGCGGCCTCGAAGGCCACCCGGGCGCCGAAGGAGTACCCCCACAGGGTGTAGGGGCCCTCCGGCCGGACCGCCCGGATCTGCGCGACGTCGGCCGCCGCCATCTCCCGGATCGTCGGGTACGGCGTCTCCCCGGGGTTGATGCCGTACGCCTGGACGCCGTAGAACGGCCGGCCCGAACGCCCGGCGAGCGGACGCAGGTTCATCGGGTAGCCGCCCAGCCCCGGCCAGCAGAACACCGGCTCGCCGGTGCCGCCGCGGTGCAGCGGCACCAGCCGGGAGGCCGGACCGCGGGCCGGGCCGGCCCCGGCCGCGGCCGCGTCGATCCGTGCCGCCAGCTCGGCCGGCCGCGGGCACTCGAACAGCACCTGGAGCGGCAGCCGGGTGCCGAACTCCCGGTTCACCCGGTTGACCAGCGCCACCGCGATCAGCGAGTTCCCGCCAGCGGCGAAGAACTCGTCGGCCGCGGAGACGGGCTCGTACTTCAGCGCGGCGGCCCAGATCCCGGCCAGCCGGCGCTCGGTCGGCGTCGACGGTGCCACGAACGGCGCGCCGGTCGCGGCGTCCCTGACCTGTTCGGCGGCGGCCAGCGCCTTGACGTCCACCTTCCCGTTGGCGGTCAGCGGCAGCGCGTCCAGCACCAGCACCCGGTTGGGGATCATGTAGTCCGGCAGCACGGTGGCCAGCTCGTCCCTGATCAGCTCCGCCGGGCCCTTCATGTGCACGGCGTCCTCCCGCATGCCCTCGCTGCGGATCTGCTCCTCGCTCACCCGCCCGCCGAGGAAGAAGTACGACGCGCCGGAGGGGATCCCACAGCCGGCCAGGATCGCGTCGATCCGCCGGGCGGCCGGCAGCGGGTGACCGCTCTTCGAGCTGTAGCCCGAGGACATGAACCCGAAGCCGAGACCGTTGCGCTGCAGGTGGTGCAGCCGGGTGCCCAGGCCGATGTACTCCAGCCACGGCTCGGCGGCCCGGCTCACCGCGGTGATGCCGAAACCGGCCCGCCGGTACACCTGCTGGTTGATCGCGATGACGTGCCGGGACTCCACCACCTCGTCCGAGATCCGGGTCAGCTCGCCGCCCTCGTACCGGTAAAGGCCGGCCGGCAGGCCCTCGACCCCGCCCGGACGGGCCTGGACGAACAGCTCGGTGTCGTCCCGGGGCGGTCGTCCGTCGTCCGGCACGATCGTGAAGCTGCCCAGGTAGTAGTCCTCCTCGGCGACGTCCAGCCGCCGCCGGACGGCCGGCTCGTGGCCCAGCGGACGCACCGCCAGCCCGTACTCCGGCAGCACCTCCTCCAGCACGCCCAGCATGTGGCCGGTCTCGAACTCCAGCACCTCCTGGATGTTGTTCCGGTACACCGGCTCGATCGCGCCGCGCCGGCCGAGGAAGTGCAGGGCGAGCCCGGGGCGGCCGGCGGCGTCACCGACCCGGACCAGGGTGTGGTCGACCGGGTGGTGGTAGTACACGCCCGCGTCGAGCCCGTGCGAGCCGTCCGTCTCCAGGTAGAGCTGGGTGGCGTACAGCGCGCCCGGGGAGGCGTACGCGTACTTCGGCAGCAGCCGCTCCGGGCTGTGGAACTGGCCGAACCACCGCAGCACGGGGCCGAGTTCGGCCAGGGTGATGCCGTCCCCCCGGCTGCCGGTCACCGACGCCCGGTGCGGCGCGGCGAGCAGCGCCAGCAGGGACTCCCGGGTGACCGGGCCGCCCTCGAAGAAGCGGTAGGTCTTGCGGGCGAAGGTCTCCCGCCGCTGCCGTTCGGTCTCCCGGCGCCCCGGCAGCTCGACCACCGGGCGGCCCGCCAGCTCGGCGGGGCCGCGCAGCCCCGGGTTGGACAGCTGGGCCCGCACCTGGAGCTTGCTCGCCTTGGACTGGTGGTGGCCGCCGTGGTTGCCCTGGTCCATCAGGGCGGCCTCCTTCGGGTTGAGCTCCACGCAGGCCACCAGGTTCCGGTGGCCCGTCCGCGGGTCGTCGGTGACCACGGCGGCCGCCCGGCGCACCCAGGTGTGCTCCTCGACGGCGAGCGCGATCTCGTCCAGCTCGACCCGGTAGCCGCGCAGCTTGACCTGGTTGTCCACCCGGCCCGCGCACTGCAGGGTCCCGTCCGGGTTCCACTCGGCGAGGTCGCCGGTGCGGTACAGCCGCTCGCCCGGCAGGTACGGCGAGGCGACGAACCGCTCCGCCGTCAGGTCCGGCCGGTTGAGGTAGCCGCGGGCCAGCTGGACGCCGCCGATGTACAGCTCGCCGGTCGCGCCGACCTCCACCGGCGCCAGCTCCTCGTCCAGCACGAAGCAGCGGGTGCGGTCCACCGGCACGCCGATCGGGACCGAGCCGGCCCCGTCGCCGAGCTCCCGCGGGTCGACCCGGTGGGCGGTCGCGTTGATGGTGCACTCGGTCGGCCCGTACAGGTTGACCAGCTCCGCGCCCGGCAGCGCCGCCGTCAGGGCCCGGGCCAGCCGCACCGAGAGCGCCTCACCGCCGGAGTAGAGGCCGCGCAGCGCGGTGCAGTCGGCCAGCCGCTCGGTGTCGAGCAGCGCCTGGAGCAGGGTCGGCACGCACTGCAGGGTGGTCACCCCGTGCGCGAGGACGGTGTCGATCAGGGCTTCCGGGTCACGGTAGACGCCCGGTGCGCCCATCACCACGTGCGCGCCGGCGGCGGGCGCGAGGATCTCCCACTGCGCCGCGTCGAAGCTCATCGGCGTCTTCTGCAGCACGGTGGCGTCCGGTCCGAGATGGTCGGCGTCGGCCAGCCAGCGCAGCTGGGACACGATGCTGTGGTGCTCGATCATCACGCCCTTGGGGCGGCCGGTGCTGCCGGAGGTGTAGATGATGTAGGCCAGCGACTCCGGGCCCGGGCCGGCCGGGCCGTGGCTCTGGTGCGGGATGTGGCGCTGCTGCGGACCTTCCTGCGCGCCGCCCCGCCCGCCCTCCCCGGGGTCGGTCGGGGCGGCCTGGTCCGCCGGGTCGGCGGGGGTGACGATCCGGGTGCCGGGCGGCACCAGTTCGGCCAGCCGGGAGCGCAGCCGCTGCTGGGCGACGATCACCCGGGTGCCGCTGGACTCGATCATCCAGCGGATCCGCTCCTCCGGGTACTCGGGGGAGAGCGGGAGGTACGCGGCGCCCGCGTGCAGGATGCCCCAGGCGCCGGTCATCAGCTCCGGGGACGGCTCGGTGTACAGGCCGACGCAGTCGTCGGTGGCCACGCCCAGCCGGTGCAGGTGCGCGGCGAGCGCGTCGGCGGCGGCGCCGAGCTCGCGGAAGCTGAGCCGGACGCCGTCGCCGGTCACCGCGGTCGCGTCGGGCCGGGCGGTCACCTGGGCGCGGAGCAGGTCGGGGAGGCAGACGGAGCCTCGGGCGTCGAGGAGGGCGGCGGACAGGACGGACTGTGCGGTCATGAGGGGGTTCCCTGGACTCGGGCCGATGGGGGGCGCCCGGTGCCGACCGGGCGTGACTCCCAAGGTCCGCCGCCCGCTGTCCCGAACACCTGGGGCGGTGGCCGCCTCCCGGCCCCGCTTCGCGCCCGGCCGCCGACCCGCCCCGGTCCCGGGTGTCCCGGGCACGGCCGGGCCGGTCCCGCCCGGAGGTGGGTCAGGTCCGGGCGGCGGCGGCCGTGAGGTGGGGGAGGAAGGCCGTGACGGCGGGTGGGGCGGAGCGACCGCGCAGGGCGGCGGTGCGGACCGTCCGGACCGGGGTGTCCTCGGGGTGCAGCGGGACCAGCGCGATGTCCGGCCGGGCCGCGCGGGCGGCCAGCGCGGGGATCAGGGTGGCGCCGAACCCGGCGGCCACCAGGCCGAGTTTGGCCGTCCAGGCGGCGACCTCGTAGGCGATCCGGGGCTGGAAGCCGCTCCGCACGCAAGCCGCGAGCAGGGTCGACCCGGGGTGCCGGCTGGCCGCGATCCAGTCCTCCCCGGCGAGTTCGGCGAGCCGCAGCCGGTCGCGTCCGGCCAGCGGATGACCGGCCGGGAGCGCCACCAGCACCGGGTCCTCGACCAGCGGGCGCAGCTCGAACAGCTCGGTGTCGTAGGGGTGTCCGGGATAGGCGGCGACCACCGCGAGGTCGAGGGAGCCGTCCCGCAGCCGGTCCAGCAGATCGGCCGACAGCCCCTCGGTGAGCGAGATCCCGACCCCCGGGTGGGCGGACCGGAACGCCGCCAGCGCGGCCGGCAGCAGCGCGGCGTTGGCGCTGTCGAAGGCGCCGACCCGCAGCCGGCCCAGGTCGAGGTCGGTGAGCGCGGCCAACTCCCGCCGGGTGCCGTCCAGTCGGTCGAGCAGGGCCTCGGCGTGCGGCAGCAGGGTGCGCCCGTGCTCGGTGAGCCGGACGCCGCGGGCCAGCCGGTCGAACAGCTGGACGCCGAACTCGGCCTCCAGGGCGGCGATCTGACGGGATATCGCGGACTGGGTGAACCCCAACTGCTCGCCGGCGGCGGTGAACGAACCCAGTCGGGCGGTGGTGCGGAAGACGTTGAGCCAAGCCATGTCCATCCCGCATGGTTACCATGCGAGACATTCGCTTGTCGCCTGCCTCGATGGTTCCTACCGTGGAGGCCATGGAGAAGATCGCATTTCTGGGGCTCGGCCGTATGGGACTCCCCATGGCCCGCCGACTCGCCTCCGCCGGCCACGCGCTGACGGTGTGGAACCGCACGCCGGGCCGACTGGACGGGGCCGCCGACGAGGGGCCGGTGGAGGCCGCCGATCCGGCGGCGGCGGTGCGCGGCGCGGACGTGGTGATCACGATGCTGTCCGATCCGACGGCGCTCGCCGGGGTCGCCGGGCGGTTCACCGCGGAGCTGGCGCCCGGCACGGTCTGGGTCGACATGTCCTCGGTCGGCCCCGAGGCGGTGGCCGAGGCGCGTGACCGGCTGCCGGCCGGGGTCGGGCTGGTGGACGCGCCGGTGCTGGGCAGCGTCGGCCCGGCCGGGTCCGGCGGACTGACCGTGCTGGCGGGCGGTGAGCCCGCGGACCTCGCGCGGGTCCGCCCCGTGCTGGAACGGCTCGGCGCGGTGGTCGAGTGCGGTGGGCCGGGCTCCGGTGCGGCGCTCAAGCTGGTGGTGATCGGGGCGATCATCGGGGGAGTGGCGGTGGTCGCCGAGGCCCTGGCGGTGGCCGAATCACTGGGGCTGCCCCAGGAGTTGGCGGCCGGCGTGCTCGCCGCCGGGCCGCTCGGCGGGGTGGTCGGGCGGGCCCGGGCCACCGACGCGGACTTCCCGGTGCGGCTGGCGGCCAAGGACCTCGCGCTGGCGGGCGGCGGGCCGGTGTTCGCCGCGGTGCGGGAGCGGCTGCTGGCCCACCCGGAGCTGGCCGAGCAGGACCTCGCGCGCTGGGTGGACGCGGTCCGCGCCGCCGGCTGAGGCCCGTAGGGCCTGTCTTCAAACCCCCGCCTGCGGGGCGACGCCGGGGCACGCACCTCGCCGCGTTGTCGTCGGTCGCCAATGCTCCGCAGTGGCTCCTTCCTCCGCCTTGCGATGCACGCACCCCAACGCCGCCCCGCCCGCCCTCCGGGCGGACGACGAGGGTTTGAAGACAGGCCCTAGCGGGGCCCGGCCGTGCGGTCGCGGGGGGCCGTGCGGCCGGGCCGGGGGTGTCCGTCCGCCGCGGGGGAGGACGGGCACCCCCGGACGGGCATCCCGGCCGAGCGCTTCGGACGGCACCCCACCGCCGTCGCCGGTCAGCCGGCCCAGCGGGTCACCGCGAAGCCGGACCCCTCGCGCCGCACCTCGGCGGCGCCCGTCCCGGCGAAGTGCGCGGGGATCACCAACTCGCGCCGGTCCGCGGCCCGTTCGAGCACCCGTCGACGGGTGGCGGCGGCCTCCGCCGGGTTCTCGCAGAAGCAGCTGTTGCACTCCGGGCGGCTCAGCTGGAGCGGGCTGTGCAGCAGATCGCCGACGAACACCGCCCGGTCCCCGCCGGAGTCGAGCCGCAGCACCGAGGAGCCGGGGCTGTGGCCGGGCGCCGGCTCCAGAGTGAGGGCCTCGTCGAGCCGGACGCCGTCCGTCCAGAGCACCGCCCGGCCGGACCGGACCACCGGCTCGATGCTGTCGGCGTACAGCAGCCGCCGCTCCTCCTGGCGCGTCGCGGGGCCGGGGCTCCCCGGCCCGTCCGCGTCGAAGGAGGCGTGGTCGGCGGCCGGCAGGTAGTAGACCGCGTTGGGGAAGGCCGGCACCCAGGCACCGTCCCGCTCGACGGTGTTCCAGCCGACGTGGTCGGCGTGCAGATGGGTGTTGACCACCACGTCGACGTCCTCGGGCTCGATGCCCGCGGCCCGGAGGCGGTCGAGGAAGTCGCTGCCGCGGTCGTGGAAGAGGGGGTTGTGCGGGCGCTGCCGTCGGTCCCCGACCCCGGTGTCGACCAGGACGGTGCGCCCGCCGTGGCGGATCACCCAGCTCTGGAGGGCGCCGAGGTGGGTGTCGTCGGCGCGGTTCCAGTGGTCGGGCGCCAGCCAGTCGGCGTTCCGCCGCCAGTCGTCGGGCGTGGCGTCGGGCACGATGTTCGCGGCCGGCATGAACGCCCCCTCCCACTCCCGCACCCTCAGTACCTCGGCCTCGCCGAGCACGATCCGTTCCATGGTCCCTCCCGTGGTGATCCGCTGTGATCCGCGGTGATCTGCGGTGTCGCTCCGTCGAGATCGATCCTAGGAGGGGCCGAGTGAGTGTCTCAATGCGTGAAAGGCTCGATCGGATACGCAATCGGCTCGTGGGTGGGACGCTGACGCTATCCTGACGGCATGGACGTGGTGAGCGACGCGATCGCGGCGGTCCGGATCGGGCGGCCCTCCTCCAACCGGCTGCGGGTCGGCGGGCCCTGGTCGGCCCGGATCCCTGCCTACGAGGGTGCGGGGTTCCACGTGGTGCTGGCGGGCGGCTGCCGGCTGCTGCCGGACGGCGGCGAGCCCGTCCAGCTCGGGGCGGGGGACGCGGTCCTGCTGCCGCACGGGACGGGGCACGTGCTCGCCGCCGCACCACTGGACCGGGAGACGGCGGCGCGGGCCGTGCCGATCGAGCGGCTGCTCGCGGCGGCCCGCTCGGCGCCGTCGCCCGCGCCGGAGAGCACCGCCGACGGCGCCCCCGGACCGCTCCCCCTGCTCGGGTCCGCAGCCGGGCCGGTCACCGAACTGCTCTGCGGGAAGTACCGGCTGGAGCACAGCCGCAGCCATCCGCTGATGCTGGAGCTGCCGGACGTCGTCCATCTGCCGAACCGGGTCGGCGCCCATCCCCACCTGCGCACGGCCGTCGACCTGTTGGGCGGCGAGCTGGCTGCCGACGGGCCGGGCGGGGCGCTCGCCGTGCCGAGCCTGATCGACCTGTTGCTGGTGTACATGGTGCGCGCCTGGCTGGCCTCGCCCGGGCCGGTCGCCGGAGCGGACGCGCCGGGGCCGGTGGCGGGCGCGGCGACGGGTGCCGTGGCGGGTGCGGCCTCCCGCTGGCCGGCGGCGCTCGGGGACCGGGTGGTGGCGGGTGCGCTGCGCGCCCTGCACGAGGACCCTGCGCGGGGGTGGAACGTCGAGGAGCTCGCCGCGCACGCGGGGGTCTCCCGGGCGACCCTGACCCGGCGGTTCACCGCCCTGGTCGGCCGCGCGCCGATGGCGTACCTGGCCTGGTGGCGGATGACCCGGGCGGCCGCGCTGCTCCAGCAGACCGCTGATCCGCTCGACGTGATCGCCCGGCGGGTCGGCTACGCGACCCCGTACGCGCTCTCGCACGCCTTCAGTCGGCAGTTCGGCACGACGCCGGGCCGCTACCGGGACCGGATGGCGGCGCAATTCGCTGACGGATGATCAAACTCTTGAACGCGCGAGCGTGCTCGACCTGTCCCTGTCAAGAGCGTCTCCGGTCATCGCCGGATGCCCTGCACGTGCACCGATCGATCGTTCACCTCTCAGGTACAGACCAGGTCATGGCCATAGTTGGTGAACGATACGTCCGCATCTGTCATGTCCTGTCAGGTCTTGACTCGGAGGATCCTCCAAGTTTCAAGGGCGGGCAGGCGTTCACGAAGATAACGAAAGAGCAGGGATTCGCCGGAGCTTGAATTTACTTATTGACGACAAGGGTTTCCGCCGGGTTAACTCCTGCCACCTCGCCGCAGAGTTGCGGCCCCTGTCACGGAGGCATCCCCCCATGAACGCAACGATGCGTCGCGTCCTCGTCGGCACCGCCGCGGTCTCGATGGCCCTGTCGCTGGCCGCCTGCGGCAAGGCCGGTGGCGACAAGAAGGACAGTGCGAGCTCCGGGGACTCCAAGTCCATCGGCCTGCTGCTGCCGGAGAACGCCTCCTCCACCCGCTACGAGTCGTTCGACCGTCCGTTCATCGAGGCCAAGGTCACCGCCCTCTGCCCGGACTGCAAGGTCCGCTACAGCAACGCCGAGGGCAGCGCCGCCAAGCAGAAGCAGCAGTTCGACACCCTGATCGCCGAGGGCGTCAAGGTGATCGTCCTCGACGCCTTCGACGCCAAGTCGACCCAGGCCTGGGTCAAGGAGGCCGCCGGAAAGGGCGTCAAGGTCGTCGCCTACGACCGCCTCGCCACCGGCCCGGTCGCCGCCTACGTCTCGTTCGACAACGAGAAGGTCGGTGAACTCCAGGGCCAGGCCCTGCTGGACGCCCTGGGCGCCAAGGCCGCCGACGCCAACATCGTGATGATCAACGGCGACGAGGCCGACCCGAACGCCGCGCTCTTCAAGTCCGGCGCCCACAAGGTGCTCGACGGCAAGATCAAGAAGGTCGTCTACGAGCAGTCCGGCGAGTGGAAGCCCACCGTCGCCGGCCAGAAGACCGGCGCCGCCATCACCCAGCTCGGCAAGGACGGCTTCCAGGCCGTCTACTCCGCCAACGACGGCATGGCCGGCGCGATCATCACCCAGCTCAAGGCGGCCGGCCTCAGCATCCCGGTCGGCGGCCAGGACGCCGGCCTCGACGCGATCCAGCGGATCGTCGCCGGGGACCAGGCCTACACCATCTACAAGGCGTACAAGCCGCTCGCCGACAGCGCCGCCGAACTCGCCGTCAACCTGCTCCAGGGCAAGGACGTCAAGGCCGTCGCCTCCGCCACCGTGGACAGCGACACCGACAAGAGCATCCCGGCCAAGCTGCTGGAGCCCAAGGTCGTCACCAAGGCCAACATCAACGACACCGTCATCGCCGACGGCCTCTACAAGGCCGCCGACGTCTGCACCGCCGACTACGCCGCGGCCTGCGCCGCCGCCGGCCTCAAGTGACCCCGGGGCGGTCCCGTCCGGCCCGGCCGACCCCGGCCGAGGCCCTCGGGCCGCCCACCGGTCGCTGACCCCTGGCGGCCACGGCCACCGACCCCCGGCAGCCCCCGGCAGCCCCCGGCCGCCGGCACCCGGCGGCCACCCGGGCCCACGCCCGGCCGATGCCCGTCCGGCGCCCTCGCGCGGCGCCGGACGGCGGGCCGGCCGACCGCGGCCCCCTCCCTCCCCTCCCTCCCCGCCCCGCACACCCCCGCAGGAGATGGTTCACGTGACAGGCGCACCCGTACTGGCGCTGCGCGCGGTCTCCAAGCGCTTCGGCGCCGTCCAGGCGCTCACCGACGTCGACCTCGACGTCCACGCCGGCGAGGTCGTCGCCCTGGTCGGCGACAACGGCGCCGGAAAGTCCACGCTGGTCAAGACGATCGCCGGGGTCCACCCCATCGACGAGGGCACCATCACCTGGGAGGGCCGTCCGGTACGGATCGGCCGCCCCCAGGACGCCCAGGCGCTCGGCATCGCCACCGTCTACCAGGACCTCGCGCTCTGCGACAACCTCGACGTCGTCGCCAACCTCTTCCTCGGCCGCGAGCTGCGCCGCCGCGGCGTCCTGGACGAGGTCGCCATGGAACGGCGCGCCAAGGAACTGCTGGACACGCTGTCGATCCGCATCCCCAGCGTCCGGATCCCGATCGCGGCGCTCTCCGGCGGACAGCGCCAGGTCGTCGCCATCGCCCGCGCCCTGGTCGGCGACCCCCGGATCGTCATCCTCGACGAACCGACCGCCGCCCTCGGCGTCGAACAGACCGCGCAGGTCCTGGACCTCGTCGAACGGCTGCGCCAGCGCGGCCTCGGCGTCATCCTCATCAGCCACAACATGGCGGACGTCCGCGCGGTCGCGGACACCGTCGCCGTCCTGCGGCTCGGCCGCAACAACGGGGCCTTCCCGGTCGCCGGGACCACGTCCGAGGAGATCATCTCCGCCATCACCGGCGCCACCGACAACGCCGTCACCCGGCGCCAGGCACGCATCGCGGAGGAAGCGAAGTGAGCACCAGTCAGACCACCCCCACCGCGGACACCCCGGCCCCGGCCGTCGACCCTCGCCTGCTGGTCCGCCAGGGCGGCGTGGCCGGTTACGCCGAGGAGTTCCGCCGCAAGATCCGCAGCGGCGAACTCGGGGCGCTGCCCGTCGTCCTGGGCCTGATCCTGATCGCGATCATCTTCCAGAGCGTCACCGGGCACTTCCTCCAGGCCGACAACCTGACCAACATCACCAAGTGGATCGCCGGCTACGGCCTCATCTCGGTCGGTGTCGTCTTCGTGCTGCTGCTCGGCGAGATCGACCTCTCGCTCGGCTCGGTCGCCGGCACCTGCGCCGCGATCACCTCGGTGCTCGCGGTGCGGCAGGGCCTGAACGAGTGGCTGGCCATCCTGCTCGCCCTCCTCGCCGCCGCCGCGATGGGCGCCCTGCACGGCTTCTTCTTCGCCCGGATCGGCGTGCCCGCCTTCGTCGTCACCCTGGCCGGCATGCTCGCCTGGAGCGGCCTCCAGGACTACGTGCTCGGCAAGCTCGGCACCGTCAACAACATCAACGACGGCGTCGTCGCCCACCTGGACAACTACTTCCTCGGTGACGGCGACATCCTCTTCGCCTGGCTGCTCGCCGTCCTGGCCGTCGGCGGCTACCTCGCCGCCCAGCTGCTCACCGCCCGCCGCCGCACCGCCGCCGGCCTGCCGGCCCGGCCGCTCGGCGAGATCGCGCTGCGCACCGGTGGCCTGGCCGTGGTCGCACTGGTCGGAGCCTGGACGCTCAACCAGGACAGCGGCCTGCCGCTGCCGCTGGTGGTGCTGGTCGGCGTGGTCGCCCTCACCGACTTCGTGCTCCGCCGCACCTCCTACGGCCGACAGATCTTCGCGGTCGGCGGTGGCATCGAGGCCGCCCGCCGGGCCGGCATCAACGTCGCCCGGGTGCGGATCTCGGTCTTCATGATCTCCGCGACGCTGGCCGGCCTCGGCGGCCTGTTCATCGCCTCCCAGCAGGGGTCGGCCGACAAGCTGCTCGGTGGCGGCAACGTGCTGATGAGCGCCATCGCCGCCGCCGTCATCGGCGGGACCAGCCTCTTCGGCGGTCGTGGCAGCACCTGGTCGGCGCTGCTCGGCATGCTGGTGATCCAGTCGATCACCACCGGACTGGACATGGTGCACGCGGCCCAGGCCATCCAGTACATGATCACCGGTGCGGTGCTGCTGGCCGCCGTGGTGCTCGACTCGGTCTCCCGGCGCACCCAGAAGTCCGCCGGCCGGGGCTGACCCCGGCGGCGCGCCCCGAACGGCCCGGTCCCCACCCCCACGGGGACCGGGCCTCCGTCGTGTCCGGGCCCGGTTCCGGTGAGGTGGTGCCCGGGCGACGCGCCCGGGCACCGCCCGGACGGGACGTTGGTCCCTGCCGTCCGGCCCGTCCGGCCCCGCACCCTTGACTGCGGGGCCGCCGACCCACGAAGTCCGGCGGATCCGCAGACGAGCCCGGGAACCGAGTGAGTGAGGACGTACCGCCGCCCATGTCCGCCGAGACAATCGTGCACCGTTTGGTCGACGCCTTCTTCACCCACTGCCAGGAGTGCGGAGAACCCCGTGACGCCAACTGCCACCCCCACGCCCACTGGCGGCTGTACCTGGACCTCGACGCGGAGACCGTGACCCGGATCCGCCACTGGGCGCTGGACCCGGCCAGCCCGGTCGGCACCGACACCGAGCGCGCCGTCCTGCTGCACTGGCTGGACGCCCAGGAGGTCTGACCGGGGGCCGCCCGACTACGCTCCCCGGCCGCTGCGGGCGAGGTCCAGGGCCTCGCGCAGTCGGCCGCCCGCCGCGTCGAGCAGGCGGGCGGCGGCCGGGGCGTCCACCCCGGCCAGGACGACCAGCACGGCGGACTTCACCTCGCCGCCGGTGGCCGCCAGCGCGCGCCGCGCCGTCGCCTCGTCCGTGCCGGTGATGTCGACGACGATCCGCCGCGCCCGGTCGCGGAGCTTGGCGTTGCCCGCGCGGACGTCCACCATCAGGTTCCCGTACGTCCGGCCGAGCCGGACCATGACCGCGGTGGAGAGCAGGTTCAGCACCAGCTTCTGCGCCGTGCCCGCCTTGAGCCGGGTCGAGCCGGCCAGCACTTCGGCGCCGGTCTCCACCTCGATCCCCAGTTCCGCGGCCGCGACCAGCGGCGACCCGGCCACCCCCGCCAGCCCCACCGTGAGTGCCCCGGCCTCGCGCGCGGACCGGACCGCGGCCACCGTGTACGGGGTGCGGCCGGAGGCGGAGATCCCCACCACCGTGTCCTCGGGCGTCGGCGCGAGCGCGGCCAGGTCGGCGACCGCCAGCTCCGCGCGGTCCTCCGCCCCCTCCACCGCACGCACCAGGGCGGCCGGCCCGCCCGCGATCACGCCCACCACCCGGTCCGGGGCGGTGCCGAAGGTCGGCGGGCACTCGCTCGCGTCCAGCACCCCCAACCGCCCGGCCGTCCCGGCGCCCGCGTAGACCAGCCGCCCGCCCCGGGCCATCCGCGCCGCGACCGCGTCCACCACGACGGCGATCCGCGGCAGCTCCCGGGCCACCGCGCCGGCCACCGTACGGTCCTCGGCGTTCAGCAGCCGCAACAGCTCCGGCGTGTCCAGCCGGTCGAGCCCGGCCCACTCCGGTCGCGCCGCCTCGGTGGGCGGCGGGTCGGCGTGCGACGGGTCGACGTGCGGCGGGTCGGGATTCGGCGGGTCGGCGTGCTCCATACGGCCCCCTTCCCCGCGCATGTCCTCCGCCAACCCGGGCAGGTGCCGGATGGGGGAGGACGGGAGGCTCGCGATGGGCCACGAGGACACGGTCGCCACCCTGCTGGAACGCTTCGGCCGCACGTACGCCGACGAGGCGGGCATCCGGCTCCGCGACACGCCGTCGCCGCTCTACCGGCTGCTGGTGCTCACCACCCTCAGCTCGGTACGGATCGGCGCGGACCTCGCCGTCGCCGCTGCGCGCGAGCTCTCCGCCGCCGGCCTGCGCACCCCGAAGGCGATGGCCGCCTCCGACTGGCAGAGCAGGGTGGACGCCCTCGGCCGTGCCCACTACGTCCGCTACGACGAGAGCACCGCGACCGCGCTCGGCCGGGGCGCCGAACTGCTGCTCGACCGCTGGCGCGGCGACCTCCGGCGGCTGCGCGACGAGGCCGACGGGGAACCGGCGCAGGTCGCCGGACTGATCCGGGTCTTCCCCCGGATCGGCCCGGTCGGCGCCGGCATCTTCTGCCGGGAGGCCCAGGCGGTCTGGCCCACCCTCCGGCCCTTCTTCGACGACCGCGCCCTGCGCACCGCCGCCGAGCTGGGCCTCCCCGACAGCCCCGGAGCGCTCGCCGGCCTGACCCGGCCCCGTGACCTCGCCCGCCTCGCCGCCGCCCTCACCCGGGTCGGCCTCTCCCGCACCCGCCCCGGCGACCTCCTCGCGGCCTAGGAGCTCCGCTGCGGAGCTGTACGGGGAGCTGTACGGGCTGGGTGCGGCGTCACCGGGCCGGGGAGGTCGTTGCCGGTCCGGTGAGGAGCGCGCGGGCGACCGTCGGTGGCAGGGCGGGGTTGGCGGCGGCGGTTTCGGCGAGGTGGGGGAGGTCGCTGCCGAGCAGCTCGAGGAGCAGCCCGACCGGCAGCGCCGGGTGCGCGGCGGCGATCGGGCGGGCCTGGGCGTCGGCCAGGCAGACGGTCAGCGCGGGCGCCGTCGCCGAGGGGTGGCCGGCGATCGCGCGGAGCGCCTTCTGGACCGGCGGCCGGTGGCGGGCCAGGTCGGCGAGCAGCTCCGGCGAGGCGTCCGGATTGGTGGCCACCCGCGCGGCGACCCGCACACCGTGCCGGGCGACCATGGCGCGGAGCAGGGCTTCGGACAGCCCCGGGTGCGGGGCGATCGCCTTGAGGACCTTGGCGTCCGGATCGACGGCCAGCGCGTCCCGGATCGCGGCCGGCAGGTCGCGGCGTTCGGCGAGCAGCATCCGGACGGCCGGCTCCGGGGAGGCGGCGAGCGCCGCGACCTCGGCGGCGGAGGCCGTCGCGATCCGGGGGAGCAGGACGGGGCCGATCCGCGCCCGGACGGCCACCCGGGTGAGCAGCGCGAGCGGGAGCCGCGGGTGGTGGGCCAGCCGTCGTACGACGTTCCGGTCCGGGTCCTCGGCCAGGGCGCGCATCACCTCCTCGTCGATCGAGGGGTTCTCGGCGAGGTCGCCGCGGACCCACGGGATCGGGTCGGCCACCAACCGGAGACAGGTCTCCGTCGGCAGGTCGGCGCGGGCGGCGAGTTCGGCCCGCAGCAGCGTCGAGGGGTCGTCGGCGAACCGGGCGGCGAGCGGCGTCGGCGTGGCCGGACGGGCCAGCGCGGCGAGGGTGATCCGGTGCTGCGCGGACTCGTGGGCGCCGGAGCAACTCGCCCCGGGAAGGAGGGAACAGCCGGGGAGCGGGCAGTCAGGGTCGTGGTCGAACGGCACGGCGTGCAGCGCGCAGACCGGGCAGGAGCGGGCCGGAGGCAGTCCGTCCCCGGTGAGCAGGGCGGCCAGGACCTCGGGCAGTGTCCGGTCGTTGAGGGCGACTCCGCGGCGGACGGAGGTGTGCGGGTGCCGGGCGAGAGCCGAGGCGAGCCCGGGTTCGGCGACCTCGGCGAGTTCGGCGATCACCTCCGGATCCGGATCCGCGGCGAGCCGACGGACGACGTCCTCCGGTAGCCCGGGGCAGGCGGCGAGCCGCTCGCGCCGGCGGACGTCCGGGTCCGCCGCGAACCGCCGCGCCCAGGCCGGGTGGCCCGCGCCCCGCTCCAGCAGCGCGAGGGCCGCCTCGGGCTGTGTCACGGGGTCCACGTCGTCGGCGGTGAGCCGGCCGTCGAGGGCGAGCCGGGTGGCGGCGCCCGCGGCGCCGGAGGCGAGCGCCCGCAGCTGGGCCCGGGTCAGGTCGTCCCGCTCGGTCAGGGCGTCGGTGAGGTCGTCGGCGTAGTCGTCGGCGCGTGACGGGTCGGTGGTGGCGGCGGCGGTGGTGGCGGTGGTGGCGGTGGTGGCGAGGGCGATCAGCCGGTCGACCAGGTCGGCGGGCAGCGCGGGGTTGGCGGCGAGTCCGCACAGGACGCGGTCGGGGTGGAGCAGAGGGATCACCCCGATATTCTGCCCGGCCCGTCGGGCCCGTCGGGTTCGTCGGGTTCGGGGTGGCTCGGGCCGGCCGCGGGCGCGAGCCCCGTCGGGCGGTTGCCGGGAGGTCGTCGGGGCGTCCCTCAGGCCATCCAGAAGAAGACCGCGGTCATCCGGCGGTCCTCCAGGGTGAGGCCGTGGTAGGCGGTCGCGCTGTGGATGAGGTTGGCGTGGTAGACGAGCAGGCGGTTGTAGCGGTTGGGGACGCGGACGTCCTCGGTGAAGGCGTCGCCCGGGACGCGCCGGGTGCCGAGGGCCTCGACCAGGTTGTTGTGGGGGGCGGTCACCAGGTTGCCGCCGAGTCGGCCGCCGGGGAACTGCTGGCGGTAGAAGCCGGTGCCGGCGTCCTTCGGTGCGCCGGGGCTGAGGTAGAGGACGGCCGCGTAGCGGCACAGGGCGCGGGAGTCGGTGTGCGGGCGCGACTCCGACTCCGTGGCGCCGACCAGTTGGATGCAGTTGTGGTTCAGGGTGCCGCCGCCCGGGGTGCTCTGCACCCAGAGCCGCGGTGCCCCGGTGGCCTTGCGGACGAGCGACTCGACCCGGGCCAGCTCGTCGGGTTCGAGGCCGGGCATGGTGCGCAGTCCGGGCCAGGCCTCCGGGCGGTAGGGGTAGCCCTCGGTCCAGTCGTCGCGGTCGAGGCAGCGGCGGCGGACGGCGTCCGGGTCGGGCAGGACGTCGTCGAACACCCAGTAGTCACGGCCGGGCGTGGGCTTGCGGTAGGGCAGCACGGGCAGCGCGGCCGTCCGTCCGGAGGGCAGTGGAGGCATGCGCCGACCATAGGATCGGCGGCACCCAACGTTCTGCCGTGAGCAGGTCAACCTTTCGTCAAGGTGCCGACCGGGGGGCCGGTGTCGCGGTGTCTGTCGGGGTGCCGCGGTGCCGCCACGGTCGTACCGGCCCCGCCGACGCGAGCGGGATCACACTTGAGCGACGGCCGGGAGAGGGGGCAGGTTGGTGCCATGACCACCTACGAGACCGACCCCGCCGGACCGGCGGCCGAGGGCGAGCTCCGCACCCGCACCCACCAGTGGCAGTCCGGTCCGCCCGTCTCCGCGTTTCCGCACCTCACCGGCGAGGAGATCCTCCAGGAGATGATCGCCGGCCGGATCCAGCAGCCGCCGATCGGCAGCACCTTGGGCTTCCGGCTGGTCGAGGCGGGACCCGGCAACGCCGTCTTCGAGGGCCGGCTCGGTGACCACCTCTTCAACCCGATGAACACCGTCCACGGCGGCTACCTGGCCACCCTGCTCGACTCGGCGCTCGGCTGCGCCGTGATGAGTCGGCTGCCGGCCGGGGTGGGCTACACCACCACCCAGCTCAATGTGCACATGGTGCGGCCGTTGTTCGCCGAGTCGGGCCAGGTGCGTTGCGAGGGCGTGGCCCTGCACGTCGGCCGGACGATGGCCACCGCGGAGGCACGGATCCTCGGCTGCCAGGACGGCCGACTGTTCGCCCATGCGACCACCACCTGCGCGATCCTCGCTCCGCGCCCCGCCGCCTGAGCCTGTGCGAGGGCCCGGCGCCCGGAGGGGACGCCGGGCCCGGGCGCGGAGCGGCAGCGGGAGCGGTCGAGCGGTGGACCGGGCTCAGGAGTCGGGGCCCAGAGCCGCCGCGACCAGTCCGCAGACGGCGAGGAAGCCGCAGATCCCGAAGTTGACGAACTTGTGGGTGAGGAAGACCGCGGCGAACTCGCGGATCGTCGCGCTCGGCCAGTAGTACCGGGCGGTGGGCGAGCCGCAGACCTGGCCGTTGACCCCGGTCGTACGGGCGGTCAGGGCGGCCCGGAAGGCGTGGAAGTTGTTGGTGACGACGACGCAGCGGTAGTCGGGCTTCTCCCTTTCCATGATCTCCTTGCTGAACAGCAGGTTCTCCTCGGTGGTCCGCGAGCGGTCCTCGCGCGCCAGGTGTTCGGCCGGGAAGCCGCGCTCGACCAGGTAGTCCGCCATGGCGTGGGACTCCGGGAGCTTCTCGTCCGGACCCTGGCCGCCCGAGGTGATCAGGACGGGCGGGTTGCCGCGGGCCGCCTGCTTCTCGTAGAGCGCGCGGCCGCGTTCGAGCCGACTGGCGAGCAGCGGCGGCACCCGCTCGCCGCCGATCAGCCCGGAGCCCAGTACCACCACGAAGTCCACGTCGCGGCGGGGCAGGTGACGCTGGTAGAGGAAGGCGTAGCCGACGAAACAGACGAAGAGGAAGGCGATGTAGCCGACCACCAGGAGCGCTGTCGCGGCGAGGACGCCGAGCCGGTCCGAGTTGGTTACGACGGCCGCCCCGAGCAGTCCGATCACCGCGAGGATGCCGAGGCCCGCGAGCAGCGACAGCAGATTGGCCGGCCGCCGCCCCTCCTTGCGGATCATCGTCACCCCGTTGGAGATGAGGAACCAGACCAGGGCCACCGTGCCGAGCGTCGGGAGCAGGGCGATGACGGCCACCGCCAGTTCGGCCACCAGCGTCGGCGCCCGCCGCAGCTCGGCTATCAGCGCCAGCGTGAACAGGGAGACCGCGATGCCGAGCAGGACGGCGTTGCTGAACTTGCGTCGGTCGCGCAGGACTCCGATTCCACAGAGGAGGAAGAAGAAGGCCGCTGGGGCATAGGCGATCATGCCCGTATCGTAGGGTCCCGCCGGGCGGCCCCGCCGGGAGCCTCCCGAACTGGGGCACACCCGCCGGTACCGTCCGCTGCGGCCGTCTCCCCGCTCCGTCGCCGGCTACGTCCTCACCCGTGTCTCCTTCCTTGCGACGCCCGCACGCTCGCCCGTCGGGGCCGGAACAACGTCCTCCCCCGCCACGGGTATCCGCCCGACCCGGCGGATGCCCGGGACGGCGGCGCTGCCCCCGCAGGCCAGCAGGACCAGGGCGGCCGTGACGAGCAGCGGTCCGGTACTGCCCCAGGCGTCGGCGGCCAGCGGCGCGAGCGCGTACCCGAGCGGGGCGGCGGCGAGCGACAGCAGCCAGTCGTAGGAGGTGACCCGGGCGAGCACCTGCGGCGGGAACTCCTGCTGCACCACGGTCTGCCAGACCGGGTTGAGGAAGCCGAGCCCGGTCATCGCCAGGGCGTACGCGGCCACCGTGACCGGTGCGGGTGCCGCGACCGCGAGGGCGAACAGCGGCAGGGCGTACAGGGCCAGGCCGAGGTTGGCGACCAGCACCGGCCGTCGAGGTCGGAACCGGCCGGCGAGCAGGGAGCCGGCCAGCACCCCGCACGCGGCGGCCTGGGTCATCGCGATCCACACGCCCTCCCCGCCCAGTCGGCGGGTGGCGATCAGCGGGCCGAGGGTGAGCAGGACGGCGGCGGCGCCGTTCCAGACGGCGTGGCCGATCAGGCTGGTCCAGTACCAGTCGCGGGAGCGCACCTCGCTCCACCCCCGGACGAGGTCCGCCCGCAGCGACCGCCGCTCGGCAGGGGCGTGGTTCACCTCGAGCCGGGTCAGCAGCGCCGCGCTGACCAGGAAGGACGCGCCGTCCAGCAGGAAGGCCCAGCCGGCGCCGGCGGTGAGGACGAGCAGGCCGGCGAGGGCCGGGCCGCCGAGCCTGGCCGCGCTGGCGGTCGAGGCCAGCAGGGCGTTGGCGCGCATCCGCAGCGGGCCGTCCACGGTGGCCGCGACCAGCGGCGTGGCGGTCGGCATGGCGAACGCGGAGGCGATGCCGCCGACCGCCTCGGCGGCCGCGATCGCGGTCAACCGGGGGTGGTCGGCGAAGAGTTCGAGGCCGACGGCCAGCTGGGCGGCGGCCCGCACGAGATCGGTGACGAGCGCGACCCGCCGGGGGTCGACGCGGTCCCCGACCACGCCGCCCAGCGGGAGCAGCAGCAGCCGCGGGACCATCGCGCAGCCCAGGACGAGGGCGAGCGCACCGGCGGAACCGGTCGCCCGGGTGACGGCGATGGCGAGGGCGGCGGGGACGACGGCGTCGCCGAGCGTGGAGATCGTCCGGCCGACGAAGAGCAGGCGGAAGCCGCGCAGGCGCAGCGGGTGCGAGTGAGGGGTCGAGGTCACGGGAGCACTGTATTTCGGTACCGAAATTTCGGCAACGAAATATTGGCGCCCGAAAGACCCGGGCCCGCGACGCCTAGACTCGGGGCATGACACGCGCGACCCACCCGGCGCCGGCCGACCGCCCCCGCGACTGGACCGACGGCCACGTCGAACGCTGGCGCCCCGTGCTGCCGCACCTCGACCCGGACATCGAGGGCGCCGTCACCCGGATGATCAAGCTCACCCGCCACCTGGCCCGGGTCCGCGAGCAGGGCGTGGCCGACTACGACCTGCAGAAGCACGAGTTCGACACCCTGCACGGGCTGGCCGGCCGCGGCGGCCGGGCCACCCCGTCCGAGCTGCGCGCCGACCTCGGCCTGGCGCCCGCCTCGGTGACCGGTCGTCTGGAGGCACTGGAACGGCGCGGGTTCGTCGTCCGCACGCCCTCCAGCGACGACCGCCGCCGGGTCGACGTCGAACTCACCGAGGCGGGCCGGACCGCCTGGCGGCAGGCGCTGGACGTGGTCGGCCGGGAGGAGCGCCGGCTGCTCGGGGTCCTCGCCCCGGACGAGCGGCGCGTCCTCTCCGACCTGCTGCGCCGGGTGCTGCTGGCCGCCGAGGAGGAGCCGCCCGAGGGCGGCCCGCGGGCCGCACCCGCGGCCGCGGCCGCCCCCGGTGACCGGGCGGCGGGGGCCTGGACCGGGGACCGGTCCGAGCCCAGGACGGAGCCCCCGGCGACCGGCTGGCACGAGCCGGGCGCCTGAGACGGGACCGGGGGCGACCGGGGTACGACCGGGCCCCCGGCGCGCCCCGGTCCCGGCCCGCGGTCTCAGTTCCAGGGGCCGACGGTGAGTCGGATCCGGGCGTCGGGGCCGAGGATCGGCCGGGTGGTGGCCGGCAGGGGGATGTGCGCGAGCCAGGCCTCGGCCCGCGGGTCCTCGTCCGGCAGTGGCGGACCGGTCGGGTGGAGGTCCCGGATCGCACCGCTCACCTCGGAGTTCCAGTTCGCCCAGGCCGCCGGACGCGGACCGTTGGTGTCCACGTCGACGATCAGCGTGTCCGAGAAGTCGGCGGTCTGCTCCAGGTGGTCGCCGAAGCCGAAGAACCCGTCGTGCTCCTTGAGGCCGAGCACCCGCAGGTCCAGCGCGAACCGCACCGGCTCGGTCGCCCCCGGCCGGTCCGCGTCGGCCGGCGGCCGGTCCGTGTCCTCCCGGTGCGGGAGCAGCTTGGTGGCGAGGAAGGCGGTGGCCAGGTTCACGGCGCCGTCCCCGGCGGTCCGGGCCCGCCGGGTGGCGGGTGCCGGGTCGGAGAGCTGGATCGGGCACCAGTGCGCGGCGACCCGTTCGTGCAGCAGGACCGCCAGTCCGCGGACCTTGAGCCGCACCTCGGCCTGCCAGGTGACGTCCTCGTCGCCGTCCGGCAACCGCACGCCGACCAGTTCGGCGCGGGCCCTGAGGTCGCCGAACAGGAAGCGCCGCAGGTTCTGGTACCCCTCCTCGGAGTTGACCAGCCCGTACCGGCCGCTGTGGCTGCGGTAGGTGAAGGCCCGGTTGGCGCCGGTGACCTGGGCGTTCTCGATCTGCACCAGCCCGTCGCTGCGGGGCCCGACCGCCGCGGCGGAGACGCCGTGGGCGACGTCGTAGTCGGCCGAGTTCGTGCCGATCATGCAGAACACCCGGTCGAGCGGGAATCCGCCGGCGGCGGCCTCGGGGGTGCCGGCGCCGTCGTCGTTCGGCATGTCGACGGCCCGCCAGCCGTCCGGCGGCCCGTCGGGGTCGGGGTCCGGCGTCAGGTACCGGTACATCCGCTCGGGCCCGAAGATGTCGGAACCGTTGAGGTTGAAGGTGTCGCGCAGCGCCTCCGGGATGCCGAAGCCGACGGCGAAGGTGATGCCGCCGTGCGGCGTTCCGTAGGTGAACAGCTTCGACACGTAGTCGGTGGCGCGCTTCCCCCTGCGCTGCTCGGGGATGGTCTTCTGGAGCAGGCAGCGGCAGATCAGCCCGCCCATCGAGTGGGCGACCAGGTTGACCCGGGGCGCGCCGGTCTTCTCCTGCAGCTGCTCGATCAGCCGCAGCAGGTCCTCGGCGGCCCGTTCCAGGCCGAAGGTCTCGGGCGAGCTGCCCCAGGTGCCGGAGCAGCGGTCGTAGAAGCGGTGGATCCAGACGCTGTCGGGCGGGATGTCCTTGGCGTGGTTGTCCAGGTAGGCCTGCTGACCGCCCTCGACGAAGACGTGGTAGCCCTCGTCGGTGAACAGTCGCAGTAAGGGGCTTTCGAACTGGTAGAAGACGGGGGAGTCCTGGCGCCCGACGCGGACGTGCGTCGAGCCTTCGTTGAACCCGTAGAACGGATCCGTGACGGCCTTCTCGATCCCGGGGGTACCACCGGCGTATCCCCGGACATAGATGATCGGGAGCCTGGCGGACGGCGTGCTCATGGCCGGCCTGCCCTCTCCGCGGCCGGTACCGGTCGGCACCGGCCGACCCGTTGACGTGGGGGAGCTTCTCCCTCCAGTGTCGGGGCCCGGGGGCGGTCTGTCACCCCTCGGCTCCGGACCGTTGACTGCCCGTCACTGGCCGTGCCCGGCGGGGTCGGCGAAGCGCTCGACCGCGGCGAGGACGGCGGCCCGGGTGGCGGCGGAACCGGTGTGTCCGGAGTCCTGCACCACCGTCAGCTCGGCGTCCGGCCAGGCCTTCGCCAGCGTCCACGGCGTCTCCAGCGGGCTGCCGAGGTCCAGGGCGCCGTGGATCAGCGCGCCCGGGATCCCGGCCAGCCGGTGCGCGTCGCGCAGCAGCTGGCCGGGGGCCAGGAAGGCCCGGTGGGAGAAGTAGTGCGCGGTGATCCGGACGAAGGCCGTCAGCGCGCCGTCGGGCCGGGCCGAGTAGGCGTTCGGGGTGCCCTGCGTCTCGTGGGCGATCACGGCGTCCTCCCAGGTGGCCCAGGCGACGGTGGCCGCGCGGCGGACGTCCGGGTCGGGGTCGTTGAGCCGCCGGTCGTACGCGGCGAGCAGGTCGCCGCCGCGGTCCTCGGGCGGCAGCGCGTCGCGGAACGCCTCCCAGGGGCCGGGCAGCAGCCGGCCGACGCCCCGGTAGAGCCAGTCGATCTCCTCCGGCCTGGTCATGGTGACGGCGTTGAGCACGATCTCCGACACCCGCTCGGGGTGCGCCTGGGCGTAGGCGAGGACCAGCGTGGAACCCCACGAGCCGCCGAGCATCAGCCACCGCCCGATGCCGAGGTGTTCGCGCAGCCGTTCCAGGTCGGCGACGAGGTGCGCGGTGGTGTTGTGCTCCAGGCCGGTGGCCGGGTCGGCGGCGTGCGGCTCGCTGCGGCCGCAGCCGCGCTGGGAGAACAGCACGAGGTGGTAGCGCTCGGGGTCGAAGTAGGCGCGGCTGCGGGCGTCGAGCCCCGAGCCCGGTCCGCCGTGCACCACGACGGCGGGCTTGCCGGCCGGGTTGCCGGACGCCTCCCAGTGGATGCGCTGGCCGTCCCCGACGTCCAGCAGACCTTCCGCGTAGGGCTCGCCGACGGGGTGGAACGCGGTCATGGGGAGGTCTCCTCGGTCTCGCGACGGGTACGGGCCCGGGCGGGCCCGCGGAAGGCGCGGCCCGGGCAGGTACGGACCCGGGCAGGTACGGCCGGCTGCGGGCGTCCGCGAGACTAGCCGCCGGACCGCCGGCGGTCGAACGGATTCGGCCCCGCCCGGCCGTGCCGGACGCCGTCCCCACGCCGTCCCCATGCCGTGGGCCGGGCGGACCCCGCGCCGCGGACTCAGCCGATGCCCTCCACCGAGGCCTGGGCGGCGCGGGCGAGCTCCTTCCGGGCGGCCCAGCGGCGGGCCGGGTCGACCGGCGGGGCCGGCACCGGAGGGCGGAAGGTCAGCTCGGCGACCAGGCCGCGGACGGCGACCACCCGGGCGAGCGAGGTCACCAGGTCGTCCTCGCCGACGAAGGCGGGGGCGCTGGTGGGGCGTCCGTCGGTCAGGCGGTAGCGGATCGAGACCGGCTGGACGGCCGCCCCGGACCGCACGGCGGCCTCGAAGAAGGCCGGCCGGAACCGCCCGCTCTCCCGGCCGCACCAGGTGGACCCCTCCGGGAAGACGATCACCGGATCGCCGGCCCGCAGCCCGTCCGCCACCTCGGCGACGGTCGCCGGCAGGGCGCGCAGCCGGTCGCGGTCCAGGAGGACGGTGCCGCCCCAGGAGAGCAGCCGGCCGAGCACCGGCCACTGCCGCACCTCCGTCTTGGCCAGCGAACGGCCGGGGCGGGCGGCGGCGATCAGCGGGATGTCCAGCCAGGACACGTGGTTGGCCACCACCAGGACCCCGCCCCGGCCGGCGGGCGCCGGGCCGGGCACGATCCGCACCGTGACGCCGAGCGAGCCGAGCAGGCCGCGCGCCCAGCAGCGGGCCAGCCGCGCGCGCGGCCCGCGCGGCAGCAGCCGGGCCGGCGGGACGAGCGCGACCCCCACCGCGAGCACCACCAGGCAGGCCGCCAGCCGCAGCACCCGGCGGGGGAGGGCGACGGTCGGCGCCGGGTCGGTCAGACAGGACTCCGGGGTGCAGGAGGCCGTCGGCAGCCAGACGCTCATGAGACCGGTCCGGCGTCCGCCGCGCCCGGGACGGTGGCGGGGGAGCTGGCCGGAGGGGTGGCGGGGGAGGTGGCCGCCGGGGAGGCCGCCGCGCCCACCCCGCCCACGCCGGAGAGGAAGTGCCGGAGGTAGCGCGGGTCGGTGCGCTCCAGCGACAGCAGCACGTACAGGTCGGCGCAGTCGAAGTCGGGGTCGTGCGCGGGCACGCCGCAGACCCAGGCGCCCAGCCGCAGGTAGCCGCGGAGCAGGGCCGGGAGCGGCGCCCGCTCGGCGCGCGGCACCCCGGTGGCGTCCCAGGGGCGGTGCGGGGTGACCCGGTACTGCTCGGGGGCGAGGTGCTTGGCGCCGACGGTGTCCCAGACCCGGGCGGCGGTGCTGCCGCCGTCCTCCAGGGAGATCGAGCAGCAGCCGCCCACCCAGGTGTTGCCGGTGTCGGCGAGGTAGCGGGCGATGCCGCCCCACATGAGGTTGATGACGGCGCCGTTGCCCCGGTGCTCGGCGGCGATGCAGGAGCGGCCGAGCTCGACCAGCCCGTCCCGCAGCGGCGCCAGGTTGCCGAGGTCGAACTCGCCGTCGGAGTAGAGCCGGCCGGCCCGGCGGGCGGCCTCGGGGCGCAGCAGCCGGTAGGTGCCGACGACCTGGCCGTCCTCGCCCTCGCGGACGAGCAGGTGGTCGCAGAAGTCGTCGAACGGGTCGACGTCCAGCCCCGGGACGGCGCTGTGCAGGGTGGCGCCGAGCTCGTCGGCGAAGACCTGGTGGCGCAGCCGCTGGGCGGCGCGGACGTCGGCCTCGTCGCGGGCCAGGGAGACGGTGTAGACGGCGGAGGCGGAGCCGGACGCGGCGGCCGGGCGCGGGGCGGGCACCGAGGCGGCCCGGCCGGATGCGGTGGCGGTCGGGGCGTACGAGGGGACGGTGGTCATGGCGGACCCTCCAGGGCGGCACGGACGACGGCGACCACGGGGTTCCGTGGCACCGGCCCGGCCAGACCCGTACGGTCGTCGGGTCTGCGAACCGGCACCCGTATGTCTCTCCAAGTCGGCTGGCATCCACGTTGCCGTTCGGGGGAGCGCAGATGTGCACCTGCTGAATGCGACCACCCGACGTGTGCGGGACACCTGTTGGGCACCGGGGTGCCGCCCTATCCTCCGCTGCATGGGGTGGATTCCGGGGGCGGGACTCTGGCGGAGCTTCGCCAGTGACATGACGGACGTGTTGGCGTGCCAGGCGGCGACGACGGGCGGACTCGCCGTCGTGTACGTGCTGGCGAGGGCGGTCGGGCTGGCGCCCTCGCCGTGGTGGTGCCTGGTGGTCGCGATGGCGGTCGCCCTGCACCTGGTCGGCGAGCGCTGCTGGGAGGACGACCGGCGGCCCAGGACGGTGCTGGTGGCGCTGGCCGTGGCGCTGGCGGTCGCGGTGGCGCCGTACCTGGTGCTGGGCGCGGCCTCGGGGTGGGCCGAGGCGCAGGCGGCGGACACCTACGCCTCGGGCGCGATGGCGGGCGGGCTGCTGCTCGCCGGGTACGTGGTGCGCGCCGTGCACGCGCTGCGCAGCGGGGCGTACCCGGCCCGCCCCGGCGTCAGCCCGGTGCCCGGCCGGGGCGCGGGCGTGGGCGGGTAGCGGGCCGGGGCGGGCCGCGGCGGCGCGGGGCCGGGTCGGGGCGCACGGGTCGGCCCGGCCCGGGCGGTCGCGGGGCGGGGCTCAGTACGCCTGCCACCCCCGCGGGTCGACGTCGCCCGGGATCGCCCCGGCCGGCCCGTAGGGCTCCCGGGTGAAGACGAAGGAGCCGATGTCCAGGTGGCCGACCGAACCGTCGGCCGCCCGGACCACGCGCAAGGTCTCGCCCGCGTAGTAGTCGTCGAGGCCGGTCCAGGTGCCGTCCGCCTCGGCGCGGAAGCGGGAGGCGCGCCCGCCGCGGCCGAGCACCGACAGCTCCAGCCCGCGGTCCGCCGTGAGCCGCAGGGCGTGCGGGGCGGCGCCCCAGTACCAGGGGCCGGTGAGCGCCAGCAGCTGCTCGTCGACCTCGGTCAGCGGGCGCCAGGGCTCGGGGATCCGGGGCTCGTGCTGCGCGGTGAGGGCGATCAGCTCGGCGGTGACCTGCGCGGTGCGCGGTCCGTTGGTGGCGTTGGAGAAGACGACCGCGGCCAGGCCGTCCGCCTCGCTGATCCAGAGCCCGGCGGTGAAGCCGGGCATCGAGCCGGAGTGCCCGTGGAGGGTCCGGCCGTCGTGCCGGACCAGCTGGAGGCCGAGGCCGTACGTCTCGGTCCAGTCGTCGGCCTGGGACGCCACGGCGGGGCGGCGCATCTCTGCCAGGGTGTCGGCGGACAGCACCTTCTCGTGGCCGCCGGCCAGGAAGGCGGCCCACTTGGCGAGGTCGGCGACGGTGGACCAGAGCTGTCCGGCCGGGGCCATCAGGCCGGTGTCGGTGAGCGGTTCGGGCAGCATCACGTCGGCCCAGGGGTGGACGGCGAAGCCGCCGGCGTGCGGGTGCTCGGGGAGCGGCCCGGTGCGGTCCATCCCGAGGGGCTCCAGGACCTCGCGGCGCAGCACCTCGCTCCAGGGCTCGCCGCGCAGCCGCTCGACCAGCGCGCCGAGCAGCGCGAAGGTGGGGTTGGAGTAGTGGTGCACCCGCCCCACCGGGTGCCGCAGCGGCCGCTCGGCCTCCAGGACGTCGGCGAGCTCCGGCCGCAGCGCGCCGTCCGTCCGCTCCCACCACGGGCCCGGAGTCTCCGAGGCGAGGCCCGCCGAGTGCGAGAGCAACTGGGCGACGGTGGCGCCGTCGGCGGGCGTGCCGGGCAGGTGGCGCCCGAGCGGGTCGGCGAGGTCCAGCAGGCCCTCGTCGCGCAGCCGCAGGACGAGGACGGCGACGAAGGTCTTGGTGATCGAGCCGATCCGGTACTGCACGTCCGTGGTCGGCGCGTGGCCGTCGACCATGCTCCGGGCACCGCTCCAGACCAACCGCCCGTCCCGGAGCACGCCGGCGACCATCGAGGGGGTGCGGCCCTCGGACTGGGCGACGGCGAGGCGGTGCAGCAGCGCGCGGCGGGTGGTGGGGAGCAGTTCGTCGAACAGGTCGGTCATCTGGATCCTCTGCTGCGGTTCGGGGAGGCTCGGGCCCGCAGTGCCACCGCACTGCGGGCCCAACCTAGTTCGTCCGCGTCCGTCCCTTCCACCCATTTTCTCCCGATCGCGCGCCGACCGCGCCGGGCGGGCCGAGTGCGCCGACCGCGCCGAGTGCGCCGGGCGGGCCCGCCTCGCCGGACGCCCGGTCAGCGTCCGCCCGGCGGACAGCACTTGACATGACCAAGTGGTCCAGTCCATTTTGGGGCCCTCCCCGCACCTCCACCCCCACCCCCCACTGGAGGTCAACGGTGCACAAGCGCACCCGCCTGCCCGCCGCCGGCGCCGCCGTCCTGCTCGCGGCCGCCGCCGCGTTCACGGCGCCCACCGCCGCCCACGCGGCCGACCAGCTCACCAACGGCGGCTTCGAGACCGGCACCCTGGCCGGCTGGACCTGCTCCGGCGGCCTCGGCTCGGTCGTCACCACCCCCGTCCACGGCGGCGGCCGGGCGCTGGCCGGCGCCGCCACCGCGAGCGACCACGCCAGGTGCGTGCAGACCGTCGCGGTCAAGCCCAACACCACCTACGCGCTGTCCGGTTGGGTCCGCGGCAGCTACGTGTACCTCGGCGTCACCGGCGGCGGATCCGCCTGGACCTCCTCCGCAGCGAACTACAGCCGGCTGAGCGTCTCCTTCACCACCGGCGCCACCCAGACCAGTGCCGAGGTGTACGTCAACGGCTGGTACGGACAGGGCACCTACCACGCCGACGACATCGTCCTCGACGGACCGGGCGGCGGCACCCCGGCCGACACCCAGGCCCCCACCGTGCCCGGCAACCTGCGCGCCGCCGGCAAGTCCGCCACCAGCGTCACCCTCGCCTGGGACGCCGCCACCGACAACGTCGGCGTCACCGGCTACGACGTCCACCAGGGTGCCGCCAAGGTCGCGACGGCCACCGGCACCACCGCCACCGTCCCCGGCCTGAACGCCTCCACCGCCTACAGCTTCACCGTCCGGGCCCGCGACGCGGCCGGCAACGCCTCCGCCGCCTCGGCCGCGCTGGCCGTGACCACCGACGCCGGCGGCCCCGCCCCGTCAGGCTTCAAGCAGGCCGCGCCCTACCTCTACAACGGCTGGGGCAACCCGCCGGCCGCCACCACCGTCATGAACGCCACCGGCGTCAAGTGGTTCACCATGGCGTTCGTGCTGGCCCAGAACGGCTGCAACCCCGCCTGGGACGGCCAGCGGCCGCTGCTCGGCGGCGTCGACCAGGCCACCGTCACCGCGGTGCGGGCCGCCGGCGGCGACATCGTCCCGTCGATCGGCGGCTGGAGCGGCAACAAGCTCGGCCCCAACTGCGCCACCACCGCCGACCTCGCGGCCGCCTACCAGAAGGTGATCGACGCCTACGGTCTCAAGGCGATCGACGTCGACATCGAGAACACCGACGAGTTCGAGAACGCCGCCGTCCAGGACCGGATCCTCGGCGCGCTGAAGACCGTCAAGCAGAACAACCCCGGGCTGCGCACCATCCTGACCTTCGGCACCGCCACCACCGGCCCCACCTCCCACGGCAACCGGCTGATCGAGCAGGCCAAGGCGCTCAACGCGGACATCGACGTCTTCACCATCATGCCGTTCGACTTCGGCAACGCCTCCACGGACATGTACGCCGCCACGGTCAGCGCCACCGAGGGCCTGAAGACCAAGCTCAGGTCCGTCTTCGGCTGGGACGACGCCACCGCCTACGCGCACATCGGGATCTCCGGCATGAACGGCCTCAGCGACACCGGCGAGATCACCACCGTGCAGAACTGGACGGCGATCCGCGACTGGGCCAACAGCCACCACCTGGCCCGGCTCGCCTTCTGGTCGGTCAACCGCGACCGCGGCTGCCCGGGCGGCGGCCAGCAGGAGACCTGCTCCGGCATCGCCCAGAGCGACTGGCAGTTCACCTCCGTGACGGCCGGCTTCACCGGCTGAGTCTCACCGGCGGCCGGTCCGGCCCCTCAGCCGAGGGGCCGGACCGGCCGACGCCGGGGCGTACGGGCGGCCGGGTGACCCCGGCGGCGTGGCGCCGTCCCGCGCCGCCGAGTGGCTCCTAGGGTCCGTCTGACCGCCGACGACCCTACGGAGCGTCATGCCCTCCCACCCCGAGCCGACCCTGCCCGAGCCGCGCCGGCCCGAACCGCCCGCCGGCGTCAAGGCCCGCCGGGTGCTCCGCAACCCGAAGATCTGGGTCCTCCCGGGCGTCCTGGTCGGACTGCTCAGCCTGCTGATGTCGCTGCTCTACCTCGGCGGCATCCTCGACCCCCGCGGCGACCTGCACGACCTGCCGATCGCGCTGGTGAACACGGACCGCGGCGCCACCGTCGCCGGGCAGCAGCAGAACCTCGGCGAGCAGCTCGTCACCGGCATCGCCACCGCCCCCGGCCAGGGCGACGCGGTCTCCTGGCGGCAGCTCGACGAGGCGACGGCCAAGGACCAGCTGGCCTCCGGGAAGATCTACGGCGCGCTCCAGGTGCCGCCCGAGTTCACCGCCACGGTCGCCGCCCTCGGGGGCACGAGCGAGCGGCCCGCGCGCCCCACCGTGCTCCAGTACACCAACCCGGGCGTCGGCAGTCTCGGCTCCTCGTTCGCCGCCCAGATCGGCCTGCAGGCCGTCCACCAGGCCTCGCTGGCCCTCGGCGGCAGGCTCGCCGCCCTCCCGCAGGCCCAGGGCCTGGACGACGCGGCGCGGTTGCTGGTCGCCGACCCGATCGCCGTCACCACCACGGTCGGCCACCCGATCGGCAACCGCAGCGGACTCGGGCTCACCGCCTTCTACTACACCCTGCTGCTGGTGCTGGCCGGCTTCTTCGGGGCCAACATCATCGGCAACGGCGTGGACGTCGCCCTCGGCTACGCCGACAACGAGGTCGGCCCCTGGCGGGCCCGCCACCCGGTGGTGCCGATCAGCCGGACCAGCACCCTCGCCGTCAAGTGCGCGATGTCGGTGGGCCTGTCCCTGCTCACCTCGTCGTTGATCATGCTGGCCGCGGTGGTCGTCCTCGACATGGACGCCGGCCACCTGCCACTGCTGTGGATCTTCTCGGTCTGCGCCAGCAGCGCGGTCGGCCTCGGTGTCCAGGCGATCAACGCGGCGTTCGGCGGCCTGGGCCTGCTGATCAGCATGTTCGTCTTCATCGTGCTCGCCCTGCCGTCCTCCGGCGCGACCGTGCCGCTGGACGCCCTGCCGTCGTTCTACCGGTTCCTCTCGCTGTTCGAGCCGATGCGCCAGCTCACCGACGGCGTCCGGTCGATCCTCTTCTTCGACGCGCAGGCGGACGCGGGCCTGACCCGGGCCTGGGTCTGGATGGCCATCGGCACCGTCGCGGCCCTGGTCTTCGGTTTCGCGATGACCCGCTACTACGACCGCAAGGGCCTGCACCGGACCGTCCCCGAGCTCGCCTGAGCCCGGGGCCGGGACCCGGCCGGTGACCGGGGCCCGGAGGGCCTCGGCGGGCCCGGATCAGCCCGCCGGGAGCGGCGGCAGCTCGGGCCGCCACAGCCAGGCCTCGAACAGCCCCTCCAGCGGCGTCCGGGCGTACCGGGCGGCGTGCGCGAGGAAGTCCGCCGTGGTGACCACCCCGTGGCGGTGGAAGCCCGCCCAGTCCTTGAGCATCCGGAAGAAGGCGGCCTCCCCGAGCGTCAGCCGCAGCGCGTGCACCACCAGGCCGCCGCGCTGGTACAGCCGGTCGTCGAACATCAGCTTGCGGCCCGGGTCGGCCAGCCGGAGGTCCTGCGGCAGGCCGGCCAGCAGCCGGTGCGCGTACCCGGCCCGGGCGGCCGCCGACGGCCCGCCCGACCGCTCCGACCAGAGCCACTCGGCGTACTTCGCCAGCCCCTCGTTCAGCCAGATGTGGCTCCAGTCGCCGATCGACACGCTGTTGCCGAACCACTGGTGCGCCAGCTCGTGGGCGACCAGGCGTTCCCGCTCCCAGCCGCCGCCCAGGTGGTTGGTGCCGAAGGTCGCCACCCCCTGCGCCTCCACCGGGACGTCCAGTTCCTCGTCGGCGACCACCACGGTGTACTCGCCGAACGGGTACGGGCCGAACACCTCGCCGAAGTAGGCCATCATCCTGGGCTGGCGCCCGAAGTCCGCGGCGAACGACCCGGCCAGCCGCTCCGGCACGAAGCCGGTCTGCGGCACCTCCGGGTGCTCGGCCAGCACCACCGGCCGGTAGGGGCCGATCGAGACCGTGACCAGATAGGTCGAGGTCGGCGCGGACTGCTCGTACACCCAGGTCGTGCTGGACGAACGGGTGGTCCGGGTCAGCAGCCGGCCGCCCACCACCACGGTGTACGGCGACGGCGTGGTCACCGCTATCTGGTACGTCGCCTTGTCCGCGGGCCGGTCGTTGCACGGGAACCAGGACGGCGCCCCGACCGGCTGGCTGGCCACCAGCGCGCCGTCGGTCAGCTCCTCCCAGCCGAGGCCGCCCCACGGGCTGCGGACCGGCCGGGGGTTGCCGGTGTAGTGCACCTCGACGGTGAACGCCGCGCCCGCCGCGAGCGCCTTCGCCGGGCGCACCCGCAGCTTGCCGGCCCGGTGGGTGTAGCGGGCCGCCCTGCCGTCCACCAGCACCCGGCCGATCCGGAAGTCCGCGAGGTCCAGCGCGAACTCGGCCAGCGCGGTCACCGCCACGGCGCTCAGCCGCGCCGTCCCGCCCAGCCGGTTGGGGCCGGGCCGGTAGTCCAGCGCCAGCTCGTACCGGTGGACCCGGTACCGGGGATCCCCGCTGTTCGGGAAGTACGGGTCCGGCGGGGTGACGGGCTGCGGGGGCTGCGGGGACTGCGCCGGGCTGGGGTTCACCGGGTCGTACGCTCCTGGAACAGGGGGATGAACGGGGACGGGGGGACGGCGGCGGACGCCCGGGGGGCCGGACGGGGCGGACCCCGGCCGGCACCCCGGGACGGCGGTCAGGACGTCGCCTGCCACACCTCGATCGGGTTGCCGAGCCACCGGGAGTCGGCGGGCACCGACTCCGCACGCATCACCAGCGAGGCCGGGCCCAGCGTGCTGCGCGCGCCCACCGTACTGCCGGGCAGCACGATGCCGCCGGGCCCCAGGGTGGCGCCCTCGCGGAGGACGACAGTATCCATCCGCATGATCCGGTCGTGGAAGAGGTGGGTCTGCACCACGCAGCCGCGGTTGATCGACACCCCGTCCCCGAGGGTGACCAGGTCCGCCTCCGGCAGCCAGTAGCTCTCGCACCACACCCCGCGCCCGACGTGCGCGCCGAGCGCCCGCAGCCACAGGTTCAGCACCGGGGTGCCCGGAACGGCGCCCACCAGCCACGGCACCGCCAGCACCTCGACGAAGGTGTCCGCCAGCTCGTTGCGCCAGACGAAGCCGCTCCACAGCGGGTGCTCCACCGCCCGGAACCGGCCGACCAGCAACCACTTCGCCGCCACCGCGACCGCGCACGCCACCGTGCCCGCCGCCAGCAGCACCGGGCCGGACAGCAGCGCCGCCGCCGTCGGGGACCACGCGACGGCCAGCCAGGACAGCGCCGCCAGGGTCAGCGCGCCCAGCGCCCCCGAGGCCAGCACCGGCAGCAGCCGGGCCACCTCGACCAGCCCGCGCGCCCACAGCAGCCGCGCCGGCGGCTCGTAGGTCAGGCTCTGGTCCGCCCGGTCGGCCGAGCGCGGCAGCCGCACCGGCGGCATGCCCAGGTACGAGCCGCCCTTCTTGGCCTTCTCCGGCGTCGCCGACAGCACGCCGACCAGCCCGCGCTTGGGCACCGAACGGCCCGGCGCGGTCATCCCCGAGTTGCCGAGGAACGCCCGGTCGCCGACCTTCGCCTCGCCGAGGCGCACCCAGCCGCCGCCCAGCTCGTACGGCGCCATCAGGGTGTCGTCGGCCAGGAACGCGCCGTCGCCGACCGTGGTCAGGCTCGGCAGCGCCAGCACCGTCGACACCTCCGCGTGGCGGCCGACCCGCATGCCCAGCGCCCGCAACCACACAGGGGTGACCAGCCCCGCGTACAGCGGGAAGAGCACCTCGCGGGCCTGGTCCATCAGCTGGGTGACCGTCCAGGCCTGCCAGCCGACCCGGCCGTGCAGCGGGTGGACACCGGGTCGCAGACCGATCGACAGCAGCCGCACCGCCGCGACCAGCTGTGCCGCGTACACCACCCCGAACGCCAGGGTGGCCGGCAGCAGGCCGAGCAGGGCGCCGCCGAGCGCGCCGCCCAGGTCGGCCGCCGGGTCGACGAACGGGGCCAGCACCGCCAGGCCGGCGACCGCCGGCAGCAGCGGCAGCAGGCTCAGCGCCGTCCCGCTCAGACCGTACAGGCCGGCCCAACGGGCCCGGCGGGCCGGGCGCTCCTTGGGCCAGGTCCGCTCCGCCCGGCCCAGCTTGACCGCGGGCGCGCCGCCCCAGCGCTGGCCGGTCGGCACCTGGCCGGTGACGCTGGAGCCGGCCACCACCTGGGACCGCTTGCCGATCCGGGCGCCCGGCAGCAGGGTCGACCGGGTGCCGACCACGGCGCCCGAACCCACCTTGAGCTGCCCGACCTCCAGCCGATCGCCGTCCAGCCAGTAGCCGCTGAGGTCCACCTCGGCCTCCACCGCGCAGCCCCGGCCCAGCTTGAGCATGCCGGTGACCGGCGGCAGCGCGTGCAGGTCGACCTCCTCGCCGACCTTGGCCCCGAGCGCCCGCGCGTAGCGGACCAGCCAGGCACCGGAGAGCCCGGTCGCGCCGCTCACCTCGGCCAGCCGCTCGGCGGCCCACAGCCGCAGGTGGACGCCGCCGCCGCGCGGGTAGCTGCCCGGGCGCAGGTCGCGCAGCAGCAGCCGGGCTCCGCCGGCCGCGAGCGCCAGCCGGCCCGCCGGGGTGAACAGCACCGCCGCGCCCGCGCCGACCGCCCACCAGGAGGCGGTCGGCGCCCAGGCGAAGCCGTCCAGGTGCGAGAGCAGGTTGCCGAGCGCCAGCAGCGCCACCGACCAGCGCAGTCCGACCACGGTGAACAGCGGGATCAGCAGGAGCAGCTGGATCAGCTTGGCCCGGGTCGGCACCGGCTCGACCGTCCGGGCCTCGCCGGTCCCGGCCGCGGTGCGCTCCAGGTGCCGGGCGAGCTTGCGCAGCGTCGGCTGCTGGTAGATGTCCAGCACCGCCGCGTTCGGGTAGCGGGTGCGCAGCAGGGTGGTCAGCCGGGCGGCGGCCAGGCTGCCGCCGCCGATCGCGAAGAAGTCCTCCCGGGCGCCGCTCACCGGCACCCCGAGGATCTCGGTCCACTGCTCGGCCAGCCACGCCTCGGTGCCGTACAGCTGCTCGGTCGGCCCGGCGGTCTCCAGGTCGGGCAGCGGCCAGGGCAGCGCGTTGCGGTCCACCTTGCCGGAGGTGCGGGTGGGCAGGGTGTCGACCGGCGCCAGCAGCGGCACGAGGGCGGCCGGCAGCTCGGCGCGCAGCCGCTGCACGGCCGCCTCGCGGTCCCAGCCCTCGGAGGTCACCAGGTAGCCGACCAGCAGCTGGTTGCCGCCGCGCGCGGTGCGCACGGCCGCGGCCGCGCCGGCCACGCCGGGCAGGGCCTGGAGCGCCGCGTCGACCTCGCCGAGCTCGATCCGGCGGCCGCCGAGCTTGATCTGTTCGTCGGCCCGGCCCAGGAAGAGCAGGCCCTCCGGGTCGGCCTGGACCAGGTCGCCGCTGCGGTAGGCGCGTTCCCAGCCCATCGAGGGCAGCGGCGCGTACTTCTCGGCGTCCTTCTCCGGGTCCAGGTAGCGGGCCAGGCCGACGCCGCCGATCACCAGCTGGCCGGTGCCGCCGGGCGCGACCGGCTCACCGGCCTCGTCCACCACGACGAGGTCCCAGCCGTCCAGCGGCAGGCCGATCCGCACCGGGCCCTCGCCGGTGAGCAGCGCCCCGCAGGCGACCACGGTGGCCTCGGTGGGGCCGTAGGTGTTCCAGACCTCGCGGCCCTCGGTGACCACGCGCTGCACCAGCTCGGGCGGGCAGGCCTCGCCGCCGAAGATCAGCAGCCGGACCTCGTTCAGCGCCTCGGCCGGCCAGAGCGCGGCCAGCGTCGGCACGGTGGAGACCACGGTGATCTCCTGCTCGGCCAGCCAGGGGCCGAGGTCGGCGCCGCTGCGCACCTGGGAGCGGGGGACGGGCACCAGGCAGGCGCCGTGCCGCCAGGCCAGCCACATCTCCTCGCAGGAGGCGTCGAAGGCGACGGACAGGCCGGCCATCACCCGGTCGCCGGGGCCGATCGGCTCGTCCTGGAGGAAGAGCGCGGCCTCGGCGTCGACGAAGGCGGCGGCGTTGCGGTGGGTGACGGCGACGCCCTTGGGGCGGCCGGTCGAGCCCGAGGTGAAGATGATCCAGGCGTCGTCCGCCGGGGTGGGGCGGTGGGCGTCGGGCGCCCGGTCGGCGAGCGGCTCGCGGGCGGGGCCGGTGTGCGGGGCGCCGGCGGTGCCGGGTTCGCGGGGGGCCGCGGGCTCGGGGCGGGTGCCGGGCTCGGGGCGGGTGCCGGTGAGGGTGAGCGCGCGCTCGGCGCCGAGCACGGCGGCGACGGCGGCCTCCTCGAAGACCAGCTGGGCGCGCTCGTCCGGGTCCTCGGCGTCCACCGGGACGTAGGCGGCGCCGGCGGCGAGCACGGCCAGGACGCAGACGTAGAGGTCGTTGGTGCCGGAGGGCACCCGGATGCCGACCCGGTCGCCCCGGCCGATGCCCGCGGCGGCGAGGCGGCGGCGCAGCTGCTCGACCTCGGCGGCCAGGGCCCGGTAGCCGAGGACGGTGCGGCCGTCGTCGAGGGCGGGCTCGGCGGGGTACTGCCGGGCGGTCGCGTCGAGGATGTCGATCAGGGTGCGCGGGGCGGTGGCCGGTCGGCCTGGGTAGCGGGCCTGCTTCTCGGCCGGTCCGACGGGGCCGGTGGGCTCCGCCGGGTAGGCCGTGCCGGGGACGTCGGCGGCGGTGGCGTCCGGGGCGGTGACGCCGCCGTCGGCCGGTGCGCCCGGGCCCGTCTCCCGGCTGGGTTCGGCTGTCATAGGTGCCGTGTGCTCCTTGGTCTCGCCCCGTCCCGATCGATCTTCCGGCCCTTGGGGGCGGTGGGAGCACTCGCCTGATCCGGGTGACCCCACTCCGGGGCCGGAGCGGACAACCCCACCGATGGTAGCCCTGCGCGGTGAACGGCACAGCGGCCGACACTCCACCCAACTGGCCCTGGAGTGGCCGAATCTGACGGCACGTCAGGTCACAACTGAGGCCCCGTCGATCGGGTGTGACGGACCGTCAGTCGTTTTGACGGTCCGTCAGGTCGATTTCGCGACCGTGACCCATGCCACATCCCGGGCTGCTCCTTCGGAGTGACGGGCCCGCCGCAGGGGGTGCGGCGGGCCCGTAGGGGGCAGAGTGCGGGACGCGCCGGAACCGCCCGGACGGGGTCAGCGGAACCGGTCGAGATGCTCCCGGAGGAATGCTTCCAGGGTACGCGGGGCGCGTCCGATCAGCCGGGTCGCGGCATCGTCCGGGGTCTCCGGGCGCTCCACGGCGAGTCGCTGGATCTCGACCACGTGGGCGGCCAGCCAGTCCGGCATCCCGGCCCGGGCGACCAGGTGGGCGTGCAGCTCGGCGGGCGGCAGGTCGACGTACTGCACCGGCCGGCCCAGCAGGGTGCCCAGCAGCCCGGCCAGCTCGGCGTGGCTGTAGGCCCGCCCGCCGGTCAGCGGGAGGCTGCCGCCGATCGCCTCGGGGCGGGTGAGCACGGCGGCGGCGACGTCGCCGATGTCCCGGCAGTCGACGTAGTTGCACCGCGCCGTGCCCATCGCGCCGTGGATCACCCCGGCCGCGGCGATGCCGGGCGCGAGCAGCAGCAGCTTCTGCATGAACGCGTACGGGCGCAGCACGGTCGTCGGGAGGTCGTAGGCGCGCAGCCGTTCCTCGATCAGGTGGTGCCCGCGCGAGACGGCGACCGGGGAGTCGGGCTCGGCGGCCGGTGCGGAGACCTTGACGACGTGCTCCACGCCCTGGAACACGGCCAGGTCCACCGCGCGCAGCTCGTGCTCGACCTGCTGCGGACCGTTCGCCATGGTCAGGAAGAGCCGCGTGGTCCCCTTGAGGGCGGCGCGCAGCGAGGCCGGGTCGCCGGCGTCGGCGGCCACCGCCTCGACCAGTGGGCGGGTGCGCCCGTCGAGGCCGGCCAGCAGCCGGTCGGGGTCCCGGCTCAGGGCGCGGACGGGGACGTCCCGGGCGGTGAGGCTGCGCAGGGTGGCGCCGCCGGTGGCGCCGGACGCGCCCATGATGGTGATCATGCGGGTGCTGCTCCTTCGGTAGGGGTGGTGGCCGGGTTGGTCGGTGCGGGGTCTGGTCAGTGCGCGCGCCGGCGGCGGGGGAGGGAGACCCGCCAGCGCCAGGTGGTCATGGTCGCCGCGATCGCGGCGGACAGCGGGAGGTCGATCCGCAGCCGGCCCGGCCACGGGCTGTCGGCGAGTGCCGGTATCCGGGGCAGCAGCTCGGCGGCCGCCAGCCCGACGGCGAGGGCGAGGGCGGCGCAGCCGAGGCCGAAGGCGAGGGCGCGCAGCGGGATCGGCCCGCGGGCGGCCCAGGAGTCGGCGGACCGGCGCCGGTGGCGGAGGCCGACCAGGGTGGCGACCAGGGCCGAGGTGCCGGCGATGGTGGTGAGGGCCGCGATCCTGAGCTCCGACTGGCCGGTCGCGATGCCGCCGACGGTGGCCATGACGGCGGGCGCCGCGTAGGCGATCAGCACCTCGCGCCAGAGGACGAAGCGCGGCGGGGTGCCGGTGTCGGGCGTGGTCGGTCGCTGCTCGGTTCTGCTGGTCATGGGTCGTCCAAGTGATTAGGAGGCTAATTATAGGTGATCAGGTGGCTAACTGGTGGGGTGCGAGGGGAGCCGGGGGGGCTGGTTCGGCGCCCCTCCGGGGGTGGGGTGCACGGGTCGGGCGGGGTCGGGCGGGGTCGGGCGGGGTCGGTCGGTCGTCGGTCGGTCGTCGGTCAGTCGTCGGTCAGTCGTCGGTCAGGGCGGAGATGCCCTCGACCAGCCTGCCCAGCAGGTCGAGGAAGACCGTGCGCTCCTCGACCGAGAGTCCGCCGACCATTGCCTGCATCCGGTCGAAGTGCTCGGGTGCCATGTCGCGCAGCCGCTGGGCGCCCCGCGCGGTCAGTATCACCACGTTCCCCCGACCGTCCTCGGTGGACGGGCGCCGGGCGACCAGGCCGTCCCGCTCCAGTCCGTCGACCAGGCCGGTCACGGTCGCCCGCGAGACGCCGAGCGCGGCCGCCAGCTGCGAGGGCGACTTCTCGCCGCCCTGGTCCTCCAGGTCGGCCAGCAGTCGGTAGCGGCCGGTGGAGAGGCCGAAGCGCGCGAAGTGCGCCTCGGCGGCCTGTCCGAGCCGGGCTCCCGCGGTCATCAACCGGGCCGCGACCAGGATCGCCTGCGGGTCGGCCGGCAGGCCGTACCGGGAGAGCTGTCGACGGGCCTGGTCGAGCGAGGGTGCGCCGTTGCCGGCCGGGTGCTGCTGAGCCATGAAAGTAATATGGCGCCTAATCTGATCTGTGGTCAAGTCGCCCCGGACGCTCAACGGCTCCGGCCCCGATCAGTGCGGCACGTTCACGTCGGCCCGTCGGGCCGGTCGGGGCCGGGAGCGCGCCGCCCGCGGGGACTCAGCTCCGCTGGAAGAACTCCAGTTCGGCCAGGGCGAGATGGTGGTCGCCGCCCGGGCCTGCGGGGTCGTCGAGGGTCAGGCGGACGCTGGTGACGTCGCTGATGCCGGTGGGGAAGGTCTGCGGGCCGGGCTTGTCGATCAGGGTCAGCCGCTCGACCGACTTCCGGCCGTTCGAGGCGGTCACCTCCAGGTCGATCCGCAGGGCCCGACCCTCGCGGGCGTAGTCCTCGGGTGAGGTCGAGGCGCCGTTGGTGACGATCACGGCCACCAGGCGGAAGGGTTCGGCGAAGGTCAAGGTGATCGAGGCGCCAGGGCCCGGTGCGCCCCAGTAGCGGTTGCTGAGCCCGTCCGTGGCGTTGCCGGCCGGCCGGCCGGCGACCTCGGCACTCGCCTCCACGCGGACCGGGGTCACCGGCTTGCTCTTGCCCAGCTTGTCCCGGGTGTCCTCGATCAGGTCCCGGCCGGCCGGCAGCAGCAGGAAGCCGCCCGCGCACAGGGCCAGCACCACGGCCAGGATCACCAGGAAGCGCGTTGTCCGGCCCGAGCCGGCCCGGGTGCGGCGGCGCAGCGGCCGGACCGTCCGCCACCAGGGGAGCGGCGGTGGGGCCGTACCGGGCGCGAGCGGGTTTGCGCAGCGGCGACAGAAGCGGCGGTCGGGCGGGTTGGGCGTGCCGCAGGAGGGGCAGGGCGTCCCGGTGGCTTCGTCGTCCACCGGGACCGGCCGGACGACCGGACGTGGCGCGACGGCCTTCGCCGGCCGCACGGGCTGCGGTGAGTCGGGGGGAGGAGGAGCGGAGGCGCGCGGGGGCTCGGCGCGTGTGGGCTCGGCGGGTGGAGCGGGGACGGGGGGGGG
>JOHN01000026.1 GCA_000719695.1 Streptomyces sp. NRRL F-6131
TGGCGTTGACTTTTGGCACGCTGTTGAGTTCTCAAGGAACGGACGCTTCCTTCAGGCGGCTTTCACACCGACCCTCCGGGCGCTTCGTTCTTTCGTGTCCCCAGCTTATCAGATGTTTTCCGTGCCGTTCCCGGCGCTTCCCTCATCCAACTCGCTGGTGTCTTCTGCGGCTTGACGCCCCGTCCGACGTTCCAAACTCTAGCCGATCCCCGCTCCGAAAAGCGAATCCGGCCGCAATCCTCAAAAGCGAGCACAACAAAACAGACCCTCGCCGCGAAAGCCAAAAAGGCACGACGCTGCTCAGCCGGTTCGGAAAGTGGTGTTTCGAAGGATTGGCCGCCCCGGGACCGTCCGCGCTGGTGCGTGTCCGGTGCTCCCTGTCGAGCGACTAGAGAACACTACGCCGGTTCGCTGCCGAAGGCAAACGCCGGGCAAACTCCCGGGACAGCCCGTGGGCCGGCCCGCACGGGTGCGGGCCGGCCCACGGGGCGGGACGAGAAGAGCCGGGAGCAGCAAGAGCGCCGGGCCCAGGAGGGGAGTCGCCGCTCCCCCGGATCAGTCGTTGGTCGGGAAGCCCAGGTTGATGCCACCGTGCGACGGGTCCAGCCAGCGCTGGGTGACCGCCTTGCCCCGGGTGAAGAACTGCACGCCGTCCTGGCCGTAGGCGTGGGTGTCGCCGAACAGCGAGGCCTTCCAGCCGCCGAAGGAGTAGTAGGCGACCGGGACCGGGATCGGCACGTTGATGCCGACCATGCCGACCTCGACCTCGTACTGGAAGCGTCGGGCCGCGCCCCCGTCGTTGGTGAAGATGGCGGTGCCGTTGCCGTACGGGTTGGCGTTGATGAGGGCGAGGCCCTCCTCGTAGGAGGCGACCCGCACCACGGAGAGGACCGGGCCGAAGATCTCGTCGTTGTAGACGGACATGCCGGGCTTCACGTGGTCGAACAGCGTGGGGCCGAGCCAGAAGCCGTCCGCGGTCGGCGTGCCGTTGCGGTCCTCGGCGGTGATCTGGTGCTTGCGGCCGTCGACGGCCAGTTCGGCGCCGTCGGCGAGACCGGACTCCACGTAGGAGGTGACCTTGTCCCGGTGCTGGCCGGTGACCAGCGGGCCCATTTCGGACTCGCCGTTGCAGCCGGGGCCGACGGTCAGGGTGGCCACCCGCTGCTTGATCTTCTCGACCAGCTCGTCGCCGATCGGGTCGACCGCGACCAGCACGGAGACGGCCATGCAGCGCTCGCCGGCCGCGCCGAAGCCGGCGTTGACGGCGGCGTCGGCGCTCAGGTCGAGGTCGGCGTCCGGCAGGACGAGCATGTGGTTCTTGGCACCACCGAGGGCCTGGACGCGCTTGCCGTAGCGGGTGCCGGTCTCGTAGACGTAGCGGGCGATCGGCGTGGAGCCGACGAAGCTGACCGACTTGATGTCGGGGTGCTCCAGCAGGCGGTCCACCGCGACCTTGTCGCCGTGCACGACGTTGAAGACGCCGTCCGGGAGGCCGGCCTCCTTCCACAGCTCGGCCAGGAAGTTGGCGGCGGACGGGTCCTTCTCGGACGGCTTGACCACCACGGTGTTGCCGGCCGCGACGGCGATCGGGAAGAACCACATCGGCACCATGGCCGGGAAGTTGAACGGCGAGATGATCGCGACCGGACCGAGCGGCTGACGGATCGAGTAGACGTCGATGCCGGTCGAGGCCTGCTCGGTGAAGCCGCCCTTGAGCAGCTGCGGGATGCCGCAGGCGTACTCGACGACCTCCAGGCCGCGGGCGATCTCGCCGAGCGCGTCCGAGTGCACCTTGCCGTGCTCGGCGACGATGATCGACGCCAGCTCGTCCTTGCGGGCGTTGAGCAGCTCGCGGAAGGCGAAGAGCACCGTGGTGCGCTTGGCGATCGAGGCGGTGCGCCACTCGGTGAAGGCCGAGGCGGCGGCGGCCACCGCCTGGTCGACCTCCGCAACCCCCGCGAAGTCGACCTGGCCCGTGACCTGGCCGGTGGCCGGGTCGAAGATGTCACCGCGACGGGGCGCGGCACCGGCGGTGACGACCGGCCGGCCGCCGATCCAGTGGGTGATGTGCTTGCTCAAGGTCCGTCTGCCTCCGAAGTCCGGGCGGCCTGACGCCACCGGTCCCTTGTGTGACGCCGCCCGCACGGGACGGGGGCGGCGAGGTCACGGGGCTACCGCGCTCACCCGTCCAGTCTGCTGGGCGGCCGGGGCGGCCTCAACGAACAGGCTGACGGGGATTGGGGATTCAGCCTTACAGGTCGTACAGGAGGAGGGCTCGCGGCGGGGTCCGCCGGGTGAACGGGGCGCTCAGACCCCGTCCGCACCCTCCCCCTCCCGGACCACCAGGTCCTCCCGGACCTCCAGGTCCTCCCGGACCTCCAGGTCCTCCCGGTCTTCCAGGTCCTCCCGGTCCTCCAGGTCCTCCAGGTACGGATCGTGCAGGCCGTCCGGGGCCTCCCGGGCCTCCAGGAGGTCCAGCCGGAGGTCCTGGGCCCAGGCCAGTGCCCACCGCTTCAGTTCGTCGACCTCGTCGACGGGCAGGCCGCGCGCCCGGAACCGCCCGTCGGCGGCCTCGGCCAGGGTCTCCAGCCGGTCGGCGAGCGCGGTGGGCTGGAACTCGGCGTCCAGCCCGATGGCCAGCGCGAGCAGTTCGCCCTCCCGGTAGCAGGTGGTGAGCGCGTGGACGTCGATCAGGTCGCGGGGCACGGCCCGGTCGACGAGCAACGCGGTGGTCAGCGCGGCGGCGTCCTCCAGGGCGACGGCCGGCACCACCAGCGGGGCGTCGGGCGTGCCGGCGAGGTCGAGCCGGACCGGACGGTGGCCCAGCGGCTCCTTGCGCAGTTCGACGGTGTGCGACCGCCCGCCCAGGGCGAGCCGGACGGAGAACTGCTCCAGCCGGGGCGTTCCGGGACGCTCGGCGACGACGCCGCCCGCCGCCCGGTAGGCCTCCGCCAGGTCGACGGCGGCCCGCGGCAGGTCGGCGGTCCCGGTGGCCACCAGGGTGAGGCCGTCCTGGTCGCAGGCCGGGACGCCGTGGGCACGCAGGGCGTGCCCACCGGCGAGGGCGAGTCCGTGCCGGTCGCACACGGGCCGGGCCAGTTCGGCGAGGCGCAGCTGGGCCGGGCCCGGGTGGAGGGACGGGTCGACGGCGTCCGGGGCGGTGGTCACCCCTCCAGTCTGGCGCGCGGCCGCCCCCGGCGCGCCCGGCGGCCCGGCCCCGCGCCGGCGCTCACCAGTCGCCGAGTCCGGCGGCGGCCTCGTGCAGGGCGAGTTCCAGGACGACGGGGTCGTTGAGCCGTCCGGAGCCGTCGGGTGGGACGAGCCAGCGCACGCCCCGGCTGCGTCGGCCGGGATGGGGGACGACGATCCAGGTGCCCTCCCCGGCGCAGCGCACGCCGGTGCCGAGCCAGCGGGCGGCGGTGCCGACGGGCACCAGGAAGCCGATGTGCTCGTCGCCGAAGTCGGCGAGAACCGGTCCGCAGGAAGCGGTGCCGAGGAGGTCGACGGCCGGGCGGCCGAGCCGGCCGGGTACCGAGAGGACGTCCCAGTGCCGTCCGGCCGGGAGCAGGACCAGGCCGAGGCCGGTGCGTTCCCACTGGGCCCGGAAGGCCTGCGGGTCCGGTGCGGCCTGGGCCAGCCAGTCGAGTCCGGTGGTCTCCATGTGCGGTCCCCGTTCTGCGCGTCGGTGCGTTCGATGGCGCGACGGGGCATGCGAAGACCCGCCGTCACCTTCAAGAGGCGAACGGCGGGTCTCTCTTACACGGGTCTCGCCTACGGGTCCCGCACGCACCCGCGCCGACGGGTGCCGGACCGCCTTGCCCGGCCCCGCGCCGCGGTCAGCTGTCGAAACCGAGCCCCAGCCTGTCGAGGGTGCGCAGCCACAGGTTGCGCCGCCCCCCGGTGCGGTCGGCGCGCTCGAGCGAGAGCGTGGTGATCCCGATGCCGGCCCAGCGCACCGGCTCGGGCGGGAACGGCAGCGGCTTGCGGCGGACCATCTCCAGTTCGGTGTGTTCGGTGCGCTCCCCCGCGAGCAGGTCGAGCATCACCTCGGCGCCGAACCGGGTGGCGCCGACGCCGAGGCCGGTGAAGCCGGCGGCGTAGGCGACCCGGCCGCGGTACGCGGTGTCGAAGAACGCGGAGAACCTGCTGCAGGTGTCGATCGCGCCGCCCCAGGCGTTGGTGAAGCGGACGCCTTCCAGCTGCGGGAAGCAGGTGGAGAAGTTCCGGGCCAGGGTGCGGAAGGTCGCCGGCCGCTGGTCGTACTCGTGCCGGACGTGTCCGCCGTAGTGGTAGACGGCGTCGTAGCCGCCCCAGAGGATCCGGTTGTCGGCGGAGAGCCGGAAGTAGTGGAACTTGTTGGCGCTGTCGCTGAGGCCCTGGCGGCCCTGCCAGCCGATCGAGGCCAGCTGCTCGGCGCTGAGCGGCTCGGTCATCAGCGCGTAGTCGTACACCGGGACGATGTACGGGCGGACCCGCTTGACCAGGGACGGGAAGGCGTTGGTGCCGAGCGCGACCTTCCCGGCGAAGATCCGCCCGTAGGGGGTGCGGACAGCCATGCCGTTGCCGTGCTCGCGCAGGGCGTCGGCCGGGGTGTGCTCGAAGATTCGCACGCCGTGGCCGAGGCAGGCCTCCTTGAGGCCCCAGGCGAGCTTGGCGGGGTGGACCATCGCCACGCCCTCCTTGTCCCAGAGACCGCCGAGGAAGGTCGGCGAGTCGACCTGGGCGCGCAGCTCGTCGCGGTCGAGCACGGTGACGTCGAGGCCGTACCGGGCGACGGCCTCGGCGACCTCGTGCAGTTCGTCGAGCTGGTGCGGCTGGGTGGCGATGTCGATCTCGCCGGTGCGCTCCCATTCGGCGTCGATGCCGTAGCGCTTCAGGGTCGCCTCGATGCCGTCGAGGTTGGCGGCGCCGAGGCGCTCCAGCCGGCCGAGTTCGGCGGGCCAGCGCTGCAGGCCGTTGCCGAAGCCGTGGGTCAGGCTGGACGCGCAGAATCCGCCGTTGCGCCCGGACGCGGCCCAGCCCACCTCCTTGCCCTCGACCAGGACGACGTCCAGGGAGGGGTCGCGTTCCTTGGCGACGAGGGCGGTCCAGAGGCCGGAGTAGCCACCGCCGACGACCAGCAGGTCGCAGGTGGTGTCGCCGACCAGGGCGGGCAGTGCCGCCGGCCGGCCCGGGTCCTCCAGCCAGAAGGGGGTGGGCCTGGCGTCACTGAGCGCGCGGGCGGAGTCCATGCATTATCAGCCACTTTCTGCACATTGATGGAGGTGGTCGGCCGCCCTCCCGACGGTACGCGGGGAGGGCGGCCGGGGCGGTCAGGCGGTGGCCTTCCGGCGGTTCCCGAGCCACTGGCCGGCGACGGTGAGCACGACGGCGGCGATGAACATCGCGGTGCCGATGACGTTCACCTGGACCGGGATGCCGCGCTGCGAGGCGCCCCAGACGAACATCGGGAAGGTGACCGTGGTCGGGCCCGAGTTGAACTGGGTGATGATGAAGTCGTCGAAGGAGAGCGCGAAGCTGAGCAGCGCGCCGGCCGCGATGCCGGGGGCGGCGAGCGGCAGGGTGACCCGCAGGAAGGTCTGGGTCGGGGTCGCGTAGAGGTCCTGGGCGGCCTGTTCGAGCCTCGGGTCCATGCTCATCACGCGCGCCTTGACCGCCGTCACCACGAAGCTCAGGCAGAACATGATGTGCGCGATGAGGATGGTGGTGAAGCCGAACGGGATGCGCATGTTGAGGAAGAGGGTGCCGAGCGAGGCGGCCATGACCACCTCGGGCATCGCCATCGGCAGGAAGATCATCGCGGTGGTGGCGGAGCGCCCGCGGAAGCGGTAGCGGGCCAGCGCGAAGGCGACCATGGTGCCGAGCACGGTGGCGCCGACGGTGGCGAGGACCGCGACCTGGAGGCTCAGCGAGAGCGACTGGCACATGTCGGCGACGCCGCAGGGGTCGGTCCAGGCGTCGGTGGAGAACTCGTTCCACTCGTAGTTGAACTTGCCGACCGGCTTGTTGAACGAGAAGGCGAGGACCACCAGGTTGGGCAGCACCAGGTAGGCCAGGGCCAGCAGTCCGGCCAGCACCACCAGGTGGGCGCGGATCCATGTGAGCACGCGGGACATCAGACCAGTTCCTCCGTCCCGGCCTTGCGCATGTAGACCGTCACCATCCCCAGGATCAGGGCCATCAGGATGAAGCTGAGCGCGGCGGCCGTGGGGTAGTCGAGCACGTTCAGGAACTGCTTCTGGATGCCGTTGCCGACCATCTGCTCGCTCGGCGAGCCCAGCAGCTGGGCGTTGATGTAGTCGCCGGAGGCGGGGATGAAGGTGAGCAGCGTCCCGGCGACCACGCCGGGGAGCGAGATCGGGAAGGTGACCTTGCGGAAGGTGGTGAACGGCCGGGCGTAGAGGTCCCCGGCGGCCTCGTGCAGGCGCGGGTCGATCCGCTCCAGCGAGGTGTACAGCGGCAGGATCATGAACGGCAGGAAGTTGTAGGTGAGGCCGCAGACCACGGCGAGCGGGGTGGCCAGCACGCGGTCGCCGGAGGTGAGGCCGAGCGCGCTCGTGACGTCCAGGACGTGCAGCGTGTTGAGCACGCCGACCACCGGGCCGCCGTCCGAGAGGATGGTCTTCCAGGCCAGGGTGCGGATCAGGAAGCTGGTGAAGAACGGCGCGATGACCAGGATCAGCAGCACGCTGCGCCAGCGCTTGCTCGTCTTGAAGGCGATGGTGTAGGCGAGCGGGTAGCCGATGGCGAGGCAGAGCGCGGTGGCGGTGGCGGCGTAGCCGAACGAGCGGACGAAGTGCCACTTGTACTCGACCAGGGCGTCCCAGTAGGTGGCGAGGTGCCAGGTGACCCGGAAGCCGTCCTCCAGCGAGCCGGTCTGCAGCGAGGTGGAGCCCTGGTAGACCATCGGCACCGCGAAGAAGACGACCAGCCAGGCGATGCCGGGCAGCAGCAGCCAGTACGGGGTGAACCGGCGGCGGGTCCTGGCGGCCGGCGCGGCGGGGGTGCCGCCGTCGGGCGGTACGGCCTGCGGCGGCGCCGCGGGGGTGGTGGTGGTCATGCCGCCGCCTCCCCGGTGCCCGCGTCGATCGCCTGGGCGGCGTCCAGGGCGAAGGAGTGGGCCGGGTTCCAGTGCAGGACGACGGGGGCGCCGGGGACGATCCTGGCGTCGCGTTCCATGTTCTGTTCGAAGACGGTGACCTCCTGGCCGCCGTCGGTGCGCACCAGGTACTGGGTGGAGACTCCGATGAAGCTGGAGTCGACGACGGTGCCGGCCAGCCGGTTGCGGCCCTCGGCGACCTCGGCGGAGCCGTGCTCGATGGTGATCTTCTCCGGCCGGACTCCGAGGTGGACCCGCGTGGCGTCGGTGGCGCAGCGGGCCCGCGGCACGGTGAGCCGGGCTCCGGCCGCGGTGAGCAGCAGGTCCTCGCCGGCGCCGCCGGTGACGTCGGCGGGCAGCAGGTTGGACTGGCCGAGGAAGTTGGCCACGAAGGTGGTGGCGGGGTTCTCGTAGAGCTCGGCGGGGGCGCCGAGCTGTTCGACCCGGCCGCCGTTCATCACCGCGATGGTGTCGGCCATGGTCATGGCCTCCTCCTGGTCGTGGGTGACGTGCACGAAGGTGATGCCGACCTCGGTCTGGATCCGCTTGAGCTCCAGCTGCATCTGGCGGCGCAGCTTGAGGTCGAGGGCGCCGAGCGGTTCGTCGAGGAGCAGCACCTGCGGGTGGTTGATGAGGGCGCGGGCGACCGCGACGCGCTGCTGCTGGCCGCCGGAGAGCTGGTGCGGCTTGCGCCGGGCGTACTGGCCGAGCTCGACCAGTTCGAGCATGTCGTCGACCTGCTTCTTGACGTCCTTGCGGCCGCGCCGGCGCAGGCCGAAGGCGACGTTCTCGAAGATGTCGAGGTGCGGGAAGAGCGCGTAGCTCTGGAAGACGGTGTTCACCGGCCGCTTGTACGGGGGGAGGGCGGTGACGTCCTGGCCGCCGATCAGGACGGTGCCGCTGGTGGGCTCCTCCAGGCCGGCGATCATCCGCAGGGTGGTGGTCTTGCCGCAGCCGGAGGCGCCGAGCAGGGCGAAGAAGGAGCCCTGGGGAACGGTCAGGTCCAGTGGGTGGACGGCGGTGAAGGAGCCGTAGGTCTTGCCGATGCCGGTGAGGCGGACGTCGCCGCCGGCGGCCGCGGAGCTCTGCTGCTCTGTCATGGGTGGTGTCTCTCTGGGTTTCTCTGCCGTCAAGGGGGGTCAGGCGCCGATGAGCTTGGAGAACTTCTCCTCGAAGTCGCTCTCCTCGGTCTCGGTGAGGGTCCGGAAGACGTGCGCCTTGGCCGCCATCTCGGGGGTGGGGACGACCAGCGGGTTGGCCGCGCTGTCCGGGGCGATGGCGGCCAGTTCCTCCTGCACGCCGGTGACGGCGGAGACGAAGCCGATGCCCGCGGTCAGCTGCGCCGCGATCTTCGGCTGATAGTAGAAGTCGATCAGCTTCTCGGCGTTCGTCTTGTGCTGGGCCCTGGCCGGCACCAGCAGGTTGTCGGTGCTGGTCACGAAGCCCTTCTCGGGGATGACGAACTCGATGTCCGGGTTGTCGGCGCGCAGTTGGATCAGGTCGCCGCCCCAGGCGACGCAGGCGGCGATGTCTCCGGAGGAGAGCTCCTGGCCGTAGTCGTTGCCGGTGAAGCGGCGGATCTGCTTGTTGTCGACGGCCTTCTGCAGGCGGGCGACGGCGGCGGCGTAGTCGTCGGCGGTGAACTTCGCCGGGTCCTTGCCCATGTCCAGCAGGGTGATGCCGATGCTGTCGCGCATCTCGGAGAGGAAGGTCACCCGGCCCTTGAGGTCGGGGTCGTCCAGCAGCTGGGAGACGCTGGTGACCTCCTTCCCCTTGGTGGCCTTCCGGTTGTAGGCGATGACCACCTGGATGCCGGCCCACGGGTAGCTGTAGAGCCGGCCCGGGTCCCAGTCCGGGGCGCGGAAGCGGGACTCGACGGTGGTGATGGCGGTGGTGACGTTGGCCGGGTTGAGCTTCTGCGCCCAGCCGAGCCGGATCATCCGGGCGGCCATCCAGTCGGTGAGCACCATCAGGTCGCGGCCGGTGTCCTGGCCGGCCGCGAGCTGCGGCTTGACCTTGCCGAAGAACTCGACGTTGTCGTTGACGTCCTCGGTGTACCGGACCTTGATCCCGGTGGCGGCGGTGAAGGCCTCCAGGGTGCCGTGCTTCTCCTTGTCGTCCTCGTCGGTGTCGACGTAGAGCGGCCAGTTGGAGAAGTTCACCTCCTTCTCGCTGTCCGAGCGGTCCTGGGCGGCGTTCGCGGGGGAGTCGCCGGTCCCGCCGGCGTTCCTGGCCGGCGGGATGCCGCAGGCGGCGAGCGTGCCCGCGCCGGCGGTGAGGGCGGCGGCGCGCAGCACGGTGCGCCGGCCGAGGGCGGCCCGGCCACTGGTCAGACTGCGTTCCCAGGCCTTGCGGACCGGTTCCGACAGTCCGTCGGTGAGCTCGTTGAACGCCATGGGACGGGCCTCCTGGGGGGCGTGGGGGGTGTGGGGGGACCACCCCGGTCCGGTTATCTGTCTCCGAAGACGGTGCGGTGCCAGTCCTTGCGGGCGACCGCGGTGGTGTCGAACATGACGTGCTTGACCTGGGTGTACTCGTCCAGCGAGTACTGCGACATGTCCTTGCCGTAGCCGGAGGACTTGTAGCCGCCGTGCGGCATCTCGCTGATGATCGGGATGTGGTCGTTGACCCAGACGCAGCCGGCCGCGAGTTCGCGGGTGGCCCGCAGGGAGCGGTGGACGTTGCCGGTCCAGGCGGAGGCGGCCAGGCCGTACGGGGTGTCGTTGGCCAGCCGCAGGCCCTCGTCGTCGCCGTCGAAGGGCAGCACGACCAGGACCGGGCCGAAGATCTCGCCCTGGACGACCTCGCTGTCCTGGGCGGCGCCGGTGATCAGGGTGGGGAGGTAGTAGGCGCCGCGGGTGAGGTCGGTGCCGTCGTGGCCCTCGGTGGGGGCCGCGCCGCCGGTGACCACGGTCGCGTAGCCGCGGGCCCGCTCGACGAAGCCGGCCACCCGGTCGCGGTGGGTGAAGGAGACCAGCGGGCCGAGGTCGGTCCGCGGGTCGAGCGGGTCGCCCAGCCGGATCGCGGCGTACAGCTCGGCCACCCCGGCCACGAAGGCGTCGTAGAGCGGCCGCTGGACGTAGGCGCGGGTGGCGGCGGTGCAGTCCTGGCCGCTGTTGATCAGCGAGGCGGCGACCGCGCCGTGCACCGCGGCGTCCAGGTCGGCGTCGTCGAAGACCACGAACGGGGCCTTGCCGCCGAGCTCCAGGTGGGTGCGCTTGACGGTCGCGGTGGCGAGTTCGGCGACCCGCTTGCCGACCGGGGTGGAGCCGGTGAAGGAGACCATCGCGACGTCGGGGTGCGACACCAGGTGCTCCCCGGCGACCCGGCCGGCGCCGGTGACGACGTTGACCACGCCGTCGGGGATGCCGGCCAGGGTGCAGGCCCGGGCGAACATCAGCGAGGTCAGCGGGGTCAGCTCGGCCGGCTTGAGGACGATGGTGTTGCCGGCCGCGATCGCCGGGAGGACCTTCCAGGCGGCCATCTGCAGCGGGTAGTTCCACGGCGAGATCGAACCGACCACGCCGATCGCTTCGCGCCGCACGTACGAGGTGTGGTCGCCGGAGTACTCACCGGCGGCCTTGCCCTCCAGGTTGCGGGCGGCCCCGGCGAAGAAGGACGCGTTGTCGACGGTGCCCGGGACGTCGAACTCGGTGGAGAGCTTGATCGGCTTGCCGGTCTGCGCGGTCTCCACCCGGGCGAGGTCGGCGGACGCGTCGGTGAGGACGGCGGCCAGCCGGGTGAGGGCCTCGGAGCGGGCACCGGGGGTGGCGCCGGCCCATGCGGGCAGCGCGGCCCGGGCGGCGGCCACCGCTTCGTCGACCTGCTCGGTGGAGGCCAGCGAGACTTCCTCGACCACGCTGCCGTCGGCCGGGTTGACGACCTGGAAAGCGGCACCGCTCCCCCAGCTCTGCCGGCCCGCGATGTACTGCGCGCCCGCGCCGAAGTCGGTCAGGTCCATCTGGTTCCTCCAAGTGCCGGTGGTGCGACCGCCCGGACGACGTTCCCGGTGCTGCCCCGCGGCGCCGCCGGCGGGGGCGGGCGGGGGCGGGCACGGCGCGGCCGGCCGACCGGTCGTCGCGCTGGTGGCGACGGGTTCCGGCCACGGGGCCGGATCCGTCGCGGTCGACCCGCTGACCATGCCTGCTGCCGCCGGGGCGTGACAAGGGTCACTGCGACAACCTCGGCGCGAAGCGCCTTACAAGGTGGAAGGCTTCGGGCAAGGCAACAGGTCGTCGCCGCGATGGATGATTTCCCTGACACTCTGAACCCTGGAGGCCCCGCGATGCTCCCCACCGTCGCCCGCGTGCTCGACCTGGAGGTGATGCGCCGCGGCCTCCCCCAGGTGGTGGCCGGCGCCGACCACCTGGAACGCCCGGTCCGCTGGGTCCACGTCAGCGAGCTGCCCGACGTCGCCGGCATGCTGCAGGGCGGCGAGCTGGTGCTGAGCACCGGCATCGCCCTGCCCGAGGACCGTGAGGGGCTGGCCCGGTACGTGCGCGAGCTCGCCGACATCGGCGTGGCCGGGCTGGTCATCGAGTACGGCCGGCGCTACTTCGACTCCCTGCCGCGCGCCCTGGTGCACGCCGCCGAGCAACGCGGGCTGCCGCTGATCGCGCTCCGCCGCGAACTGCGCTTCGTCGCCGTCACCGAGGCGGTGCACGCCCTGGTGGTCAACGCCCAGCTGGAGCAGCTGCGCACCTCCGAGGCGATCCACCAGGTCTTCAACGAACTGGTCGTGGAGGGCGCCGAGCCGGCCGAGGTGGTCCGTCAGGTGGCCCGGATAGCGGGCGCCCCGGTCGTGCTGGAGAACCTCGCCCACCAGGTGCTGACCCACGACTGCGCCGGCCGGCCGGAGACCGAGCTGCTGGAGGACTGGGAGCGCCGCTCGCGCGGGGTCCGCCCGCCCGGGCGCACCGGGTACGACCCGCGCAGCGGCTGGCTGGTCACCACGGTCGGCGCCCGCGGCCAGGACTGGGGACGGCTGGTGCTGATGCAGGAGCCGGGTCCGCACCCGGACGCCGGCCCGCACCCGTTCACCATGCTGCTGGAGCGCGGCGCCTCCGCGCTGGCGCTCAACCGGCTGGTCGTCCGGGACCGGGAGAGCCTGGAGCGGCAGACCCACCGCACCCTGCTCTCCGGCATCCTCACCCACGCGCTGACCGTCTCCGAGGTGGCCCTGCGCGCCCAGGCGCTCGGCGTCCCGCTGGAGGGACGGCGGCTGGTCGGCGCGGTGCTGCGGCAGCGGCGCGGCCCGATCCCGGCCGCGCTGGAGGCCCAGGCCCGGCTGCGCGACTTCACCGAACTGGCGGCGAGCGCCGTCCGCGCCTGCCGGCTCTCCGCCCTGGTCGGCGCGCTGGACGACGAGGGCGTCGGCGTGCTGATCACGCTCGGCCCCCAGCAGGACGAGCACGCCGCACTGGACGCCTTCGCGGCGGCGCTGCGCCGGCTGACCGCCGAGGCGGCCCGGGACCCGGCCGCGCCCGCGCCGGTGGTCGCGGTCGGCTCCTCGGTCGGCTCGGTCCGCGACGCCCGGCGCACCCTGCTGGAGGCCACCCAGGTCGCCGACGCGGCGCTGCACGACGCGCCCGGCGGCCGGGCCTCGTCGTACTACCGGCTGCCCGACGTGCGACTGCGCGGTCTGCTGCACCTGCTGCGCGACGACGCCCGGCTGCAGACCTACGTCGAACGGGAGCTGGGCCCGCTGCTCGCCTTCGACGCCGAGCACAACGGCCAGCTGGTGCAGATGCTGCGGATCTACCTGGAGCAGGGCCGGAACAAGTCGGCGGCGGCGGACGCCGCGCACCTGTCCCGGCCGTCCTTCTACGACCGGCTGCACAAGGTGGAGCGGATCCTCGGGGTCGACCTCGACCAGGTGGAGTCCTGCCTCTCCCTGCACGTCGCCCTGCTCGCCCTGGACGCGGTGCGCCGCTGACCCCGACCCCCTCACTCCGGGCCGGACGGGGAGCGGGGGCGGGGCCGGGCAGGGGTGTCCTCAGACGCCGGTGATCCGGGTCCAGACCTTGTGCAGCGCGGGCCGCTCGGCGGAGGTGACGTCGCGCATGGTGTGCAGCCGGGCCCGCATCTCCTCGGTCGGGAAGAGCAGCGGGTGCTCCGCCAGCTCCGCCTTCTCCCGGTCCCCGCTGGCCGCCAGCACCTCGCGGGCGGCCGGCACCGGGCAGATGTACTGCACCGCGGCGGCCAGCTCGGCGGCCACCTCGGGCCGGTAGTAGTGGTCGATCAGCAGCTCGGCGTTGTGCTTGTGCCCGGCCCGGTTGGGGATCAGCAGGCTCTCGGCCCAGAGCTCGCCGCCCTCCTCGGGCACCACGAAGGCGATGTCCGGGTTCTCCGCGGTGAGCTGGACGGCGTCGCCGGAGTACGCCTGGCAGGCCAGGGCGGCACCGGAGGCCAGGTCGCTGGTGTAGTCGTTGCCGGTGAACCGGCGGACGTGCCGGCTGTCGACCATCCGCTGCACCAGGTCCATCGCCCGGTGGGCGTCGTCCTCGGTGTAGGCCGAGATGTCGGCGCCGTGGGCGAGCATCAGCAGGCCGAGCGCCTCGTCCAGCCCGGCGAACAGGGTGACCCGGCCCCTCAGGTCCGGCGCCCAGAGGTCGGCGACGGACTTCAGCTCGCGGCCGAGCTCCTTGCGGTTGTAGGCGATGCCGGTGATCCCGGACTGCCAGGGCACGCTGCGCCGGCGCCCGGGGTCGAACGCCGGGTTCGCGAGCTGCGGGTCCAGCTGCGCCGCGACGTTGGGCAGGTTGGCCCGGTCCATGGTCTGCACCCAGCCCAGCGAGACGTACCGGCCGGCCATCCAGTCGCTGACCACCATCAGGTCGCGGCCGGGGTCGGTGCCCTGGGTGAGCACCGGCCCCATCTTGCCGAAGAACTCGTCGTTGTCGTTGATGTCCTCGGTGTAGGTGACCTTGATCCCGGTCCGCTCGGTGAAGGCGTCCAGGGTGGGGCGCCCGCCGTCGTCGTCGACGTCGATGTACTGCGTCCAGTTGGAGAAGCCCAGCCGCTGCTCGCTCTCCGAGCGGTCGGGGGCGGAGCGGCGGTCCTCGGCCACGTAGGCGGACGGGATGCCGCAGCCGGTCAGGGCGGCGGCCCCGAACAGTCCGGCGGTGGTGCCGAGCACCCGGCGGCGGGTCGGGCGGCGCCGGGTCGGACCGTGGAGGCCGCTCGGACGGCGGGTCGGGGTGGTGCTGGGCATGGTGGAGCCTCCGGAGCGTGGGACGGCCCCGGGTGCGCCGGGCGCCCGGGGCCGTCCTGTCGTGGGTCAGACAGTGTGCGCGTCAGTGAGCGACAGCACCTCGTCGAGGACGGCGAGACCGGCCTTCGCCTCCTCCTCCGTCACCGTGCAGGGCGGCACGACGTGGAAGCGGTTCATGTTGACGAACGGCCAGAGCCCGCGCTGCTTGCAGGCGGCGGCCAGCTCCGCCATCGGCGCGTTGGCGGCGCCGGCCGCGTTGTACGGCACCAGCGGCTCGCGGGTGGCGCGGTCCTTCACCAGGTCGAGCGCCCAGAAGACGCCGAGCCCGCGCACCTCGCCGACGGACGGGTGCCGCTCGGCCAGCTCGCGCAGGCCGGGGCCGAGCACGGTCTCGCCGATGTGCTTCGCGTTCTCGACGATGCCCTCCTCCGCCATGGTGGTGAGGGTGGCGACGGCCGAGGCGCAGGCCAGCGGGTGGCCGGAGTAGGTGAGCCCGCCGGGGAACGGCCGCTCCGCGAAGGTGGCGGCGATCTCCGCGCTGATCGCCACGCCGCCGAGCGGGACGTAGCCGGAGTTGACGCCCTTGGCGAAGGTCAGCAGGTCGGGGGTGACGCCCCAGTGGTCGGCGGCGAACCACTCGCCGGTGCGGCCGAAGCCCGCCATCACCTCGTCGAGGATGAAGACGATGCCGTGGCGGTCGCAGATCTCCCGGACGCCGGCCAGGTAGCCGGGCGGCGGGACGAGGATCCCGGCGGTGCCGACCACGGTCTCCAGGATGACGGCCGCGACGGTGCCGGGGCCCTCGAAGGCGATGATCTGCTCCAGGTGGGCCAGCGCGCGCTCGCACTCCTGCGCCTCGTTCTCGGCGTGGAAGTTGGAGCGGTAGGCGTACGGGCCCCAGAAGTGCACGATGCCGGAGACACCGGTCTCGTTCGCCCAGCGGCGCGGGTCGCCGGTGAGGGCGATCGCGTTGGCGGTGGCGCCGTGGTACGAGCGGTAGGTGGCGAGCACCTTCTGGCGGCCGGTGTGCAGCCGGGCCATCCGGATGGCGTTCTCGTTGGCCTCGGCGCCGCCGTTGGTGAAGAAGACCTTGTCGAGGTCGCCCGGGGTGCGCTCGGCGATCAGCCGGGCGGCCTCGCTGCGCGCCTCGACCGCGAAGCCGGGGGCGATGGTGCAGAGCTTCGCCGCCTGCTCCTGGATGGCCGCGACCACCTTCGGGTGCTGGTGCCCGATGTTGGTGTTGACCAGCTGGGAGGAGAAGTCGAGGTAGCGGTTGCCGTCGTAGTCCCAGAAGTACGAGCCCTCGGCGCCGGCCACCGCGAGGGGGTCGATCAGCGCCTGGGCGGACCACGAGTGGAAGACGTGCGCGCGGTCGGCGGCCTTGACGGCCTGGCCGGCGGCTGAGTCAGCGGTGGGGATGCTCATGCGGCAAGGCTAGGGACTCTCCGTGGCGAAGTGGAGGTCCATCCTGTCAGCCGGTCGCCGCAAGGGCCGACAGGGTGCAAAGGCACAGGGCCCGGGTCACGGGGACCCGGGCCCATCGTCGGATCGCACGACGATCCGGCCGTCCTACCGCCGCCGCGCCACGGCGCCGCCGGGGGGATCACCGCACCGGCGGACCGGCGGACGCGACGGACCGACGGACGCGGCGGACCGACGGACGCGACGGACCGACGGATCAGATGGCGGTCATGACGTGCTTGACGCGGGTGTAGTCCTCGAAGCCGTAGGAGGAGAGGTCCTTGCCGTAGCCGGACTTCTTGAAGCCGCCGTGCGGCATCTCCGCGACCAGCGGGATGTGGGTGTTGATCCAGACGCAGCCGAAGTCCAGGCGGCGGGACATCCGCATGGCCCGGGCGTGGTCCTTGGTCCACACGGAGGAGGCCAGCGCGAACTCGACGCCGTTGGCGTAGTCGACGGCCTGCTCCTCGTCGGAGAACTTCTGCACGGTGATGACCGGGCCGAAGACCTCGTTCTGGATGATCTCGTCGTCCTGCTTCAGGCCGGAGACGACGGTCGGGGCGTAGAAGTAGCCCTTGTCGCCGACCCGGTGGCCGCCGGCCTCGACCTTGGCGTGCTGCGGCAGGCGGTCGATGAAGCCGGAGACCTGCTTCAGCTGGTTGGCGTTGTTCAGCGGGCCGTAGAGCACGTCCTCGTCGTCCACGCCACCGGTCTTGGTCTCGGCCGCGGCCTTGGCCAGCGCCTCGACGAAGGCGTCGTGGATCGACTCGTGCACCAGCACGCGGGTGGCGGCGGTACAGTCCTGGCCGGCGTTGAAGAAGCCCGCCACCGAGATGCCCTCGACGGCCTCGGCGATGTCGGCGTCCTCGAAGACCACGACCGGGGCCTTGCCGCCCAGCTCCAGGTGGACGCGCTTGACGTCCTTGGAGGCCGACTCGGCGACCTGGATGCCGGCGCGCACCGAGCCGGTGATGGAGGCCATCGCCGGGGTCCGGTGCTCGACCATGAAGCGGCCGGTCTCGCGGTCGCCGCAGATCACGTTGAAGACGCCGGCCGGCAGCTCCAGCTCCTTGAGGATGCCGCCGATGATCTCGGCGAGCAGCACGGTGGAGGCCGGGGTGGTGTCGGAGGGCTTCAGCACCACGGTGTTGCCCGCGGCGATGGCCGGGGCGAACTTCCAGACGGCCATCATCATCGGGTAGTTCCACGGCGCCACCTGGGCACAGACGCCGACCGGCTCGCGGCGGACGATGGAGGTCATGCCGTCCATGTACTCACCGGCGGACTTGCCCTCCAGCAGGCGGGCGGCACCGGCGAAGAAGCGGATCTGGTCCACCATCGGACCGATCTCCTCGGAGAGGGTCAGCCCGCGCGGCTTGCCGGTGTTGCGGACCTCGGCGTCGACGATCTCGTCGGCCCGGGCCTCGACGGCGTCGGCGATCTTCAGCAGCAGCTTCTGCCGGGTGCTCGGGGTCGAGTCGCGCCAGGCCGGGAACGCGGCCGCGGCGGCGTCCATGGCGGCGTCCACGTCGGAGGCGCCGGACAGCGGGGACGTCGCGTACACCTCGCCGGTGGTGGGGTCGACGATGTCGAGCGTGCGGCCGTCGGCCGCATCGACGAACTCACCGTTGATGTAGTTGCGCAGCGTGCGAAGGTCGCTCACGGGTCTCTCCTCGGTCTCGGCCTGCGGCATTGCAGAATCCGGCGCCATGGTACGTCGGCCGCCACGGCCGACGAAGGGCGCCGAGTGGCCGCGCCGGTCGTGCCGCGGTCCACTGGTTGGCGGAATGCGCGGGGCACTGCGGGGCCGCGCGCGTACCGTAGCCAGGGTAGCCGCACCACTGCCGGTATCGACAGGCCGATGGCTCATGGACGATGAAATCCGCATGGGTTTTCCAAGATCGCGACGAAATCAGCAGCTACCTCGCTTGCGAACACGGGAACGATCGGGCACAGTGGCGGCGTGGCCAACCGCGACCGGAACGCCAGCGTTCCCCTCGACGCCGCCTCCAAGGCGATCATCGAGCAGCTTCAGGAGGACGGGCGCCGCCCGTACGCCGCCATCGGCAAGGCCGTCGGCCTGTCCGAGGCGGCCGTGCGGCAGCGCGTCCAGAAGCTGCTCGACCAGGGCGTGATGCAGATCGTCGCCGTCACGGACCCGCTCACCGTCGGCTTCACCCGCCAGGCGATGGTCGGGATCCGGGTCGAGGGCGACATCGAGCCCGTCGCCGACGCGCTGGCCGCCCTCGACGAGGTCGACTACGTCGTCTGCACCGCCGGCTCGTTCGACCTCCTGGCCGAACTGGTCTGCGAGGACGACGAGCACCTGCTCGAAATGATCAACAAGCGCATCCGCGCGCTTCCCGGCGTGCGGAGCACCGAGAGCTTCGTTTACCTGAAGCTCCGGAAACAGACCTACACCTGGGGCACCCGATGACAGCCGACCCGGCGCAGAAGGACCTTTCCAAGACCGCCTACGACCACCTGTGGATGCACTTCACCCGCATGTCGTCGTACGAGAACTCTCCCGTGCCGACGATCGTCAGGGGCGAGGGCACCTACGTCTGGGACGACAAGGGCCGCAAGTACCTCGACGGCCTCGCCGGCCTGTTCGTCGTCCAGGCCGGCCACGGCCGCGAGGAGCTCGCCGAGGCCGCCGCCAAGCAGGCCAAGGAGCTCGCCTTCTTCCCGGTGTGGAGCTACGCCCACCCGAAGGCCGTCGAGCTGGCCGAGCGCCTGGCCAACTACGCCCCGGGCGACCTGAACAAGGTCTTCTTCTCCACCGGTGGCGGCGAGGCCGTCGAGACCGCCTGGAAGCTCGCCAAGCAGTACTTCAAGCTGACCGGCAAGCCGACCAAGTACAAGGTCATCTCGCGGGCCGTCGCCTACCACGGCACCCCGCAGGGCGCGCTGTCCATCACCGGCCTGCCGGGCCTGAAGGCCCCGTTCGAGCCGCTGGTGCCGGGCACCCACAAGGCCCCGAACACCAACATCTACCGCGCCCCGGCCTTCCTGGCCGGCCCCGACGGCACGGTCGACCCCGAGGCGTACGGCCGCTGGTGCGCCGACGAGATCGAGGTCGCGATCCTCAACGAGGGCGCCGAGACCGTCGCCGCCGTCTTCGTCGAGCCGGTGCAGAACGCCGGTGGCTGCTTCCCGCCGCCGCCCGGGTACTTCCAGCGCCTGCGCGAGATCTGCGACCGCCACGACGTGCTGCTGGTCTCGGACGAGGTCATCTGCGCCTTCGGCCGCCTCGGCACCATGTTCGGCGCCGACAAGTTCGGCTACCAGCCCGACATGATCACCTGCGCCAAGGGCATGACCTCGGGCTACTCCCCGATCGGCGCCACGATCATCTCGGACCGCATCGCCGAGCCGTTCTACAAGGGTGACAACACCTTCCTGCACGGCTACACCTTCGGCGGCCACCCGGTCTCCTCCGCGGTGGCGCTGGCCAACCTCGACATCTTCGAGCGCGAGGGCCTGAACCAGCACGTCCTCGACAACGAGGCCAACTTCCTGGGCACCCTCAGCAAGCTGCGTGACCTGCCGATCGTCGGCGACGTCCGCGGCAACGGCTACTTCTACGGCATCGAGCTGGTGAAGGACAAGGTCACCAAGGAGTCGTTCAACGACGACGAGGTCGAGCGCGTGCTCTACGGCTTCCTGTCGAAGGCGCTCTTCGACAACGGCCTGTACTGCCGCGCCGACGACCGTGGCGACCCGGTCGTCCAGCTGGCCCCGCCGCTGATCTCCGACCAGTCGACCTTCGACGAGATCGAGCAGATCCTGCGGACCAGCCTCACCGACGCGTGGGCGAAGCTCTGACCTTCAGGACCTTCCTTCCCACCCTCCGTCACAGGGCGGTCCCGCTTCGGCGGGGCCGCCCTGCGGCGTTCCCCGGGACCCGCTCCTGCGGGAGGCGTTACCCCGTGCGGTGTTCGCCCCGACGACGCCTTCCGGCCGCTTCTCGATCGACTCATCGATCAAACACGCCTGATTCCGGACGATTTGCCCCGGATGGGCCAGTGTGCCGCACCCGCGCCCAGGCCCGATCGTTCTAATCTGACGACTGTCATATCCCTGCGGCCACCCAGGATGGAACCTCATGTCAGCGGCCCCTCCTGACAACGACGTGCTGTGGGCCCGGGGGATCGTCAAGTCCCACCAGGGAACCCCCGCGCTGCGCGGCGTCTCGCTCGGGGTCCGGGAGGGCGAGGTCCTCGCCGTCACCGGCCCGCGCGGCTCCGGCAAGAGCACCCTGCTCGGCTGCCTCTCCGCGCTGCTCCCGGTCGACGAGGGCGAGGTCTGGTTCAACAGCTCCCCCGTGCACACCCTCGGCCGGGCCGGCCGGGAACGGCTGCGCCGCGACCGCTTCGGCTTCGTCGGCTCCGAGCCGCACCTGGTCCCCGAACTGACCGCCCGGGAGAACGTCGCCCTGCCCCTGCTGCTGGCCGGCGCCGGCGGCAAGGCCGCGTACACCGCGGCCGACGAGTGGCTGGAACGGCTGGACATCGGCGAGCTCGCCAAGGTCCGGCCCGAACGGCTGGTGCAGGGCCAGCGCCAGCGGATCGCCGTCGCCCGGGCCCTCGCCCCCCTCCCGCCGGTCGTCTTCGCCGACGACCCCACCGCCCCGCTGCACCGCGAGACCGCCGAACAGGTCCTGCGGATACTGACCAGCGCGGCCCGCTCCCACCAGCTCACCCTCGTGCTGGCCACCCACGACCCCGAGCTCGTCCGGTACGCGGACCGCGCCGTCGCCCTCGTCGACGGCCGCCTGACCGGCCCCGCCACGCCCGTGCCGCGCGGCCCCGTCGCCCCCGGCGCCACCGCCGTCCCGGCCGCCGGCCGCTGAAAGAGTCGACGTGTTCTATCTCCGTCTGGCCCGGGGCTACCGGGTCCTCGACCTCGGCCGCTGGCTGCTGACCGCGCTGGCCGGCGCGGTCGTCGCCGCGTTCCTGCTGCGGGCCCTCGGCCGGGCGATGAGCGACCCGGCCGGCGGCTCCGCCGCGCTCGTCCGGCTGCTCTGGTGCCTGCCCCCGCTGGCCGCGGTCGCCTGGTTCGCCGGCGTCGCCGCCCGCGCCGTGCCCGCCCGGCGGGCCGACCGGATCACCGGGCTCACCACGGCCGGCGCCGGGGCCGGCCGGATCCGCGCCCTGATCGCCGGCGAGGTCGCACTCGCCTGCGGCGTCGGCGCCGGGCTCACCCTGCTGGTCTTCCTGGTCCTGCGCAACGACATCGCCGGGCCCGCGCTAGCCGACGAACTCGGCATGGGCGTGGCCCTCCCGGCCGCCGCACCGGTCACCCTGCTGGCACTCGTCCCGATCACCGCCGGGCTCTCCGCGGCCGGCGCCGTCCGGCCCGCCGAGACGCTGCCCGGCCGCCCCCGGACCGAGCCCACCGGCTTCGGCCCCTGGCGGCTCGCCCTGCCGATCGGCCTCGCCGTCATCGGCCTCGCCCTGGAACTGATCGCGCTGCGCCCCGGCGCCGCCGCCGACGGCCGCCCCGTCCACCTGCCGGCCGGACTCGGCACCACCAGCACCGCCGCGCTCGGCGGGTGGCTCGCCTCCGCGGTCGGCCTCGCCCTGCTCACCGGCCCGCTGCTCGGCTGGGCAGGCCGGCTGCTGGCCCTCGGCCGGCCCACCCCGCTGCGGCTGCTCGCCGGCCGCGGCCTCACCGCCCAGGCCCGCCGGCTCGGGGCGCCGCTGGCCGTCCTCACCCTGGCGCTCGCGGTGGTGCTCACCACCGTCCGCTACTGGCTGGGCGAGCCCGGCAGCGCCGACGTGCTGCCCGCGATCGAGGCCGGTCTGGTGCTGGGCTGCGCGGCGGGAGCGGTGATCGTCCGGCTGGCCGAGCTGCACACCGCCCGCCGGGGCGTCGCCGAGGCGCTGCTGCGGCTCGGCGCGGCACCCCGGCTGCTGTTCGGCGCCGTGGTGCTGCGGACCCTGATGGGCGGCACGGTGCTGCTCGTCACCGGTGGGGCGACCGCGGCGCTGGCCGCCGCCGGACTGCGCTGAGCCCGGACGGCTCCGGCGGGCTCCGGCGGGTCCTGACCGGACCCGGCCGGAACCGGCCCGGGCGCTCCGCGCGGGCCGGGCGCCCGGGCGTCGGTCAGCCGGCCGCCGCGAGCTGGCCGCAGGCGCCGTCGATCTCCTGGCCGCGGGTGTCGCGGACGGTCGTCGGCACGCCGTGCGACTGCAGCCGCCGGACGAACTCGCGCTCGTCCTCGGGGCGGGAAGCCGTCCACTTGGAGCCCGGGGTGGGGTTCAGCGGGATCAGGTTGACGTGCACCCGGCGGTTCTTGATCAGCCGGCCGAGCAGGTCGGCCCGCCACGCCTGGTCGTTGATGTCCTTGATCAGCGCGTACTCGATGGAGATCCGGCGGCCGGACTTCTCGGCGTAGTTCCACGCCGCGTCCAGCACCTCGGCGACCTTCCAGCGGGTGTTCACCGGCACCAGCTCGTCGCGCAGCTCGTCGTCCGGCGCGTGCAGCGACAGCGCGAGGCGGCAGCTGAGCCCCTCGTCGGCGAACCGGTACATCGCCGGCACCAGACCGACGGTCGAGACCGTGATGCCGCGCTGGGACAGCCCGAAGCCGTCCGGCGCCGGGTCGGTCAGCCGGCGGATCGAGGACAGCACCCGCTTGTAGTTGGCCAGCGGCTCCCCCATGCCCATGAACACCACGTTGGACAGCCGGGCCTCGCCGCCGGGGATCTCCCCGCTCTTCAGGGCGCGCATCCCGGCGGCGATCTGCTCGACGATCTCGGCGGTCGAGAGGTTGCGGGTCAGTCCGGCCTGGCCGGTGGCGCAGAACGGGCAGTTCATGCCGCAGCCCGCCTGGGAGCTGATGCACATGGTGACCCGGTCCGGGTAGCGCATCAGCACCGACTCGACGAGCGTGCCGTCGAACAGCTTCCAGAGCGTCTTGCGGGTGGCGTCGTCGTCGCAGGACACGTGCCGCACGACCGACATCAGGTCCGGCAGCAGGCCGTCGGTGAGCTTCTCCCGGCTGGCGGCGGGGATGTCCGTCCAGCTCGCCGGGTCGTTCGACATCCGGCCGAAGTAGTGGTTGGAGAGCTGCTTGGCGCGGAACGGCTGCTCGCCCAGCTCGGCGACGGCCTCCTTGCGCTCGGCGGGGCTCAGGTCGGCGAGGTGTCGCGGGGGCTTGGCGCCACGCGGCGCGACAAAGGTGAGTTCTCCGGGCTTAGGCATGGTTCATCCAGTGTCGCAGACGCGCGAGGGCCCCGGACGCCCTGCGTCCGGGGCCCCGGGCCGGGAGCGGTGGTACGGCCGTCGGCGAGCGCCGCCGGCGACCGTCAGCTGCCGACGAACGCCGCCAGCAGCAACCAGACCACCGGAGCGGTCGGCAGCAGCGAGTCCAGCCGGTCCATGATGCCGCCGTGGCCCGGCAGCAGGGTTCCCATGTCCTTGATGCCGAGGTCGCGCTTGATCATCGACTCGCCCAGGTCGCCCAGGGTCGCGGTGACCGCCGCGCAGCCGCCCAGGATCAGGCCCTGCCACCAGCTGCCGCCGTCGATGACCAGTTCCATCAGCAGCGCGCCCGCCAGCATCGACAGGCCGATGCCGCCGGCCAGGCCCTCACGGGTCTTGCCCGGGCTGATCGTCGGCGCCAGCTTGTGCTTGCCGAACTTGTAGCCCACCGCGTAGGCGCCGGTGTCGCTGCACACCGTGACGATGAGGAACAGCACGATCCGCTGCGGACCGTCGTCGGCCGCCAGCATCATCGCCACGAAGGTGGCGAGGAACGGGACGTAGAAGGCGGTGAAGATGCCCGCCGTTATGTCCCGCAGGTAGTCCTCGGGCGGCTCGGCCATCCGCCAGACCATCACCGCGAGGCCGGTGAGCGCGAGCGAGGCCGCCGCCCACTGGATCCCCGCCCAGTAGCCGGTGGCGACCATCGCGATGCCGCCCGCGACCAGCGGGACCAGCGGCGCCTTGATCTGCTTGCGCTCGGCCAGCCGGCTGGTCAGCTCCCAGACGCCGACCGACACCGCCGCGATCACCACGACGAGGAAGAGCGCCTTCACGACGAACAGCGAGGCGACGATCACCGCGCCGAGGCCGACGCCCACGCCTATCGCGGCCTGGAGGTTGCGGCCGCCGCGCTGCTTGCGCTGCGCCGGCTGAGGCTGCGGATCGGGCTGGGCCACGGGTGTCTCCTGCCCTGGGTGGGACGACGGCACGAGGAACGGCTGCCCCGCCACCGGTCCGCCCGGCGCGCCGGGGTGACCCGCCGCGACCGGTGGCCCCGACGGCGCCGAGGGTCGCGGGTGCGCGGCGGCGCCCGGGTACGGCCCGCCGGCGGGGGCGGGCGGGGCGTCGTCGGTGATCGCGCGCAGCACGACCGTCTCCGACGCGCCCGGCTCGGGGGCCCCGGGCTGCTCGTCGCGGAACAGCGGCCCGCTCAACCGCCCCGGCTCCCGGGCCGGTCCCTCGGCGGGGTCGGCCCCGGACGGGGGTGCGGGCTGCGGTCCCGGATCGGCCGGTACGGGAGGCATGACCTGAGTCTCCTCCGCGTCGGGGTCCCAGTACACCGGAGGCTGCTGGGAGTGACCCGTTCGGTGGCCGGGGTCGCCTGTGCCGTCCTGGTCGTGCTGCCCGTACTGCTCGTGCTGTCCGTACGGCCCGGGCTGCGCGTTCTGCGCGTGCTGCGCGGACTGTGGGTACTGCCCGGGCTGCGGGTACGGCCCGGGCTGTGCGTACTGCTCGTGCGGGTGCGCCGGGTGTCCGGCGGCGGCCGCGGGTGCGCCGGGCCGGCCGGGGGCGGCGGGCGCACCGGGGGTGCCGGGTACGCCCGTAGCCTGCGCAGGCGTGTTGGGGGCCTGCGCAGGCTGGTACGGCCGGTACGGCTGGTACTGCTGGTCGGACGTGCCCCAATAGCCAGGGGCGTCAGGGGCGTCGTTCATCAGACCTCGAGCAGCTCGGCTTCCTTGTGCTTCAGCAGCTCGTCGACGGAGGCCACGTACTTGGCCGTGGTGTCGTCGAGCTCCTTCTCGGCGCGGCGGCCGTCGTCCTCGCCGACCTCGCCGTCCTTGACCAGCTTGTCGATGGCGTCCTTGGCCTTGCGGCGCACGGCGCGGATCGAGACCTTGGCGTCCTCGCCCTTGCCGCGGGCGATCTTGATGAACTCCCGGCGGCGCTCCTCGGTCAGCTCCGGGAGCACGACCCGGATGATGGAGCCGTCGTTCGACGGGTTGACGCCCAGGTCGGAGTCGCGGATCGCCTGCTCGATCGCCTTCAGCGCGGTCTTGTCGAACGGCGAGACGACCGCCATCCGGGGTTCCGGCACGGAGAAGGAGGCCAGCTGGTTGATCGGCGTCACGGCGCCGTAGTACTCCGCGACGATCTTGGCGAACATCGCCGGGTGCGCGCGGCCGGTGCGGATGGCGGCGAAGTCGTCCTTGGCGTGGCCGACGGCCTTCTCCATCTTCTCCTCGGCGTCGAGGAGGGTCTCTTCGATCACTGTGATCTCCCTGTCCGGTTCATCTGCTGGTGTCCCGTCCGGTGCCGGCGTCGGAGCCTCGCGGCGGCGACGCCGTCCGGTACGGCTGGTTGCTGCTCAGGCCCGGACGGAATCCTGGCTGATGAGTGTGCCGATCTTCTCACTCTTCACCGCACGCGCGATATTGCCCTCCGCCAGCAGCTCGAAGACCAGCATCGGGAGGTTGTTGTCCTTGCACAGCGTGATCGCGGTGAGGTCGGCGACCTTGAGGTCGCGCGCGATGACCTCGGAGTACTCCAGCGCGTCGAACTTGACCGCGTCCGGGTTGGTCCGCGGGTCGGAGTCGTAGACGCCGTCCACACCGTTCTTGCCCATCAGCAGGACGTCGGCGTGGATCTCCAGGGCGCGCTGGACGGCCGTGGTGTCGGTGGAGAAGTAGGGCATGCCCATACCGGCACCGAAGATCACCACACGGCCCTTCTCCAGGTGCCGGACGGCGCGCAGCGGCAGGTAGGGCTCGGCGACCTGGCCCATCGTGATGGCGGTCTGCACCCGCGTCTCGATGCCCTCCTTGACCAGGAAGTCCTGGAGCGCCAGGCAGTTCATGACCGTGCCGAGCATGCCCATGTAGTCCGAGCGGGCCCGGTCCATGCCGCGGACCTGGAGTTCGGCGCCGCGGAAGAAGTTCCCGCCGCCGATCACCACGGCGACCTCGGTACCCGCGCGGACGACCGTGGCGATCTCACGGGCGATCGCGTGCACGACGTCCGGATCGACGCCGAGCCCGCCGCCACCGGCGAAGGCCTCACCGGACAGCTTCAGCAGCACCCGGCGGCGCGTGCCGTCCTGGATGTCCCGCGCGGTCTCCTGCGTCTCCTGCATGGACTTCTCCTTCTGCACCTACTGGTTCACAGGCGCGGGTGTGCGGGTGCCCGGCCTGCGCGTACACGCGAGGAGGCCACTGCCGCGGGAACCGGTTCGGTGTCCTGCACGGCAATGGCCTCCTCGTCGTTCATGCTGCCGACGGTGGCTCACCCATGGACGGATGGCGCTGGGTGAGCCCGTACGGCGCGTTCCCTGCCGCCCTGGTCAGCGGGCGGGGGCGGTTCCCAGCCTACGGCCGGGCGACCGGTGGAACGTGGCTCAGGCGCCGACGCGGAAGCGGGCGAAGCGCTTGAGGGCGACGCCGTTCTCCTCGAGGACCTTGGCGACGGTCTTCTTGTTGTCCTTCGCGAAGGCCTGCTCCAGGACGGAGTTCTCCTTCACGAAGCCGGTGACGCGACCCTCGACGATCTTCGGCAGGGCGGCCTCCGGCTTGCCCTCCTCGCGAGCGGTGGCCTCGGCGACGCGGCGCTCGTTCTCGATGTCCTCGGCCGGGATGTCCTCGCGGGAGAGGTACTTCGGTGCGAAGGCGGCGATGTGCTGCGCGACGTCCTTGGCGACCTCGGCGTTCTCCTTGTCCAGCTCGACCAGGACGCCGACGGCCGGCGGCAGGTCGGGGCTGGTCTTGTGGAGGTAGACCGCGACGAAGCCGTCACCGTCGAACTGCGCGAAGCGGCGGAAGACGATCTTCTCGCCCAGGGTCGCGTTGGCCTCGTCCACGAACTGCTGGACGGTCTTGCCGGCCTCGATCTCGGAAGCCAGGGCGGCGTCCAGGTCGGCCGGGGCGCTCTTGGCGACGTGGGCGGCGATCGCGTCGGCGACCTTGACGAAGTTGTCACCCTTGGCGACGAAGTCGGTCTCGCAGTTCAGCTCGACCAGAACGCCGGACTTCTTGTCCTCGGCGATCAGGGAGGCGACGGCGCCGTTGGAGGCGTCGCGGCCCTCGCGCTTGGCAACGCCCTTCTGGCCCTTGATGCGCAGGAGCTCGACGGCCTTCTCGACGTTGCCCTCGGCCTCGTCCAGGGCCTTCTTGCAGTCCATCATGCCGGCGCCGGTGAGCTCACGGAGCTTCTTGACGTCCGCGGCGGTGAAGTTCGCCATGGTGTGAATCTCTTCTCGCGTCTCGCGTGTCTGCGTGGAGTGGCGCCGGGACCGATGGTTCGGCCCCGGCGCGGGAGAGAGGGGCACCGACCGGTGTCGTACCGGCGGGTGCCCCTCACCCGTGGTACGTCAGGCCTGCTCGGCCGGCGCCTCGGCGGCGGCGGGCGCCTCCTCGGCCGGGGCCTCGGCGGCGGGGGCCTCGGCGGCGGCGGGGGCCTCCTCGGCCTTCTTCTCGCCCTCGAGGATGTCCTTCTCCCAGTCGGCGAGCGGCTGGTCGGCACCCGGCTCGGCCTTGACGTCGCCCTTGGCGACACCAGCGCGGGACTTGAGGCCCTCGGCGACGGCGTCGGCGATCACGCGGGTCAGCAGGGTGACGGAACGGATCGCGTCGTCGTTGCCCGGGATCTTGTAGTCGACCTCGTCGGGGTCACAGTTGGTGTCGAGGATGGCGACGACCGGGATGTTGAGCTTCCGGGCCTCGCCGACCGCGATGTGCTCCTTCTTGGTGTCCACGATCCAGACAGCGCTGGGAACGCGCTGCATGTCACGGATACCGCCGAGGGTCTTCTCCAGCTTGTCGTGCTCGCGCTGGAGGACCAGGAGCTCCTTCTTGGTGAGGCCGGAACCGGCCACGTCCGAGAAGTCCAGCTCGCCGAGCTCCTTGAGACGCTGCAGGCGCTTGTAGACGGTCGAGAAGTTGGTCAGCATGCCGCCGAGCCAGCGCTGGTTCACGTAGGGCATGCCCACGCGGGTGGCCTGCTCGGCGATGGCCTCCTGGGCCTGCTTCTTCGTGCCGACGAAGAGGACGCTGCCGCCGTGGGCAACGGTCTCCTTGATGAACTCGAAGGCGCGGTCGATGTAGTTCAGCGACTGCAGGAGGTCGATGATGTAGATGCCGTTGCGCTCCGTGATGATGAAGCGCTTCATCTTCGGGTTCCAGCGGCGGGTCTGGTGACCGAAGTGGACGCCGCTCTCCAGCAGCTCCCGCATCGTGACGACGGCCATGGCCGTGCTCCTCAGGTGTTACGCCCGGCTCCGACGCAGCGGCGTCACGGCGGGCGCGGTGGCGCCCCCCGCTCGGCTCGTGCGAACGGCCGGGTCAGGCTCGGTTTTGTCCGTGGCGGCCAGGTGACAGCCACGCCTGACGCCCCGAACGTGCCGAGCCGCTTGAACCCGACGGTCCGGGGACCGGCCGGGCTCGGCGGACCGAGCGGCACTCGCACCTGGCGGGGGCGGCGGCTGAGCCGCTTCCGACCACCGGTGGCGGGGCGTGCGAAGTCGACCCGGTGGACCGGGTCGCGTGTGAAGTGTACGGGAAGCGCCGAGCACCGAGCGACTCCGCGGGAGGCGGGCGGGCGGGGACGAGCCAGGTCCGGAGCGTCCGGACGGCTCCGCCGGGGGCCCGTGGCGGCCCCGCCGGAGCCTCGCGCATCCGACGCGGTCCACCCGTTGGGGGGACGGTCGTCGTCCACAGGGGCCGGTTGTCCACAGGAACCGGGGCAGGGGTGGCCGGGCCGGCGAGCCCCGGGGACCCTCGGCGTCATGACGGGTGGCGCGGGAGTCGTGGGTGGTGCGGTGGGCGGTGCGATGGGTGGTGTGGTGGGGGTCGTGGGTGGTGCGGTGGGTGGTGCGGTCGCTCCGGGTCGGCGGCGGGGGCGCCGGCTGGTACCGGTGGTCCTGGTCGCGCTGCTGGCGGGCCTGTGGCCCTGGGCGCTCGGGCACGCGGCGGAGGGTGCCGGGGGCGGTGGCGGGCGTGGCGGGAGCGGGGGGAGTGGCGTGAGCGGGGGTAAGAGCGGGAGCGCGCGGCGGTGGCCGGTGGACGGTCCGGACGGGGGGCCGGGTGCCGTGATCGGCCGCTTCGAGGCGCCGGCGCAGCCATGGGGTGCGGGACACCGCGGCGTCGACCTGGCCGCCGCCCCTGGCGCGGAGGTCCGGGCCGCGGCGGCGGGGGTCGTGACGTTCGCCGGGCCGGTGGCCGGGCGGCCGGTGGTCACGGTCACCCATCCGGTGGGCGCCGACCCGGCCTCCCCGGTTCCTCAGGTGGCCCCGACTCCCCCGCCTTCCCCGGCTGCGCCGCTGAGGACCACCTACCTGCCGGTGGAGGGCTCCCTCCCGGTGGGCACCACCGTGGCGGCCGGCCAGGTGATCGGACGGCTCGCCGCCGGGAACGGCCACTGCGTCGGCGGCCCCTGTCTGCACTGGGGCCTGCTGCGCGGACGGCGCTACCTGGATCCGGCGGCGCTGCTCGGGCTCGGCCGGGCCCGCCTGCTGCCGCTCGTCCACGGACCGGGGGCGGTCGTCTCCGCTCCGTCCCCACCCGACCTCACCGGACCGCCCGGGCTCCTCGGAGCCCGCCGGCTCAGCTCCGGCCGAGACCGTGCAGGGCGAGGGCGACCGCAGCGTCGGCGATCACCTCGGGGCTCTCGGCCCGGCCACCCGCGGCCCGCTGCTCCGCCTGCCGGACGGCCGCCTCGACGATGCCCTGGAGCAGCGCGGCGGCCAGCCGGGGCTGCTCGTGGCCGAGGTCCCCCAGCGCCTGGACCACCAGCCCGACCAGCGTCCCGTGTGCCGCCCGGATGCGCTCGCGGGCCGCGTCGTCCAGCTCCAGCGCGGAGATCGCGGCGACCGCCCGGTGGCGCGGGTCGGCGGCCAGCGCGAGCTGGCTCCGGACGTACGCCTCGATCCGCTCGGCGGCGGTGTCGCGGCTCGCCATCCCGGCCTCGATCTCGGCGGCCCACAGCGGGAAGTCGACTTCGCAGAGCGCCTCCACCACCGCCGCGCGGGAACGGAAGTACTCGTACACCGAGGAACGCGCGAGCCCCGTACGCGCCGCGAGCGCGGGGAAGGTCAGGGCCTCCATGCCTCCCTCGGTGAGGAGACTGCGGGCAGCGTCGAGGAGGGCAGCCCGCTGCATCTGTCGGTGCTCGGCCACACTGGCCGCTCGGATCTTCGGCACGCCCACCACTGTACGGAGCCCTACATCCCGCCGGTACGGTGCCGCGTACGGCGACGGATACGGAGGGATGCGTTCCGGGGCGCGGGGCGTGGACCCGGCGTACGCGGCGCACCCGACCGGGCCCGGGCGACACCGGCCGCGGGGCGTCCCGCTATCGGATCTCCGACAGCTTGGCGCGCAGCTGGAGCACCGACTTGGTGTGGATCTGGCTGACCCGGCTCTCGGTCACCCCGAGGACCTGGCCGATCTCGGCGAGGGTCAGCCCCTCGTAGTAGTAGAGCGTCACCACCGTCTTCTCCCGCTCGGGGAGGGTGTTGACCGCCTGCGCCAGCAGTCGGCGCAGCTCCCGGTCCTCAGCCACCTCGACCGGGTCGTCGGCGCCGTGGTCCTCCAGCGTGTCCATCAGGCTCAGCCGGTCGCCGCTCTCGCCGACGGGGTGGAGCAGCTCGTCGAGCGCGACCACGTTGGCGAGCGAGAGCTGGCTGAAGATGGCGTGCAGGTCCTCGATGGCGATGCCCATCTCGGCCGCCACCTCGGGCTCGTTGGGCGTCCGCCGCAGCCGGGCCTCCAGCGTCGCGTAGGTGCGCTCGACCGCCTTCGCCTTCTGCCGCACCGAACGCGGGATCCAGTCCAGCGCGCGCAGCTCGTCGATGATCGCGCCGCGGATCCGGCTGATCGCATAGGTCTCGAACTTGATGGCGCGGTCGATGTCGAACTTCTCGATCGCGTCGATCAGCCCGAAGACCCCGGAGGAGACGAAGTCGGCCTGCTCCACGTTGGACGGCAGACCGACCCCGACCCGGCCCGCCACGTACTTGACGAGTGGTGAGTAGTGCAGGATCAGCTGCTCCCGCAGCCGCTGGTCGGCCGTCTCCTTGTAGGCGCGCCACAGCTCTTCGAGCGCCGTGCGCTCCCGGCCGCCCGCCTCCCGGCGGGGACCCGGCGCCTCGGCCGGCGCGGGGGCGGCCGTGTCGGCGGGAGCGCCGGGCGCGTCCGGACGGTCGTCGTGCGCGCCGGTGCGCGCCGGACGGCCGCCCTGCCGAGCCAGGGCCCCCATCGCCCCCGCGGACTTGGGCGGGTACTCGGGCACGGTACGCCGCTCGGTGCGCGGCCCTCCCGAGGACCGGGCACCACCGGTCACTCGGTGTCCGGGAATGTGTGTGGGCATACGTTGGTCTGCGCCGTTCTGCCGAGTCATGTGCTGATAGGGAAGGCATGGCGAGCGTAGCGTGACCGACTCGCTGCAGAGTGCTACCGCCACTCGGTCGTCCCCCGATCCGGTGGCGTTCGTGTCGCCACCGCCGGGCACCGGAGGTGGACGAACCGGATGCCGACCCCGCCCGGCCCGCCCGCTCCGTCAACCCCGTGCCCCGCCCCGTCCTCCTCCCGGTGGCCACGCAGCCCTCGTGCCCTTCTGACGCTCCTTCCGCGGAGCCCTCGCACCGTGTCCCTGTCCTCCTCCGGCGCTCGCCCCGCGCCTCCGGCCGGCCGGACGGGGCGTCACCTCCTCCGCACCAGTCGCCAGTGCGCGCCGTGCCGCTCGACGTGACCGAGCGAGCCCAACTCGTAGAGCCGCTGGAGCACCTCGTCCGGCGGGAGCCCCGACTGCCGGGCCAGCCGCTCCACCGGCGCGCCCTCCGCGCTGGCCGGCACGGCCTCCAGGACCCGGGCCGCCTCCGGCTCCAGGAGGTCCCTGGGCAGCACCGGGCCGCCGCGCTGCGGCGCCAGGTCGTCGCCGATCGCCCCGATCAGCTCGATCACCTCGGAGGCGTCGGTGACCACGGTCGCGGCGCCGCTGCGGATCAGCGCGTGCACTCCGGCGGAGAGTTCCGACGTCACCGGCCCCGGCACGCCCATGGTGTGCCGGTTGAGGTCCCGGGCGCGCCGGGCGGTGCTGAGCGCCCCGCTGCGCAGCGCCGCCTCGACCACCACGGTGCCGCGGGTCAGCGCCGCGATCACCCGGTTGCGCAGCACGAACCTGAACCTGGTCGGGTGCTCCCCCGGCGGGAGTTCGCTCAGCAGCAGCCCCTGCTCGGCGATCCGGCGGATCAGCGCGGTGTTGCCCCGCGGGTAGGCCACGTCCACCCCGCAGGCCAGGACACCGACCGTCGGACCGCCGACGGCCAGCGCGCCCCGGTGGGCGGCCGCGTCGATCCCGTAGGCGCCGCCCGAGACGACCACCCAGCCGCGCTCGGCGAGCTGCGCGGCGAGGTCCCCGGCGACGTGCGCGCCGTACGCCGTGCAGGCCCGGGCGCCGACGACCGCGACCGAGCGCAGGGCGAGCAGGCGCAGCGAGCCGGTGCCGACCACCCAGAGACCGGTGGGCCGCCCGACACCGAGGTCGTCCAGCTGGCTCGGCCACTCGGTGTCGCCCGGAATGATGAAGCGCCCACCGGCCGCGCGCACCCGTTCCAGGTCGGCGACCGGGTCGAGTCCGGCCATGCGGGCCCGATAGGCCTCCAGACGGGCGGTGTCCACGCCCTGCCGGTCGGCGGCTTCGCCGTCCCGGATCGCCCGTACGACGTCCAGCGCGTCGAGGCGGGCGAGCCAGCGGCCGAGGACGGCGTCCCCGGGTTCGGCGAGTCGGCTGAGCGCCGCCCGGGCGAGGCGCTCCGGCTCGGGCCCGGGCCGCGACTCCGGGGCGGCTCCCGTTTCACCGGGCAGGCCCTGCGGGAGGTCGTTCGGGGTACGGCTCATGTGCCGGTCTCCTGGGGCTTGTCGGTGGGGACGGGTCCGGGGCGGGTGGCAGGATCGGCGGAGCGGCGGCCGGGTCGGTCCTCGGGGAGGTCCGGCCGTCCGAAGAAGCGCTCCGTCAGGGGGAGCCCCTGCTCCACTCCGGTGCGCAGGACGAGGGCCGTCCGGATGTCGCGCTGCTCGGGGCGGTCCCGGCCGGCCAGGTCGGCGACCGTCCAGGCGACCCGCAGCACCCGGTCCAGGCCGCGGGCGGTCAGCAGACCGCGCTCCAGCTGGCGCGCGGCGTCGTTCAGCGCGCCCGACGCCAGCTGCCAGCGGGTGCGCAGCTCATGGCCGGGGACCTCGGCGTTGGTCCGCCACGGCGTGCCCGCGAGCCGGGCCGCCGCACGTTCCCGCGCCGCCAGGACCCGGGCCGCGACCACCTGGGTGGTCTCCGCCGATGTATCGCGCTGCATCAGCTCGACCCTGGTCACCGGGGCGACCTGGACCTGGAGGTCGACCCGGTCGAGCAGCGGCCCGGACAGCCGGTTCTGGTAGCGGCTGACCATGGTCGGGGTGCACTCGCACCCCTCCCCCCGTCGCGAGTGGCGCCCGCACGGGCAGGGGTTGGCGGCCAGACAGAGCAGGAAACGGGCGGGCAGCCGGAGCGAGCCGGCGGACCGGGCGATCACCACCTCGCCCGATTCGAGCGGCTGGCGCAGCGCGTCCAGCACCCGGACGGGGAACTCCGGAGCCTCGTCGAGGAACAGGACGCCCCGGTGCGCCAGCGAGACCGCACCCGGTCTCGGCAGGCCGCTGCCGCCCCCGACGATGGCGGGCATCGTGGTCGAGTGGTGCGGGGAGCAGTAGGGCGCGCGGTCGATCAGCGGGCGTCCGGCCGGGAGCAGCCCCGCCACGGAGTGGACCGCGGTGACCTCCAGCGCCTCCTTCTGGGTGAGCCGCGGGAGCAGCGCCGGCAGCCGCTCCGCCAGCATCGTCTTGCCCGCGCCGGGCGGACCCTTGAGGTAGAGGTGGTGCCCGCCGGCGGCGGCGATCTCCAGGGCCCTGCGCGCCTCGTACTGACCGGCCACATCGGCGAGGTCCATCCGGGCGGCCGCCTCGTCGGGCAGGCCGCGCACTCCCGCGCTGGGGAGCATCAGTCCCGCCATCAGCGGATCGGGCCGACCGGCGAGCCGGTCGGCGGGCTCCTCCGGTTCCGGGGCACCGGTGAGCACGGCGATCAGCTGGCGCAGGCTGCGGACACCGACGACGCTCACCCCGGGGACCAGTTCGGCCTCGGCGGCGGTCTGGTCGGCGACGACGACCCGTCGGTAGCCGGCGTCGGCCGCGGCCAGCACCGACGGGAGCACCCCGCGCACCGGGCGCACCCGCCCGTCCAGCCCGAGCTCCCCGATGAGCAGCAGGTCCGCGATCGAGGACGGGTCGAGCCGTTCGGCCGCCGCCAGCACGGCGCAGGCCACGGCGAGGTCGAAGCCGCTGCCGCTCTTGGGCACGGAGGCGGGGCTCAGTCCGACGGTCAGCTTCCGCTGCGGCCAGGCCTCGCCGCTGTTCACGACCGCCGCGCGGACGCGGTCGCGGGCCTCGGAGAGCGCCTTGTCGGGCAGGCCGACCAGGGTGAACGCCGCCACCCCGGGCTCCAGGTCGGCCTGGACCTCGACGATCACCCCGTCGACCCCCACCAGGGCCACGGAACACGTCCGGGCGAAGGCCATCTAGACCACCCCCCGCAGGTGGTCGACGGTGGCGGCGCCGCGGACCCGGTTGATGACGGCGACGAGGTCGATCCGGACGCCGCCGGGCGGAACGGGTGCCCACGGTGGGTCGGTGGAGCCGGGCAGGTACTCGGAACCCGCCAGCCGGGCGAAGTGGCCGGGCCAGCGCTCGGCCATCCAGCGCTCGGCCAGTCGGCGCAACCGGTCCGCCTTGACCGGGCCGATGGCCTCGCTGGGGTGCTGGAATCCCCGCTCGGAGCGGGTCTTGACCTCGCAGACGGCCACGGTGTCGCCGTCGAGGGCGACGATGTCCAGCTCGCCCTCCGCGCACCGCCAGTTGCGGTCGAGGATCCGCAGCCCCTCCTCGGCGAGCCGACGGGCGGCGACCCGCTCGCCGTAGCGGCCGAGGCCGGAGTTGCTCAGCCGGCCCGGTCCGGGGCCGTCGGTGCGGGGCTCGGCCGGGTCGGGCTCGACCGGGGCGGACGCGGGCGCGTCCGGGCCCGGGGCGGCCGGCGGCGGCGGGCCGCCCGCCGGGGGGCGTGCCGCTCGCCGACGTGGCTGCCCGTCCCGCCGGGTCTTCGCGGTCTGCTGCCGCGTGGCGCTCTCGATGTCCTGCACGGTGACCACCTCCGCCGGGGAGGCTGCCGTGCGGTCCGGGAGCGGACCAGAAGGTTGTTATTTCCTGTGGAAAACCCGGGCCTGTGGATAACTCCTGTCACCCGCGGGAGTGAGAATGCCGCAATACCCGAAATTCCCCTGGACATCCGGGGGCCGGGCGGTCCAACGTCAGTTCCCGAAGCCGGGCTCGTCCGAGGGCAGCTCCAGGTCGCTCTTCGCGAGTTCCTCGATGTTCACGTCCTTGAAGGTCAGCACCCGGACCTTGCGGACGAACCGGGCCGGCCGGTACATGTCCCAGACCCACGCATCCGCCATCGACACCTCGAAGAAGACCTCACCCTGCACCGAGTGCACCTGCAGCTCGTAGTCATTGGTGAGGTAGAACCGTCGCTCGGTCTCGATCACGTACTTGAACAGGCCGACGACGTCCCGGTACTCCCGGTAGAGCTTGAGCTCCATCTCGGTCTCGTACTTTTCGAGATCTTCGGCACTCATCCAGGCGTCCCCTCAACTTGTCGCGTCCACCCATTGTGGACCACCGCACTCACCCTCAGAGCCGTACCGGGGCGACCGGCGGCCCCTCGGTCAACAGCCGCTGCAGAAAGTCCACCAGCCCGACCGGATAGACCGTCTCGGCGGTGGACCGCAATTCCTCGACCGTCCACCAGCGCGCCGCGAGCAACTGGGCGTGTTCGTCCTCGCCCATGCCCGAGTGGTCCAGCACCGTTTCTGCCGTCCGGGCCAGGTGGAACCACTGCTCCTGCTCGTAACGCCGTCCCCGATAGGAGAACGAAGCATTGCCGTACGCGACCACCGGTCCCAGCTCCACGCCGCGCAGCCCGGTCTCCTCCGCGAGCTCCCGCTCGGCGGCGTCCCGGACGTTCTCCCCGGGCTCCAGGCCCCCGCCGGGGGTGAACCACCAGGTGACGCCGGGCGTCGCCGGGTCCGAGCCGTGGAAGAGCAGCAGCCGGTCCTGCCCGTCGAGCAGCAGGATCCGTGAGGCCCTGCGCCGCTGTGCCGCCATGACGAGCCTCCACGCTCCCTTCGTCCGCCCCGGTCGTTCCCCCGATCCTGCCACCCGGCGCGGTCGTCCGGGGCGAGGTTCGGCAGAGCGGTCCCGGCCCGAACGGTGCCGGCCGGGGTCAGGCCGTGCGGCGGCGCCGACGTGCCAGGCCCGCCACCCCGCCCACCGCCGTGGTCACGAGGATCACCGCCGCGCCCGCGACGCTCGCCCAGAACGCGGGCTCCAGCGGTCCCGGAGCCGCCGGCCGCTGCCCGCCGAGCGCCTCGAACGCCGAGGTGCCGGTCAGCAGACCCGCCCGGCCGAACGGCAGCACGGTGGCCTCCACCCGGGCCTCCACCTCGGTGGTCGGGACGGTCCCGCCGTCCGTCTCCAGGTGGACCCGGGAGTCCAGCGAGCCGAGCCGGTTGTCGCCGAGCAGGAAGAGCCGGCCGGGCGGCACCTCCACGCTGAAGGAGGCTCCCTGGGCGCCCGTCCCCGCGAGGTAGGGCTCGTCCACCGGCGTGCCGTTCACGGTCAGCCGACGGTCGCCCTCGACGACCGCGACGGTGTCCCCGCCGACCGCGACCACACGCTTGACCATGAGCTCGCCGCCCCAGGCCTGGTCACGGAAGATCACGACGTCGCCCCGCCGGACGTCCGAGCCGTCGGTCTTCCGGGCCAGGACGGTGTCCTGGGCCTGGAGGGTGGGCGCCATCGAAGCGGTCGGGATGCTGTACGGCCGGTAGCTGACGGCGATCACCGCGAAACCGCCGATCAGCAGCACCAGCCCGAGGCCGAGCAGCACCCCCTGGGCCACCGCCGCGGGCCGGCGCCGAGGGCGGGCGGCGGGCGGCGGTCCGTCGGTCGCCCGTTCCACGACACTGCTCATCGACACCGTCCAACCCCTGACCGACCCGGAACCACGCACGGAGGCGCGCATGGAAGCGCGCCGGGGCCACGGGCGGAAAACCCGGCGGGCCGTGGCACGTCCGAGCAGATTACTCGTCGGTACCACGGCCCGCGCAAGACCCGTGAGCCTCCGGCCGTCGTCAGGACCGCTCGTCGCGGTCCGTCCGGTTCCGCCGGCGACGGACCAACGGGAGCAGGGCGACGGCGCCCACGGCACCGGCTGCGGCCGGCACCGCCGGCAGGGCCGCCGCCAGACCCTTCTGGTCGAAGGTGTCCGGCACCGGCAGCGTCGACCAGCGGTTGATCGGCCAGGCCACCACGAAGGCGCGCCCGATCACCTCGTCCACCGGGACGGTGCCGCCGCCCGGCTGGTCCATGTGGAAGCGCGAGTCGAGCGAGTCCGCGCGGTGGTCGCCCATCACCCAGATCCGACCGTCCGGGACCTTCACCGGACCGAAGGGCTTCGTCCCGCAGGGGGTGTTGCCGGCGTAGACGTACGGCTCGTCGAGCGCGATCCCGTTGACCTTCACCGGGCCCTCGCCCTCGCACTCGACGGTGTCCCCGCCGACCGCGATGACACGCTTGATGAGGTCCTTCTCGTTGTCGGACGGCATCAGCCCGACGAAGCTCAGCACGTCCTGGACGCCGCGGACGAAGGAGTTGCTGCTCTGGCTGGTGGGCTCGTCGGCCAGCCAGCCGCCCGGATCGTGGAACACCACGACCTCGCCGCGCTCCGGCTCGGCACCGAACCACGGGGTGAGCTTGTCCACCAGGACCCGGTCACCGACCTGAAGCGTGTTCTGCATCGACTCCGACGGAATGGAGAACGCCTGGACGAAGAACGTCTTGATCACGAGGGCCAGCACGAGGGCGATGCCGATGAGGATCGGCAGCTCCTTCCAGAACGACCGCGGCTTGCGCTCGTTCCGCTCCGGCTTCTCCTCGGTGCTTTCCGCCGGCGCCGTGCTGTCCGGGGGCTGCTGCGAGGCGTCGCCCGTGCCGTCACCGTGCTCGTCCGCGGACTGGGCCGCCGCCTCCTCGGCCGAGGCCGAAGGCACCGCGGTCTCCGCGGACCGGGCCGCCCGGCCGCCGGAGCCCTCGGGCTCTCCGCCGCCCGAGCGGGCGCCGATCACCAAATCCCCCACAACGTCTCCTCCCTGCTGTGCGGACGCCTGCGCGTCCGCGCTCACAGTGCCGCACAGCGGGCACCACGCTCCACCGACGGCCGTACCCGTCAGAACCGCCCCCGGGGCGGGAGCGTCTGACACCGGCACAGCCCTCGGGCACGACTTGTCGACACGGCCGCACCCAGCACTTCTCTATCACTCCCGGGCATCCGGCTCGCGGTCCCACGCGCGCGGCCCGTCCGCCCACCGGCCCGCCCGGGCCTACGAGCTGAGCCGTCCCGCCCGGCGACCGACGAGCGGAATGATGCCCAACACACCCATAACGAGCGGAGGTTCCTCAGGAACCGGGCCAACACCCGCCGGGTTCCGCGCAGTTCCGGGCTCCGCCGGGCCCCGCGCCACCGAGGAGAGTGAAACCGGCACATCAAGTTGATGCACCCGGCCCACCGGCCAGGCGATCATGAACGCCCGTCCCAGCACACCACTCACCGGAATCGTGCCCTGACCCGGATTGCCCATGTGGAACCGGGAGTCGGCCGAGACGTCCCGGTGGTCGCCCATCACCCAGAGCCGCCCCTGCGGCACCTTCACCTTGAACGGCTGCCGGGACGGCGGGTTGCCCGGGGCGAGGTAGGGCTCGTCCAGCGGCTTGCCGTTGAGACTGATCCTGCCCTGCTCGTCGCAGCACTCCACGGTGTCGCCGCCGACGCCGATCACCCGCTTGATGAGGTCCTGCTCGTTGTCGGAGGGCAGCAGTCCGACGAAGGTCAGCACCTGCTTGGCCCCGCCCAGGACCGGACCGTCCGTCGACGGCCCGTGCTCGTTCTCCAGCCAGCCGCCCGGATCCTTGAACACCACCACCTCGCCGCGCTCCGGCTCGGCGCCGAACCAGGGGGTGAGCTTGTCGACCAGCACCCGGTCCCCCACCAGGATGGTCTGCTCCATCGACCCGGAAGGGATCACGAAGACCTGCACCAGGAAGGTCTTCATCACCAGTGCGACGACCAGCGCCACCCCGATGATCAGCGGTATCTCCCACAGGCGGGAGCGTCTGCGGCGGCGGGCCGCCCGGCGGGCGGTGCGCCGGCGCTCCGCGCGACCGCGCACCACCGGAGCGTCCGCCGCCCCGGCTGCCCCCGACGTCCGCACGGGCCCGGTCGCGGCGCCGGCGCCGGAGCCGGCAGCGGGACCGGCGCCGGTGCCGGCCGAGGGGGCGGGGCCGGTGGCCGGGCGGTCGGCGAGCCGCCCCCTACCTCTGCTCCCCATGGCCGCCCGTCCCTTCTGCCGCGGCGAAGGCCGCCGGCCGGTCCAGAGCGGCCCAGTGTCCGACCGGGAAGACCACCCAGGCGGCCCGCCCGATCACCTTGGACTCGGGGACGAACCCGCCGCCGGGCTCACCGAGGTGGTCCCGGGAGTCGCGCGAGGCGCTGCGGTGGTCGCCCATCACCCAGAGCTTGCCGGGCGGCACCACCACGTCGAACGCCACATTGGACGCCTCGTCCCCCGGGAAGAGGTAGCCGGACTCGTCGACCGGCACTCCGTTGACGGTGATCGGGCGGCCCGGTCCCGTGCTGGTGACGCGGTCGCCGCCGACGCCGACGACCCGCTTCACGTAGACCGAGTCACCGGCCGGGACCAGTCCGACGTCCCGGCCGAAGGCGCGGAGCGAGGTCCAGAAGCCGTCGGGCTCGAAGGGCTTGTGCAGGAAGGAGCCGGTGCCGTCGAAGACCACCACGTCACCGCGGCGCGGGTGACCGCCGAAGGCGTAGGACAGCTTGTTCACGATCAGGCGGTCGCCCGGGCGCAGGGTGTTCTCCATCGACCCGGAGGGCACCGAGAAGGGACGTGCCACGAAGGCGTTCACCAACAGCAGCACGAGCAGGCAGACGCCGGTGAGCAACAGCAGATCCCGCGAACGCGAGCGCCCCACGGCGCCCGCCGACCCGTCCCCGGGTTCGTCCGCACCACCCGGCTCGTCGGGCAGGTCCGACAGGTCGGGCAGGTCCGACGGGTCGGACTGGCCGGACTGGCCGGACTGGCCGGACGACGCCAGCGAGCCCGGCGCCGAAACGACCGCGGACCGCGTCGGCGAGTCCGCACCGGAAGGTGCGGGACGGCCGTCGCGGTCCGCGGGTGGTTCGTGCGTGCTCATCGGGGGCTGAGCTTACCGTGCGGCAGCCCGGCCCCCCAGAGCGATCCGATCCCCCGGCAACGCCGGGGGCCGGTGGATCAGCGGTCGCGCTTCTCCTTGATCTTCGCGGCCTTGCCGCGGAGGTCACGCAGGTAGTACAGCTTGGCGCGGCGAACCGCACCGCGGGTCACGACCTCGATCTTCTCGACGACCGGGGTGTGCACCGGGAAGGTGCGCTCGACACCGACGTTGAAGCTGACCTTGCGAACGGTGAAGGTCTCACCGATGCCGGCGCCGTGACGACGGATGACGACGCCCTGGAAGACCTGGACACGGGAGCGGTTGCCCTCGATGACCCGGACGTGCACCTTCAGGGTGTCACCGGCGCGGAACGCCGGGATGTCGCTACGCAGCGAGGCCGCGTCGACAGCAGCGAGCTTGTTGCTCATGTTGCTCTCCATCGCAGGCGCCACGGGCCGCCCACGGAAGTCGTCACAAATGGGGATTGCTGCGGGCCGCACCGGCTAGCGGCGATCCCCCCGTGGCGGGGGCGCCGAACCACGTGACCCCTACGGGAGGAGCCCAGCGACAGACAACAGCGGCCTATTGTTCCACACCATCGGCCACGGACCGAAATCGGCCGAGGCCCTCGTCCCAGGCCAGGCCGAGCAGGCCGAGCGCCGCGCGGTCCTTCTTGTCGAAGTCCGCGTGCCGCCAGCGCGCGACCAGGTCGGGCCGGTTGTCCAGCGTGCGGGCGAAGGCCTGCTCGCGGCGCCAGCGGGCGATCCGGCCGTGGTTCCCGCTCAGCAGGACGTCCGGCACCGTGCGGCCGCGCCATTCGGCGGGCTTGGTGTAGACCGGCCCCTCCAGCAGGTCGGCCATCGCGCCCGGCGCGAAGGAGTCGTCCCGGTGGGACTCGGCGTTGCCGAGCACGCCGGGCAGCAGCCGGGCGATCGCCTCGACCATGACCAGCACCGCGACCTCGCCGCCGGCCAGCACGTAGTCACCGATCGAGACCTCGACGACCGGCATCCGGGTGGCGGCCTCCTCGATCACCCGCCGGTCGATGCCCTCGTACCGGGCCGGGGTGAAGGTGAGCCAGGGCCGGCCGGCCAGTTCCTGGGCGAGCTCCTGGGTGAAGGGCCGGCCGCTCGGGGTGGGCACCACCAGGGTGGGCACCTCCCCCTCCGGCCCCTGGGCGAGCACCGCGTCGAGGGCCTCGCCCCACGGCTCGGGCTTCATCACCATGCCGGGGCCGCCGCCGTACGGGCTGTCGTCGACGGTCCGGTGCACGTCGTGCGTCCAGCCCCGCAGGTCGTGGACGTGCACGTCGAGCTGACCGCGGGCGCGGGCCTTGCCGACCAGTGAGATGTTCAGCGGTTCGAGGTACTCGGGAAAGATCGAGACGACGTCGATCCGCATCCCGTCCTGAACGGACCGTCGCCCGGCCGCCTGCTCCGCCGACGGCCGGCCCAGCTGCTGCGCGTCCTCCGTCACGGCCCCGGCGACCCCAGCGGCTTCCGCGTCACTCACCGCGACTCCTCCGCGCCGTCCGAACTGCCCGCGTCGCCCGCGTCGCCCGCACCGGGTGCGTCGTCCGCACCGTCCGGCTCCTCCGCCGACTTTCCGCCGGCGACCTCGGCCTGCTCCATGTCGATCAGCCCGACCGGCGGGTCGATGACGGCGCGCTGGTTCTCCAGGTCGATGACCGGCACGATCCGGGTGACGAAGGGCACCAGCGCGTCCGTCCCGTCCGGCTTCCGCACGTTGAGGAGGTCCTGGTAGGGCAGGTGGATCACCTCGGTGAGTTCACCGACCGGGGTGCCGTCGAGCAGGACCACGTCCAGACCGATCAGCTGGTGGTCGTAGTACTCCTCCGGGTCGTCGGGGCGCTCCTCCGGGTCCACCTCGGCGATCAGGATCGTGCCCCGCAGCGCCTCGGCGCCGTTGCGGTCCTTGACGCCGGCGAAGCGCAGCAGCAGCCGACCGCTGTGCACCTTGCCGGATTCGACGGTCAGCGGACCGGCCGAGGCGGGGTCGGTGAGCAGCACGGCACCGGGCCCGAGCCGGAGCTCCGGCTCGTCGGTGCGGACCTCGACGCTGACGTCTCCCCTGATGCCGTGGGCGCGGCCGATCTTGCCGACGACGAGCTGCACGGTGATCGTTCTCCTGGATGAGTGCTGCGGAGTTGCCGGTGGAACGGCAAAGTTGCTGGTGGACCGACGGGGTTCCCGAGGGAAGGCGAACCGACGCCGGAACGGCGAAGGCCGGCCGGGACGACATGCGTCCCGGCCGGCCTCGAAACCCTGACGGCTGAACGAGCAGCCGGGTCAGCGAATGCTGTCCACGTCGACCAGGTCGACCCGGACGTTGCGACCGCCGAGGGCGCCGACGACGGTGCGCAGTGCGCGCGCCGTACGACCGCCCCGGCCGATCACCTTGCCGAGGTCATCGGGGTGCACGCGCACCTCGATGGTGTTGCCCCGACGCAGGTTGCGTGAGCGCACCTGCACCTCGTCGGGGTGCTCGACGATGCCCTTCACCAAGTGGTCGAGGGCGTCCTCGATCACGCTCAGGCCTCGGCGCCGGCGTCGGCCTCAGCCTCGGCCTTGTCCGACTTCTTGGCCTTCGGGGTGATGGCGACACCGGTGGTGGCGTCCTCGAAGCCGGCGACGGCCTTCGCGAACAGGTGCGAGAAGTCCTCGACCTTGGGCTCGGCGACGAGCAGCGGCGCCGGGGCCGGCAGGCCCTTGAACTTCTGCCAGTCGCCGGTCAGCTTGAGGATGGCGAGCACCGGCTCGGTCGGCTGGGCGCCGACGGACAGCCAGTACTGGGCGCGGTCGCTGTCGACCTCGATCTTCGAGGGGTTGTAGGTCGGCTGGTAGACGCCGATCTCCTCGATCGCACGACCGTCACGCTTGGTGCGCGCGTCGGCGATGATGATGCGGTAGTGCGGGGAGCGAATCTTGCCGAGACGCTTCAGCTTGATCTTGACTGCCACGGGAGTGGATTCTCCTGGAGTTGACGTGGGTGAGCGGCCCTTCCCCCGCGTGGGGTTGCGTGGTGGGCCGTTCAAGGGACACGCCAGCCGTAGGAGAGAGGGGTCCTGCCCGGCTGCCGAGTACTCAGCGGTCCATTCTGCCACAAGGGCGCCCGACCCTCGAAACAGGTCGACCGGGAGCCCCCGCTCCCGGTCAGCCCAACACGTGCACCGTCGCGGTGCACCTCCCTGGTGTCCGCCGCTCCGGCCGGGCCACTGCCCGCACAGTCGCCGGCCGGTTCCCTCGGTTCCCCGAGCCGTGAGGCTCCCCGAGTCGAGCGATCTAAGCGATCTTGAACGGTTGCTGGCACGCGCCGCAGACGATGGACGCCTGCGCGAGCACCGACGGAACGACCCGGACGTTGCGCCCGCAGCCGCAGACGGCCTTCACCCGGACGCCGCCCCCGGAGGAGCCGTGCCGGGCCGCCGGGCCGCGGAACGCGCGCGAGGCGCCCTCTCCGGCCACCGCCTCCTGGTGCGCGCCGAGGGCGCGGTCCAGGCGTTCGATGGTCTCGGCGTACCGCTCGCGGGTCTCCTTGAGCATGGTCACCTGGGAGAAGCCGCTGCTGGCGTGCGGTTCGACCGGGTGCGCCAGGCCCAGCTCGGAGGCCAGGAGCAGGAAGCGCCGGTTGTGGTAGCGGCCGGCGCGCGAGGTGTCCCGGATGTCCCGGGCCGCGGCCAGACCGTGGGCAGCCTCGTGGAGGAGCCGCTCGAAACCGAGCCGGGTGCCACAGGCCGAGGAGGACTCGCCGATCAGCGCCTCGGGCGAGGCGAGGTCGGGGAGGTCCTGGTGGTAGGCCTGGATGTCACTCCAGGCGGCGGCCAGTTCGGCCGCGAGAACGAGGGGCTGTGTCGTGCTCACGCTAGACCAACGATGGAGTAGGAGCCGATGTTCCGCGTGTTCCCGTTCCCCGAGAATTCCCAGGAAACTCTCAGGAATGTGCGACCTCGCGCGAAATGCGCGTTCCGGATCTGACGCAAGACCAACCCCCTGCAGGTTTGGGCCCCGTCGTGCTCGACGGGTGCCGTCAATTCCGTCCGGGGACGGGCTGTCGCCCCCAGGACGTACGGCCCGCGGTCCCGTCGAGTTGACAGGGCCACGGGCCGTACACCGTACCGCTATTCCGTTAATACCGGCAGTTGACCGACCAGTAGGGGTGCCGACAGGTGAGACATCCGCGGAACAACACCGCTCAGCGGACGTCCGAATTTCCCGTCAGGCAGGTCAAGAACCGTCAGAACGCGTCGTCGGACATCGTTTTACGACAACATCCTTCGCGCACGGGAGGCCAGCGGGGAAGCGCCCCGGGGAAGCGCCCCGCGGAACCCTCCGCCGGCCCCACGGAAGCGCCGCGGAAGCGTCCGCGGCGACCCCGGGAAACCCACCGAACGGTCAGTAGGCACGCGCGACGATCGCGACGTTGCCCTCCTGGTCGTCCGTCTGCGGCACCGAACCGTCGGCGGCCACGATGCAGCGCACCGAAACGCCCTGCTCGGCCAGCTTGGCCTCGCCCTCCGGACCCAGCTCGGCCCAGGAGATCCGGCCCCAGCCGGTGGCGGCGGCCTCGACGGCCTCGTCGAGGTTGGTGACGTCCACCGTGCGGGCCTCGCGGCGCTCGCGCGACTGACGCAGCAGCAGGGCCTGGTCCTCGTCCAGGATGCCCGGCAGGACGGCAGCCAGGGAGTCGATCGAGACCGGCTCCTTGCCGCCCGGGATCCGGCGGGCCAGCATGGCCGTGCCGTTCTCCAGGTCGCGCGGGCCGACCTCGATGCGCAGCGGAACGCCCTTGAGCTCCCAGTCGACGGCGCGGCGGCCGAACGGGGTGTCGGTGCGGTCGTCGACCACCACGCGGATGCCGGCGGCCTCCAGCGCGGCGCCGATCTCGCGGACCTTGGCGATCACCGCGTCGTCGCCCTTGATGGCCAGGACGACGGCCTGGACGGCGGCGAGCCGCGGCGGGACGCGCAGCCCGTTGTCGTCGCCGTGGGACATGATCAGACCGCCGACCATGCGGGTGGAGACGCCCCAGGAGGTCTGCCAGACGTGCTCGCGCTCGGCGCCCTGCAGCTGGTAGGTGGTGTTGAACGCCTTGGCGAAGTTCTGGCCCAGCTCGTGGCTGGTGCCCATCTGCAGGGCCTTGCCGTCGCCCATCATGCCCTCGAGGGTGAGGGTGTTGATGGCGCCGGCGAAGCGCTCCTTGGCGGTCTTGCGACCGAGCACGACGTCGATGCCGAGCACGTTGGTCATGAAGTCGCCGTAGACCTGGGTGTGGATCATCGAGGCGTAGTCACGGGCGTCCTCGTAGGTGGCGTGGGCGGTGTGGCCCTCCTGCCAGAGGAACTCGGTGGTGCGCAGGAAGACGCGCGGGCGCAGCTCCCAGCGGACCACGTTGGCCCACTGGTTGATCAGCAGGGGCAGGTCGCGGTGGCTCTGCACCCACTTCGAGAAGTACTCGTTGATGATCGTCTCGGACGTCGGCCGGACGACGACCGGCTCGTCCAGCTGCTTGCCGCCGCCGTGCGTGACCACCGCGAGCTCGGGGGCGAAGCCCTCGACGTGCTCGGCCTCCTTGGTCAGGTAGGACTGCGGGATGAACATCGGGAAGTAGGCGTTCTGGGCGCCGGCCTTCTTGATCCGGGCGTCCATCTCCTGCTGCATCCGCTCCCACAGACCGTAGCCGTACGGTCGGATGACCATGGTGCCGCGCACCGGACCGTTGTCGGCCAGCTCGGCCTTGTTGATGAGGTCCTGGTACCAGCGCGGGAAGTCTTCCGCCTGGGGGGTGAGAACGGGTGCCTTAGCCATGGGCGAATCGTACGGGGAGCGGGCCCCCGACTTCGAATCCGTTCCGCGGTGCCGCCCGGAACCCGTCATCGGTGTCCCGCCCCCGGGCGCACGCCCCCGACACGCGCGCACCACCCCGCACCCCTCTGGACGCCGCGCCCGAGCCGCTGTTCGCTGGAGTGGGGCGGGACGTCGAGGGGGGTTCGGAGCAGCACGTCGAAGGACCGGATGGGAGGCCGCGATGGCTTCAGCTGGGATGACCGGCACGACCGCAGGACCCGCCGCCGCCGGGGAGGCCGGCGCCCGGGCCCGGGACTGGGCGGAGATCCAGGAGCGGATGCTGGTACCGCTCTACGAGGCCGTCCACGACCGCCTGGAGGTCGGTCCGGCGACCAGCGCGCTGGGCCTGGGCTGCCGCTCGGGCCTCGCCCTGCTGCTGGCGGCCGGCCGGGGCGCGCAGGTGGCCGGGCAGGAGCCCGACGCCGAGCTGCGCGCGCTGGCCCGCCGTCGCGGTCTGCGGGTCGGCGCGGGCCACCGGCCGGCGGCGGACGTCGCCCGCTCGGCCTATTCGCTGGTCACTGTTTTCGAGCAGCCGCCGCCGGGCGGCGAACCGCGCCGGACGGTCGCCGCGGCGGCGCGTCTGGTGCTGCCCGGCGGGCACGTGGTGCTGGCCGCCTGGGGGCCGCCGGAGCGCTGCGAGAGCGCGGCCGTGCTGGACGTCGCCCGGCGGATGGCCCGGCGCAGCGGCGCGCGCGACCCGTTCGAGCTGAGCCCGCCCGGGGCGCTGGAGGACCTGCTGGCCGGGACCGGTCTGCGGCCGGCCGGGGGCGGGCGGGTCGGCTGCCCGTTCGCCTACCCGGACCTGGACAGCGCGGTGCGGGGGCTGCTCTCCACCGGGCTGTACGACGCCGCGGCGGAGTTCGCCGGGCCGCCGCTGGTCGCCAAGGAGCTGGAGGAGGCGCTGCAGCCGTACCTGCGGCCGGACGGCACGGTGCGGATGGCGAACGTCTTCCGCTACCTGATCGCCGAACGGCCCCGCTGACGGCCCGGCGGGAGCGGGCCGGCGGCGCGCCACCGGCGAGCAAGGGCAACGGGCAACGACAGCGACAGCGACAGCGACACCAACGGAGGGGCGCACGTCACCGTGACGCGCGCCCCTCCGGTCGGCCCACCGGCTCAGGCCTGGTCGAGCACCTTCCGGGGCACCCCCGCCGCCCGGTAGGCCTCCTCCTCGTCGAGCGTCTCGGCCTCCAGCAGCGCCGCCGCCAGCGCGTCCAGCCGGACCCGCTCCTCGGTCAGCAGCCGCACCGCTTCCTCGTAGCACTCCGCGACGATCCGCCGGGCCTCCTCGTCGACGGCGTCCAGCGTGGTCGGCGCGGCGGAGAGCCCGTACGCCCCCTGCGGATCGGACGGGACGGCGGTGAGCCGGCCGACCCGCTCGCTCATGCCCCAGCGGCCGGCCATCCCCCGGGCGATGTTGGTGACCTGCTCCAGGTCGCTCTCCGCCCCGGTGGTGATCACCCCGTAGACCACCTGCTCGGCGGCCATCCCGCCGAGCGCGCCGATGATCCGGCCGCGCAGGTAGGGCTCGGTGTAGGAGTACCGGTCGGCCTCCGGGGTGGAGAGGGTGACGCCGAGCGCGCGGCCGCGCGGCACGATGGTGATCTTGCGGACCGGGTCCGCGCCCGGCTGGAGCATGCCGAGCAGGGCGTGGCCGCTCTCGTGGTACGCCGTCCGCTCGCGTTCGGCCTGCGGCATCACCAGCGGCCGGACGGCGCCCAACTGGACCTTCTCCAGCGCGTCCGAGAGGTCGCGCTCGTTCACCGTGTCCTGGCGGCGCTTGACCGCGAGCAGCGCGGCCTCGTTGACCAGGTTGGCGAGCTCGGCGCCGGTCATGCCGGGGGTCGCCTTGGCGAGCCGGGTGAGGTCGGCGTCGCCGGCCAGCGGGACGTGCCGGGTGTGGATGCCCAGGATGGCCGCGCGGCCGTCGCGGTCGGGCGGGCTGACGGTGATCCGCCGGTCGAACCGGCCGGGGCGCAGCAGCGCCGGGTCGAGCACGTCCGCCCGGTTGGTGGCGGCGATGACGATGACGCCCTCCGAGCCGGTGAAGCCGTCCATCTCGGTGAGGATCTGGTTGAGCGTCTGCTCCCGCTCGTCGTGGCCGCCCAGGCCGCCGCCGCTGCCGCGCTGGCGGCCGATGGTGTCGATCTCGTCGATGAAGACGATCGCCGGGGCGACCTTGCGGGCCTCGGCGAACAGTTCGCGCACCCGGCCGGCGCCGACGCCGACGATCATCTCGATGAACTCGGAGGCGGAGGCGGAGAAGAACGGCACGTCCGCCTCGCCCGCGACGGCCCGGGCGAGCAGCGTCTTGCCGGTTCCGGGCGGGCCGCTGAGCAGGACGCCGCGCGGCATCTTGGCACCCAGTCGGCGGTACTGCTGCGGGTTCTTCAGGAAGTCGACCACCTCGCTCAGTTCGGCCTCGACCTCGTCGATGCCGGCCACGTCGGCGAAGGTGGTGCGCCGGCCGGCCTCCACGGCGACCGGCTTGGGCGGGGGCTTGCGCCCGAACGCGCCACCGGGGCCACCGGCCATCCGGCGGGCGAGCAGGACCCAGACCAGGATCAGCAGCAGCATCGGGGCCAGCGAGATGAGCAGGTTGGCGAGGAAGCTGCGCTGCTGGACGACCGGCTCGGCGGTGACCTCGACGCCCTGCTGCTGGAGGGTGTTCCAGAGGTCGTCCCCCGCGAAGACCGGCCGCTGGGTGTCGAACTCGGTGTACGTCCCCTTGCCGCCGTCCGGCTTCGGCCCGGCGTTCTTGAGGGTGCCCTCGATCGCGTCGCCCTTGGAGTAGATCTTGGTGATGTTGCCCTTGTTCAGCTGGTTGTTGAACTCCGTGTAGGAGATCGTGGTGGCGCCGCCGGGGCCGAAGAAGGACAGCAGCAGGTCGCTGATCAGGAAGACCACGAGGGCGGTCAGGACGAGGCCGATCCAGCCGCCGGGCATCTTGCGGCGCGGGGGCGGCGGGGGCGGGGCGCCCTCGGAGCGCCACGGCTGGTCGGGGGTCTGGCGCGGCGGCACGGGATCAGTCACCCATCGGACAATACGGACATCTGCTCGGCGCCTCCAAGCGCAACGCCGCGCCCCGACCGACCCCGACGCACCCCGACCGGGCCCGGCCGGCCCGGGTCGTCCCCGCCCTCGGCCCGCACCGCCTCGGTCAGCCCCGGTCGTCCGCCCCGGTCAGCCCCGGTCGTCCGCCGCGGCCGACCCCGGCCACTCCTCGGCGGTCAGCGCGAACCGCTCGTGGTCCCGCCAGGCCCCCTGCAGGAACAGCATCCGCGGCGTGAACCCCTCGTGCCGGAAGCCCAGCCGCTTGGCGAGCGCGATCGACCGCCCGTTGTCCGGCTGGACGTTGATCTCCAGCCGGTGCAGGCCGAGCCCGCCCTCCGGGAGCCCGGCGAAGCAGCGGTCCAGCACCAGCCGCATGCCCTCGGTCATCCGCCCGGTGCCGGCGAACGGCAGGAACGAGTCGTAGCCGAGCGAGCCGTTGCAGAAGCGGCCCATCACGATGTTGGCCACGTTGACCTTGCCGACCAGTCCCCCGGTCTCCAGGTCGACGATCAGGAAGGTCCGCAGGCCCGGCCCCTGGCGCTCCAGCAGGTCCGGCAGCGCGTCCGGCTCGACCGGGTTCCACCGGCCGATGTGCTCGGCGGACCGCCGGACCGCCTCGGCGTACGCCTGCTCGTCCCCGGCCCGCGGGGCCCTGATCGTCACTCGCATCGGACCATCATCTCGGATGACCATCGGGCGTGCGAACGGCCCACCGCCCGGGCGAACCGGGTGGTGGGCCGTACGTCCGGGGCCCGCGGGCAGCGGGACCGCGGCAGGACTACAGGAGGTCCTTGAACTCCTTGGGCAGCTCGAAGTCGGCCGGGCCCTTGCCCGCGCCGAGGCCGAACGCGCCGCCCTGGTCGGGCGCCTGGCCGGCACCGGGGCCGAGCGCGCGGCGCTCGGCGGCCGCGGCCTCCTCCTGCGCCCGCTTCAGCGGGTTGCCGCTCTTGCGCTTGCCCTTGGCGGCCGGGGCCTTCTTGGCGCTCTTCTTGCCGCCGCCACCCATGCCCGGGATGCCCGGCATGCCGGGGACGCCCTTGCCGGAGGCCATCGCCGACATCATCTTGCGGGCCTCGAAGAACCGCTCGACCAGGTTCTTCACCTCGCCGACCTGGACGCCCGAACCCTTGGCGATACGGGCCCGGCGCGAGCCGTTGATCAGCTCCGGCTCGGCACGCTCGACCGGGGTCATCGACTTGATGATCGCGCCGACGCGGTTGACGTCCTTGTCGTCGATGTTGTTGATCTGCTCGCGGATCTGACCCATCCCGGGCAACATGCCCAGCAGCTTGGAGATCGAGCCCATCTTCTGGACCTGCTCCAGCTGCGACAGGAAGTCGTCCAGCGTGAACGCCTTCGGGCCGCCGCGCAGCTTGGCGGCGATCTTCTCGGCCTCGGCCTGCGAGAAGGTCTGCTCGGCCTTCTCGATCAGCGAGAGGACGTCACCCATGCCCAGGATGCGCGAGGCCATCCGGTCCGGGTGGAAGGCGTCGAAGTCGTCGACCTTCTCGCCGTTGGAGGCGAACATGATCTGCCGGCCGGTGACGTGCGCGACCGAGAGCGCGGCACCGCCGCGGGCGTCGCCGTCGAGCTTGGAGAGCACCACGCCGGTGAAGTCGACGCCGTCGAGGAAGGCCTGCGCGGTGGTGACCGCGTCCTGGCCGATCATGGCGTCGACGACGAACAGGACCTCGTCCGGGTTGACCGCGGCCCGGATGTCGGCGGCCTGCTGCATCAGCTCGGCGTCGATGCCGAGGCGGCCGGCGGTGTCGACGATGACGACGTCGTGCTGCTTCTGCTTGGCGTACTCGATCGAGTCCCGGGCCACCTGGACCGGGTCGCCGACGCCGTTGCCCGGCTGCGGGCCGTAGAACGCCACGCCCGCGCGGTCGGCGACGACCTGCAGCTGGTTGACGGCGTTGGGGCGCTGGAGGTCGCAGGCGACCAGCAGCGGGGTGTGCTTCTGCTGCTTCAGCCAGTGGCCGAGCTTGCCGGCCAGGGTGGTCTTGCCGGCACCCTGGAGACCGGCGAGCATGATCACCGTGGGGCCGGTCTTGGCGAACCGCACCCGGCGGGTCTCGCCACCGAGGATGGCGATGAGCTCCTCGTTGACGATCTTGATGATCTGCTGCGCCGGGTTCAGCGCGCCGGAGACCTCGGAGCCGAGCGCGCGCTCCTTCACCTGCTTGATGAAGGCCCGGACGACCGGCAGCGCGACGTCCGCCTCCAACAGCGCGATGCGGATCTCGCGGGCGGTGGCGTCGATGTCCGCCTCGCTCAGGCGGCCCTTGCCCCGGAGGTTCTTGAACGTCGCTGCGAGGCGATCGGAAAGGGTGTCGAACACGTCGTCGCGGGTCCTCTGCGGCATCGGTCTGAGTACGGTCGTCGTCCCCAAGGGTATCCGGCCGGTCCGGGGACGGTCTCCACCCGGGTTGGGAGGAACTCGAACCGGTGCCGGAGCAGGCCCCTCAGCCCAGTGCCGCCCGCACCGCCGCCGCCACCTCCCCGGCCCGCCCCGCGGTGAGCGGACGGCCCTCCGCGTCGGTCAGGTAGAAGGCGTCCACGGCGTCCGCGCCCAGCGTGGAGACGTGCGCGGTCCGCACCCGCACCCCGGCGCCGTCCAGCGCCCGGCCGATCCGGTGCAGCAGCCCGGGGGCGTCGTGGGCGCGCACCTCCAGCACCGTCGCGCTCGCCGAGGCGACCGGCGGCGCCACCGCCACCACCGGCGGCGGGGTCGGGATCCCCCGCCGGCGCGGCGCGGCCGCGTCCCGCTCGGCCAGCCGGCGCGCGACGTCCAGCGAGCCGTCCAGCGCCCGGCGCAGATCGGCCCGCAGCCGCGCCGCCTCCGGCAGCTCGCCGAACTCGGCGGCCACCGTCCAGGACAGCAGCAGCACCGGCCCGGCGCCGATCGGGTCCAGCTCGCGCAGCCCCGCCGAGCGGACCGCGAGCCGGTGCAGGGCCAGCACCCCGGCGACCGTGCCGAGCAGCCCGGGCCGGTCCGGGACGGCCAGCAGCAGCCGGACACCCATCGACTCGCTGCCGGCCGCGTCCGCCTCGCTCTGGGCCAGCAGGGAGAGCGCGGGCCCGCCGGTCCGCGCCGCCTCCACCGCCAGCCGTTCCTGCTCCGCGGTCGGCTCCCCCTCCCCCGCCGACGGGTGCCCCCCGCCGGCGTCCGCGAAGGAGTGCGCCCCGGCCAGCCGGGCGGCGGCCCGCGCGGCCAGCCCGTCCACCAGCGAGGCCCGCCAGCGGCTCCACGCGGCCGGACCGGTGGCCAGCGCGTCCGCCTCGGTCAGCGCCCGCAGCAGCTCCAGCCGCAGCGGCGTGGTGACCGCCTTGACGACCGCCTCGACGGTGGCCGGGTCGTCCGGGTCGCGCCGCGTCGCGGTGTCCACCAGGGTCAGGTGGTGGCGGACCAGCACCGCGAGGGTCTCCACCGACTCCGGGTCGAAGCCCATCCGGGCGGCCGTGTCGCGGACGATCACCTCGCCCGCCTCGCTGTGGTCGCCGGGCCAGCCCTTGCCGATGTCGTGCAGCAGCGCGGCCACCAGCAGCAGGTCCGGCCGGGCCACCCGGCGGGTCATCGCCGCGGCCCGCACCGCGGTCTCCACCAGGTGCCGGTCCACCGTCCAGCGGTGCACCGCGTTGCGCTGCGGCCGGCAGCGGACCCGCTCCCAGTCCGGCAGCAGCCGGCTGATCAGCCCCTCCGCCTCCAGCGCCTCCCAGACCGGCAGACAGGCCTCGCCCGCCCCGAGCAGGGTGACCAGCTGCTCGCGCGCCTCGTCCGGCCACGGCACCGGCAGCGGGCGGCACTCGGCGGCCAGCCGACGCACCGTCGCGTAGGAGACCGTGAGCCCGTTCTGCGCGGCGGCGGCCGCGGCGCGCAGCGGCAGCACCGGGTCCGCGGCGGGGCGCGCGCCCTGGGCGAGCACCGCCTCGCCGTCCTGTTCGACCACGCCCTCGGCGAGCGGCCGCCGCTCCACCGCGCCCCGGGCCACCGCGCCGCCGCCGCGCCCGGCCGCGCCGAACGGCCCGGTGAAGGTCCCGGTGAACGGGAACGCCCGCCGGTGCGGGCGGCGGCCCCGGGTCGAACGGGCGGCCAGCACCCGGTCCACCGCCCGCCAGGTGACGTCGGAGGCGTAGGCGATCGTCCGGGCCGCCTCGTAGACCTGCCGCAGCAGGGTGTCCGCGTCCAGCACCCCGAGCCGCTCGGCGACCTGGTCCTGGTCCTGGAGGGCGAGCCGCTCGGTGGCCCGGCCGGTGACCAGGTGGAGGGCGTCGCGGACGTCGGCCAGCCGGTGCGCGGCGGCGTCCAGGCCCTCCCGGGGCGCGTCCGCCAGCCAGCTCGCGGCGATCGCGTTGAGCGCGACCACGTCCCGCAGCCCGCCCCGGGCCTCCTTGAGGTCCGGCTCCAGCAGGAAGGACAGCTCACCGTGCCGCTCGGCCCGCTCCCGCCCCAGCTCGCGCAGCTCGGGCAGCCGCTGCGCCGCGCCGGCCCGCCAGTCGGCGAGCACGGTGGAGCGCAGCGCGGCGGTGAGCGCCGGATCGCCGGCCACGTGCCGGGCGTCCAGCAGGCCGAGCTGCGCCTTGAGGTCGGCGGCCGCCACCGCCCGGGCCTCGGCCGGGGTGCGGACGGCGTGGTCCAGTGCGGCGCCGGAGTCCCAGACCGGGTACCAGAGGCGCTCGGGCAGGGTCCGGTCCAGCCGGCCCTCGTGCAGCAGCAGCACGTCGAGGTCGCTGCGCGGGGAGAGTTCGCCGCGCCCGTAGCCGCCGACCGCGACCACCGCGACCCCGGCGGGCGCGCCGGCCGCCGCGAACAGGCCGGTCAGCCAGTCGTCGGTGCGCGCGGACAGTTCGGCGCGGCGGGCCCGGCCGCCGGGTCCGGGGGCGGTGAGCAGCCGGGCCCGGGCGGCGGCGGGGCCGTCCGGACCGGGGTCGGCCGGACCGGACCGGTCCTGACCGGAGTGGGAGTCGTCGGTGTGGGTGGCCATGCGAAGTCCCCGTCCGTGCTCGTGCGGGTCGGTCGAACGGCGCCGGAACGCCGTCGGCGGACCTGCGACCGTGGAGGTCGCAGGCCCGCGGAGGTGCTGCCGTAGTGGTCCGGGCCGAGTACCCGGGCGAGGCGTCCGGACGGGGCGCCCGGGCGAGGCGTCCGGGCGAGGTCCGGGCGCCGTTCCCTAGAGGGCGTCGGGACCGCGTTCGCCGGTGCGGACCCGGACGGCGGTGTCGACCGGGATCGCCCACACCTTGCCGTCGCCGATCTTCCCGGTCCGGGCCGCGTTGACCAGGACCTCGATCAGCTGCTCGGCGTCCTCGTCCTCGACCAGGACCTCGACTCTGACCTTGGGTACCAGGTCCACGGTGTACTCCGCGCCCCGGTAGACCTCGGTGTGGCCGCGCTGCCGGCCGTAGCCGCTGGCCTCGGAGACGGTCAGGCCGTGCACGCCGAAGGACTGCAGGGCGGCCTTCACCTCGTCCAGGCGGTAGGGCTTGATGACGGCGGTGATGAGCTTCATCGGGCGTCCACCTCGGTCTTCTCGGTGCTCTTCTCGGTGCTCTTCGCGGCGGCGGGTGCGGCGGCGGGTGCGGTGGTGGCGGCGACGGGGGCCGCCACCGGGGCCGACGACCGGCCCAGGCCCGCGCCCAAGGCGCTGAAGTCGTACGCGGACTCGGCGTGCTCGGCCTGGTCGATGCCGGCCACCTCGACCTCCTCGGCGACCCGGAACCCGATCGTCGCGTCGATCGCCTTGGCCAGCAGCCAGGAGAGCACGAAGGAGTAGACCCCGACGACCGCCACGCCCATCGCCTGCTTGCCCAGCTGCTCGAACCCGCCGCCGTAGAAGAGGCCCTTGGCGGTCTGGCCGACCGTCCCGGTGGCGAACAGGCCGACCAGCAGCGAGCCGATCGCACCGCCGACCGCGTGCACCCCGACCACGTCGAGCGAGTCGTCGAAGCCGAAGCGGTACTTGAGGCTGATCGCTGCGGCGCAGACGGCACCGGCGACGAGGCCGATCGCCACCGCGCCGAGCGGGGAGACCGAACCGCAGGCCGGGGTGATGGCCACCAGACCGGCCACCGCCCCGGAGGCGGCGCCCAGGGTGGTGAACGCGCCGTGCCGCAGCTTCTCGTAGATCAGCCAGCCGACCAGCGCGGCGCCGGTGGCGACCTGGGTGTTGACCAGGGCCATCGCCGCGACACCGTTGGCGGCCAGCGCCGAGCCGGCGTTGAAGCCGAACCAGCCGAACCACAGCAGCCCGGAGCCGAGCATCACCAGCGGCAGCGAGTGCGGGCGCATCGGGTCCTTCCGGAACCCGATCCGCTTGCCGAGCACCAGGCACAGGGCCAGGCCCGCGACACCGGCGTTGATGTGGACGGCCGTCCCGCCGGCGAAGTCGATCACGCCGTTGCGGTCGCCGAGCCAGCCGCCGTCGCCGCCGTCGAAGAAGAACACCCAGTGCGCGACCGGGAAGTAGACCACGGTCACCCAGAGCGCCACGAACAGGCCCCAGGCGGAGAACTTGGCGCGGTCCGCGATCGCCCCGCTGATCAGCGCCGGGGTGATGATGGCGAACATCAGCTGGAAGGCGGAGAACGCCGTCACCGGAATGCTCCCGGCGAGGTCGTTGAGGCCGACGCCGTTCATCCCGAGGAAGTCCAGGTTGCCGATCAGGCCGGCGCCCGCGTCGGGCCCGAAGCTGAGCGAGTACCCGTAGAGGACCCACAGCACGCTGACGATGCCCAGCGAGAGGAAGCTCATCGCCAGCATGTTGAGCGTGCTCTTGGCCCGGACCATCCCCCCGTAGAAGAAGGCCAGCCCCGGGGTCATCACCATGACCAGGGCCGCACTGATGAGTACGAAGGCGGTGTCACCCGCGCTGAAGCCGTCCGGCATCGGCGTCTCCTCCTGACTGGGGCCGATCCGCACCCGGATTCCTGTCCCGTGCACACCCGGGGCGTCGGCGATGAGGAGGAGCGTGCCGAAGGCTGGTTTCGGCCGATGCGGCCGGTTGTTTCGCCGCCGTGACGGGGGCGACGGCAGGGTTACACCCGCGTGAACCACGGCCGTGTCACGGGCCGGGAAGGGGTACCGTACGGCCGCCCCGCACGGGGTGTGCCCGCCACGGCACCGACCGTGCCGTCCGCGGTGGGCACGGTCGGCACGGTCGGTGGGACGGACGGGGCGGGGAGAGCGGACGGGGCGGGTGCGGCGGCGGCTCAGACCACCGAGACGTACTCCGGGATGTCCTGGACCACCCGCTCCTTGAGCCGGCTGACCGCGTCCACCCCCCGGTAGCGGTCCGAGGCCGCCTCGGTGGTCTTGCGCACCCGCGAGTTGAGCCGCTCGGAGCGGACCTTGGTCGCGATGTCCACCGCCTGCTCGGCGAAGACCGCCGCCTGCTCCGGCTCGTTCTGCAGCAGGTGCACGCTGGCCATGCCGACCAGGTTGAAGGCGTACGAGCGGACGTGGTCGCCGTCCTGCCGGAACAGGTCGACCGCGCGCTCCATCACCGGCGCCGACATCGAGGCGTACAGCGCGGCGTTGTCGGAGTGGTAGGCGAGGTCGCGGAAGGAGTGCGCGTTCTCGGCGTTCAGCTCGGCCGGCGAGAAGAACTTCAGCCAGTCCGGGTCGCCGTCGCCCTCGCGGATGTCGGTGAAGGTGTCCTCGGCCAGCCGGATCGCCCGGGCGCACCGGTTCACCTCGCCGATGGTGGCGTACGCGCGCGCCTCCATCGCGTACAGCAGGGACTGCTGGCGCGGGGTGGCGGTGTCGCGGCTGCCGTACTGCGCGAGGTGGATCAGCTCCAGCGCGTCCTCGCCCCGGTTGAGGTGGATCATCTGCCGGCTCATGTCGGTGAGGATCAGCGCGCCGAACGGGCGGTCGCCGGCCTCCTTGGCGGCGTGCAGCGCCAGCACGTAGTACTTCTGCGCGCTGGGGTGCATGCCGACGTCGTAGGACATCCAGCCGGCCAGGTGGGCCAGCTCGGCGGTCAGCCGGAACAGCCGCCTGGTGGTCTGCTCGGGGTAGGTCTCCTGGAGCAGGTCGGTGACCTCGTGGAGCTGGCCGACCACGGCCTTGCGGCGCAGCCCGCCGCCGTTCTGCGCGTCCCACTGGCGGAACATGACGGTGGTCTGCTCCAGCAGTTCCAGCTCGGGCTCGGAGAGCCGGCCGGTGAACGGCTCGCCGCCGTTGGCGGCGGCCAGGATCGGGGTGGGGGTGCCGTTCGGGCCGGGGGCGAGCCAGCGCTGCATCGGCTCGATCAGCGCGGCACCGGCGGTCAGGGCGAGCGAGGTGCCCAGGAAGCCGCGCCGGTTGAGCATGAGGTCGCTGCGGGAGTAGTCGCTGATCAGCTGGACGGTCTGCGGGGCGCTCCACGGCAGGTCGACGCCGCCGCCGACGGTGGAGACCGGCACGGCGGCGCGCAGGCCGAGGTCCTCGATGGAGACCACCGAGCCGAACCGCTCGGAGAACAGCTCGGACATGATCTTCGGGATCGGCTCGCGCGGCTGCTCGCCGTCCAGCCAGCGGCGCACCCGCGAGGTGTCGGTGGAGACGTGGTGGGCGCCGATCTGGCGGGCCCGGCGGTTGACCTGGCGGGCCAACTCCCCCTTGGACCAACCGCTGCGGGCGAACCACGTGGTCAGCTTCTCGTTGGGTTGCTTCTCTGCCATGGGTCCGTCCCCATCCCGCCCGGCCCCGCGGGGCCCCGATCGTGACCGCCCGACGGTTGCGGGCTCTTGCCGGCCGTGCCGTACCGAACTTCGGCGCCGCCGTCGCGGACGAACCGTCAGTTCCCCAACTCCCGGCTCCCCAGGGCCCGGAGCGGACTCCCCGACGAGGTCCGTGTGCTGAACGTAACGCCCCGCCCACCGCCCGGGGGAGCGGCCCTGGCGAAACGCCACCTTTCGCCACCCCCAGGAGTGAACCGAACCGAGTCGGCAGACGGTTGACTAGGAGGTCCCGACGGTCCGGCATATGCGGGCCGCCAAGTCCCCACCGGCATCCGGCCCTTCGGGCGAACCGCCGTCGCCACAGGCGATTTCGCCACCCGCGCCGACCGACGGCCGCCCCGCGCACACGACGATCCGGCACCCGCACCGTCCGCCACAAGACGGCGCCCGAGGCACACCACCGCAACTGGCGCACACCGGGCGCTGCGCGCCGCCACCGCACAACGCACCACGCAACGGACAATCAACACAAAGTCACCGTCCCGTAACCATCGGCAACCAGAACCTGTTGGGGGAGGCATGGACAACCTGTTCGGCGAACTTCGACTGGGGCACCTGCGGCTGGCACCGCTGGGCGCGCGCCGCCGCACCCGCGCCACCGCCAGCCAGGCGGCCGCGGAGTACACCGGCCGCTGGGGCTGGGCCGTCGTCGTCGGCGAGCCGGCCCGGGCCACCACCGCCCCGGAGCGCTGCCGCTGCGGCACCCCGCGCTGCGCCGCGCCCGGCCTGCACCCCGTCCCCGGCGTCGGGCCGGCCGCCCGCCCCGGCGCGGACGTCTCGGTGCTGTTCCCCACCGGCCGCGCCTTCGACGTCCTGGACGTCCCCGAGCAGGCCGGCCTGCAGGCACTGGTCCGGCTGGAGCGGATGGGCACCCAGGTCGGCCCGGTGCTCGCCGCGCCCACCGGGCGCCTGCAGTTCCTGGTCGCGGCCGGCACCGCGCGCCGGCTGCCGGACCTGCTCTACCGGATGGGCTGGGACGACGCCGCGCTCGACCTCACCTGCCACGGCGAGGGCAGCTACGTCGCCGCGCCGCCCACCGTGCTCGCCGGCCTCGGCCCGGTGCGCTGGCTGCGCCGCCCCACCCGCGACAACGCGGGCTGCCCGCCCGAGGCCCGCCTGCTGCTGGGCACCCTCGCCTACGCCTGCCACCGCGGCCGCGAGCGCACCTCCGAACCCGCCTGGACCGCCTAGCACCCCGCCCGGCCCCCCTCGGCCCCCTCTCGGCCCCCTCTCGGCCCCCTCGGCGGGGCAGGGTCAGGGAACGCCGAAGGGCCCGCCCCTCGCGGGAGCGGACCCTTCATCGGTGGACCGGCGGTCCTCAGTCCCCGATCAGCGCGTCCACGAACGCACCCGGCTCGAACGGCGCCAGGTCGTCGGCGCCCTCGCCCAGCCCGATCAGCTTGACCGGCACGCCCAGCTCCCGCTGGACCGCCACCACGATGCCGCCCTTGGCGGTGCCGTCCAGCTTGGTCAGCACGATGCCGGTGATGTCGACCACCTCGGCGAAGACCCGGGCCTGGATCAGCCCGTTCTGACCGGTGGTGGCGTCCAGCACCAGCAGCACCTCGTCCACCGGGCCGTGCTTCTCGACGACCCGCTTGACCTTGCCCAGCTCGTCCATCAGACCGGTCTTGGTGTGCAGTCGCCCGGCGGTGTCCACCAGCACGGTGTCCACGCCCTCGGCGATGCCCTCCTTGACGGCGTCGAAGGCGATCGAGGCCGGGTCGCCGCCCTCGGGGCCGCGCACGGTGCGCGCGCCCACCCGTTCGCCCCAGGTCTGCAGCTGGTCGGCGGCGGCGGCACGGAAGGTGTCGGCCGCGCCGAGCACCACCGTGCGGCCGTCGGCGACCAGCACCCGGGCCAGCTTGCCGGTGGTGGTGGTCTTGCCGACGCCGTTGACGCCGACCACCAGGACGACCGCGGGGCCGGCCTCGTGCTTGGTGGAGCGGACGGTGCGGTCGGCGTCCTTGCCGACCAGCTCGACGAGCTCCTCGCGCAGCAGGGCGCGCAGCTCGTCCGGGGTGCGGGTGCCGAGCACCTTCACCCGGGTGCGCAGCCGCTCGACCAGTTCCTGGGTGGGGGCCACGCCGACGTCGGCGGTCAGCAGGGTCTCCTCGATCTCCTCCCAGGTGTCCTCGTCCAGGTGCTCGCGGGAGAGCAGCGAGAGCAGGCCCTTGCCCAGCGAGTTCTGGGAGCGGGAGAGCCGCGAGCGCAGCCGGACCAGCCGGCCGGCGGTGGGCTCGGGGACCTCGACGGCGGGGGCCGCCGGTTCGGCGGGTGCCTCGGCCTCCTCCTCGGGGGCGGCCGGGAGCTCCACCTCCTCGACGGTGCGGCGCGGTTCCTCGGTGGGCGGCGCGGCCTCCTCGCCGACGGCGGGCTCGCGCGGGGTCGGGGGCGCCGTGATGACGGGCGCCTGCGACTTCGGGGGCAGCTGCTGGCGTCGTCTGCCGGAAACGACGAGTCCGGCGATCGCTCCGACGGCGACCACCGCGATGACTACGGCAAGGATCACGTATTCCATAACCCCCCCAGTATCCGCGACACCGGTCCGCGCGGACCGCAGGCGGCGGAGTGGATCACCGGCGGATCAGGAGCGGCGCCGCCCCCGGTCGTCCCGCAGCCGCTGGCTGATCACCTGGGAGATGCCGTCGCCCTTCATGGTCACCCCGTACAGCGCGTCGGCGGACTCCATGGTCAGCTTCTGGTGGGTGATCACGATGAGCTGGGAACTCTCCCGCAGCTCCTCCATGATCCCGATCAGCCGGCGCAGGTTGGTCTCGTCCAGCGCGGCCTCGACCTCGTCCATCACGTAGAACGGGCTGGGCCTGGCCTTGAAGATCGAGACCAGCAGCGCCACCGCGGTGAGCGAGCGCTCTCCGCCGGAGAGCAGGGAGAGCCGCTTGACCTTCTTGCCGGGCGGCCGGGCCTCCACCTCGACGCCGGTGGTGAGCATGGAGTCCGGGTCGGTGAGCACCAGCCGGCCCTCGCCGCCCGGGAAGAGCCGGGAGAACACGCCCTCGAACTGCGCGGCGGTGTCGTGGTACGCGGCAGTGAACAGCTGTTCGACCCGCTGGTCGACGTCCTTGACGATGTCGAGCAGGTCGCGCCGGCCGCGCTTGAGGTCGTCCAGCTGTTCGCCGAGGAACCGGTGGCGCTCCTCGAGCGCGGCGAACTCCTCCAGCGCCAGCGGGTTGACCTTGCCCAGCTGCTGGTACGCCTTCTCGGCCGCCCGCAGCCGCTTCTCCTGCTCGGCCCGGACGTACGGGCGCGGCTCCCCCGGCTCCTGCCCGTCCTCGGGCGTGGACGGCGGGACGAGCCGGTCCGGCCCGTAGGAGTCCAGCAGCTCGCCGCCGGCGATGCCGAACTCCTCCAGCGCGCGCCCCTCCAGCTGTTCGATCCGCAGCCGCTTCTCCGCCCGCAGCACCTCGTCGCGGTGCCCGGCGTCGACCAGCTTGTCCAGCTCGTCCTTGAGTTCGCGCCCGTGCTCGCGGTGCTCCTTGAGTTCGGCCTCGCGGGCCGCCCGGGTCTCCTCGAGCGCGGCCCGTTCGGCGTCCGCGCGGGCCAGGGAGACCTCCAGGCAGGCGAGCAGCTGCCGGGCGCCCGCGGCGACCGCCACGGCCACCGCGGCGTCGTGCTCGGCGCGCTCGCGGCGCTCGGCGGCCCGGGCGCGCGCCTCGCGCTCGGCGCGGGCGGCCCGGTCCAGCTGGTCGGCCCGCCCGGTCAGGGCGCGGACCCGCTCCTCGTGGGTGCGCACCGCGAGCCGGGACTCCAGCTCGGTCTGCCGGGCCGCGGTGGCGGCCGCGGACAGCCGCTGCTGCTCGGCGGCGTCCGGCTCGTCCTCGCCGTCGGCGGCCGTCTCCTCGGCGACCGCCAGCCGCTCGGCCAGCTCCTCGGCGGTGGCGAGCAGCCGGCCGAGGCCGTCCTCGGCGCGGTCGACGGCGGCGGTCAGCCGTTCGGCCTCGCCCTCGGCGGCCCTGGACTGTCCGCCGAGCCGCCCGAGGGTGCCCGCCACCGCGGCCCGTTCGCGTTCCAGCTCCCGCCGCCGGGTGGCGAGTTGCTCCACCGCGGCGGCCGACTCGCGGCGCCGCTCGGTGAGTTCGGCCAGTCGTTCGGCCGATTCGGCGCAGCGGACGTCGAGTTCGGCGATCGTCCGGGCGGCCTCGTCCACGGCCGCCTGGGTCTCCAGCAGGCTGGGCGCGGCGCCGGAGCCGCCGTGCGCGAAGGCGGCGCCGAGCCGGTCGCCGTCGGCGGTGACGGCGCTCAGCCCGGGGTGCGCGGCGACCAGCCGGACGGCCCGGTCGAGCGTGTCCACCACCGCGATCCCGGCCAGCAGCCGGCCGACGGCGGGCAGCAACCCGGGCGGTCCGTCCACCAGTTCGGCGGCCCAACGGGCGCCCGGCGGCAACTCCCCCGCCGGAGAGCCGGGTTCGGGGGCGTCGGCGATCAGCAGGGCGGCCCGGCCGGCGTCCTCCTTGCGCAGCAGCCGCAGCGCCTCGGCGGCGCCGCCGGGCGAGTCGACGGCCACCGCGTCGGCGGCGGCACCGAGCGCGGCGGCGACGGCGCTCTCGTGGCCGGGGGTGATCCGCAGCAGTGCGGCGGCCGGGCCGAGCAGTCCGGTCAGCCGGTCCCCGGCGGCGAGCAGCGCTCCGCTGCCGTCCTTGCGGCGCAGGCCGAGCGCGAGCGCGTCCCGCCGGGCGGTCAGCGCGGCCCGCTCGCGCTCGGCGGCGGTGGCCGCCTCGCGGGCCGCCCCGAGCTCCTGCTCGACGACTGCGAGCCGTTCCCGGGCGTCCTCGTGCGCGCTGTCGGCGTGTTCGCCGTCCTCGGCGTCGGCGTCGACCCGGGCCTTCAGCTCCTCGTACTCCTGCCGGGCGGCCGCGGCGCGCAGCAACGCCTCGTCCCTGGCCTCGGCCAGCCGGCCGATCTCGGCCTCGGCGGCGGCCGCCTTGGAGCGGGCGGCGGCGGCCTGCCCCTGGAGCCTGGCCAGCCCCTCACGGCGGTCGGCGATGGCCCGGGCGGCGTCCTTGAGCCGGCGCTCCTCGGCGAGGAGGGCGCGTTCCAGCTCCGCCTTGGCGTCGACCGCCTCGTCGAGCGCCTCCTGGGCCTGTTCCAGGGCCTCGGTCAGCGCGGCCTCCTCCTCCCGGACCCGTTCGGCCTCGCGCTCCAGCTCCTCCGGGTCCCGGCCGCGCCGCTCCTCGGTCTGCCCGCCGGCGGCCGCGTGCCGGGCCTTCGCCTCGGCCAGTCCGACGGTGCCGCGGGTGCGCTCGGCGAGCGCGGAGAGCCGGTACCAGGTCTGCCGGGCCGCCTCCAGGCCGGGGCCGAGCTGCTGGACCTGCGCCTCCAGCACGGCCTCGCGCCCGATCGCCCGGCCGAGCTCCTGCTCGACGGTGGAGCGGCGCAGCCGCAGGGCCAGTTCGTCGGCGATCTCGGCCTCGACGGCCCGGCGCAGCGCGAGCAGGTCGTCGGCGAGCAGCCGCAGCCGGGCGTCCCGCAGGTCGGCCTGGATGCCGGCGGCCCGGCGGGCGATCCGGGCCTGCCGGCCGAGCGGGCCGAGCTGGCGGCGGAGTTCGGCCACCAGGTCCTGGACGCGGTTGAGGTTGACCTGCATCGCGTCGAGCTTGCGGAGCGCCTTCTCCTTGCGCTTGCGGTGCTTGAGGACGCCGGCCGCCTCCTCGATGAAGGCGCGCCGGCCCATCGGGTCGGCCTGGAGGACGGAGTCGAGCCGGCCCTGGCCGACGATCACGTGCATCTCTCGGCCGATGCCGGAGTCGGAGAGCAGTTCCTGGATGTCGAGGAGGCGGCAGGTGTCGCCGTTGAGGGCGTACTCGCTGCCGCCGTTGCGGAACATCGTCCGGGTGATGGTCACCTCGGCGTACTCGATCGGCAGGGCGCCGTCGGTGTTGTCGATGGTGAGGCTGACCTCGGCACGGCCGAGCGGGGCGCGCCCGCTGGTGCCGGCGAAGATGACGTCCTCCATCTTGCCGCCGCGCAGCGACTTGGCGCCCTGCTCGCCCATCACCCAGGAGAGCGCGTCGACGACGTTGGACTTCCCGGAGCCGTTGGGTCCGACCACGCAGGTGATGCCGGGTTCGAACCGCAGGGTGGTGGCGGAGGCGAAGGACTTGAACCCGCGCAGCGTCAGACTCTTCAGGTGCACGCGCCGGTCTCCTCACCTCGCTCGCCGGGCCCTGGCCGGGGCCCTGCGAGCGACTGTATCCGCCCGCACCTGCGGCGATCGTGCCCGGACACGAGGACGACCGGGGCGGCGCGAACGGCGGGGACGGCCGGGGAGGACGGTGAGCGGGACCGGAACCGGCGCCCGGACACGACGAAGGGACGCCACGCGGGGCGTCCCTTGCAAGCTGCGTCCCTTTCGGGGCGGCTCAGTGCACAGCGGCGTCGACCGGGAGATCGGGCGGGACTCAGGTGAGAGCCGGCTCCCGCTGATCCAGGTCGATGCTGTTGAGCAGCGAGTGCTCGCCGGCGACAGCGGTGAGTGCGTCGTTCTCAGCCTGCATCCTGATGAGCTCGGCTTCGAGATCCTGGACGCGCTGCTGCAGCCGTCGCATCTCGGAGAGCATTCGCGGGTCGGGGCCGCCGACGTACCCGAGAAGCGCCTTTGCCATGATGAATGGTCCTCCACGCTGAGTGACCGAACCGGAACGGTACAGGTCTAGGGGGAAGGGGGACGCACGCGCGGCGCGCACCGGCAGTGCTGGCTGGGCACTACGGCACAGCCACCGTGAGCTGGGCTCACGAGGGCATGCACCTACCGGAATGACGCGGTCGTGTGCGCGGGCTTCCAGCGTCTCACCAAAGACGGTACGGGTCAACACGATCACCGCACGCTACCGCGCCCCTGTCACCTGCCTGGCGGTGTCGTCACGCCCGGCGGCCGAGGAGGAAGATCCACCAGATGCTCGTGGATCATCGTTCGATGCGGAGTCAACCACGAGTCTGCCCGAATGGCAACCGTACGACACCGCCGGTTGCCATGCGTTTTCGATCGATCCGCGCGGCGCCCGGCCGGCCGGGGTGTTCAGCGGATCTCGAAGCCCCCGTAACCAGGGCCGACGGCGGTCCAGATCTCGGTCACTCCGCTGACCCGGCCGGGCGTGTCCGCTCCCCTGAGCAGCGCGAGCAACTGCTCGCACTCCGGGGCGAGGCCCTCCGCCACCACCTGCACCCGGCCGTCACCGAGGTTGCTGGCGTAGCCGGTCAGACCGATCTCCAGCGCCCTGGCCCTGGTCCACCAGCGGAAGCCGACCTGCTGGACCTTGCCGCGCACCCAGGCGGTGACCCGGACCGGCTCCTCACTGTGGGCGTCGCGACCGTGCATGCCCCGACCCTATCCGCCGGGGCGGCCACCCGCGTCACCGAGCGGCCGGGCCCTCCACCGTCCACCCGGGGCTGCGGACCTCCGCCCTCAGCTCCGCCCCGCGCCCCGGCTCGCCGCAGGTGCGGCAGACCCACGCCGGGTCGTACGGGTGCGGCGGGTGCCCCTCGGGCCGGTGCTCGAAGACCACCGGCGGCTCCGGCAGCACCCAGCGGTCGCCCCAGGCGAGCAGCGCCTGGGTGAGCGGCGCGAGGTCGCGGCCCGCCTCCGTCAGGTGGTACTCGTACCGCGGCGGCCGCTCGCTGTAGGGCCTGCGCTCGACCACCCCGGCCTCCTCCAGCGCGCGCAGCCGGGCGGTGAGGCGGTCGCGCGGCGCACCGGTGTTCCGGGCGATCCGGTCGAAGCGGTGGTTGCCGTGGAACAGCTCCCGGACCGCGAGCAGCGCCCACTTCTCTCCCACCACGTGCAGGGCGGCGGCGATCGAGCAGGGCCGGCCGGGCAGCACCGGCACGACGGCGGACGGCACCGGGGTGGACGGCGCGGCGGCCGACGGCACCGGGGTGGACGGCGCCGGGCCGGACGGGTCCGGCGGGTCCGGCGGGGCGGAGGACGGCTCGGAGGTCACGTCCTACAGCCTGCCACGCAGGGTTGGCTTTTCGAACCCGGCGCCCCCGGCCGGTCGTCGGACCGGTCGGGGGCGCGGAGCGGGGCCGGAGACCTCCGACCGGGTGCCGGGGTCAGAAGCCCCCGCCGAAGTCCCCGCCACCACCGAAGTCCCCGCCCCCGCCGAAGTCGCCGCCGCTGTCGAAACCGCCGCCGAAGTCGGAGGAGTCGTAGTCGGCACCGGACTGGTCCCCGCCCTCGTAGCCGGCGCCGGCGTCGCCCGGGCCGTACGCGTACGCGGGGGTGGCCATCATCGAGCCGAGCATGGTGCCCACCAGCAGCCCCGGCAGCAGACCGCCGCCGCCGAAGCCGCCGAAGTAGCCGCCGGCCCACGGCCCGTACGCCGGGCCCGCGTTCCAGTACGGCTGCGGGCCGTGCTCGGTCGCCACCGTGCGGATGTCCGGGTCCTGTCCCGCCGCCAGCCGGTCCGCGTCGGCCCGGCAGACCGGGACGGCGCGGGCGGCGCCGCCCGCCGGGGTCCAGTCGGCGTCCCGCACGGACGGGCCGTGCCGCGGGTCGAAGAAGCACGGCGGACGCCGCTCCGGCACCGGGCGCCGCTCCCGCCGGGCCGCCAGGGTGGCCAGCGCGAACCGGCCGTCCTCCAGCGCCTCGGTGACCGGCTTCACGTCCTCCGGCCCCTTGGCCCCGTCCATCAGGCGCTTGGCCTTCTCGTACGAGTCCAGGGCGTGGGTGTAGTCACCGCGCTGCACGTCGTCGGCGTCCGGCGCGGACGGCACGAAGTCGAGCCGGTCGAGCTCCTCGCCGTAGGCGGTGATGTCCTCGTCCACCAGTCGGCGCACCTGGGCGAGCTCGGCCCGGCGCTGCTCCTCCTTGCGCCGCCTGGAGCGGCGGAACAGCATGAACACCCCGGCGCCGGCCAGCGCCAGCAGGGCCAGCGGGACGACCACCGCGGCGACGGAGACCCCGCCCGCGGCGCTGTTCACGCCGTGCCCCTTGATCTGCGGGGCGGCGGTGTCGACGAAGTCGTCGAGGGTGGCGGCGATGTCGCCGGGGTGCGCGCGGAAGGCCGCGCCGGCGATCCGCTCGGCGCTCGCGCTGGGCAGCGCGGCCTTGTCCGAGCGGGCCTGGAACTGGTCACCGCGCCAGATGGCGTAGGTGCCGGTGATGCCGACCTTGGTGCGCAGGTCGTCGAAGACGGTCCGGGCGCCGTACGGGTCGGCCGCCGGGACCACCGCCACGAAGATCGGCTTGTCGGCCTTGCGGATCTTCTCGGTCAGCGCGTCGGCCCGACCCTGGTCGAACCGGTCCGCCATGGCCGGGTCGACGTACACCCGGCCCTGCTTGAGCGCGGCGGACGCGTCGTCGAGGCCGCCCGCCGCCGAGGCCGTCGGCACCAGCAGCAGGAGCAGCAGCCCGAGCAGCGCCGCCACGAGGGCCGGCGCCCCGGCGCTCCGGGAACGTCGTCGAGCAAGGGTTCTCATGTCATCGACGCTACCCCGATCGCCCCCCGGTCACGGCATACCGATCGGGTGCGGCCCGCCCGGGCACCCCCACCGTCCGCCGGGGTGGGCCCCCTTCTCCGGGATGATCTTTCGCCCGGTCGCCCCCGAAGCGCACCCGGGGCGGGAACCCGGCCACCCGCCCGGTCGTAGCTCCCGGCGTGTCCCGGCGGGCCCGGGGTACTCCACGGGGCGTCCCGACCGTACCCCGCGACCAGGCATAGTGGTGGCCGTACGGCCGCCCCATGACCATCTCTTGACCATCCCGCCCCACCCCTCCCGATCGGAGCACCGCGTGATCATCGGCCTCGTCACCGCCGTGGCGGCCTCGGCCTGCTACGGCACCGGCTCGGTCCTGCAGGCCGTCGGATCCCGGCGCTCCGCCCGCGAGGAGGCCGCCAAGGGCGGCAGTTCCACCGGCACCACCGCGCACGGCGGGCCGAGCCTCTCCTCCACCGCCAAGGCCGCCGTGACCTGGGAGTTCATCCTCGGCACGGTGCTGGACTTCATCGGCTTCGGACTCGGCGCACTGGCCGCCCGGCTGCTGCCGCTCTTCCTCTCCCAGACCATCATCAGCGCCAACCTGGTGATCACCGCGGTGCTGTCGATCAAGCTGCTCGGCATCCGGCTGAAGCAGCTGGAGTGGGCCTCGATCGGCGTGCTCTGCTCGGCGCTGGTGCTGCTCGCGGTCTCCGCCGGTCCGGAGGGCGGCCACCACGCCGCGATGAGCTTCCACTGGGGGCTGCTGGGGATCACCACGCTGCTGCTGGTCGGCGGCAGCCTGCTGGTGCGGCGGATGGGCGCCAACGGCGCGATCGTCGCCGGTCTGCTCTCCGGCCTCGGCTTCGGCGCCCTCGGCGTCGGCGTGCGGATCCTCAACGGCGTCGAGCCGTTCGACCTCGGCAGCCTGCTCTCCGACCCGGCGCTGTACGCGATCCTGGTCGGCGGCATCGGCGGCATGTACGTGCACACCGTGGCCCTGCAGATCGGTTCGGTGAACGGGGCCACCGCCGCCCTGGTGGTCGGTGAGACGGTGCTGCCCGGCGCGGTCGGCGTGCTCTGGCTCGGCGACTCCTCCAAGGCCGGGCTGGGCTGGCTCGGGGTGGCCGGCTTCCTGCTCGCGGTGGTCTCGGCGGTCGGCGTCGCCTACTTCGGCCAGGACACCCACGGCGGCCTGCCCGACGCCGAACCGACCCGGCCCGAACTCGCCAAGCACTGAGCGCCCCGGACACCCGCCCGCCGCCCGCCGCCCGCCCCGAGCACCCGCCGGGGCGGGCGGCGGGCGTCGCCGCGGGCCCGCTCAGCCCCCGGCGCGCAGCCGCGGCGCCCGCTGGCAGCGGGGGCAGAAGTAGCTGGAGCGGTTCATCCAGGCGGCCCGCCGGATCGCGGTGCCGCAGCGCCGGCAGGGCTCGTGCTCCCGGCCGTAGGCGTCCAGGTCCCGGGAGAAGTAGCCGCTCTCGCCGTTCACGTTGACGTACAGGCTGTCGAAGCTGGTGCCGCCGACGGCCAGCGCCGCCGCCATCACCTCCCGGGCGTTCGCCAGCAGCAGCGCCACCTGCGGACGGGTCAGCGTCGCGGTCGGGCGGTCGTAGTGCAGACGGGAGCGCCACAGCGCCTCGTCGGCGTAGATGTTGCCGACCCCGCTGATCAGCGTCTGGTCCAGCAGCGCCCGCTTGACCGTGGTGCGCCGGGCCCGCAGCGCCGCGACGAAGACGGCGTCGTCGAACCGGGGGTCCAGCGGGTCGCGGGCGATGTGCGCGATGGAGACCGGGGTGCCCTCGGGGTCGCCGTCCTCGGCCTCCTCGACCGCCAGGCCGCCGAAGGTCCGCTGGTCGACGAAGCGCAGCTCGCGGCCGCCGTCGGTGAACCGCAGCCGCACCCGCAGATGGGTCTCGTCGGGCACCGTCGGGTCCTGGACGAGCAGTTGGCCGCTCATCCCCAGGTGGCCGATCAGCGAGAAGCCGCCCCCGGCCGCCGGTCCCCCCGGCCCGGCCAGCGGCACCCAGAGGTACTTGCCGCGGCGCTGCGCGGCGCCGAGGGTGGTGCCGGTGAGCCGGGCCGCGAAGTCCGCCGCGCCGGCCGGCTGGCGGCGCACCGCGCGCGGGTGCAGCACGTCGACACCGGAGACTGTCCGCCCGGCGACCCAGTTCGCCAGACCGCGGCGGACGACCTCGACCTCGGGAAGTTCGGGCACGGGACAACGCCTCCTGCGGAACGGACTCGGCTCTGCAGGAGGAAGGCTACTGCGTGCTCAGGCGCCGCTCGGCAGGCGGTCGGCGTACTTCTCCTTGATCGCCCGCCAGGCGCTCTCGGCGGCCTTCTGCTCGGCTTCCTTCTTCGAGCGGCCGACGCCGCTGCCGAAGTCCTCGCCGGCCACCCGGGCCGCGGCGGTGAAGGTCTTCTCGTGGTCCGGACCGGACTCCTCGACCACGTACTCGGGCACGCCGATGCCCACCGAGGCGGTGAGCTCCTGGAGGCTGGTCTTCCAGTCCAGGCCGGCGCCCAGCTGAGAGGACTCCTCGATCAGCGGGTCGAACAGGCGGTGGACGAACTCGGTGGCGGCGTCCAGGCCGCGGTCCAGGTAGACCGCGCCGATGACCGCCTCGACCGTGTCGGCGAGGATCGACGACTTGTCGCGGCCGCCGGTGCCCTCCTCGCCCTTGCCGAGCCGGATGAACACCCCGAGGTCCAGACCCCGGCCGACGTCCGCGAGCGCGCGCGAGTTGACCACCGCGGCGCGCAGCTTGGCGAGCGTGCCCTCCGGGACGTCCGGGTGGACGCGGTAGAGGGTGTCGGTCACCACCAGGCCCAGCACCGAGTCGCCGAGGAACTCCAGGCGCTCGTTCGTGGGCAGGCCACCGTTCTCGTAGGCGTACGAGCGGTGGGTCAGGGCACGCACCAGAAGGGCGCGCTCGAGCGTGTACCCGAGGCGCCCTTCCAGGACGTCGTATTCGGTCGAAGCCGGCCCGCCGGCCTTTCCGCCGCCCGAAGGAGCCTTCGGTGCGATGGTCGCCTTGCGGGAAGAGTTACCGTCCGACATCGATCCGTGCACCCCGCCGATCAGACCGAGAGGACCTGGCGGCGGTTGTACGTGCCGCAGCTCGGGCACGCGATGTGGCCCAGCTTCGGCTCGTGGCAGCGGTCGCACGCCACGAGGGCCGGAACGACGGCCTTCCAGTTGGAACGGCGGTGGCGCGTGTTGCTGCGCGACATCTTCCGCTTCGGAACAGCCACGGCTACTTCTCCTGGTTCTCGGCGAGACCCTCACGGGTGTCGCTGTTCTTGGTTCCCCGCCGCCTGTCAGCGACTTCGCCGCGGGCCTCGTCGCCGGGGGTGGCGGAGAGTCCCTGCAGAGCCGCCCACCGGGGGTCGGCGGCATCGTGGTGGTGCGCCGGGTCGTCGCTCAGGCGCGCCCCGCACTCGGAGCACAGACCCAGGCAGTCTTCCTGGCACACCGGCTGCAGCGGCAGTGCGAGCACCACCGCGTCACGCAGCACCGGCCGGAGGTCGAAGAAATCGCCCTCCAGACGGTAAGTCTCTTCTTCCGAGTCCTCGTCGAGGTCCTCGGTCCCGGCGGTCCGGGCGCGGTGGCGCTCGTCGGACTCCGGGTAGTAGTACAGCTCCTGGAAGTCCACGTCGAGGTCGAACTCGACGGGCTCCAGGCACCGGACGCACTCGCCCTCGACCACGGCCTCGGCGGTGCCGGTCACCAGCACGCCCTCGACCACGGACTCCAGGCGGAGCTCCAGCGCGAGCTCGCTCTTCTCCGGCACGCCGATCACATCGATGATCCCGAGGCCCTCGGGGGCCTCCAGGGTGCGGGACACCTTGCGCAGCGCACCCGGACGACGGCCCAGCTCGTGCGTGTCGAACACGAGGGGGTCGCGGTGGTCGAGGCGGTTCAAGGTGTCCTGACTTCCTGGGGGGATCTAATGCGCGGCGCTGCTCGTCGGACGATGCGCGGGCAGACCGACAGCCCGACACGGAGAGGCCGGAGTGGTCAGACTACCCGAGTCTCCCGCCAGGCCCAACTTCGCTCCCGGCCGCCGGGGAGCGGGGTGCTCCGCCGGGGCGGGGCGGGGCGCGCTACCGGCCGCCGAGCTCCCGCAGCCGGGTCATGTCGATCATGCTGGTGTCGAAGAAGCTGGTCTCGTCCAGGCCGGCCTGGTTCTGCTGCGGCACCGGCGCGGGCGGGTTGGCCGGCTGCTGCGGGTAGCCGTAGCCGCCGTCGCCGTACTGCTGCTGGTCGTAGCCCTGCTGCTGGGCCGGGTAGCCGTAGCCGGCCTGCTGGCCCTCGGGGTAGCCCTGGTGCTGCTGCGGGTACCCACCGCCGGCCTCCGGCCCGGGCCCGCCCCACTGGCCGGCGTAGGGGTCCGCGTGCTGGCCGCCGGCCGGGTCGAAGCCGCCGCCGTACACCTCGGCGTACTGGGCGCCGCCCTGCTGCGCGACCGCGTACTGGTCCGTTCCCGGCGCCTGCCAGCCGGCCGCGGCCGGGGTCTGCTCCGGCCAGGTCTGCTGCTGCGGCACCTCCTCGCGGTACCAGGCCAGCTCGCTGCCGTCCGCGTCCGCGGCGAATCCGGCCGCGACCGCCTCGGCGCGCTCCTTGGCCTGCTGCGCCTCGTCGGCGGCGGCCAGATAGGCGCCGAGCTCGTCGATCGGCTTCTTGCCGAGCAGCTTGTCGCGGCCCTTGCCGACCGCCTCCAGGGTCGCGCCGAGCACGTTCTCCAGGGTGGCGAGCTTCACATCGACGTACTCGTCGACCTCGGGACTCGGGCTGGTCCGCTGCGGCCGGAACTCCTCGCCGTCGGTCTCGCCCTCGTACTCGGTCTCGAAGACGCTCGCGTCGCCGCGCAGCTTGGTGCGGCCGCGGCCGACCGCGCCGAGCGTCTTGGTCAGCACGACCTCGAAGTTGGCCAGCTTGCTGTCCACGTAGTCGTCGGCCTCGGCGAGCTTGGCGTCGACCTCGGCGCGGGCCTCGGCGAGGATCCGGTCCGCCTCGGCCTGGGCGCGCCGGACCACCTCGGTGTCGGAGATCAGCGAACCGCGCTCGGCGTGCGCGCCCTGGATGATCAGGTCGGCCTCGGCCTGGGCGCCGGCGACCATCGACTCGTGGTCGGCCATCACCGACTGGGCCTGGGCCAGCTCGGTCGGCAGGGCCGCCCGGAGCTCCTGGAGCAGGCCGACCAGCTCGGCACGGTTCACCACGCAGGAGGCCGACATGGGCATCGAGCGGGCGTTCTCGACGGCCGCCACGATCTCGTCGACCTTGTTCTGCACGTCCACGGGGATTCGTCTTTCCGTGTGCCGCCGAGGTCCGGCGGAGGCAGCGCCCGGCGCGGTGGACGTCACCGCAGGGCAGGAATACAGACTGTACGGCCACCGCCGGGCGTGGTCACAACGCCCGGACCGGGCCGCCCCGCCACCAGCCGGCCATACCGTGACGAACCGGCAGAATCGGACGGCTGGTCACCACGGGCCGGTCGTGCGGGCCGGTCGCCGCGGGCGGCGGCTACTGCTGGGCGCGCCGCTCGGCGATCCGCTCGACCAGCCGGCGGTGCACCGTCTCCGGCAGCAGGTGGGAGACGTCGCCGCCGTAGGAGGCGACCTCCTTCACCAGGGTCGAGGAGAGGAAGCTGTAGGTCGGCGAGGTCGGCACGAAGAGCGTCTCGACGCCGGTCAGACCGTGGTTCATCTGGGCCATCTGCAGCTCGTAGTCGAAGTCGCTGACCGCGCGCAGGCCCTTGACGATCGCCGGGATGTCCCGCTCCCGGCAGAAGTCCACCAACAGGCCGAGGTGGGACTCGACCACGATGTTCCCGTACTGGGCGGTGGTCTCCTCGATGAGGGCGATCCGCTCCTCGATGGTGAACATGCCCTGCTTGTTCCGGTTGACCGCGACCGCGACGTGCACCACGTCGTACAGCTTCGAGGCCCGCTCGATGATGTCGAGGTGACCGTTGGTGATCGGGTCGAAGGACCCGGGGCAGACGGCGCGGCGCATGGCGTGAGTGCTCCCTCGTGGGGTGACGGGAATGCTGCGGGCCAGGGCCCGCTAGGGGTGGTGGCGGGTCTCGTCGGCGGCGCGACCGTACCAGAGGGTGCCCTCGCCGTAGCGACGGGAGCGCAGCTCCTCGAAACCCTCCGGCCAGCCGAACTCGCCGCCGCGGGTGCTGCGCTCCACGGTGACGAGTGCGTCCTCCGCGAGCCAGCCCCCGGCCGACAGTGTGAGCAGCATCTCGCGGACCTCGTCGTCGGTCACCACGTACGGCGGGTCCAGGAAGACCAGGTCGTAGGGCGCCTCCGGGGCGGGCCCGGCGATGACCTTCTCGGCCCTGGCGGCCTGCACCAGCGCGCCCGGCAGGCCGACCGTCCGGACGTTCTCCCGGATCACCCGGGCCGCCTGGGCGTCCGCCTCGACCAGCAGCACGTGCTCGGCCCCGCGCGAGAGCGCCTCCAGCCCGACCGCGCCCGAGCCGCCGAACAGGTCCAGCATCCGGGTGCCGTGCAGGGTGCCGCGCAGCGCCTCCAGGGTGGAGAACATCGCCTCGCGGGCCTTGTCGGAGGTCGGTCGGGTGCCCCGGCCGGGCGGTACGGCCAGCCGGCGGCCGCCGGCCGCCCCGGCGATCACGCGGGTCATGGTGGTGGAGGGTCCTTTCGTCGCTGCCCGACCACGCTATCCCGATCACCGCCCCGCGCTCACGCCGAAGGGGCGCCCCGCGCGGGACGCCCCTTCGATTCCCCCCCGTTCCCCCCGGCCGGTCCCCCACCGGCCCCCGGGTCGGTCAGCTCGCCTCGGAGCCGGCCGACTGGGCCGGCACGGTCGCGCCGAGCAGCGACGGCGAGGCGTAGCGGGACCAGGACAGGCAGCCGTCGGGCGGGCAGTACTCGGGGCGGCGCGGGTCGTGGCCGAGCTCGCGCAGCTTGGTGCGGACGGAGTCGGGCGTGCGGCCGAAGCGGGCGGCGATCCGGGCGACGGTCTCGTTCTCGTGGAAGCGCCGGACCAGCTCCTCCTCGTGCTGCGGCACCCAGGGGGCGCCGTGGCCGGGGTAGAGCTCGCGCAGCACGTCGCGGTCGGGGATGGGCTCGGCGACGTCGGCGACGATCGCCAGGGCGCGGAGGGCGCGGTTGAGCGCGATCCGCAGCGAGGCGACGTCCTCGACCGGCAGCCGCAGCTTGCCGGAGGCGAGCGGTGCGGCGGCCGCCCCCTCGCGCCAGCCGGTGAGGGTGAGGGTGACCTCGCGGTCGTCGTCGCTGGCGAGTTCGATCCGGAAGACCTTGTCGCCCAGCGGGAGCTCGTTGAGATGACGGAATGCCATGGCAAAACCCCCAAGTGTCGCGCCAGGAACGCACCTTGGGGGTGCGTCCTGAACACCTTCATTCTCTCCCGGGGGTCTGACAATCGGGCCCGGCGGCGGGCCCGGCGGGCGGGCCGGTCAGCCCTTCTCCATGTAGGCCGCGCGGTCCTCGTCGAGCAGGCTCTCCAGGGCCGTGCGCAGGTCCGGGTGGGCGGCGAGGTCCGGATCCTCGGCGACCAGCCGGGTCGCCTCGGCACGGGCGGTCACGATGACCTCCTCGTCCTCCAGCACCGAGAGCACCTTGAGCGAGGACTTCACCCCGGACTGCGCCTGGCCCAGGACATCGCCCTCGCGGCGCTGTTCGAGGTCGATCCGGGAGAGCTGGAAGCCGTCCAGGGTGCCCGCCACCGCGTCCAGCCGGGCCCGGGCGGCGCTGGCCGCCGGCATGTCGGTGACCAGCAGGCAGAGCCCGGGGGCGGAGCCGCGCCCGACCCGGCCGCGCAGCTGGTGGAGCTGGGAGACGCCGAACCGGTCCGCGTCCATGATCACCATCGCGGTGGAGTTCGGCACGTTCACGCCGACCTCGATCACCGTGGTGGCGACCAGCACGTCCACCTCGCCGGCCGTGAACCGGCGCATCACCTCGTCCTTGGCCTCCGGCGCGAGGCGGCCGTGCAGGATCTCCACCCGCAGCCCGGCCAGCGGGCCGGCCACCAGCTTCCCGGCGGTCTCCACCACGGACAGCGGCGGCCGCCGGTCGCCGTCCGCGGCCGCGCCCTCGTCCGGCGCGTCGTCGATCAGCTCCTCCAGGTCCTCCGCGGACCGGCGCTTCTTCTTCGCGCCCTTCGCCTCCTTCGCCCCCTTGGCGCCCTTGGCCTCCTCCGGGTCCTCGTCGCCGATCCGGGGGCAGACCACGTACGCCTGGTGGCCCTTGGCCACCTCCTCGCGGACCCGCTCCCAGGCCCGGGCCAGGAAGTTGGGCTTCTCGACGGCCGGCACCACATGGGTGGAGATCGGCGAACGCCCGGCCGGCAGCTGGTCCAGCACCGAGGTCTCCAAGTCCCCGAAGACGGTCATCGCGACCGTGCGCGGGATCGGGGTGGCCGTCATCACCAGCAGGTGCGGCGGCTGTTCGCCCTTGGCGCGCAGCGCGTCCCGCTGCTCGACGCCGAACCGGTGCTGCTCGTCGACGACGACCAGGCCGAGGTCCTGGAACTGCACCTTGTCCTCGATCAGCGCATGGGTGCCGATCGCGATGCCGGCGTCCCCGCAGGCCATGTCGAGCAGTGCCTGGCGCCGGACCGGGACCCCCATCGAGCCGGTGAGCAGCACCACCCGGGTGGCCAGGTCGGCGCCGCCGAGCATGCCGCCCTCGGCGAGGTCGCCCATCATCTCGACGATCGAGCGGTGGTGCTGCTGCGCCAGCACCTCGGTGGGCGCCAGCAGCACCGCCTGGCCGCCGGCGTCGACCACGGCCAGCATGGCCCGCAGCGCCACGAGGGTCTTGCCGGAACCGACCTCGCCCTGGAGGAGGCGGTGCATCGGGTGTGCGCTCGCCAGGTCGGCGGCGATCTCGGCGGAGACCTTCCGCTGGCCCTCGGTGAGGGTGAACGGCAGGCGGGCGTCGAAGGCGTCCAGCAGGCCGCCGGGGCGGGCCTCGCGCGGCTTGGCGGGCAGGGCGGAGTCGGCGGCCCGGCGCTGGGCGAGGGCGACCTGGAGGACGAACGCCTCGTCCCAGCGGAGCCGCTCCTGGGCGCGTTCGCGGTCGGCCTGGCCCCGCGGGCGGTGGATCAACTCCAGGGCCTCGGGCAGCGGGATGAGGCCGTGCCGGTCACGGAGCTCGGCGGGCAGCGGCTCGCCGACGTCGGACAGGTGCTTGGTGAGCGCCGTCTCCACGCAGAGCGAGAGCTTCCAGCTGGGCATCTGGGCGCTGGCCGGGTAGACCGGGATGAGCCGGCCGGCGAACCGGGCCGCGGCGCCCTCGCCGTCCGCCTCGTCGAGCAGCTGGTAGTCGGGGGAGGCCAGTTGACGGGCCCGGTTGAACACCCCGACCTTGCCCGCGAACAGGCCCTGCGTCCCCGGCCGCAGCTCCTTCTGCCGCCAGCCCTGGTTGAAGAAGACCAGCGACAACCGGCTGCGGCCGTCGGTGACCACCACCTCCAGCCGGTCGCCCTTGCGACCGCGGAAGGGGATCAGGGTGACCTTCTCGATCCGGGCCAGCACGGTGACGTGCTCGTCGATCTCCAGCTCGTCCAGGCTGGTGAGCTGGCCGCGTTCGACGTAGCGGCGCGGATAGTGGTGCAGCAGGTCCCCGACCGTGCGCAGCTTGAGGCTGTCGGCGAGCACCTTGGCGGTCCGGTCGCCGACGAGCTTGGTCAGTGGTTCATCGAGAGCGCCCATCAGGGCCCTGTTTACACCACCGGACCGACAGGACGGGCGCTCACTCCACACCGATCAGCAGTGGCGCCGACTCCTGGCCGCCGTGGAAGACCACCGCGTCCACCTCGGGCCGGCTGTGCCGGGCGCGGGCGACCAGCCGCTCGGCGAGGCCCCCGGGGGCGCCCTCCCCGAGGATCAGGGTGACGAGTTCGCCACCGCCGGCGAGCATCCGGTCCAGCACGCTCTCGCCGACCTCGGCCAGGCCGCCGCCGATCACCGCGACGTCCCCGTCGATCAGTCCCAGCACGTCTCCGGCCTGGCAGACCCCGGCCATGGTCCAGGACTCGCCCTCGGCGACGGCCAGTTCGGCGTACCGGGTGGCGCCGGCCGCCGAGGTCATCGCGACCACGTCCTCGTCGAAGCGCCGGCCGGCCTCGTGCACGGCGAGCGCCGCCAGGCCCTGGACCGGCGAGCGGGTGGGCAGCACCGCGATCCGCACGCCCTCCTCGCGCAGCTGGTCGGCGGCCGCGCCGGCGGCGGCCCGCAGTTCGGGGTCGTTGAGCAGCAGCACCACCTCGCGGGCGGCGGCGCGGCGCACGGCGGCGGTGAGTTCGGCGCTGGCCGGCGGGCGGCCGGGCTCGGCGTGCAGCACGACCGCGCCGGCCTGCTCGCAGAGTTCGGCGAGGCCGGCGCCGGAGACCACCGAGAGCACCGCGCGGGCCCGCCACTCGGGCTCGCCGCGGCCGGCGGCGGCGCCGGAGCGGGCGGCGGCCTCGGCGAAGTGGGTGATCCGGATCTGGTGCGGGCGCCCGGCGCGCACCCCGGCCTCGACGGCGGCGCCCGCGTCGTCGACGTGGACGTGGACGTTCCACAGGCCGTCGCCGCCGCCGACCACCAACGAGTCGCCGAGCCCGGCGAGCCGCTCGCGCAGCGCGGGCAGCGCCTCGTCGGGCGCGTCCAGCAGGTAGATCACCTCGAAGGCGGGGTGACCGGGGCCGGGCGGCCGCACGTGGAGTTCGCAGCTCTCCACCGGCCGCAGGTCGTCGCGCAGCGCCACCGGGCCCATCGGCTGGTGGCCGGCCACCGCGTCGGCGAGCGCCCCCAGGACGGCGACCAGGCCGCGGCCGCCGGCGTCCACCACCCCGTTCTCGGCGAGGACGGGGAGCTGCTCGGGGGTGTGCCGCAGGGCGTCGCGGGCGGCCCGGTGGGCGGCCTCGGCGACCTGCCCGAGCCCGTCGCCGGCCAGCGCGGCCTCTCGGGCGGCGGTCCGGGCGACGGTCAGCAGGGTGCCCTCGACCGGTTCGGCGACCGCCTGGTAGGCGGAGTCGGCGGCACGCCGCAGGGCGGCCCGCAGCTGGTCCGCGCCGCCGCCCTCGGCGAGGGTCTCGGCGGTGCCGCGCAGCCACTGGGCGAGGATCACCCCGGAGTTGCCGCGGGCGCCGACCAGCGCGCCGCGGGCCATCGCCCGGGCGGTCTCGGCGAGGCCGGGCGCCGGGCCGGTGCCGGCGTCGGCGAAGCGGCTCTCCACCTCGGCGGCGGCCGATTCCACGGTCAGGTAGAGGTTGGTGCCGGTGTCGCCGTCCGGAACGGGGTAGACGTTGAGTGCGTCGATCTCCTCGCGGGCCTGGCCGAGCGCGCGCAGCGCCAGTTGGCACCAGCTGCGCACGGCCGGGGCGTCGAGCGTGTGCAGCACCAGGTCTCCTCCGGAGTGGGACGCCGTGATGGCCTGACAGTGAACGGCGAGGGGTGGTACCGGCAGGTTATCGGGGGTCGGGAGGCGGCGGCGGACGCGGCGGCCGGAGCGATCACCCGGCCGGGCATGGTAGTTTCGTTGAACGGAAGCAAGCGTTGTATGCTCTTCCGGTTGCCTGGAACTGTTCCGGGCTCTCCCCTTGGTCCGGTTCGGTTCACGTGAGTGCTCCGCTGGTCCGGCGGGTTGTCTCACGTAAATGATCTGAAGTCTTGGAGTGACTCCTGTGGCTGCCAACTGCGACGTCTGCGGCAAGGGGCCGGGCTTCGGCAACAGCATCTCCCACTCGCACCGCCGTACCCCCCGTCGCTGGAACCCCAACATCCAGACGGTGCGCGCTGTGGTTGGGCGGACGCCGAAGCGGCTCAACGTCTGCACCTCGTGCATCAAGGCCGGTAAGGTCTCGCGCTGACGCGCAGACCGGTATGCCGGTCCTCCAGTGAGTCGGTTCATCCTCGGGTGAACCGGCTTTCTGTTGTTCCGGCATCGGACCGACCTGATGTGGGCGGGCCCTCGGGCCCGCCCACAGGCATGTCCGGACACGGTCGCCCGCGGTCCGGCACCGGGGATCAGCGCCAGCGCCAGGCGTGGTCGACCGGCCCGATGCCGGCGCCGAGCGCGAAGCCCCCGGCGATCGCGCCGGTGATGTACTCCTTCGCCGAGGCCACCGCCGCGGGCAGTTCCTCGCCCTTGGCCAGGCCGGCGGCGATCGCGCTGGCCAGGGTGCAGCCGGTGCCGTGGGTGTGCCGGTTGTCGTAGCGCGGCGCCCGGAACCAGTGCTCCTCCCCCGCGTCCCCCGGGCCGCCGTAGAGCAGGTCGGCCGCCTCCCCGGGCAGGTGCCCGCCCTTGACCAGCACCCAGCGCGGCCCGAGGTCGCGCAGCGCCTTGGCGGCGTCCAGCATCTGCTTCTCGTCCTCGACCACCCGGCCGGTGAGCTGCGTCACCTCGTGCAGGTTGGGCGTGGCGAGGGTGGCGACCGGCAGCAGCCGCTCCCGGACGGTGGCGACGGCCTCGGCGGCGAGCAGGGCGTCGCCGTGCTTGGAGACGCCGACCGGGTCGACGACGACCGGCGCGTCCACCCCGGCCAGCAGCTCGGAGACGGTCTCGACCAGCTCGATCGAGGCGAGCATGCCGGTCTTCACGGCCTGGACGCCGATGTCGTCGACCACGCTGCGGAACTGGGCCCGGACGGCCTCGGCGGGCAGCTCCCAGTAGCCCTGGACGCCGAGCGAGTTCTGCGCGGTGACGGCGGTGACGACGCTCATGCCGTGGACACCGAGGGCGAGCATCGCCTTGAGGTCGGCCTGGATGCCGGCGCCGCCGCCGGAGTCGGAGCCGGCGACGGTGAGCACGCGAGGGGGTGCGGTGGAGGACATGCCCCCAACCTACGCGGTCACAGCACCGCCTCGGACTCCGCCCAGCGCTCCTCGGGGACGGTCTTCAGCCTGGTCACCGCGTCGGCGATGGGCACCAGCCGGATGTCGCTCCGGCGCAGCGCGGTGAAGTGCCCGAACGCCCCCTGGTGGACGGCCTCCACCGCGTGCCAGCCGAAGCGGCTGGCGAGGACGCGGTCCCGGGCGGTCGGGGTGCCGCCGCGCTGGACGTGTCCGAGGATGACCGGGCGGGCCTCCTTGCCGAGCAGGTTCTCCAGTTCGTGGGCGAGGCGGTTGCCGATCCCGCCGAAGGTCCGGTGGCCGAACCGGTCGACCTCGCCGTGGTCGAAGCGCATGGTGCCGGGCATCGGGGAGGCGCCCTCGGCGACGGCGATGATGGCGAACTTCTTGCCGCGGGCGAAGCGGTCCTCGACCATCCGGGCCACGCCCTCGATGTCGAACGGCTTCTCGGGGATCAGGATGCCGTGCGCGCCGCCGGCCATGCCCGCGGTGAGGGTGATCCAGCCGGTGTGGCGGCCCATCAACTCGACGACCAGCACCCGCTGGTGCGACTCGGCGGTGGTCTTGAGCCGGTCGATCGCCTCGGTCGCGACGTGCACCGCGGTGTCGAAACCGAAGGTGACGTCGGTGGCGTCGATGTCGTTGTCGATGGTCTTGGGGACGCCGACCACCGGCAGTCCGGCCTCGCTGAACAGCCGGGCGGCGGTGAGGGTGCCCTCGCCGCCGATGGCGATCAGCGCGTCGATGCCGACGTCCCGGGCGAGGGTCTTGGCGTTCTCCACCGCCCAGGCGATCCGTTCGCGCTGCACCCGGGCGGAGCCGAGGACGGTGCCGCCGAGGGTCAGCAGACCGGTGACGTCGTCGTGCGAGACGGGCCGGGCGCGGCCCTCGATCAGCCCGAGGAAGCCGTCCTCGATGCCGACGATCTCGTCGCCGTGCACATCGGTGCCGCGGTGCACCACGGAGCGGATCACCGCGTTCAGGCCGGGGCAGTCGCCGCCGCTGGTCAGGACTCCGATGCGCATGCCGGTGGCTCTCCCGATCAAAGTGGTTCAGACCACAGTGGTCCAGACCACTCGCGTGGAGGGCGGGCGGCCTGCCTGTGGGCCAAGCCTACGCACACCGCCTGCCCGGAGCCCGTTCGCGCGGCGCCCGGGAGCGTCGCGCGCCCCGCCGACCGCGCCGACCGCGCCGCCCCGACGCCCCGGCACGGCCCGCGTCCCGGCCGTCAACCACCGGCCGGGGCTCCCCCGTTGACCGTCCCGCGCGCCTCCCGCATCACTCCGGCGTCACTCCGCGAAGTGGTCCCAGCCGCCGACCCGGTCCCAGGCCTCGCCGTCCACCGTGACCCGGCCCCCGCGGGCCGCCCGCGCCCGGCCGACGACCTCGCCCACCACCCGCCAGCGGGCGGGCAGTTGGACCCCGCGCGGGAAGGTCGCGACGATCGCGTGGTCCTCGCCGCCGGACAGCACCCAGACCAGCGGGTCGACCCCGACCGCCTGACCGATGTCCGCCATCTGCGCCGGCACGTCGAAGTCGGCCGCCCGCAGGTCGATGTCCACCGCGCTGGCCCTGGCCACGTGCCCGAGGTCGGCCACCAGCCCGTCACTCACGTCGATCATCGCGGTGGCGCCCAGCTCCGCGCCGCCCGGTCCCGCGTGGTACGGCGGCTCGGGGCGGCGGTGCGCCTCGACGAAGGCCCGCGGGGAACGGAAGCCGCGCTGCAGCACCGTCAGGCCCGCCGCCGACCAGCCGAGCCAGCCGGTGACCGCGACCACGTCGCCCACCTGGGCACCGGCGCGCGTCACCGGCGCGCGCCCCTGGAGGTCCCCGAGCGCCGTGATGGCCAGGGTGATGGTCTCCCCGCGCACCACGTCACCGCCGACCACCGTCGCCCCGGCCACCTGGCACTCGTCCCGCAGGCCGTCCATCAGCTCGGTGGCCCAGGTGGTCGGCAGGTCCGCCGGCGCGACCAGACCGAGCAGGATCGCGGTCGGCACCGCGCCCATCGCCGCCACGTCGGCGAGGTTCTGGGCGGCCGCCTTGCGGCCCACGTCGTACGCGGTGGACCAGTCCCGGCGGAAGTGCCGGTTCTCGATGAGCACGTCGGTGGTGGCCACCACCCGGCCGTCCGGGGCCTTCACCACCGCGGCGTCGTCGCCCGGGCCGAGGTCGACCGCGTCGGTGAGCGGCACCCGGGCGGTCAGCTCCCTGATGAGTCCGAACTCGCCGAGCTCGCCCACGGTCCCCTGCATCTGCCGTCCTCCCGGTTGCGCCCGGTCCGGGCGCGTACGTCCTGCGGCCACGCCGCCTCCGCGCGCAGCGTACGCCCTCCGACGGCGCAGAGGTCTCCCCTCCCCGGCCCACCGGGAGGTAGCGTGGTGATCAGTCTGCCGGTGAGCCCGTTCCCCACCCGACACCCGACCGGGCGCTCACGGCCGCGATCCCCGTACCCAGCCGCCCGGAGGTCCCCGTGGTACAGGCCTACATCCTGATTCAGACCGAGGTCGGCAAGGCCAGCGCCGTCGCCGAGTCCATCACCAAGATCGCCGGAGTCCTCCAGGCCGAGGACGTCACCGGCCCGTACGACGTGATCGTCCGCGCCGAGGCCGACACCGTGGACGACCTCGGCCGCCTGGTCGTCGCCAAGGTCCAGCAGGTCGAGGGCATCACCCGCACCCTGACCTGTCCGGTCGTCCACCTGTAAGGCCCGCTTACCATCGGCGGGTGACCCGAGAACTCCGCGCCCCCCGCTTCCTGGCGGCACTGCCGGCCCCCGTCCGGTGGCTGGCGGTGCCGACCGCGCTCGCCTGCACCGTCGTCGTCCTGATCGGCAGCTGGAGCGCGCCCGAGAGGATCGAGACGCCGGCCCCGGCCCCCAAGGCCGCCGGCTACTGCCGGGCACTGGCCGCCGCGCTCCCCCAGGAGCTGCTCGGCCACCCGCGCAAGGACCCGACGCCCGCCTCCCCGTTCGTCGCCGGCTGGGCGAGCTCACCGCGCGTGGTGCTGCGCTGCGGCGTGGACCGGCCGGACGCGCTGAACGGCCCGGCCGCCAAGGACCTCTCCCCGACCATCAACGACGTGACCTGGTGGCCGCAGCAGCTGGACGACGGCGGCTACCGCTACACCTCCACGCAGCGCAAGGCCCACGTGGAGGTCACCGTGCCCGGGGGCGCGTTCGCCAATCCGCTGGACCCGGTCGCCGCCCTCTCCGCCGTGGTCGCCGCCACCATCCCCTGACCCGCGGCGCCGACGTGCCCGGAGGGCGGCCCCGGACTCCGGGACCGCCCTCCGGTGCTGTCCGCGCGGGTTACCGCAGACCGGTCGAGCGGCGCAGCGCCGCCTGCAGCAGCCGGTCGACCAGCTCCGGGTACGACATCCCGCTGGCCTCCCACATCTTCGGGTAGGCCGAGATGGGGGTGAAGCCGGGCATCGTGTTGACCTCGTTGACCATCCAGCCGCCGTCCTCCAGCAGGAAGAAGTCGACCCGGGCCAGGCCCTCGCAGCCGAGCGCCTCGAACGCCTCGACGGCCTGGCGGCGGATCTCGGCGGTCTCCTCGGCGGAGAGCTCGGCCGGGATCCGGACCTCGGAGGAGTCGATGTACTTGGCCTCGAAGTCGTAGAACTCGTAGCCGCCGCCGACCAGCACCTCGGCCGGGACGCTCGCCCGCGGACCGTCCTCGAACTCCAGCACCGCGCACTCGAGCTCGCGGCCGGAGACGCCCGCCTCGATGATCAGCTTGGGGTCGTGCCGACGGGCCTCCTCGATCGCGGCGTCGAGGTCGGAGACGTCCTTGACCTTGCTGATGCCGATGCTGGAGCCGGCCCGGCAGGGCTTCACGAACACCGGCATGCCGAGGCCCGCGACGCGCTCGCGGACCGCGGCCCGGCCCTCCTCGGTCTCCCACTCGCGCGGCCGGACCACGGTGTAGCGCCCGACGCCGAGACCGTGCGAGGCCAGCAGGCGCTTGGTGAACTCCTTGTCCATGCCCACCGCGCTGGCGAGCACGCCGTTGCCGACGTACGGCACGCCGGAGAGTTCCAGCAGGCCCTGCAGCGTGCCGTCCTCGCCCCAGGGGCCGTGCAGCAGCGGGAAGACCACGTCCACCTGGCCGAGCGCCTTGGGGGTGGCGCCGGGCTCGGTCAGGACCACCTCGCGGCTGCCGGGGCCGATCGGCAGCGCGACCTGGCCCTCGGTGGACTCGGCGACCTGGTCGACGTCCGGCAGCCGGCCGTCGGTGATGGCCATCCGGGCCGGCTCGTCGCTGGCCAGTGCCCAGCGGCCCTCGTGGGTGATGCCGATCGGCAGCACCTCGTACTTGTCGCGGTCGATCGCCCTGAGCACGCTGCCCGCGGTCGAGACCGAGATGGCGTGCTCGGAGCTGCGGCCGCCGAACACGACGGCGACCCGCGGCTTCGCGGACGGGTTCTGGGAGGTCTGTTCGATGCTCATATCGCGACGAAGGGTACCCCGAGGCCGGTTTCGGGGAGATGACCGACCCGAACCGCCCGAACCGCCCGGCACCGCCCCGGCCCGCCGCCGGGCGGCTCCGGGGCGGGCGGGAGCGTCAGCGCCGTTCGGGCTTGGCCGAGCGGGACATCAGCGCCCGCAACGCCTCCTGGGTGGGGCGGCCGTTGTGCACGACGTCCACCACCGCCTCGACGATCGGCATGTCGACGCCGCTGCGCCGGGCCAGGTCGAGCACCGACTCGCAGGACTTGACGCCCTCCGCGGTCTGCCGGGTGGCCGCGATGGTCTCGGCCAGCGACATGCCCCGGCCCAGGTTGGTGCCGAAGGTGTGGTTGCGCGAGAGCGGCGAGGAACAGGTGGCCACCAGGTCGCCCATGCCGGCCAGACCGGCGAAGGTGTACGGGTCCGCGCCGAGCGCCAGCCCGAGCCGGGTGGTCTCGGCGAGCCCGCGGGTGATCAGCGTCGCCTTGGTGTTGTCGCCCAGCCCCATGCCGTCGGCCATGCCGACCGCCAGGCCGATCACGTTCTTGACCGCCCCGCCGAGCTCGCAGCCGATCACGTCGGTGTTGGTGTACGGCCGGAAGTACGGCGTGTGGCAGGCCGCCTGGAGCCGCTTGGCGACCGCCTCGTCGGTGCAGGCCACCACACTGGCGGCGGGCTGCCGGTTGGCGATCTCCCGGGCCAGGTTGGGCCCGCTGACGACGGCGATCCGCTCCGGGCCGACCTTGGCGACCTCGCCGACGACCTCGCTCATCCGCTTGGCGGTGCCGAGTTCGATGCCCTTCATCAGGCTGACCAGGACGGTCTGCGGCTCCAGCAGCGGCGCCCAGGCCGCCAGGTTCTCGCGCAGCGTCTGCGAGGGCACCACCAGCACCGCGAAGTCCGCGCGGGCCAGCGCCTCGGCGGGGTCGGTGGTGGCCCGGACGGCGTCCGGCAACCGGACGCCGGGCAGGTAGTCGGGGTTGGTGTGGGTGGCGTTGACGGCTACCGCCAGCTCCTGGCGGCGGCCCCACAGGGTCACCTCGCAGCCGGCGTCCGCCAGCACCATCGCGAACGCGGTGCCCCAGGAACCGGTGCCGAACACGGCGCAGCGGGTCACTTGACGTCCTCCCCGGTCCCGTCGGTGCCGCGGCCCGCGCGCTGTCGGCGGCTCGCCGCGGCGGCGGCCCGCTGCCGGGCGGCCTCCCGCATGTCGTACCGCTCGGCGGGCGGCTCCTCTCCGCGGATCCCGGCCAGCACGGCGGTGATGGCCGTCATGATGTCCTCGGTGGCGTCCCTGAGCACCTGGGCGGTCAGCTCCTGCCCCTCGTACTTGCTCAGGTCGACGGCCGGACCGGCGGCCACGACCACCTTGTGGCGCGGGAAGAGGTTGAACCGGCTCCCGCCCGAACCGCCCCTGCCGTACGGCGGGATGATCTCGTGCGCCCCCCAGTGCGCGACCGGGATGACCGGCGCGCCGGTCATCAGCGCGACCCGGGCGACACCGCTCTTGCCGGTCATCGGCCACAGGTTCGGATCCCGGGTGAGCGTTCCCTCCGGGTAGAACTGCACGCACTGCCCCCCGTTGACCGCGTCGATGGCGGCCCGGAACGCCTGCGCCGCGTCGGTCGACTCGCGGAAGACGGGGATCTGGCCGGTCTTGCGGAGCATGAAGCCGATGAACGGGATCGAGAACAGCGAGGACTTCCCGAGGATCCGCGGCGGCCGCCCGCTGTTGTACTGCCAGTGCGCGTACACCACCGGGTCGATGATCGAGTTGTGGTTGACCGCGGCGATGAAGCCGCCCTCCTTGGGCAGGTGCTCCCAGCCCCGCCAGTCGGGCTTGACCAGCGCGGTGGTCACCGGCTTCACCAGCACGGCCGCGAAGCGGTACCAGAAGCCGTAGTCGGCGTTGCCGAAGCTGGCGTACGAGCGGCGGGCCACCCCAGGTCCTCCTCATTCGTGCGGCACGTGGGGTGCCGCGGTCGATCTCGCTCCCGCCACCCTCTCGGGGTGCGGGGCGCGGAACAGTCTCACCCGACCGCTCGCCGGCTGTCGAGCAACCCCGCCCGGACGTCCGGCGGGCGTGATCAAACGCACGTCCGCACAGTTCGGACGGCCTGGCGAGGGCTCCGGGACCGGCGTCACAATGACGCCGATGACCCAGGACACCGTACGCCCCGGCAGGCCCGTCGCGCCCGCCGCACCCGCCGCCGACTGGTCGCTGGTGCTGCCGCTCAAGCAGCTCGCCCGGGCCAAGTCGCGGCTGGCCCCGTTCGCCGGCCCGCACCGCCCGGACCTCGCACTCTCGTTCGCCCTCGACACCGTCGGCGCCGCGCTGGCCGCGCCCGGGGTCGGCCGGGTCCTGGTCGTCACCCGGGACGCCGCGGCCGGCGCCCGGCTGGCCGCGCTCGGCGCCCTGGTGGTCGACGACGAGCCGGGCGACGGCCTGAACGAGGCACTGGCCCACGGTGCGGCGGCCGCGCGCTCCCTGGCGCCCCGCGCCCCGCTGGCCGCGCTCTCCGCGGACCTGCCGGCGCTGCGCCCGGCCGAACTCGGCCGGGTCCTGGCCGCCGTGCCGCCGACCGGCCGGGCCTTCCTGCCGGACGCGCCGGGACTGGGCACCACCCTGCTGGCCTGCGCCCCGGGCAGCCCGCTCGATCCCGCGTTCGGGGACGGCTCGCGCGCCCGGCACGCGGCCGGCGGCGCCTGCGAACTGCGGCTGTCCGGCGTGGAGTCGGTCCGCCGGGACGTCGACACCGGGGAGGACCTCGCCGAGGCCCTGGCGCTCGGGGTCGGCCGGCACACCCACGCCCTGGCCGCCCGGCTCGGGTACCTGCCGCGGCTGGGGCCGTCCGGCGTACCGCTGCCCCGCTGAGACGCCGCCCGGGACTGTCGGTGGCCCTCGCTATGCTGCTGGCATGCAGGCCACCGCGTTCACCTTCGACCCCGCCACCCGGGCCGGCTCCGTGCTGCTCGACGACGGGAGCCCGGTGCCGTTCGACGCGGCCGCCTTCGACGCCGGCGGCCTGCGGCTGCTGCGCCCGGGGCAGCGGGTGCGGATCCGCACCGAGGGCGCGGGCGACGCCCGCCGGGTGGTCTTCGTGACGCTGCAGACCTTCCCGGACCCGGCCGAGGGCTGATTCCGGGGGGTCAGCGGGCCCCGCACCGCCCGTACCGCCCGCACCGGCGACGGCCGCGACGGGAAATCGCGGAAAAGCGAGAAGCCGTGGCCCCGCCCTGCCGGGAATTCCCGGGGGAGGACGGTGCCACGGCTCGCGAAAGCCGTCCGACGACGACGCGCACCGACTACTTGGCGGTGGTCTTGCGCGCGGTGGTCTTGCGGGTGGCGGTCTTCTTCGCCGGCGCCGTCTTCTTGGCCGTGGCGGTCGCCTTCTTGGCGGTCGCGGTGGTCTTCTTGGCGGCGGCCGTGGTGGTCGCCTTCTTGGCGGCGGCGGCCGTCTTCTTGGTCGCGGTCGCGGTGGTCTTCTTCGCGGCGGCGGCGGTGGTGGTCTTCTTGGTGGCGGTCGCCTTCTTGGCGGCGGCGGCCGTCTTCTTGGTGGCGGCCGTGGTGGCCGTCTTCTTGGCAGCGGCCTTCTTCGCCGGGGCGGCGGCAGCGGCGGCGGCCGTGGCGGCGCGCTTGGTGGCGGCGCGCTTGGCGGCCGGGGTCGCGGCGACACCGCTCTTGCCCGGGGTGAGGGAGCCCTTGGGCGCCTTCTTCACCGAGGGGCCTTCCTTCGGCAGCTTCTTGGCGCCGCTGACCAGGTCCTTGAAGCCCTGGCCCGGGCGGAAGCGGGGCACCGAGGTCTTCTTGACCTTGACCTTCTCGCCGGTCTGCGGGTTGCGGGCGAAGCGCGCGGAGCGCTCCACCTTCTCAAAGGTGCCGAAACCGGTGACCGAAACGCGGTCGCCGGCCACGACGGCGCGCACCATGGTGTCGAGCACTGCGTCGACGGCCTCTGCGGCAGCCTTGCGACCGCCCAGCTGCTCGGCCACCGCTTCGACAAGCTGAGCCTTGTTCACGTCTTCCCCTTCGGAAACGGGCGCCGGATGATTCCATCCGTTCATTTCGCACGTTAGGTATGTATCTGCGGACTTTCAATTACCAAACGCGCGAATCACCCTAGTGTCGCAATGGATTTGCGCGTCGGCGACCTCAGTCGACGGGCGGGCGCCCCTCGTCGAGGTCCTGCACAAAGCGACTCAACCGCCGCGCCGCCTCCGGAAGATCGCGCTTGGCGGTCTCCGTGACGATGAGCAGTTGACGGGTGAGAGCGGTCTTTGCATCGGCAGACACGTTCAGCGCATGCACGCGGTCGTGAGCTTGCTTCAACCGCTCGGCCACAAGCGCGAAGAGCGCTGCGACTTCCGGGTCGTCCGGCCCCTCAGCAGCTGAGGTGGCGGCGTCCGGCCGATCGTCAATTCGGCGTTCGGATCCCCGGCCCGTGGACTCCGGTGACGCGGGTTCGCCGCCCGCGTACGGAGGTTCATGGTGCCGGTGCATGCACTGATTGTGCCATCTACGCGCAGTTGTGCATGCGCGGGGCCCTCTGTCGCAAAACCGAATCGTCAATCCGGGGGCCGGGGGCGGGCACAACTCCCGTCCCGGAACGGCGGATGGCCCGCCCCCCCGAGTGGGGAGGCGGGCCATCCGGCGGTTCGTCAGAATGCTTGTTCAGAAGGGGTTCTCAGGCCGCCGGGAGGGTCCGGGGCTTGAACGCGGGACGGTCCGCCTCGAAGGCCGCGATGTCCGCCTCGTTCCGCAGGGTGATGCTGATGTCGTCCAGCCCGTTGAGCAGCCGCCAGCGGACGTTGTCGTCCAGTTCGAACGGGGCGGTGATGCCTTCGGCGCGCACCTCCCGGGCCTCCAGGTCGACGGTGACCTGGGCCTGCGGGTCGGCCTCGGTGAGCTCCCAGAGCCGCTCCACGGTCTCCTGCGGGAGGACCACGGTGAGCAGGCCGTTCTTCAGCGAGTTGCCGCGGAAGATGTCCGCGAAGCGCGAGGAGATCACGGCGTGGAAGCCGTAGTTCTGCAGCGCCCAGACGGCGTGCTCGCGGGAGGAGCCGGTGCCGAACTCGGGGCCGGCCACCAGGACGGTGGCGCCCTGCCGCTCGGGCCGGTTGAGGACGAACGACTCGTCCTTGCGCCAGGCCTCGAACAGTCCGCCCTCGAAACCGGAGCGGGTGACCTTCTTCAGCCAGTGCGCGGGGATGATCTGGTCGGTGTCGACGTTGCTGCGGCGCAGCGGGACCGCCCGCCCGGTGTGGGTGGTGAACTTCTCCATAATGCTCAGACCTCCACGGCGGCGCTGGACGCCAGATCGGCGGGGGCCGCGAGACGGCCCAGGACGGCGGTCGCGGCGGCGACCTGGGGCGAGACCAGGTGGGTGCGGCCGCCCTTGCCCTGACGGCCCTCGAAGTTGCGGTTCGAGGTCGAGGCGCAGCGCTCGCCGGGAGCGAGCTGGTCGGGGTTCATGCCCAGGCACATCGAGCAGCCCGCGTGCCGCCATTCGGCGCCGGCCGCGGTGAACACCTTGTCCAGGCCCTCCTCGACGGCCTGCAGGGCGACCCGGACCGAACCGGGGACGACCAGCATCCGCACGCCGTCGGCGATCCGGCGGCCGCGCAGCAGGTCCGCGGCGGCGCGCAGGTCCTCGATCCGGCCGTTGGTGCAGGAGCCGACGAAGACCGCGTCGACGGTCACCTCGCGCAGCGGGGTGCCGGCCTCCAGGCCCATGTACGCGAGGGCGTTCTCGGCGGCGATCCGCTCCTGCGGGTCGGCGAAGGAGGCCGGGTCCGGCACCGAGGCGCCGATCGGGGCGCCCTGGCCGGGGTTGGTGCCCCAGGTGACGAACGGGGTCAGCTCGGCGGCGTCGATGAAGATCTCGTGGTCGAAGACCGCGTCCTCGTCGGTGCCCAGGGTCCGCCAGTACGCGACGGCGGCGTCCCAGTCCTCGCCCTTCGGGGCGTGCGGGCGGTCCTTCAGGTAGGCGAAGGTGGTCTCGTCCGGGGCGATCATGCCGGCCCGGGCACCCGCCTCGATGGACATGTTGCAGACGGTCATCCGGGCCTCCATGGAGAGGCCGCGGATCGCCGAACCGCGGTACTCCAGGACGTAGCCCTGGCCGCCGCCGGTGCCGATCCGGGTGATGATCGCCAGGATGAGGTCCTTGGCGGTGACGCCCTCGGGCAGTTCGCCCTCGACGGTGATCGCCATGGTCCGGAACGGGGCCAGCGGCAGCGTCTGGGTCGCCAGCACGTGCTCGACCTGGCTGGTGCCGATGCCGAACGCCAGCGCGCCGAACGCGCCGTGGGTGGAGGTGTGGGAATCGCCGCAGACCACGGTGGTGCCGGGCTGGGTGAGGCCCAGCTGCGGGCCGACGACGTGCACGACGCCCTGCTCGACGTCGCCGAGGGAGTGGATCCGGACGCCGAACTCGGCCGCGTTCTTGCGCAGGGTCTCCAACTGGACCTTGGAGACCGGGTCGGCGATCGGCTTGTCGATGTCGAGGGTCGGGGTGTTGTGGTCCTCGGTGGCGATCGTGAGATCGGTGCGGCGGACCGTGCGTCCGGCCAGTCGGAGGCCGTCGAAGGCCTGCGGGCTGGTCACCTCGTGGAGCAGGTGCAGGTCGATGTAGAGCAGGTCGGGCTCGCCCTCCGCGCGCCGCACGACGTGGTCGTCCCAGACCTTCTCTGCGAGTGTCCGTCCCATCGGAATCCCTCCAGCCGGCCGCGTTGCCGGCCTTCTCGTGTCTTCGGGGTCAAAGCTGTCGCGGCCCTGTGCGGCACGCGTCGCGAGACCTGCACGCCGGATCGGTGTCCACGATGCGGACACCTCGGCGGGGTCGCATCCTGGATGTCTCCCGGGCTGCTGCATCCAGAGTGGCGCTTTTCGCGGAAGATTGAACTTGCGTCTCGCGGAATGAGACTGCAGTCTTAGGGCATGGACAACTCTAGCGGCGTCGGCGTGCTCGACAAGGCCGCTCTGGTGCTGAGCGCACTGGAGTCGGGCCCCGCCACGTTGGCGGGGCTGGTCGCCGCCACCGGTCTGGCGCGCCCCACGGCCCACAGACTCGCCGTCGCACTCGAACACCACCGTCTGGTCACCCGGGACATGCAGGGCCGGTTCATCCTCGGCCCGCGCCTGTCCGAACTCTCCGCCGCGGCGGGCGAGGACCGGCTGCTCGCCACCGCGGGCCCGGTCCTGACCCACCTGCGCGACGTCACCGGCGAGAGCGCACAGCTCTACCGCCGGCAGGGCGAGATGCGGATCTGCGTCGCGGCCGCCGAGCGGCTCTCCGGTCTGCGGGACACCGTCCCGGTCGGCAGCACCCTGCCGATGAAGGCCGGCTCGGCCGCCCAGGTCCTGCTGGCCTGGGAGGAGCCCGAGCGGCTCCACCGCGGCCTCCAGGGCGCCCGCTTCACCGCCACCGCGCTCAGCGGCGTCCGGCGGCGCGGCTGGGCCCAGTCGATCGGCGAGCGGGAGCCGGGCGTCGCGTCCGTCTCCGCGCCGGTCCGCGGCCCCTCCAACCGCGTCGTGGCCGCCGTGTCGGTCTCCGGGCCGATCGAGCGCCTGACCCGCCACCCCGGGCGGCTCCACGCCCAGGCGATCATCGAAGCGGCCAACCGCCTCACCGAGGCCCTGCGGCGCAGCTGAATCCCCCCTTCCCCCACCCCGCCCCCTCCCCACTCCCTCACCGAGAACCGCGAAGGCCCCGCTCGTCGTGAGCGGGGCCTTCGGACGTCCGGCACCCGGGGGCGGCTTCCGGGATTCCCGGACCGGAAATCAAAAAAGGCCCCGGGAACCGGGGCCTTCCTTTTCTGGCTGGGGTACCAGGACTCGAACCTAGACTAAATGAACCAGAATCACTCGTGCTGCCAATTACACCATACCCCAACACAAAGCAATCAGCCGATGAGCGAGCCCATCGGCTTCCTGCTTCAGTACCCCCGACCGGATTCGAACCGGCGCTACTGCCGTGAGAGGGCAGCGTGCTAGGCCGCTACACAACGGGGGCATCCTGGCGATTCCTTGCGGAATCAGTACCCCCGACCGGATTCGAACCGGCGCTACTGCCGTGAGAGGGCAGCGTGCTAGGCCGCTACACAACGGGGGCTTTCCAGGCGGTCCCTTGCGGGACCAGTACCCCCGACCGGATTCGAACCGGCGCTACTGCCGTGAGAGGGCAGCGTGCTAGGCCGCTACACAACGGGGGCTTGTCTTCACTTGTCGCGGTGTGGACCGCGGTACTGCGCTGGGGTACCAGGACTCGAACCTAGACTAAATGAACCAGAATCACTCGTGCTGCCAATTACACCATACCCCACCAGAGTTGAACCCCAGTCGGGGCTCTTCTCGGGCTTGCACCTCTCGGTAGGCCCCGGCGTGGGTTTCGCTCCCTCGTCGGTGCCCTCCCGGGCGGCGCAGAAAGAACATTACCCGACGTCCGCCCCGGCTCCAAAATCGATAACCCCAGGCAGCGGACGGGAGGCCGTCCGGTGACGTCCGGGGGTGCCGCGGACCCGGCCCGGAGGCCGGGTCCGCGGGGCTGCCGAGGGGCCTCCCAGGGGGCTCGGCGGCTGCTCGCGGCCGGTGCGCGGTCAGGCCGCCGGGAGGGCCGCCAGGGCCGCGCGGAGCCGCCGCAGCGTCTCGGAGCGGCCGAGCAGCTCCATCGACTCGAACAGCGGCGGAGAGATCCGCCGGCCGCTGACCGCCACCCGCAGCGGGGTGAAGGCGAACTTCGGCTTGATGCCCAGACCGTCCACCAGCGCCCCGCGCAGCGCCGCCTGGATCGGCTCCGGGGTGAAGTCGTCGAGCGCCTCCAGGGCCCGGACACCCGCCTCCAGCACCGGCCGGGTGTCCGCGGTGAGCACCTTGGCCGCGTCCTCCGGGTCGACCGCGAAGTCCTCCGGCGCGACGAACAGGAAGCCGGCCATCGGCACGATCTCGCCCAGCACGACCATCCGCTCCTGGGTGAGCGGCGCCACCTTGGCCAGCAGCTCCAGCTGCGCGGCGGTCGGCTCGGCCGGCAGCAGACCGGCGGACCGCAGGTACGGCACCAGGCGCCGGGCGAAGTCCTCCGGGGCCAGCCGGCGCACGTGCTCGGCGTTGACGGCCTCGCACTTCTTCAGGTCGAAGCGGGCCGGGTTGGCGTTCACCTTGCCGATGTCGAAGGCCGCGACCAGCTCGTCCACGGTGAAGACGTCGCGGTCCTCGGCGATCGACCAGCCCAGCAGCGACAGGTAGTTGAGCAGGCCCTCGGGGATGAAGCCGCGCTCCCGGTACAGGTTGAGCGAGGCTTCGGGATCGCGCTTGGAGAGCTTCTTGTTGCCCTCGCCCATGACGTAGGGCAGGTGGCCGAAGCGCGGGGTGGTGCCGTCGCCCACGCCGATGTCGGCGAGTGCGGCGTAGAGCGCGATCTGCCGCGGGGTGGAGGAGAGCAGGTCCTCGCCGCGCAGCACGTGGGTGATGCCCATCAGGGCGTCGTCCACCGGGTTGACCAGGGTGTAGAGCGGCGCGCCGTTGGCCCGGACGATGCCGTAGTCGGGCACGTTCTCGGGCTCGAAGGAGAGCGTGCCGCGCACCAGGTCGTCGAAGGCGATCGTGCGGTCCGGCATCCGGAAGCGCAGGATCGGCTCGCGGCCCGCGAGCTCGAACACGGCGATCCGGTCGTCCGTCAGGTCCCGGCAGTGGCCGTCGTAGCCGGACGGCTTCCCGGCCGCGCGGGCGGCCTCGCGGCGGGCGTCCAGCTCCTCGGTGGAGCAGTAGCAGCGGTAGGCGTGCCCGGCCTCGTGCAGCCGGCGGGCGACGTCGGCGTAGACCTCCGTCCGCTGCGACTGCCGGTACGGCGCGTGCGGGCCGCCCACCTCCGGGCCCTCGTCCCAGTCCAGGCCGAGCCAGCGCATCGCGTCCAGCAGCTGCCCGTACGAGTCCTCGGAGTCGCGGGCCGCGTCGGTGTCCTCGATCCGGAAGACCAGGGTGCCGCCGTGGTGACGGGCGAAGGCCCAGTTGAACAGGGCGGTGCGGACCAGGCCCACGTGCGGGTTACCGGTCGGGGACGGGCAGAAGCGCACCCGGACGGTCGGGTCGGCCGGGGCGCCGGTCCGACCGCTAGCCACGCTTGACCACCCTGTTGGCGAGGGTGCCGATGCCCTCCACGGAGACGGCGACCTCGTCGCCGACCTGGATCGGGCCCACCCCGGCGGGGGTGCCGGTGAGCACGACGTCGCCGGGCAGCAGCGTCATGGCCTCGGAGATGTGGACGATCAGCTCGGCGACCGAGCGGACCATCTGGGAGGTGCGACCGGTCTGCCGGAGCTCGCCGTTGACCGTGCAGGTGATGGCGAGGTCGGACGGGTCGAGGTCGGTCTCGATCCACGGGCCGAGCGGGCAGGCGGTGTCGAAGCCCTTGGCCCGGGCCCACTGGCCCTCGCGCTGCTGGACGTCGCGCGCGGTGACGTCGTTGGCGCAGGTGTAGCCGAGGATCACCTCCGGGACCCGCTCCAGCGGCACCTCGCGGCACATCCGGCCGATCACCACGGCCAGTTCCGCCTCGTGCTGGACGTCCGAGGAGAACGGCGGGTAGGCGATGCTCTCGGTCGGGCCGATCACCGAGGTGGACGGCTTGAAGAAGGTCAGCGGGACGTCCGGGACGGCGTTGCCCAGCTCGGCGGCGTGCGCGGCGTAGTTGCGGCCGACCGCGACGATCTTGTTGGGCAGCATCGGGCTGAGCAGCCGGACGTCCTGGAAGCGGTAGCTCTCACCGGTCGGCTGGGGTTGGCCGAAGGGATGGCCGGCGAGGCCGTGGACCACCAGCGACTCGGGCCTGGCCGGGTCCCCCTCGACCACACCGAAGGAGACGCTGCCGGCGGCAGGGCTCCCTTCCCGGACGGAAAACCTGGCAATGCGCACGGCTGGGCTACCCCTCGCTTCGACGGCCGCCCGGGGCGCGCCCCGGGCGCTGGTGGGCGCCGGACCCTCTTCGGGTCCGGCCCCGATCAATCGCGCACCAGGCTATCGCGCGGGCCCTGAGCAGGCCCCTTCACCGGGCCCGGGGGTGTTCGCGCCGGAGGGCGCCGCCACGGGGAGTGACGGCGCCCTCCGGCGCGGGCGGAACGCTTCAGTCCTGCGGGACGTTCACCACCGGAGCGACCATCAGCCGCGTGCGGCGCGGGTTGGCGGTGGAGGTCGGCAGCTCGGTCGCGTAGGTCGCGACGTCCTCCGGCTTGCGGGCGCCGGGGATCGTGGCGAAGTCCTCGACCGAGGCCAGCGTCGTGCGGCGCGGGTTGGCCGTGGAGTGGCCGGCGGGCGTGGACTGGGTGGCCGAATTCGCCTGGGACATCTCGTCAGCACCTCGGGGTCGTGGCCGGGCGACCGACCGCGATCGGCCCCGGCCTGAGTGATTGGGGGAGATTCTGGGCAGGCTGATCGGGGCCGTGCTCCGGATACCGCAAAGGTTACGGATCTCTTTCCACAGTCACCGTGACCAAAGCTACACATTCATCTGTGATTTTCGTCACAAATCACGGAACATATCGCCGATATCCGACATGTCGCTGCATCAGTTTTTACCGGCATATCGGATATATCGGGCATACCCGAAGCGCCTCGCATCCTGTTGATCTCGGACCGGCTTGGCATGTATCTGACGAGTGTCCGAAAAAGGCGGTATTCCGGTCCGATTGCCGTACAGACCGTGAGATTCCGCGCGCGGTGGGTAGTGCCGTCCGATGTGCCCCGGCCGCCCTTGTTGGGATTCCCCGGCTGTGCTGGAATGCCACGGACCGTGGGTAGGGAGCAGTCCACCCCGGTGACCCGCTCTCCCGGACCGGCCGGGGTGCGGATGGAAACTCGACACCGTCCGGGCCGCGGCGACGCGGCGGGACGCCCGGTCCAGAGGTTGCGACGCCAGTGCAGGGACGTTTCAAAAGGGGTAGCGGCGCCGCGGGTGACCCGGAGTCGCGTGAGCCCGTGGCAGCCCCCCAGCCCGCGGCGGCCCCCGGCGGCCCGGCCGAACCGGCACCCGACGTGATCGGCCGGCCGGAGGAGGAGGGCGCGGACCGGAAGTCGGCGCGGGGCAAGCTCCGCTCCTCCCTGACCCGCCGCCGCGCCAAGGGCATGAGCCGGCTCGCCATGCGCAACTGGCGCATCCGCAGCAAGCTGATCGCCCTGCTCGCCCTGCCGGTCATGGTCGCGCTGGTCCTCGGTGGCCTGCGCATCCAGACCTCGCTGGAAACCTCGCAGCAGCTGGCCCAGATGGCCAACCTCTCCGACCTGGCCAAGAAGGCGACCGACCTCGCCAACGCCCTGCAGAACGAGCGGGACGTCAGCGCCGGTCCGATGACCAACAAGCCCAACGCGCCGCTGGACGACGACATCGTCGCCGCCCGCAAGGTCACCGACGACCTCAGCCGCACCTTCACCGCGTCCGCGGACAAGTTCGAGAACCTCGAGCTCTCCGGCGGAAAGGCCCTGCTCTTCCAGATCCGCAAGGACCTGAACTCGGTCTCCGACGCGCGTGGCAACCCGTACCAGAACAACCAGAACATCCAGGCGACGATCACCGCCTACGACGTGATCATCCGCGACCTGCTGTCGATCACCCAGGACATCGCGCTCGCGTCCAACAACCGCGAGCTGGTCCGCGCGACCCGCGCCCTCCAGCAGTTCTCGCTCGCCAAGAACTCCACCTCGCAGCAGCGCGCGCTGATCAGCGCCGCGCTCGCCAACCCGGGCGGCCCGGACCTCAGCCTCAGCGACGAGTCCTTCGGCATCCGGCTGAAGTCGTCCTACGACAACGCGCTGACCGGCTTCAACAACATCTACACCTCGCACGACCTGGACAACCTGCGCGGCCAGCTGAGCTACAACTCGGTCGTCGCCGCGGCCGACCGCTACGCGCGCTCGATCCTCCAGCAGAGCGGTATCCACCAGAGCGAGGTCGTCAGCTACAAGGACTGGTACGAGCAGTCCACCGCCAAGATCGCCGCCGAGCGCCGGATCGAGTCCAAGCTCATCGAGGACCTCGACGGAAAGGCCCAGGAACTCCAGTCCCAGGCCGACACCGAGGCCCTGATCATCGGTGCCGCCGTCGCCCTCGTGCTGCTCGTCGCCCTCGGTGGCGCCGGTCTGATCGCCCGCTCGATGGTGCGCTCGCTGACCCGTCTGCAGGCCGCGGCCGAGGACGTCGCCGAGCGGCGACTGCCCGAGCTGGTCAAGACGCTCTCCGAGACCGACCCGCACGACGTGGACGTCGCCGTCGAGCCGGTCGGCGTCGACTCCGCGGACGAGATCGGCCACGTGGCCCACGCCTTCGACATGGTGCACAGCGAGGCCGTCCGCCTCGCCGCCGAGCAGGCCCTCCTCCGCGGCAACATCAACGCGATGTTCACCAACCTCTCGCGCCGCAGCCAGGGCCTCATCCAGCGCCAGCTGTCGCTCATCTCCGAGCTGGAGAGCCGCGAGGCGGACCCGGACCAGCTGGCCAACCTCTTCAAGCTGGACCACCTCGCGACCCGTATGCGCCGCAACGGCGAAAACCTCCTCGTCCTCGCCGGTGAGGACCCGGGCCGCCGCTGGACCCGCCCCGTCCCGCTGGTCGACGTGCTCCGCGCCGCCGCCTCCGAGGTGGAGCAGTACGAGCGCATCGAACTCGCCGCCGTGCCGTCGGCCGAGGTCGCCGGCCGCGTCGTCAACGACCTCGTCCACCTGCTCGCCGAGCTGCTGGAGAACGCCACCTCGTTCTCCAGCCCGCAGACCCGCGTCCGGGTCACCGGCCACGCGCTGCCGGACGGCCGGGTGCTCGTCGAGATCCACGACACCGGCATCGGTCTGAGCCCCGACGACCTCGCCGAGATCAACGAGCGGCTCGCCAACCCGCCGACGGTGGACGTCTCCGTCTCCCGCCGCATGGGCCTCTTCGTGGTCGGTCGCCTGTCCCTGCGTCACGGCATCCGCATCCAGCTGCGTCCCAGCGACTCCGGTGGCACCACCGCGCTGGTCATGCTCCCGGTGGACGTCACCAACACCGCCGACCGCCGTGGCGCCGGTCGCGCCGGCGGCGGCCAGCCGCCCAAGCAGCAGCGCGGGGTCGCCCCGACGCCGCGCCAGCAGCGCCAGATGCCGGCCGGTCCGGGCGGCCGCGCCGGTGGTCCGGCCGCGCTCGGCCAGGCCGCGGGCGGTGCCCCGCAGGGCCGGCCGCAGCTCGGCCAGGGCGGCCCCGGCCCGTCCGGTGGCCAGGGCGCCCCGAACGGCCCCGGCGGCCAGGGCGGTCCGGGCGCTCCCGGCGGCGGTCTGCCGACCCGCCAGGTCGGCCAGTCGCTGCGCGAGAACGCGCCGCAGGCGGGTCGCCCCGGCGCCCAGAACCCGCAGCCCCAGAACCCGCAGGCCCCGGCCCAGCAGGGCGGTCTGCCCCAGCGGAACCCGGGCCAGCAGGGCCCGAACCCGCAGGCTCCGAACCAGCAGGGCGCCCCGAAGCAGCAGGGCGGCCTTCCGCAGCGCACGCCGGGCCGCCAGGGCCCGAACCAGCAGGGCCCGAACCCGCAGGGCCCGAGCCAGCAGGCGCCGGCCCAGCAGGGCGGTCTGCCCCAGCGCGGCCCGGGCCGGCAGGGCCCGCCGCAGGGCGGCCCCGGCGGTCTGCCCCGGCGCGGCCAGCAGGGCGGCGCGCCCCAGCAGGGCCAGCAGCAGGGTGGCCAGCAGCCGGGCGGTCCGCAGGGCGGTCCCGGCGGGCGGCGCCCCGGCCAGGAGCGTCCGCAGGGCAACGGCGTCCCCGCCGCCCGCGGCGGCGAGCAGCCGCAGCACGGCTGGGCCGACCAGGCGGGCCGCCCCGGCGGACCGCAGGGTGCCCGCCCGGGCGAGCGTCCGCAGGACGGGCTGCCGCAGCGCCAGCGGCCCGGCCAGGGCCGTCCCGGCCCGCAGGGTCCGCAGGGTCCCCAGGGCCCGCAGCAGGGCCCGGGCAACCGCCGGCCGCAGCAGGGCCAGCCGCCCCAGCCGCTGCCGCAGGCCCAGCAGCCCCAGCCGCTGCCGGCCGCCGAGCCCTCCTCGATGGAGAGCACCCAGCAGCTCGCCCGCCCGCGCTTCGAGGCCAGTGACATCGACCCGCGCGACCCGTTGGGTCTCGGCCTGGTCGAGCCGGTGCTGCCGAACGTGCCGAACCCGGTCCGTCCGGAGCAGGCCGTCCAGCCGCAGCAGCCGCAGGCCCCGCAGCAGGTCCAGCAGCCGCCCGTGCGGCAGGAGCCGATGGCGCTGCCCACCGGGCCGTCCGACGGCGGGGTGCCGGCCGAGCAGGGCTGGTACCGCGAGGACGGTCACCCGGGCGGGCAGGACGCGCGGCCGCGGCCGTACCAGCCGCGCCGTCCCGGCACCACGGCCCCGGGCTTCCCCCAGGACGAGGCCCGTCCGCAGGGCGCCCAGGCGCGTCCGCAGCGGCAGCCGCAGCAGGCCCCCGGGCAGCCCCAGGGGCAGCAGCCGGGTCAGCCGCCGCAGGGCCAGCAGCAGGGTCAGCAGCCGCAGCCCGGCGAGGCCCCGTGGCGCCCGTCCGCCAACGACGAGCGCTGGCGCCGGGCCGAACAGGTCCGCGAGCCCTCGACCAGCGGCGTCACCATGTCGGGTCTCCCCCGGCGCACCCCGCAGGCCAACCTGGTCTCCGGGACGGCCGAGTCGTCCCCGCTGACCGGTCCGCAGGTGTCCCGCGCGCCCGAGGAGGTCCGCGGCCGCCTCACCAACCTGCGCCGCGGCATCCAGCAGGGCCGCCGGGCCGGGGCCGAGCAGGCCTCCGGCCAGACGCCGGGCAACCAGGCCGGTTTCCACCATGGTGCCCAGCAGCCCGGGTTCGATAGTTTCGGGGGCCGGACCGACGGCAACGCCGCAGATCATCAGGAGCGTTGAGTTGAATCAGATGAGCCAGGCCGCACAGAACCTGAACTGGCTGATCACCAATTTCGTGGACAACACCCCCGGGGTGTCGCACACGGTGGTGGTCTCCGCGGACGG
>JOHN01000027.1 GCA_000719695.1 Streptomyces sp. NRRL F-6131
GCCCGATGATGCCACGGCCGGGTGGCGGTGGTGCGGCGGGGGGGTGGGGGGCGCGGGGGGGGCGGGGGGTGCGGGGGCGCGATCGGGGCGGCAGGCGTGCGGCCGTCCGGAACCGGGTCGATGGGCGCGGGCCGGTGGGGCCGTTCGGCCCTTGCCGGGCCCGCGGCGGCGGGGGATCGTGATCGCCGCGCCGCTGTGCGGGGCCGCCGTGGGCGGGTCGGCGCGGGCAGGACGAGAGCGTGGCGGAACGGGAAGAGGCCTGAGGTGGGCGAGTTGGTCACGGTGCGGGTGCGCGAGGGAATTCCGCGGGGCTTCGCCTCGGAGGCGAGAACCCGGATCGCCGCCGTGGTGGGCGGGGCGGACGGCCTGGTGGAGTCGTTGCGGGTCCGGGTCGGGATGCTCGGCGCTCCGGGCTCCCCGGGCCCGGTGCACGGTGCGGCCGTCGGGGCGACGGGCGTGCTGGCGCAGGTCAACGCCGAGGTGGACGGCCGGCGGATCCGCGTCCAGGAGGCCGCCGTCGACCTGGGCGAGGCGCTGGACCGGCTCGCGGAGGGGCTGCGCGCCCGGCTGGCCGCCGCCGGCTCGGGGTGGACGCCCCGGCCGTGGCCGCGCCGGACGCGCGCCCGGGGACCGGTGGCCGTCGCGTCCCCGACCGGCGCGCTCCGGGGCCAGGACGGTCCCGGCGCCGCCGAAACCCGCGTCGCCCTCCCCCGCCCGGCCGGGCCACAGCGCATCGTCCGCCGGAAACGGGCGCAACTGGTCCGGTGCTCCCCGGACGCCGCCGCCCGCACCATGGACGCGATGGACTACGACATCCACCTGTTCACCGATCCGGCCACCGAGACCGACGCCGTGGTCCACCGGGTCGGGCCGACCGGCTACCGGCCGGCCCGCACGGTGGCCGCCGGACCGCCCGTCCGTCCGGCCGTGCCGCTGACCCTCAGTCCCTGCGGCGCACCGGAGTTGAGCGAGGAGCAGGCCGTCGACCGGCTGACCTCCGCCGAACTGCCCCACCTGTTCTTCGCGCAGCCCGGATCGGGGCGCGGCCGGGTGCTCTACCGGCGCTTCGACGGCGGTCTCGGGCTGATCGCGGCCGCCTCGTGAGCGACGAGTCCGTCCGCCGCCGGCTGCGCACGCCGCGCCGCTCCGGCGGACCGCTGCCGCCGGCCGGCGCCCCGCCCCGTGAACTCGTGCCGCTGGAGCGGGCCGAGGCGCTGCGACTGCTGGGGGCCGCGCCGTTCGGCCGGATCGTCTTCACCGTGCGGGCGCTGCCCGCGATCCGCCCGGTCAACCACCTCCTGGTCGACGACACCGTGGTGATCCGTACGCACGACGGCGCCGCGCTCACCGCGGCCGCCCTGGGCGGCGACGACATCGGCGTGGTGGTCGCCTACGAGGCGGACGCGATCGACCCGGTGACCCGGCTGGGCTGGAGCGTGGTGGTCACCGGGTTCGCCCGGCCGGTCACCGATCCCGCCCGACTCGCCCGCTACCGAGCCCTGTTGAGTCCCTGGGTGACCGCCTCGATGGACCACCTGGTGGCCATCCAGCCCGACCTGGTCACCGGGTACCGGCTGGCCGCTGGCACCGCCGCGGCCTCCTGACCCGCGTGTCCCCTCCGGCCGGTGCGGCCGGGAGAGCGTCGACTCTCCCGCCCGCACCGGCCGTTCGTCGTTCCCGCCGTAGCCGTAGCCGTAGCCGTAGCCGCAGCCGCAGCCGCAGCCGCGCTCGGGCCCCGCTGCCGCCGCCCCCGGGGCCGGACGGTGGTCCCGGTCGGCGGCCCGGATCCGGGGCCCGACGGCCCCCGGCCGCTGGGTCCAACGGCCCTGGGGCGCAGGGGTGGTGCGTTCCGATCATGGAGCGTCATCCATCCGCAGGAGTTTCGAAGGAGTGCGTCCTTGAGCGCCATCGAGGCACGGGGCGACGGCGCGCCGCCGCCGCCGTCCGCCGCCCGACCGGGAGGGGTGCGGACCGAGCGACGGCCCGGCTCGTCCCTGGTCCGGCTGCTGACGACCACCGACCACAAGACGATCGGCACCATGTACCTGGTGTCGTCGTTCGGGTTCTTCCTGATCGGCGGCGTCCTCGCCCTGGTCATGCGCGCCGAACTCGCCCGGCCGGGGACGCAGATCCTCTCCAACGAGCAGTTCAACCAGGCCTTCACCATGCACGGTTCGGTGATGCTGCTGCTCTTCGCGATGCCGCTGTTCACCGGCTTCGCCAACTGGATCATGCCGCTGCAGATCGGCGCGCCCGACGTCGCGTTCCCCCGGCTGAACATGCTGGCCTTCTGGCTGTTCATGTTCGGCTCGCTGATCGCGGCCGCCGGCTTCGCCACCCCGCAGGGGGCCGCCGACTTCGGCTGGTTCCTCTACGCCCCGCTGTCCGACGCGGTCCACTCGCCCGGTGTCGGCGCCGACATGTGGATCATGGGGGTGGCGCTCTCCGGCTTCGGGTCGATCCTCGGCGCGGTCAACTTCATCACCACGATCATCTGCATGCGGGCCCCGGGCCTGACCATGTTCCGGATGTCCATCTTCTGCTGGAACGTGCTGCTCACCTCGGTCCTGGTGCTGCTGGTCTTCCCGGTGCTGGCCGCCGCGCTGCTCGCGTTGGAGTGCGACCGCAAGTTCGGCTCGCACGTCTTCGACCCTTCCTCCGGCGGGGCGATGCTCTGGCAGCACCTGTTCTGGTTCTTCGGCCATCCCGAGGTGTACATCCTGGCGCTGCCGTTCTTCGGCATCATCTCGGAGATCATCCCGGTGTTCAGCCGCAAGCCGATGTTCGGCTACGCGGGCCTGATCGCCGCGACGGTGGCCATCGCGGGCCTCTCGGTGACGGTGTGGGCGCACCACATGTACGTCACGGGGCAGGTGCTGCTGCCGTTCTTCTCGTTCATGACCTTCCTGATCGCGGTGCCGACCGGGGTGAAGTTCTTCAACTGGGTCGGCACCATGTGGAAGGGCTCACTGAGTTTCGAGACCCCGATGCTGTGGACGGTCGGCTTCCTGGTCACCTTCCTGTTCGGCGGCCTCACCGGGGTGCTGCTCGCCGCCCCGCCGATCGACTTCCACGTCTCCGACTCGTACTTCGTCGTCGCGCACTTCCACTACACGCTGTTCGGCACGGTGGTCTACGCGATGATGGCCGGCTTCCACTTCTGGTGGCCGAAGATGACGGGCAGGATGCTCGACGAGCGGCTCGGCCGGATCTGCTTCTGGACGCTCACCGTGGGCTTCCACAGCACCTTCCTGGTCCAGCACTGGCTCGGCGCCGAGGGCATGCCGCGCCGCTACGCCGACTACCTGGCCGCCGACGGGTTCACCACGCTCAACACGGTGTCCACCATCGGCTCCTTCCTGCTGGGCCTCTCGCTCCTGCCGTTCCTCTACAACGTCTGGAAGACCGCCAAGTACGGCGAAAGGGTCACCGTCGACGACCCCTGGGGCTGGGGCCGCTCCCTGGAGTGGGCCACCTCCTGCCCGCCGCCGCGGCACAACTTCGTCACCCTGCCCCGGATCCGCTCCGAATCCCCGGCCTTCGACCTGCACCGCCCGGAGGTCGCGGCCCGCGACTTCCTGGAGTACCACGGCGAGCCCGCCAAGCACCTGGCCGGCATCGCCCCGGCCGCGTACGACGTGCCGCTGCCGCGCCGCGAACGGCGTAACGGCGCTCGCGGTACCGGCCGTACGCCGGGTCGCCCGGACGGCGGCGGCTGACGGCCCCCGCCCCCCGAACGCCGCTCCCGCCCGTGTCGTCCCCCGGGCGGGCGGGAGCGGTCCCCGCCGAACCGTCCGAGGCAAGAGGAGTGCACGGCACCATGTCCCACATCGTCCTGGCCATCGGCACCGCCGCGGTCACCGCGTCCGGCTGCGTCTGGTACCTGCCCGCCATCGCCGACCTCCAGGCCGGCGAGGACCGCCCCCGCTCGGCCCGCACCGCCGCGGCCGCCTGCGTGACCTGGTGGGCCTGCCTGGCGCTGGCCGGCGGGCTGCTGCTGGCCGTCCCCGCCTGGCAGCCCGCCGTCCAGGTCGCGCTCGCCGGTCTCGTCGCCGGCGTCCTGCTCCGGATCCGCGCCCAGCTGCAGAGCCGGCTCGAACAGCGCGAGGAGGCCGTGCGGTGGGCCCTCCTGGAACCGCTCCCGGTGCCGCGCCCGCCCCGTCCGGCCGCGCGGGCCCTGCTCGGCTGGCTGCTCGTCGGACTGGCGACCGCCTCGCTCGGCGCCGCCTCGATCCTGCTCGCCGGTGGGGGCCCGCTCGCTCCGCGGCTGGCCGCCGCCGCGGGCAGCGCGGTCGCGGTCTCCACGGCCTTCCTGCTGCTCGGTCTGCGCAACACCCACCGGCAGCGACCCTGACGGACCGTCATCGATCCTCCGCCGTACTCTTGCCGAGGGGCTCCAGGCCCGGATATCAATCAGCCACCGGGCACGCCGCCCCGGTCCTGTCGAGAGGAACGTCCGATGACCGCCACCGCCTCGCCGAGTGAAGTCCTCCGCCAGTTCGTCGAGTTGATGGGCAAGGGCCCGGACCTCGCGGTGGTCGACCTGGTCACCACCGACGCCGTCTTCGAACTGCCCTACCTGACGCCGGGCGTGCCGCCGCAGCAGCCGGGCCGGGAGGCCTTCCTCGAGCACCTGCGGCGGGGGGCCGCGATCCAGCGCTTCGACGACGTCGACCACATCGAGGTGTACGGCACGACCGATCCCGAACTCGCCGTCGCCGAGTACCGGCTGCACGGCGAGGTGCTGGCCACGGGCAAGCGCTACACCCTCGACTCGGTGATGTTCGCCCGCGTCCGGGGTGGCCTGATCGCCTGGTCCCGGGTGTACACCAACCCGCTGGACGGCGCGGTCGCCTTCGGCGCCGTGGACCGGCTGCTGGGCGCCCTCCGGCCGGCGGAGTAGGGCGGGTCCCTCGGGGGGGTGCGGCCCGTCCGGTGCGTCCGCCCGGGTCGGTCCGCCCCCCGGGGCCGCCCCCGAGGTGCCCCGGGCCGTCGTGAATGGGGTCGTTCGGCCCTGGGACGGACCGGCGCTGCGGGGGATGATGCGGTGGACCCGGCGTGCGGTGTGCCGGGCAGGACGAGGCGGAGCGGCGACCATGGCGAGCGAGACGACCGGCACCGGCGGACCGGCACCGGTCAGGGTGTTCCTGCTGGACGACCACGAGGTGGTGCGCCGCGGTGTGCACGACCTGCTGGACGGCGAGCCCGACCTGGAGGTGGTCGGCGAGGCCGCGACCGCCGAGCAGGCCCTGGTCCGGGTCCCCGCGCTGCGCCCCGACGTCGCCGTCCTGGACGTCCGCCTCGGAGACGGTGACGGCGTGGCCGTCTGCCGTGAACTGCGTTCCCGGATGCCCGACCTGGCCTGTCTGATGCTCACCTCCTTCGACGACGAGGAGGCGCTGCTCGACGCCGTGATGGCGGGCGCGGCCGGCTACGTGCTGAAGCAGATCAGCGGTACCGACCTGGTGGCCGCCGTCCGGACCGTCGCCTCCGGCCGCTCGATGCTCGACCCGGGCGCCGCGACCCGCCTGCTCAACCGTCTGCGCAGCGAGGCCGAGCCGGCCCCGCCGTCCACCGGCGGCCCGGAGCTGACCGCCCGCGAGCAGGAGGTGCTCGCGCTGATCGGCGAAGGGCTGACGAACCGTCAGATCGGTGAACGGCTCTACCTGGCCGAGAAGACGGTGAAGAACCACGTCTCCCGGCTGCTCGCCAAGCTGGGCGTGGAGCGGCGCGTCCAGGCCGCGCTGATCGCCACCGAACTGCGCCGGTCGGCCGCCGAGGAGCGGCCCGCGCACCACGCGCGCGTCCTGGGCCACGGCTCGCGGGGCTGACGGGCCGGCGGACTGTCGCCGGGCCGTTCGTCGGGCTGCCCGCCGGGCCGCTCGTTCGGCAGTGGGCGGAGCGGGCGGGACTCCCGGCGGGACCATCGGCCCTCGCCCGCTCGCCACCCGGCGGGCGACGATCGCTCGCATGAACGTCGATCGTGAAGCCGCGTCCGTGCAGGTCGAGCCGTCCGTCCGGCCGAGGAGCGGCCAGGAGCAGGAGCTCGCCCTCGACGAGGCCCGCGCGCTGGAGTTGCTGCGCCGGGCCGGGGTGGGCCGGGTGGTCTACACGGTCGGTGCCCTGCCGGCCGTCCGTCCGGTCCGCTTCCGGCTGGACGCCCTCGGTGGAGTGCTGCTCTCCACGGCGACCGGCTCCGAGCTGGCCCGGGCCGTCGAGGGGGCCGTGATCGCTTTCGAGGCCGACCAGGTGGACGCCGCCGACGGCACCGGCTGGTGCGTGACCGTCCTCGGCCGTGCCGAGGTCCGTCGGACGGCCCCGGCGTCCGACGCCCGGACGGAGATCCGCATCGCCCCGGAGCTGGTCGTCGGCCGCCGTCTTGGCCCGGACGACTCCTGAGCGACCGGGCGGCGGGGAGTGGGCCGGGCCGCGCCGGGCGGGGCCGAGCGGGGCCGGGCGTTCGGAGCAGCCGGCGGCGCGGCCCCGCTCGCGGCCGGACGGTTCCCGGTGGACGATCGCCGCATGACAACCATGCGTGCACGAAGTGCCGGTCTCGCGGCCGCGGCCGCCCTCGCCGTCCTGCTGCCGGCCGTTCTGGTCCCGGCCACCACGGCCTCGGCGGCGGCCCTTGCTGCGGCCCCCGCCGACGCCCCGCGGCTGACGGCCTGCAACGAGGTCGGGAGCCGACAGCCCGGCGACTTCCTGATCCAGACGCGCCTCGAGGCCTCCGGCAGGTTCATCGGGAGCTACCCCGGCTACACGATCACCAAGGTCGAGGGCGCCACCCTCCTCGCCACCCCGCTGTGCATCACCGTCACCGACGGGGGACCCGGCACGGACCACGTGTCCGTGACCATGGCCGCCGCGGTCGGCAGGATCACGGTCCACGCCAAGCGCGCGACCGCCTGAGGCCGGTCCGGGCGGAGACGGCTACAGGCCCAGCGGGGCCTCCCAGACCAGGCGGGTCCCGCCGGCCTCGGGGGCCAGCAGGGCGAAGGTGCCGCCCGCGCGTTCGGCGCGTTCGGCGAGGTTGCGCAGACCGCTGCGGCGTCCGTCCGCCGGTACGCCCACACCGTCGTCGGTCACCGTGAGCGTCACCGTGCCGCCGGCCGCGCGCAGCGCCACCTCCACCCGGCTCGCGCGCGCGTGCCGGGCGGCGTTGCTGAGCGCCTCGCCGAGGACGGCCATGACGTGTTCGGCGAGCTCCTGCGGCACATCGGTGTCGAGCAGCCCCTCCATGCTGAGCCGCGGTGCGAAGCCCAGGGTCGTCTGCGCCTCGCCGACGGCGCGGGTGGCGCGGGCGCGCAGCCCCCGGTCCGGTTCGCTGTGGGCGCGCAGGCCGAAGATGGTCGATCGGATGATCTTGATGGTCTCGTCCAGGTCGGCGACCGCCCGGCTCACCCGGTCGGCCGCGCTCCGGCTCTCGATCAGCCGGCCCGCGCTCTGCAGGGTCATGCCGGTCGCGAACAGCCGCTGGATCGCCAGGTCGTGGAGGTCCCTGGCGATCCGGTCGCGATCCTCCAGCAGGGTCAGCTGCTCGGCGTCGCGCCGCCGTTCCGCCAGTTCCAGGGCCAGTGCGGCCTGGCCGGCGAAACCCAGCAGCGGTCCCGTCTCCCCGGCCGTGAACGGCGGGCGCCCGCTCGCCCGGGCCAGCAGCAGCACCCCGCGCCCGAACCCCTCGCCGGTGCCCAGCGGCACCGCGACGGCCGGCCCCAGCCCGGTGAACCGACCGGGCGGCCCCGCCGGGAACCGCTCGTCGTGCTCCAGTTCGGCACTGGTCGCCGGCGAGCCCGAGGCGTACGCGGCGCCGGACAGCGTGCCGTCCACCGGCACCGTCACCCCCAACCGGGCCTCCGGCCGCCCGCCCAGCGCCACCTCCACGGTCAACTCGGCCGCCCGCTCGCCCGGATCGGCCGACGCCACCGACACGTCCGCCAGTTCGGCGCCCGCGATCTCCCGGGCCCGGCGCGCGATCAGCTCCACGACCTCCAGCCGGGGCGCGCCGGAGAGCAGGCTGCGGGTGATCTCGGCGCTCGCCCGCAGCCACCGCTGCTGGCGCTGCGCCTCCTCGTACAGCCGGGCGTTGTCGATGGCGACCCCGGCGGCGACCGCCAGCGTCGAGATGACCGCCTCGTCGTCGGCGTCGAAGTCCAGACCACCGCGCTTGTCGGTCAGGTAGAGGTTGCCGAACACCTCGCCGCGCACCCGGACCGGCACCCCGAGGAAGGTGTGCATGGGCGGGTGGTTGGCCGGGAAGCCCACCGAGGCCGGGTGCTCGGAGAGCGTCGGGCAGCGCAGTGGCCGGGGGTCGCGGATCAGCTCGCCGAGGATGCCGCGGCCGGTCGGCTGCGGGCCGATCGCGGCGATCTCCTGCGGGCCGAGGCCGACCGTCAGGAACTGCGAGAGCGAGTGCCCGTCCGCGCCGATCACCCCGAGCGCCGCGTAGCGGGCGTCGACCAGGTCGGCGGCGGCCTCGACGATGCGGTGCAGGGCCTGGGAGAGGTCCAGCTCGCGGCCGACCGCCAGGACCGCCTCCAGCAGGCTGTGCACCCGGTCCCGGGTGCCGCGGGCCGCGTCGATCCGCCACTGGAGCTCCTCGAGCAGCTCGTCCAGCCGCAGCTGCGGGATCCGCGGGGCGCCGCCGGGCGTCGTCGCGGGGCGGTCGGCGGGCCGTGCGGCGGGCGCGGCCGGGCGGGAGTCCGTGGCCGTCGCCGCGTGGGCCGGGCAGTCGGGCGGCGGGGTGCCCTCCGCCGGGCCGCGCCGGTCTCCGCCGGTGCCCGTCCGCGACTCCTCCGCGCCGTCCACCGGCGTCCTCCTCGCGTGCTCGTGTGCTCGTGTGCTCGTGCTGATCCGACGGCCCGACGGCACGCTGACCCCGACGAGCCGATGAACCGACGAGCCGCTGACCTGACGGTCTGACGACCCGATCGGGCGGATTGTCGGATTCACGGTAGTGCCGCGGGCACGTGCGGGGTATGCCGGGGTCGATCACGGACCGACCGGACGAGGTGCGGGTCGCCGCCCGTGCGCCGGTCGGCAGCCGTCCCGCGCCCCCGGACATGATCCAGGCCGAAAGACCTGGCGGACAGGGCCTTGCGACCCCTGGTCGAAGGTGCGACCCGCAACCAGGGTGGAGAGCGGGACCGACGGTGCGTCAGCGAATCGCCGACGGCACCCGACGACCGCCCCACCCCCTCACCCCCTCACCGCCCCACCACGGTCCGCCCGGCGCGGGGGACCCGCAGCGGAAGGAACGCCCATGACACCCGCAGTGCTGGCCGGAGTCGACGGCTCGCCCGAGAGCACCGCCGCCGCCCACTGGGCCGCCGGGGAGGCCCTGCGGCGCGGCGTCCCGCTGCGGCTGCTGCACGCCTGGCCGTGGCTCACCGACGGCCGCGCCGCCTTCGCCGACCCCCAGGACCTCCCGGCGGCCGCCCAGCGGATGCTGGCCGCCGCGGCGGAGGAGGTCGGCGAGCGGCATCCCGGGCTGGCCGTCCGGACCGACGTGGTGCTCGACGCCGCCGTGGACGGCCTGGTCGCCGCCGCGGCGGACGCCGAGATGCTGGTGCTCGGCTCGCGCGGCCTGGGCGGCTTCAAGGGACTGCTGGTCGGCTCGGTGAGCATGGCGGTCGCCGGTCGCTCCGCCGCGCCGGTGGTCGTCGTCCGCCGGCCGGTGCCGGAAGCGCGGCCCGGGAGGGTGCCCGAGGTGGTGGTCGGCGTCGACGCGGGCGCGCCCGACGACGCGGTGCTCGACTTCGCCTTCCGGGAGGCCGGACTGCGCGGCGCGCGGCTCCGCGCCGTCCACGGCTGGGACCTCCCGCCGGCCTTCGCGGTGGTCGGCTTCCTGCCGTCCGGCACCGAGCTGGCCCAGCTCCAGGCGATCGAGGAGAAGGCCCTGGCCACCGCCCTGGCCGGCCACCGCGCCCGGCACCCGCACATCGAGGTCGTCGAGCAGGCCGCCCTCGGTGCCGCCCGGGCCCTCGTCGAGGACACCGCCGACGCCGTCCTGCTGGTGATCGGCCGCCGGCGCCGCCCCCACGACCTCGCTCCCCGCCTGGGCCGCGTCGCCCACGCCGCCCTGCACCACGCCCACCCCCCGGTCGCCGTGGTGCCGCACGACTGAGGCCGGGCGCGATGGGCGGACGGCGGGGGCGCCCTGACCGAGGTCCGGGCGACGCGGGCCGTCGGACCCTGTCGCCGGAGGGTGCGCGGTCCACGCTCGGGAGCACCGGGCGGGACGGCTCATCGGGACGGCTCACCGGGCCGGATCCCGGGGCGGTCGCCGCCGAGCTGATCACCGCCGCCGAGGGCGAGGGCGTGACGCCCGCCGCCGTCGACGGTCCGCCCTACGCCGTGGTCGACCTGTCGGCCCCCGCCCCGCCGACGCCACCGACGGTGGCCCGACCGCCGACGGTCCGACCGGCGGGGGCGGGGCGGGGGCCCTGCGGTCAGGACTTCAGGTCGGCGAGGTCCTTGATGTCCTGGAAGCCCAGGCCCATCGCGTTGTACAACCGCACCTGCTCCTCGTTCATGGCGCCGTCCCGGGTCAGCTCCTTCACCTGGGCGTCGGTGAGCTTCTCGGCCGGGCCGTCCGCTCCGCCCGGGCCGCCGGCGCCGGTGTGGCGGGAGCCGAGCGGGCCGCCGGCGGTGAGCCCGCCGACGATGCCGTCGATGTCCTCGGAGCCGATCTCGGTGGCGCCGGCGGGCGCCTGGACGGCCGGGGCGTCCTTGCCGAACGCGATCCGGACCGGGAGCGGGGTGCCGGGGCCGGCCTTCTCCTCCAGCTGCGCCAGGTCGAAGGTGACGGCGGACAGCGTGCCGCCGTCGAGGAGGACGTCCAGCGACAGCGGGCGGTCCGGGACGTCGGTCGGGGCGGTCTTCGGCAGCTTGCCCAGGTTCGGGACGTCCTTGGCGAGCGGTTCGAAGGCCTTCAGCAGGTCGTCCGTCAGCTTGCGGGCCGGGGCGGTGACGGTGATCCGGTCCTTGCCGTCCTGCTTGCCCTTGTCCTCGAAGGACAGGTCGCGGGTGAGGATGTCCTTCAGCGAGGCGTTCAGGCTCGCCGAGGCGGTCGGGTCCAGGGTCGGCACGGGGCTCGCGGTGGCGCCGCCGGCGGGCCGGCCGGCGCGGGCGCCTTCGAGCACCTTCGGGTCGAACGAGACCCACTGGCCCTTCAGCGCGTTCTGCAGCGCGGCGGGCATGCCGTCGGTCATCCCCTCGACCTCGGCGGCGTCCTGCCCGACGAGCTGGGCGAAGCCGGCGAGGTCCGCCCGCCCGTAGGCCTTGCCGCCGACCTGACGGAACTCCAGCAGCGGCGCGCCGCCCTTGCCGGCGAGCGTGTAGGAGGCCGAGATCGACGGATCGGCCGCCTGCGCGGCGCCGTTGCCGGCGCCCTTGGAGGGCTGGACGTCCTTCAGCGGCTTGTCCGCACTGAAGGCGATCGACAGGCTCACGGCGGCCAGCGCGGCAGCGCTGTCCTTGTCGATCTCCTCGCCGGTGGCCGCCCCGAACGCCTCGATCTGCGCGGCGGTCGCGTCGACCGACAGCTTGGCGCTGAAGGCCTTGCTCCGGCCGAACGCGTCGAAGGCCTTCGACACCTTCTCGGCCGCGCCGAGCTGCTGAACGGTGCCGCACGCGGCGACGCCGGTGGCGAGGACGGCGCCGCAGGCAGCGGCGGCGAGGGCGGTGCGGGCGGACCGGCGTATCACGGGGGGACTCCTGGGGGTGCAAGGTACGGCTGTCGGGCATGCGGACGCGACCGGCGCCGTGATGGTCCGACACAGCGAAGCACAAAGCTCCAGGTGAGGGCATCCGCATTTCCCACGGCTCCGGACGGACGGCCCACAAACTACCGCCCCCGACCGACACGCCCGCCCCCCGGGGCCCGACCGGGGCACCGGTCGAGCAGTGACCGGCACCCCCGTCGGGCCGTCAGGGGTGCCGGCCGGGCCGCCGCCCCTCGACTGCGGGTGGCCCGGCCGGCGGGTCCGAGGAGGCCGGACGGGGGGCCGGGTCTCCTCGGAGTCCAGGTGCGCCAGGTGCGCGCTTCAGCCGCGCCGGCCGCCGGGTGGGCGGACCTCCGCCTTGACGTGCAGGTCGGGGCTGTTGCGGAAGGTCAGGGTGAACTCCACCCACTGGCCGACCGTCAGGGCGGGCGGATTGATGATCATCAGATCGGCGTCCTCCGGGGACATCGCCAGCTCGCCGCGCTCGGGGACCGGGAGGGTCGTGACCGGCTCCCAGCGGCCGGCGGCGCCCTGGTGCAGATGCCGCTTCAGGGTCACCTTGCCGCCGAACTCCCAGCTGGCACCGGTCAGTTCGTCGGGTATGTCACCCGGGTTGCGGACCGTGAAGAACGCGGCCGTGGCCGGGACCCCGCCCGCCGTGGGCAGGAGCAGCCAGCCCGGGCCGACCTCGACCGGGCGGGCGGTGCCCGCGCCGCCTAGCGCCGCCCAGCCGGAGAGCAGCGCGAGCGCCACCACGGCGGCCCCCACCGGCGGGCCGACCACCTTCAGCCGCTCGGCCGCCCGCGACCCCCGCCCGCTCACCACGTCGCACCCGCCGAACGCCGCGCCCCGGCCGGCCGCCGCGCCGCACCGGTCCGCCCGTCACCCGTCGGGTCGCCCCCGCGCCCGTCCGCGGCCCCCCGGCCCGGACGCCACGTCCGCAGCCGCAGGCTGTTGCCCACCACCAGCAGCGAACTCAGCGACATCGCCACCGCCGCCAGCATCGGGTTCAGCAGCCCCACCGCCGCCAGCGGGATCAGCACCACGTTGTAGCCGAACGCCCACACCAGATTGGCCCGGATCGTGCCCAGGGTGCGCCGGGCCAGCCGGACGGCGTCCACCACCGCCTCGATGTCCCCGCGCACCAGCGTCAGCCCGGCCGCGCCGATCGCCGCGTCACTGCCCGAGGCGAGCGCCACCCCCAGGTCCGCCGAGGCCAGTGCGACCGCGTCGTTGACCCCGTCGCCGACCACCGCGACGGTCCGCCCGGCGGCCTTCAACCCGGCCACCACCTCCGCCTTGCGCTCCGGGGAGGCCGAGGAGTGCACCCGCTCGATGCCCAGTTCCTGCGCGACCGCGCGGGCCGCGCCCGGACCGTCACCGGTCAGCAGCACCGGCTCCAGACCCATGCCGCGCAGCCGGTGCAGCGCGCGCCAACTGCCCGAGCGCAGCGTGTCGCCGACCGCCAGGACGGCCACCGGCCGATCGTCCAGCTCCACCACCACCGGCGTGCGGCCGGCCGCGGAGGCGTCCGCGAGCGCCGTCGTCAGCTCCGGGGGCAGCGGCGCTCCGGCGTCGTCCGGGCGGACCACCCGCACCCGGTGCCCCTCCACCTCGCCGGACACCCCGACCCCGGTGGTGGCCGTGAAACCGGCCACCACCGGGAGGGGGTCGGAGCCGCACCGGGCCCGGGCCGCCCCCACGACGGCCCGCCCGATGGGGTGCTCCGAGCGGTGCTCGACGGCTCCGGCGAGCCGCAGCACCCGGTCCTCGTCGACGCCCGCGTCGGCGGCCACGGCCACCGCCGCGAGCTCCGTCCGACCGGTGGTCAACGTGCCCGTCTTGTCCAGTACCACGGTGTCGACCCGGCGCAGGCTCTCCAGCACCTCGGGCCCGCGCACCAGGACGCCGAGTTCGGCGCCGCGCCCGGTCGCCGCCAGCAGCGCGGTCGGCGTGGCCAGGCCCAGCGCGCACGGGCAGGCCACCACCAGGACGGCGACCGCCGCCGTCACCGCCGCCTGCGGGTCGGCGCCGGCGCCCAGCCAGAAGCCCAGCACACAGACCGCCACCGTCAGCACGCACGGCACGAACACCCCGGCGACGGTGTCCGCCAGCCGCTGCGCCCGCGCCTTCCCGGCCTGGGCGTCCGCCACCAGCGCGGTGATCCGGGCCAGCTGGGTGTCCGCGCCGACCGCGGTCGCCCGCACCACCAGCGCCCCGCCGACGTTCACCGTGGCGCCCGCCACCTGGTCGCCGGGGCCGACCTCCACCGGCACCGACTCGCCGGTCAGCAGGCTGAGGTCCAGCGCGGAACCGCCCTCCACCACGACCCCGTCGGTGGCCACCCGCTCACCGGGCCGGACCACGAACTCCTGCCCCGGCAGCAGCTGTTCGATCGGCAGCAGCCGCTCCTCGCCGCTCTCCGGATCGCGCACGCAGACCTGCTTGGCACCCAGCTCGGCCAGCGCCCGCAGCGCGGAACCGCTGCGCCGCCGCACCCGCCCCTCCAGCAGCCGGCCGGCCAGTACGAACAGAGGCACCCCGACGGCCGCCTCCAGGTAGACGTGCGCGGCGCCGCCGCCGTCCGCGGTCAGCGAGAACGGCATCCGCATGCCGATCTCGCCCGCGCCGCCGAACAGCAGCGCGTACGCGGACCAGCCGAAGGAGGCGACCACCCCGAGGCTCACCAGGGTGTCCATGGTCGCCGCCGCGTGCCGCAGCCCCTGCCAGGCCCGTCGGTGGAAGCCGGCCGAACCCCAGCCCACCACCGGCAGCGCCAGCCCGAAGCAGACCCACTGCCAGGCCGGGAACTGCGCGGACGGCACCATCGACAGCACCAGCACGGGCACCGCCAGCAGCGCCGTCACCAGCAGCCGCCGGCGCTCCCCGGCGTCCTCCGCCTCCGGGCCGGTGGGCGGCACCCCCTCGGGGGCCAACCCGGCGGTGTAACCGGCCCGTTCGACCGCCGCCACCAGCTCGTCGACGCCCACCCCGGCCGGGTGCAGCACCCGCGCCCGGCCGGTGGCCAGGTTCACCCCGGCGGTGACGCCCTCGATCCGGGCCAGCCGCTTCTCCACCCGGCTCACACAGGCCGCGCAGGTCATCCCGCCGACCACCAGATCGGTGCTCACCAGGGCCCCGGTCTCCTCGGCCGCCCTCACCGACCCGCTCCCATGTCGTGCCCCATCCCGGGTTTCCCGCCGCCTCCGCCACCGGGCGTCAGCCCGGGCGTCACCGGCCCGGCGCCGCGCCCCACCGCGAACGCCACGACGAACACCACTACCAGCAGCAGGGCGAACCCCGCGAGCACACTCAACGGCCGGGCACCCGGCGACATCCCACTCACCCCCCACCAGTCGTGCCCCCACCCCGCCGGGTTCCCGTACACCCCGAATGACCCGAATCACACCCACCAACGGGTGAACCGTCCCCGACCGTCCGGTGCCCTGCGGGTGCTCGGTCGTCGGACGCGGTAGCGGGTGGTGGCGGTGGTGGTCGACGGTGCCCGGGGCCGCCGATGACGCTTCCGTGGAAGTGCCCGGGCTCATGACCGTGCCGGCCCCTCGGAGGGAGGGACCGGCACGGGGCAGGGCCGCACGGGCTGGACGGGGCGGTGGCAGCGGGCTACGGCAGCGGGATGCGGACGGTCTGGGGGTCGTGGTCGCTGAGTTGGGTGGCGAACTCGCTGTTGAGGTGGACGATGTCGTAGGTGTAGGCCTTGGCCGCGAGGGCGGGGGAGATCAGGATGTGGTCGAGGACCTGGGAGTTGCCCTCGTAGACGTAGGTGTAGCGCTCGGCGAGGGGGAGGGTGCGGGGGAGGTCGACCAGGGAGCCGCCGGCGGTGAGGAGGTCGGCGGTCTGCGAGAACTCGAAGTCGTTGAGGTCGCCGAGGACGATCACCGCGGCGTTCGGGTCGACGGCGAGGATCTGGTCGGTGAAGGACTTCACGACGGTGGCCTGGGCGCGCCGCTGGGTCTCGGAGGGGCGGGCGGGCGGCTGGTAGCGGCCGAAGAGGGGCTGGTCGCCGCCCTTGGAGTTGAAGTGGTTGGCGATCACGAAGACCGGGCGGCCGTTCCAGCGGAACTCGCCGGCGAGCGGCTTGCGGCTGGCGTTGAAGGCGGAGTCGGCCGGGGCGATCCGGCCGGGGGAGTAGGCGAGGGCGGGGGTGCCGGCGTTGTTGACGACCGAGTTGGCGGTGGTGGAGCCCGCGCCCGGGCGGTCGGTGAAGCTCAGGCCCCGGTCGGTGCGGTAGAGGAAGACCTGGCGGATGTTGCCGCCGGGCTGGCCGCCGTCCTGGTCGTTGACCGGGTTGATCTGGCGGGAGGAGTAGGCCGGGCCGCCGGCCGCGGCTATCGCGGTGGTGAGCTTGGCCAGGGTCTGGTCGGCGGCGACGACGCCGTTGTCGGTGGCGCCGGAGTTGTCCTGGATCTCCTCCAGGGCGATCAGGTCGGGCGAGCGCAGGTTGCCGACGACGGCGGCCGCGAGGCCGTCGAACTTGCTCTGCGGGTCGCCCGGCGCGAGGTTCTCGACGTTGAAGGTCGCCGTGGACAGCTCGCCGGCGGCCGGCGCGGCGGTGGTCTCCGGGGCGAGGCCGCCGGGGAGGACCGTCGGGGTGGCGGTGACCAGCAGTTTGACCTTGCCGAAGGAGTAGTCGACGACGCCGACGGTGGCCCCGGAGAGGGTGTCGCCCACGGTGGCGGTCGGGGTCGGCGCGAGCACGTCGTCCAGCAGGACCCGCTCGGGGTTGCCGTCGGCGGCCTGGAGCAGGATGCCGCCGCGCGCGGTGCGGGTGGCGGAGCCCTGCGGGACGACCGGGACCTCGCCGAACGAGTTGCTCGGCCCGACCACGGCGGCGTCGGTCAGCTGGACCCGCATGCCCTCCAGCGACTCCCAGAAGTCCAGGCCGTCGGTGGCCGGCCGGAAGCCGCCGGCGGTCTCGACGTCACCGGTGGTCACACCGGAGATCACCGCGGCCGGCGGGACCCGGCCGCCGGCGCCGACCGTGGTGGCGGCGGGCAGCGCCGCGTCGTGGGCGAGCACGGTGGTGCTGGGCGCGGTGAGCTGGGTGACGGTCAGGTTGGTGGTGCCGCCGGTGCCGCCCGGGCGGTACTCGCTCACCGTGCCGCCGACCTCGACGGAGTCGCCGACGGCCACGCCGGGCGCGCCCGCGGTGTAGACGTAGACCGCTTCGGCGGTCGCCGGGTCGGCGTCGGGCTGCGGGTCCTGGAACCAGTAGCCGCTCGGGCCCACGGCGGTGACCACCCCGGGGACGGCGGTGACCGCCCGGCCGGCCAGCGGGGAGGTGCGGGCGGCGCCCTGGACGTCGTGGATGCGGGTGCCGCCCGTCCCGCCGCCGGAGGAGGAGTTGCGGGGGGTGGGCGCGGTGACGGCGAAGTCGGCCGCGTTGTTGTCGGTGTCGGTGGCGCCGCCGCCCGCCCGGACCGCGGCGGTGGTGTTGGCGAGGTTGCCGGTCGGCGATCCCTCGGCGGAGCTCGCGGTGGAGCCGTAGCCGACGAGGTCCTTGACGCCGGGCCGGCCGGCGCAGCCGGTGGAGCAGGTCAGCGCGGTGGCGTTGGTGACCAGCGCGACCTTCCCGGCGTTGGCGCCCATGGCGATCGTTCCGGTGGCGTCCGGCGTCGGGAGGGCGACGCCGGCACCCGCTCCGGCGGCCTCCTGCACCAGGTAGTACCTGCCGGGGGCGATGGTGCCGGACAGGGTGGTCCGCGACCAGGACGACCCGGCCGCCGAGGCGTACTGGACGGTCCAGCCGGTGACGCTGACCGGGGTGGTGCCCCGGTTGTACAGCTCGACGAAGTCCTGGGTGAACGGCGCGCCGGAGTTGCCGCCGCCGCCGTAGACCTGGCTGATGACGACGTCCGGGGACACGGCCTGCGCGGTGCCGGCGGGCAGGGCGGTGAGCGCTCCGACGACGGTGGCGGCCGATGCCACCGCCAGTGCGCGGAGCCGGACTCGATCGGTTCGCCGCATGGGCGTCCTCCTGACGGGCGTGCAGCAGTGGATGGGCGGGCGCTGTGTGTTGTAGCAGCGCCACCCATGCCGTACCGCGCGCCGAGGCGAACGACCAGGCGTCCAACGGAAGAACGTTTCGCCCGGCCCGCACTGGGTGACCGACGTGAGGGGCCGGTGGGGCGGGACGCGTCAGGAGGGACGCGTCAGGAGGGGCGGGGACGGAGGCGGGGGACCGGTCGGAGGTGTGACCGGCGGGCCTCAGCCGTCGGTGAGGGTGAGCCGGATGCCGATCGTGCCGCGCTCGCCGCGTCGCAGCCGGCTGCCGAGCACGGTGACGACGCCGACCAGACCGTACTTCTGCCGCAGCAGCGTCCGGTAGGCGGCGGTGCGCTCGGGGTCGAGGATCTCGGCGGTGGCCGGGACGGACTCCCCGGTCGGATTGCCCCGGACGTCGCAGGGGCCGACCAGGACGTCCGGGCGGTTGCGGATCCGCTTGACCTTCCACGAGTCGGTGACGGTCCAGATGCCGAGCGCCTCGCCGTCGCGGACCACCCACACGGGAGTCGGCACGGGCGTGCCGTCCTTCTTGAAGGTGGTGACCAGCAGGTAGCTGCCGGAGGAGAGGCTGACCAGGCGGGCGAGCCGTTCCTGCCGGTGCGGGTCGGGGTGGGGAGTGGCGCTCATGCCGGGCATTCTAGGCGCCGTGCGCGGGGCGGCCGGTCAGGGCGGCCGGTCAGGGCGGCCGGTCAGGGCGGCCGGTCAGTGTCGCCGGCGGGCCCGGGTGGAGCCGAGGCGGGCGCCGGTGGAGCGGACGAGGGCACGGGCGCGGCGGCTGAGGCGCCGACGGTCGGCGCCGCCCACCGCCGTGGCGCCGCCGACGGCCGTGGAGCCGCGCGGGGCGCGGGCGGCGGCCGCCGGCCGGGTGTCCGGGATCGCGGCCCGGACGGAGTACGCGACGGTCGGTGGGTAGTCCGGCCTCGGGGGGACGACGACGCCGCCGAGCACGGTCGGGGTCGGGGCGGCCCCGAGGACCGCGGCGGGCCCGGCCGACGGGCGCCGACGAGTGCGGAGCCGGCCCGCCGCCCAGAGCGCCAGCGCCGCGCCGAAGGCGACGGCCGTCCAGCCGGCCGGGCCGAGGGCGTGGTCGGCCCGGCGGATGGCGTGCGGCAGCACACCGCCGGAGGCGGGCGCCTCGGTGGCCGGGGCGGTGGCCTCGGTGGCCAGCTCCTCCACCAGGTGGCCGACCGGGTCGACCTTGCCGACCGCCGCGAAGCCCCAGTCCAGCAGCAACGCCGTCTCGTCGTAGACCTTGGACTGCTGCTCCGGGTGCATCACCGTCACCAGCAGGGTCCGGCCGTTCCGTTCCGCCGCCCCGGTGAAGGTGGCGCCCGCATTGGTGGTGTAGCCGTTCTTCACCCCGATCAGGCCCGGGTACTTGCCCAGCAGCCGGTCGGTGTTGGCGATGTCGAAGGTGCTGCGCTGCCCCGTGGTCTTGTCCACCGCGCCGGGGAAGTGCGCCGTGCGGGTCGCGCAGTAGCTGCGGAAGTCCGGGTTGCGCAGCCCGGCGCGGGCGAACAGCGTGAGGTCGTACGCCGAGGAGACCTGCCCGTCCTGGTCGTAGCCCTCCGGGGTGACCACCTTGGTGTCCCGGGCCTGGAGGGCGGTCGCCCGCTCCTGCATCTGGGCGACGGTGCGGGCCAGCCCGCCGTTCATGTGGGCGAGGACGTGCACGGCGTCGTTGCCGGAGGCGAGGAAGACGCCCCGCCAGAGGTCCTCGACCCGGTACGGCAGGTTCTCCTTGATCCCGACCAGGCTGCTGCCCGCGCCGAGCGCGGCCAGCTCGGCGGGGGCGACCCGGTGTTCCAGGGACCGGTCGAACTTCGGCAGCACGGTGTCGGCGAAGAGCATCTTGAGCGTGCTGGCGGGCGGCAGCGGGAGGTGCGCGTTGCGGGCCGCGAGCACCTCGCCGGTCGCGGCGTCGGCGATCAGCCAGGACCGTCCGGTCAGTCCGGCGGGCAGCTCGGGGGCCCCGGTCCGGAGCGCCACCTGGACGGCCGGCCGGGCCAGCCGCTCGCCGCCGACCACGACGGTCGCGTCCTGCGCGGCCCCGGGCACGGCCGCCGCGGCGGGGGTCGCGCTCGTAGTCGCGGCGGTGCCGGTGGCGGTGGCCGTGGCGGTGGTCGTGCCGGTGGCCGTGGTGGAGGGGGTCGCGGACGAGCGGGCGGAGGGCGCGGGGGAGGGGGACGGCGTCGCCGCACGGAGCCCCGGCGAGCCGGTCAGGAGCCCGGCCGAGGAGGCGGCGGGCGCGCCGGCCGCGAGGACCAGCACGGCGACGGCGCCGGCCGCCGCCGGTCTCCCGGCCCGGACGCGCCTTCTGACGTGGGGTGACCTCTGCTGCACACCGCGAACGTACCCGGGCCGCCGCCGCCCCGCCCTGCCCGCTGCTCCGTCCGGGCCCCGCGCGGGCCTGGCGCCCGTCGCGCGTCCTCCCGGCGCCGGCCCGGACCGGACCTCCTCCGGGGCGGGGCGACTGGTACGGTACGGAACCATGTCCGTCCTCCGTGCGTAGCCGACCCGCCGCGACCGCGCCCCGACCACTCGGGAACCGCGCGGCCGCCCCGGTGTCCCCGTACGCACCTCCGGTGCTGCCCGTCGCGCCCCTTCCCGGCCCGTCGCGGCCCGCAGCCCGGACTTTCCTGAGGACGTTCGCCTTGCCCTCCGCCGTCCCCGCGCCCACGCGCGCCCCGTCCGCACGCCCCGGCTACCGCGCCGTGCTCGGCGCCCCGCACGCCGGCTGCACCTTCGCCGCCGCGCTGCTCGGCCGCCTCTCCTACGGGGTGGTCCCGCTCGCCCTGCTGCTCACCGTCCGCGACACCACCGGCTCCTACTCCGCGGCGGGCGCGGCGATGGCCCTGTTCGGCCTCGCCAGTGTCCTGCTCTCACCGGTCCGGGCCGGTCTGGTCGACCGCCACGGGCCCCGGCGGGTGCTGCCGCCGATGGCCTTGTCGTACACCGTCCTGCTGCTCGCGGCGGTCGCGACAGCGACGCGGCCGGGCGCCGGACCGGTGGCCGTCGGGGCGCTGGTCGTCGCGGCGGGCGCCTGTACGCCGCCGCTGGGTCCGGTGATGCGGACGTTCTGGCGGCGGCTCCTCCCCGATTCCGCGCTGCTCCGCCGCGCCTTCAGTCTGGACGGGGTGGCGGAGGAACTGCTGTTCGTCGCCGGACCGTTGCTGGTCGGCCTGCTGCTCCCGCTGGTCGGCCCCGGTGGTGCCGTGGCGGCGGGCGCGGCGCTGCTGCTCGCCGGCGCCCTGCTGCTGGTGGCCTCGCCGGTCGCCGCACCGCCGGCGGCGACCGGTTCCGCAGGTGCCCGCGATGCCGCGGAGCCGGCCGGCGGTCGGCGTGCGGCCCGTCGTGCGGTGCGGCGCCGCGCCCCGCTGGGGGGCGGGCGGTTGCTGGGCGGGGCCGTGCTCGCCTCGGGCGTGACCGGGCTCGCGCTGGGCGCGCTGGACCTCCTGGTGGTCGTCTTCGCGGAGCGGCAGGGCCGGCCGGAGGCGGTCGGCTGGATCCTGGCCGCGCTGTCCGTCGGCAGTGCGGTCGGCGGCCTGGGGCTCGGCGCGTTCGACCGCCCGGTGCCGAACGCCGTCCGGCTGCCGCTGTTCACCGCCGGTCTGGGTCTCGCGCTGACGGGCGCCGGGCTCGCCCCGAACCTCGCCGTGCTCGGCGGTGCGGTCGTGCTCGCCGGTCTCTTCGTCGCACCGGCCCTCACCACCGCCTACCTGGTCGCGGACGAGGCGGTCGCCCCGAGCGCCCGGACCCGCGCCGGAGCCTGGGTGAACACCGCCTTCAACGCCGGTTCGGCCGCCGGCGGTGCGAGCGGGGGACTGCTGGTCGGGAACGCGCCCCTGCCGCTCTGCTTCGCCCTCGCCGCGGCCCCGGCGCTCACAGCCGTGCCCGTGCTGCTCCGGATGCGCGACTTTGGTGAGCCCCGGTCGCTCCGAAAGTCGGATTCCGTCGGCGATCCGGCTCCCTAACGTCGTGGTCATGAAGAATCTGTTCGGCTACGCGAGTTTCGTGCTGGTCCTCGGCGGTCTCAGCGGTCTGGTCGCCGACCACCTGTGGGGCCTGCGCGTCTTCGGGTTCGTCCGCCACCTCGTGCCGGCGGACCACCAGACGGCGGGCTACTGCGCGCTGATCGGGCTGGGCGTCCTGCTGGGCCTCGCCGCGGCGTACCTGGAGCACCTGGGCGAGGAGGACTGAGCCCGTGCCCGCACCCCTGCCCGTGCCCGTGCCCGTGCGCGCGCCCGTGCCCGCGCGGACCCGGCGGGGAACGAACCGTCGGCCGCCGTCCGTTCGGCGGTTGACGAGTCGTCGACGAGGAGGGCCGCATGACCAAGCAGGCGTACGGACAGATCGCGCACCGTCACATCGAGGTGAACGGGGTCCGGCTGCACGTCGCCGAGCAGGGGGAGGGGCCGCTGGTCCTGCTGCTGCACGGCTTCCCGGAGAGCTGGTACTCCTGGCGCCACCAGTTCGCCCCGCTCGCCGGGGCCGGCTACCGGGTGGTCGCCGTCGACCAGCGCGGCTACGCCCGCAGCGAGCAGCCCGCGTCGGTCGACGCCTACACCCTGCTGCACCTGGTCGGTGACGTCACCGGGCTGATCCGGGCCCTCGGCGAGGAGAGCGCCGTCCTGGTCGGCCACGACTGGGGCGCCCCGGTCGCCTGGACCACCGCGACCCTGCGCCCCGACCTGGTGCGCGGGGTGGCCGGGCTGAGCGTCCCGCCGCTGCCCACCCTCGGTCTGCCGCCGCTGGCCCAGGGCCGGGAGCGGTACGGCGACGGCTTCTACCAGAACTACTTCCAGCGCCCGGGGGTCGCGGACGCCGAGCTCGCCGACGACCTGCACGCGTCCTTCCGCCGGATCCTCCACAGCGGCTCCGGCGACCGTCCGCGCGGCTCCGGTGGCGACGGGCCGCGGGCCTGGGTGGTCCGCGAGGGGCAGACGCTGCTGGAGAGCGTCCCCGAGCCGGAGAAGCTGCCCCACTGGCTCTCCGAGGCGGACATCGAGGCCTTCGTCGCCGACTACGCCGAGCACGGCGCGCGGGCGTTCACCGGCGGCCTCAACTGGTACCGCAACATCGACCGGAACAACGAGCTGCTCGCCGGGCTGGCCGGCCGGCCCGTGGAGGTCCCCGCGCTGTACGTGGCCGGGGACCAGGACATGGTCATGGCGCTGATCCCGGAGGAGGCGATGCGGCGGCTGCTGGAGCACCTGGCGCCGAAGCTGTACCGGCGGGTCACCCTTCCGGGGGTCGGTCACTGGACGCAGCAGGAGAGTCCGGCGGAGGTCACCGCGGCGCTGCTCGACTTCCTCGGGCAGCTGGACGGCTGAGGCCACGGGCACGGGTGGTGGGCGCCGGCCCCACCACCCGTGCGGCTCGGGTCAGACCGGCAGCAGGCGGGCGATGAACTCGCCCAGCCGCCGGGCGTTGCGGCAGCAGTGCATCTCCACCGCCCGGGCGTAGGCGGGTGCGGCGGAGTCGCCGGTGCCCCAGAGGGCGGGCTGCTCCGGGTTGAGCCAGTGGACCTGGCGGGCGCGGGCCGCGATCCGCAGGAGGGCGGGGACGTTGGCGTCCCGGTAGTTGTTGCGGGCGTCGCCGAGGATCAGCACGCTGGTCCGCGGGCCGACGGCGTCCAGGTGGTGGTCGGCGAACTCGCCGAGGGCCGAGCCGTAGTCGCTGTTGCCGTGGTAGCCCATCACCTTGGCCTCGGTGAGGATCCGCCGGGCGAGCGCGGCCGGGTCGCCGCCGCCGAGGCTGAGCAGGTCGGTCACCTCGGCGGTGCGGTTGACGAAGGCGAACACCCGGACCTTGCTGAACTGGTCGCGCATCGCCTGGACCAGCAGCAGGGTGAAGTCGGAGAAGCCCGCCACCGAACCGGACACGTCGCAGAGCAGGACGAGTTCCGGCCGGGCGGGGCGGCGCAGCCGGTGGGCCGGGCGCAGCGGGACGCCGCCGGTGGAGAGCGAGCGGCGCAGGGTGCGGCGCAGGTCGATCCGTCCGCGGGCCGCCCGGCGGCGGCGGGCGGCCAGTCGGGTGGCCAGCTTGCGGGCCAAGGGGTGGACGGTGCGCCGCAGTTCGGCGAGCTGGTCGCGGCCGGCGGTGAGGAAGTCGATCCGGTCGGGGCTCGGGGCGACGGCGCGCTCGGCGAGGCGTTCGGTGCCGCGCACCTCGGCGGCCCGGCGGCGGGCCTCGGTGGCGACGAGGGCGCGGAAGTCCCGGATGCGACGGCGGATCTCGTCGGGGAGCACCTGGTCGGCGAGATCGGCGGAAGTGTCCGTGGCGGGGGTGTCCGTGGCGGGGCCGGGCGCCGAGCCGCTGCCGGACGCCGCGCCGCCGCCGGCGCGAAGGGCGGCGAGGACGCGGGCCAGCAGGGTCTCGGGCGCGAGCCGGCCGAGGGTCTGGTACGCCGACCAGCCGTCGGTGCCGGGTGTGCCGGCGGCGCCCGCGCCGCCGTACCGGCCGAACGCCGCCACCGCCTCACCGGCGAGCCGGACCTGGGCGGCCCGGTCGTCGGCGGCGAGCGCGGCCACGAGCCGCGCCCGGAGGTCCTCGCGCAGGGCGGCCGGGTCCGCGGCGGCGCCGGGTGCGTCGGTCTCCAGGCCGGCGGGGCCGGGCGCGGTGGCCCGGCGCACGGCCTCCGGATCGCCGACGCCGAGCGGGAAGAAGAGGTCGAAGGCGGCGTCGAAGACGCCGCGCTGCCCGTCCGTGCGCAGCAGCGCGGCGGCGAGGCCGGCCCGGACCTGTTCGCGTTCGGCGAGCCCGAGGACGTCCAGGACGGCCGCGGCGTCGACCGTCTCGGCGGGCCCGATCCGCAGGCCGTGGGTGCGCAGGGCGCGCACGAAGCCGGTCAGCCGGGCGGCGAGGTCCGCCGGGTCGGGCGGGGTGCCGGCGCCGGTGGCCGCCCTGTCGCGGGCCGGCGTGCTGTCGCCGGGAGCGGACGGCGGCGGGACGGTCATGCGACGGTGAGCTTCTGCGCGGCCTTCAGCACGTCGTCCTGGTGCTTGAGGACGACGCCGAGGGTGGCCCGGACGACCGTCTCGTCCAGGGTGTCGGCGCCGAGCGCGAGCAGGGTGCGGGCCCAGTCGACGGTCTCGGCGACCGACGGGGCCTTGCGCAGTTCCATCGCCCGCAGGGCGCCGACCACCCGGACCAGCGAGTCGGCCAGCGTCGCGTCCAGGCCGGGGACGCGCAGCCGGACGATCCGGCGCTCCAGTTCGGCCTCCGGGTAGTCGAGATGGAGGAAGAGGCAGCGGCGGCGCAGTGCCTCGGAGAGCTCCCGGGTGGCGTTGGAGGTGAGCAGGACGAAGGGGCGGCGGCTCGCCGTGATGGTGCCCAGCTCGGGCACGGTGACCTGGAAGTCGCTGAGCACTTCGAGCAGCAGCGCCTCCACCTCGACGTCGGCCTTGTCCATCTCGTCGATCAGCAGGACGGTCGGCTCGTCGCCGCGGATCGCGGTGAGCAGGGGCCGGGTGAGCAGGAACTCCTCGCCGAAGACGTCGGTGCGGGTGGCGTCCCAGCCCTCGTCCCGCCCGGCGGTGATCCGCAGCAGCTGCTTGGCGTGGTTCCACTCGTAGAGGGCGCGGGCCTCGTCGATGCCCTCGTAGCACTGGAGCCGGACGAGCCGGGCCCGGCCGATCGCGGCGACGGCCTTGGCGAGTTCGGTCTTGCCGACGCCGGCCGGGCCCTCGACGAGCAGGGGCTTGCCGAGCCGGTCGGCGAGGAAGACGGTGGTGGCGACCTCCGTGGAGGCCAGGTAGCCGACCTCGGCCAGTCGTGCCGCCGTGTCGGCCACCGACTCGAAGAACTGCGTGCCCTCGCCGCCCATGTGCGCCCCACATCCCCGTGATCCGGTGTCCGTCGCCAGCACCCTACCCGTGGGTCACTTTCACTGTCCCGGGCAACGCCGGACCCGGCGCCGGACCCGGCGCCGGGCGCGGCGTCGCCCGGCCTCCGGGGCGGCGTCGGGGAACGGTCGGGGAGCCGACGACGTGCGACGTGCGGCGTGCGGCGACCGGGGTCGCCGCACGCCGCCGTGGTGTCGCACCGCCCGGGGGCGGGGCGGGTCAGTTGATGTAGACGTGCGGGCTGCCGGCCACCGAGCTGTCCTTCACCGGCCCGTAGGTGGCGCTGAAGTACCCGGTGGAGAAACAGGTGCTGGGGCCGGAGACCTTGGGCAGCGCCTGGGCGTTGAAGCCGATGGTCTGGCCGACGTTGCTGGTGGTGCCGCTGATGCCGGCGGGGGCCCGGTAGACGCAGGTGATGGTGCCGAGGATGGTCTTCAGGACCACGGTGGTCTGCAGCGGACCGGCGGCGGTGGGGTCGAGCGAGACCGGGTTGCCCGGCGCGTCACTGACCGAGTTGGTGTAGGGGAGGTTGTTGACGGTGATGCTCTGCACGCTGGTCACGCCGATCACGTTGGCGGTGCAGGAGCCGAAGGTCTGGGTGTTGAGCTGCTCGGTCGCGACGCCGGGCGCGGCCGGGTTGCTGGTGACGGTCGCGGAGAAGGAGGAGGCGGCGCACTTGATGCCGCTCGTCCCGGTGGCGCTGGAGTAGAAGGTGGCGTAGCTGCCGGCCACCAGATCGGCGGTGAGCACGTCGCCGACGGCGATGTTCGGTCCGCCGACGGCGGTGTGGGTGAGCACGGCGGAGCCGGCGGCCTGGGCGGGGGTCATGGTGCCGGCGGCCAGCACCGCGGCGGCGGCGAGGGCGGTGGCTCCGAGGGTACGGCGGATGCGCATGAGGGTGTGCCTCTCCGGGCGAGTCGGGTGGGGGAGCCCGTGCGGTCGTGTGGGGGAGCGCGGCATCGTCGGCCGCGGCCCGACCGGGAACGGGGCGGTGCGGGGTGGGGCGCCGCGAACGGTGACTCGGCGGGCCCGGCGCCACGGGCCCGCCCGTACGGCGCGGTACCGGCGGCACGACGCTGTGCGGCGGGTACGACGCGGCCTGGCACGGCCGGGAGGTCCGGCCGGGTACGGCTGAGTACGGCGGGGCGGTGCGGAGGTGGAGCGGAGGTGGTGCAGGAGCGCGGCACGGACGGTGCGTGCGGTGCCGGGTGCACGTCGGCGGCTGCCACCGCCGGGCATGCGTTCGCCATACTGAGCAGTCGGAACGCGTGCGGGCTTCCGGCGGCCTCGGCCGCAGATTGGAAACCCGCCAGTGTTGTAAACCGGATGCGGCGTCAATGTCAAGGCGGAGCACAGGAATTGGGGACGGAAGATGGCGATGGAGCCGGATGTCCGTGGGAACGCCGACGTGGTCCTGATCCCCGGTGCGCGCACCGGTCGCGACCCGGCCCGCTCCATTAAACGAGGCCCGAGCCGGCTGCCGCCGGGGGTGGTCGCGGCGACCCAGCGTGAGCGCCTGCTGGACGGTCTGGTGCACACCGTGGCGCAACACGGGTACCAGCGCGCCACGGTGAGCGACATCTGTCGCGCCGCCGGGGTGACCAGGCCGGTCTTCTACGAGCTGTTCACCGGCAAGGAGGACGCCTTCCTCGCCGCCCACCGGCACGGCACCGGGGTGGTGATCCGGCGGATGGCGCGGGCGTTCGCGGCGGCACCGGACTGGTGCGCCGGAATCCGCGAGGCGCTCCGCGCGATGCTCCAACTGCTGGCCGGTGTTCCGGCGTTCGCCACCATGGCGGTCATCGAACTGGACGCGGTCGGTCCGGCCGGACGCCAGGAACGCACCCAACTCCTCACCCGCTTCCGGGCGTTCTTCGCGGACATCCCCGAACTCCCGGACGGGGTGGCCGCCGAGGCGATGATCGACGCGGTGGTCGGTGGCGTCTACGGCACCCTGCAGCGCCGCATCGACGCCGACCGGACCGCCGAACTCCCCGACCTGCTGCCGACCTTGAGCCTCTTCTGCCTGGCTCCCTTCCTCGGCCCGACCGAGGCGGCACGTCGTCTGGCCCTGGACGTGCCCGGCCCCGGCGACCGCGCCGGAGCGGACGATGATCCTTCGTGCACCCGTATTGACCCGGTCAATACTGGGCAGTAGCTTCCCAGTTACCCACTGCGGCCCGACCGGTCCGCCCCGCTGCCGAGGGGTGGGCCTCCACTGCCGTGCCGCAGAACGCTGTCCGCGCCAGGACAACGTGCCAGTGCCTGCCCGTCCCCACCACCCGAGGGAGCACACATGGCCACGTCCGAGGACGCCGCCCGACCGATCGAGAGCACGTCGAGTCCCGAGTCGCCCGCCCGGGCGAGAGGCCGGGTCCGGCTGAAGCGCACCGCGCTGATGGCCGTCCCCGCCGTCCTCGCCGGCGGCGTACTGATGACCCTGACCGCCCAGGGCGTGCTCGCCGCCCAGTTCGCCATCTCCGGAATGCCGTTCGTCGTCACCGCCGACAGCCTGGACGGCGTCGGCTTCGAGCAGTTCGGCAGTCTGGACCACATGATCGAGAACAGCCCCAACAGCGGCGACACCGGTGGCCAGGTGCTCGTCGCGGTTTCCGCGATCAAGGAGGCCTCGCTCACCAAGCTCTGCCAGAGCGTCGAGCTCGGCGGCATCAACCTGCTGATCCGGGCCGGCGACGCGGGGACGCCCGTCACCGCCACCGACCTCACCACCGACTCCGATCTGCTCTCCGGTGACGCGGAGTTCAAGAACATCGAGATCGGCGGCGACGCGAGCACCTACACCAAGGCCGGTGTCCAGGGCCTGCCCGGGGTCTTCGGCCAGCAGGCCGACACGGTCAAGATCCGCAACCTCCGGCAGCACAACTACGCCACCACCGCCGGCGCCTTCAAACTGCCCAACCTCCGGCTGAGCTTCAGCTCCGAGGGCTGCTGACGGTGACCGAACCCGAGCCGAAGCCGGAGACCGGGTCCACGGCGGAGCCGATGCCGGAGACCGGGGCGGTGACGCCCGGAACGGCGCACGCGGAACCGGCGCCGCCGCAGGGAGCCGAGGGCCGGGTCCGGGCGGGTGCGGTCGCCCGGACCCGCGGGTCCTGGCGCGGCTGGCGGGGCCGGCGGCCGTTCTGGGGCGGCACGCTCGTCCTGTTCGGCGGCGCGGAGATCCTCTTCACCCTGCGCGCCCCGCTGCCCGTCGTCCTGCACATCGGGATCCAGGGGCTGGCCGGCTACCTCGTCCCGTCGGTCATGGTGATCTGCGGCCTGCTGATCCTCTTCAACCCGACCCAGCGGCTGTTCTACTCGATCCTCGCCGTGCTGGCGTCGCTGGGGAGCTGGCTCACCTCCAACCTCGGCGGCTTCCTGCTCGGGATGCTGTTCGGCGTGATCGGCAGCTGCCTCGCCTTCGGCTGGCTGCCCGACCAGCCCCCGCGCCGCCGGTGGCTGCGCCGGGGCCGGGCGCGGCACAAGGCCGCCGACCCGGCCGGCGTCTGAGCCGGCCGGCCCCGGGGCCGGGCACGACCGGCCCGGGGCCGGGCCGGTCCGAACCGGGGCCGAGCCGGTCCGAACCGGGTCCGGCCGGCTCAGACCCGGGCCCCGGAAGCCGGCGCCCCGTCCCCGGCGAAGGGAGAGCACCGGGGACGGGGCGTCGTACAGGAGCAGAGCGACCGTGGCGTCCGTACCTCCCGGGAGCGCACGGGCGGCGGGTCAGATGGTCGCCGCGTCGATGACGAAGCGGTAGCGCACATCGCTCCGCAGCACCCGCGCGTACGCCTCGTTGATCCGGTCGGCGGGGATCAGCTCGATCTCCGCCCCGATCCCGTGCTCGGCGCAGAAGTCCAGCATCTCCTGGGTCTCCGGCAGGCCGCCGATCATCGAGCCCGCGAGCGCCCGTCGGCCGGTGAGCAGCGCGTGCGCGCCCACGCTGACCGGCTTCTCCGGCGCGCCGAGCTGGACCATCGTGCCGTCGGTGCGCAGCAGTCCGAGGTAGGCGCTCAGGTCGAGGTCGGCCGAGACGGTGTTGAGGACGAGGTCGAACCGGCCGGCCAGCTCGGTGAACGTCGCCGGGTCGGAGGTGGCGCGGTAGTCGTGGGCGCCGAGCCGCAGCCCGTCCTCCCGCTTGCTCAGCGACTGGCTGAGCACGGTGACCTCGGCCCCCTTGGCCCGGGCGATCTTCACGCCCAGGTGCCCGAGCCCGCCGAGCCCGACGACGGCGACCTTGCGCCCCGGCCCGGCCCCCCAGTGGGTGAGCGGCGAGTACAGCGTGATGCCCGCGCAGAGCAGCGGCGCCGCGACGTCCAGCGCCAGGGCGTCGGGGATCCGCACCGCGTACTCCTCGTCCACCACCAGCTGCCGGGCGTACCCGCCGTACGTCGGCGCGCCGTCGCGGCCGACGGAGTTGTAGGTGTACACCGTGCCGCCCTCGCCCGTGCAGTACTGCTGGAGCCCGGCGCGGCAGTTGTCGCACGTGCGGCAGGAGTCGACGAAGCAGCCGACGCCGACCCGGTCGCCGGTGGACCACCGGGAGACCTCGGAGCCGACGGCGGCGACCACCCCGGCGATCTCGTGGCCCGGCACCATCGGGAAGATCCCCGGGCCCCAGTCCTCGCCGACCTGGTGGATGTCGGAGTGGCAGATGCCCGCGTACCGCACGTCGATCAGGACGTCGTGCGGGCCGAGCGCCCGGCGCGGCACGGTGGTCCGCTCCAGCGGGGCGCCCGGGGTGCGGGCCGCGTAGACCGCGATCCGGCCGGGGCCGTCCGTGGCCGGCGCGTCGGCGGTGCCGGTGGCGATGTCGGTGATGTTGGCGAGGTCGGTGCCGGTGTCGCTGAGGTCGGTGGTCGTCGTAGCCGTCGTAGCCGTCGTGTTCGTCATGGCTCAAGGCTCGGCCCGGCGGGAGCGGCCAGCCAGGTCAGCGGTGGTCGTACGTTTCCCGTTCCTACGACGCGCAGTATCACCCTCGGCGCGGGCCCGCCCGGGCGCGCGGGCCCATACTGCTGGTATGGATCAGCGCACCGAGCTCAGCGAATTCCTGCGCTCCCGGCGGGCCCGGTTGCGGCCGGCCGACGTCGGGCTGCCCGACTACGGCGGCCGGCGTCGCGTGCCCGGGCTGCGCCGCGAGGAACTGGCGCAGCTGGCGGGCGTGAGCACGGCGTACTACGTGCGGCTCGAGCAGGGGCACGGCGAGAGCGTCTCGGCGGCCGTGCTGGACGCGATCGCCCGGGCGCTGCGGCTCGACGCCGCCGAGCACGAGCACCTGCGCCGGCTCACCCGACCGGTGCGCCGCCGCGCCGGGCGGGGCCCGGCGGTGCGCCCGCAGCAGGTCCGGCCCGAGCTGCAGCAGTTGCTGGACGCGATGGAGGGCGTCCCCGCCTACGTCCTCGGGCGGCGGCTCGACGTGCTCGCCTGGAACCGCCTCGGCAACGCCGTGGTCGGCGACATCGCCGCGCTGCCGCCGGAGCAGCGGAACATGGCCTGGCAGGTCTTCCTCGATCCGGCCGCCCGGGAGCTCTACCTGGACTGGGAGAGCAAGGCGACCGACCTGGTGGGGATGCTCCGGCTCGATGCCGGCCGGGACCCGGACGATCCCCGGCTGGCCTCGCTGATCGGCGAACTCTCGGTCAAGAGCGAGGACTTCCGGCGGCTGTGGGCCGCCCACGACGTGCGGGACAAGGGCCACGGCGTCAAGGAGCTGCACCATCCGGTGGTCGGCCGGCTGACCCTGCGCTACGAGACCTTCCGCCCGGCCGGTGATCCGGACCAGGTGCTGGTCGCCTACCACGCCGATCCGCAGTCGTCCTCGGCCGAGTCCTTGCGTCTGCTGGCCAGTTGGATCGCCACCGGGCCGCCCGGGGGAGGGGCGGACCGGCAGCCGGCCGACCCGCCCGGGGCCCGGCCGGAGCCGAGCGGCGTGCCGGAGTCCGAGGCCCTGCCCGGCAGTGGCGCCGGACCGGCGTCGTCGACGGGTCGGTAGTCCTCTTCTCCGGCCTCCTCCGGGGCCGGTGGTCCCGGTCCGCCGGGGACCACCGGCCCTGGTCGGACGCCGGGCGGGCGCGTTCACTGGATCTGCGGCCGCCCCGGGGTGCCCCCTGCCCGGAACCGGCCGAGCACCGGTCGGATCGGCGAACGGGCGGTGTCCGGCAGGTGACTGACGGGCCATCAGATCTCCTTAGGCTGTCGGTCATGGACATCACCAGCCCCACCGCCGAGTACGACCGGTTGATCGCGCGTCACCACGCCATGCGACTGCGCCGGCAGATCCTCGAGCCGGCGCCGTCCTTCCCCGCCCCGTCGGCGGGTCCGTCCCCGTCGCCCGGCGGCGGTGCCCCGGACCTCACCGCCGCTCCGGTGGACGGCTACGACGGCGCGGCCGACCGGCGGCTGATCCTCCGCGACCTCGACGCGGTCACCCCGTTCGCCGACCTCATCGACCGCCTCTACGCGTACATGTTCCGCCGCCGCCCGTTCCTGCGCGCACTGTTCCCCGAGTCCATGGAGTTCCAACAGGCTCACCTGGAGCGGATGTTCGAGTACCTGATCGAGCGCCTGGACCGCCCCGCGCAGCTGTCCGCCACGCTCACCCGGCTCGGCCGCGACCACCGGAAACTGGGCGTCCGGCCGGTCCACTACGAGGCCTTCGAGGAGGCGCTCCGCGAGGCGGCCCGGCACCGGGCGGGCGCGCGGTGGAGCGCGGAGCTGGAGGGCGCCTGGGTGCGGATGCTGCGCTTCGCCGTCCGCTCGATGGTGGCGGGCGCCGAATCGGCGCTCACCGAACCCCCGTACTGGCACGCCACGGTGGTGGGCCACGAACGACGACGCCCCGACCTCGCCGTGCTCCGGGTGCGCACCGGCGAGCCGTACCCGTACCGGGCCGGGCAGTACGGGACCGTCGAGCACCCGGCGCTGCCGCACAGCTGGCGCCAGTACTCGATGGGTTGCGCGCCGCGCGCCGGCAACGAGGTGGAGTTCCACGTCCGCCGCACCGGGCCGGGCGGGGTGAGCGAGGCGCTGGTCGACCACACCGCCGTCGGCGACCGTCTCCGGCTGGGGCCGCCGCGCGGTGTGCTGATGCCCGAGGACGACACCCGGGCCGGGGTGGATCCGGGTGGTCCGGACCGCCCCGGCCTCCGGTAGCGGCTTCCGCTCACCGGCAGCAGGTCCCGGCTAGCGGTAGCAGTACGAGTCCGAGGAGGCGTCCCCGCCCGCCAGGTGCGTCTGGTGCACCCGCAACCCCCGGAAGTCCTCGCCGTGCGGGAAGAACCGCGGGTCGACGGTCATCCCGCCGGTCTCCGGATCGACGTCCAGCTTGACGATCCACGGCTCGATGCCCTCGGGGTAGAACTGGTCGTCCCACGCCCCGTACAGCGAGTTGGTCAGGTAGAGCCGCCGCCCGTCCCGGCTGATCTCGACCATCTGCGGCGCGCCGCTCAGCGGGCGGCCGGGCTCGGCCGGGTGCGGCGTCCGGGCCGCCACCCCGCCGAGCCGCACCGACGCGGTGAGCAGCGGCCGGAACGGGTCCGACACGTCGTACTGGAGGAGCTCCCCGGTGCCCCAGGCCGAGACGTACAGCCAGCGGTCGTCCACCGACAGGTTGATGTCGGTGATCAGCGGTGGCACGGCGCCGAACGGCTGCAGGACGGGCGGCAGGTCCTCGGGCTTCGCCGGTTCGGCGGGTATCTCGATCACCTTGCGCGCGGTGAACGCCTCACCCTGCCGGTACCAGAGCCAGACCGAGGCCGAGAGGTCCTCGACGTTGGTGACCACCCCGGCGAAGCCCCACTCGGCCTCCGGGTCGTGGGCCGGGCGCAGCTCCAGCACCATCTGGTACTGGTCGCCGAGGTCGATCCGCTGCAGGTGCCGTCCCGAGTCCAGCTCCCAGAAGTGCAGCGCGTGCCCGTACTTGCGGCCGAGCAGCAGCTCCGGCACCACACCGTCCTCGACCATCCACGGGGTGCCCCACTCGCTGGTGACGCCCACGTTGCTGCCCAGGTGCCACCACACGTCGTAGGAGAAGTTCTGCGGCCCGCGCTCGGTCTCCCAGGGGCGCAGCACGTCGAAGGTGGTGTGGTCGAGCAGGGCGACCCCGCCGGGGCCGTCGCCGCCCGCGGCCGCGCCCAGGCAGGAGAGGAAGACGCCCTCCGGCCCGCAGTGCAGGGTGTGCGGGCGGGAGTACCCGGCTCTGGCCGCCAGCTCCTCCGCCGACACGGTCTTCACGAGTCTGGGCCGCACCGGGTCGGGCCGGGTGTCCAGGACGTGCAGCCGGGACGACCGCAGACCGGGCAGCAGCAGGTAGCGCCGTTCGGGGCTGTCGTGGCAGGCGTGGGCGAGCGCGCTGGAGCAGGCGTTCCAGCCGAAGTGGTGCAACTCGTCGCCCACGCCGGGCATGTCGGTGAAGTTGAGCACGCGCCCGTAGCTCGGCGACGCCGGGTCGGTGTCGACGGTGATCAGCGCGTCCGGCCGCTGCGCCGACCTGTCGAACCCGGCGACGTAGGCGAGCTTCTCCGGCGGGGCGGCGATCGCCTCGGCGGGCGTGCGGTACAGCGAGGGATCGCTGTGGCCGGGCTGCCGGTCGTTCTGCGGGCCGTGTCCGTGCGGCATGCTGGCTCCTCAACTCGCCTGGTCGGCAAGGGAAGTGACAAGGGCCCGGGTAGCCTTCCACAGACTCGCGGGCGCACAGCAGGCGCACGGGGAGCGATCAGGGGGCCGGGGGCGGCGCGCCCCCGACCCCCCGTACGGACGTTCGGCTCAGTGCACCGGGAGCGGGAAGTACGCGCCGACCCAGCGGTCGAGTTCGGCGAACACCTGGGTGCGGGCGGTCTCGCCGGACAGCACGAGGTCGTGCATGCCGTCCTTGATCCGGACGATCGTCACATGGCGGCCCAGGTGCGGCCCGGCGGCCGCGATGTCGTCGGCGCGCAGCACGGCGTCCGCGTGGTGCAGGGCGTTGTGCCAGCGGGTGGTGGAGATCGAGGCGGTGGAGGCCATCAGCAGCACCGGCACGTCGATGCCGAGCCCGCGCCGGACGTCCCGGTGCCCGCGCTGGACGGCGGCCAGCCAGCCGGCGAACAGCGGCACGCCCTCGGCCGGCTTCAGCTTGAGGTCGAAGTCCCACTCGCCGCGGAAGTCCCGGTGCAGGCTGTGCACGTAGTGCGGGTTGAGCGCGGACGGCAGGACCCGGGTGGGCGCGAGGCGGGCGATCGCCTCCAGGGCCGGGGCGCCGAGGGTGCGGACGGCGGGGGCGGCCGGCATGGTCAGGAACGGGCTGTTGAGGAACAGGCCGTCGACCAGGCCCCGCCCGGTGCGGCGGCCCGCCCACAGGGCGGCGATCAGCCCGCCCGTGGAGTGGCCGTTGACCAGCAGCCGGGTGTGGCCGTCGTCCTCGCGGATGATCCGGACCGCCTCGTCCAGCTCCTCGTCGTGGGCCGCGAGGTCGCGGACGAAGTTCGGCGAGTGGTGCGGACGCAGCGACCGGCCGTACTTGCGCAGGTCGACCGCGTAGAAGGAGAAGCCGGCGGCGACGTAGTGGTCGGCGAGGTGGGTCTGGAACCAGTAGTCGTTGTAGCCGTGGATGTAGAGGACGGCCCGGTCCGAGCCCGGGACCAGCCGGCGGACCAGCGTCGCCGAGACCTCGCCCTCCTCGTCCGGACGGAGCGGCAGCTCGACCGCCTCGTAGGGGGCACCCAGGATGTCTTCGCGGAACTCCATGGCCACTCGCGCCCAATCTCTGCTCGGAATCCCGGACCCGCGGATCCGCGGATTCTCGGGACCTCTCCAGCCCGGACCCCACCGGCCCGGACCCCTGACGATACCGGCCGGTAGCCTCGGGCGTGACGGCGACTCGGGCCGGGCGCCTATGCTGCCGACATGCCCGAGATGCCCGACCCGCCCACCCCGCCGCAGGACCACCCGCTCGACGAACCCGTCCCGGTGGCGCGGGACACCGACCTCGGGCGGGCGAAGCTGCTCCCCGACGTCGACCACGACGGCGGCTGGCTGTTGACCCTGGACGACACCCCGCAGTCCTACGTCGACCTCGGCGACCCGACCCACCTGGAGTTCGAGTACGTCCAGCGCCTCGGCCACCTCGTCGACGCGCTCGACGGGCCCGGCCGTCCGGTCGACGCCCTCCACCTCGGCGGCGGCGCGCTGACCGTGCCCCGCTACCTGGCCGCCACCCGCCCCGGCTCGCGCCAGCGCGTGGTGGAGGTGGACGGCCCGCTGCTCGACCTGGTCGAGCGGCACCTCCCCTGGCGGGGGCCCGGTGTCGACATCACCGCCGAGGTGGGGGACGCCCGCGACGCCCTCGCCACCGCCGCGCGGACCGCGCCCGGCACCCTGGACCTCGTGGTCGCGGACGTCTTCCACGGCTCGCGCACCCCCCGGCACCTGACCTCGGTGGAGTTCCTGCGGCTGGCCGCGGCGGCGCTGCGACCCGGCGGCTGCTACGCGGCGAACCTCGCCGACGGCCCGCCGCTCGCCTTCGCCCGCGCCCAGGCGGCGACGCTGCGCGCGGTCTTCCCGCAGACCTGCCTGATCGCCGAGGCGCCGGTGCTGCGCGGGCGGCGGTACGGCAACATCCTGCTGGTCGGCTCGGCCGGCCCGCTGCCGGCGGCGGACCTCGCCCGCCGGCTGGCCGGGGACATCTTCCCGGCCCGGCTGACCGAGGGCGCCGACCTCGCGGCCTTCACCGCCGGCACCGCGCCGGTCACCGACGCCACCGCCACCGACTCCCCGCCCCCGCCGGACGGCGCGTTCAGCGTCGGCTGACCCGCGCGAGACCGGTGCGAGACCGGTGCGAGACCGGTGCGAGACCGGTGCGAGACCGGTGCGCGAGACCCGTTCGCACCCCGCGTGCGGGCGCGCGGCCCGGCGCGCCGGGCGGCCGCACCCCGGGTTCACGCCCCCGCCGGTGTCAGAATCGGCGAGTCGTACGGGGACACCCACCACCCGAGGACACCCAGCACCCGAGGGAGCGAACGAGAGATGAGCAGCACGACGCGACCGGACCTGACGGCGGTGCCCGAGACGACGCTGTGGACCCTCTGGCAGCGGGCCGTCGAGGCGCGCCGACCGGACGCGCTGCTCCACGACCCCAAGGCCGTCGAACTGGTCGACCGGATCGACTACCCGTTCGCCGACCGGTTCGGCACGAGCGCCCTCCAGTCCCGGCTCCAGGCGCTGCGGGTGGGCTGCTTCGACCGCGAGGTGGCCGACTTCCTGGCCCGCGAACCGCGCGGCACGGTCGTCTGCCTCGGCGAGGGCCTGGAGACGCAGTTCTGGCGGGTCGACAACGGCCGGGCCCACTGGCTGTCCGTCGACCTCCCCGAGGCGGTGGCCCTGCGCGAGGAACTCCTGCCGCCCGGCCCCCGCCGGCGCCACCTGGCCGCAGACGCCACCGACCTGTCCGCCTGGGCCGACGAAGTGGACCGCGACCGCGCCGTCCTGATCACCGCCCAGGGCCTGCTGATGTACCTCCCGCCGGCCCGGGTCCGCGACCTGATCGCCGCCTGCGCCGAACGCTTCCCCGGCGGTTCGCTCGTCCTGGACGCCGTACCGCGCTGGTTCGCCCGCCTCACCCGCACCGGGAAGATGCGCACCGCCGGCTACCGGGCACCCGCCATGCCGTGGGCGATGGACGCCCACGAGCGCGACAAGCTCCGCACCGCGAGCCCGGCCGTGACCGCCGTCCGCGACGTCCGCCCCACCGCCGCCCGCGGCCTCCTCGCCCCGCTGCTCCCCCTCACCCTCACCGTCCCCCCGCTGTCCACCCACCGCCCCACGGTCACCGTCCTGGACTTCGCCGCCCGCCCGGCGCACTGAACGGCGGCCCCGCACGTGGGGTGCGGTGGTTCCCCGCACCCCGTCCTAGGGTGTGCGCAGGGCGTTCGCGCGGTGCTCGGTGGGGGTGGTGCCGTAGGCGGCGCGGAACGCCCGGCTGAAGGCGGTGGCGCTGGCGAAGCCCCAGCGGGCCGCGATCGCCTGGACGGGCAGGCCCCGGAGATCGCCGCGCGCGAGGTCGGTGCGGGCCCGTTCGAGCCGGTCCCGGCGGATGCGCGCCGCCACGCCCAGCGGCTGGTCGTGGAAGAGGGCGTGGAGGCTCCGGAGGGAGATGTGGTGCCGATCGGCGACCACCTGGGGGGTGAGGTCCGGATCGCCCAGGTTGTTCTCGATGAACCGGCGGACCCGCTGCCGCACCACCTGGGCGCGGGCCTCGGCCGGCGCCTCGCCGAGGGCCCCGAGCTGCTGGGAGAGGCAGGCGGTGGCCAGGTCGAGCGCGATGTGTCCGAGCCGGGGCAGTTCCTCGGGACGGCAGCGCGGGCCGTGGTCGAGCAACGTGGCCAGGAAGCCGGCCAGGACCGCCCCGGTGCCCTCCCCGGCGGGGATGCGGCGGGCGAGCACCCGGTCCACCTTGTCGGGGTGGAGCGGCAGGTCGGCCCGGGGGATCTGCAGCATGATCACACTGATCGGTCCGCGGTCGGAGCTGGAGTGGTTCTCCATGGGGCGCGAGGTGTCCGTCAGCACGAGGTCGCCCGAGATCACCGACTCACTGCCGTGCTGGGCGGTCCGGATGGAGCCGTTGGTGATCAGCGCCAGCTGGTACTCCTCGGGATCGCCCTGCCGGACGTGGGCGGTGCTGCGACGGGCCGCCACCGGCGAATAGGCGAAGGTCGACATCTGGACGGGTCCGAAGTCGACGCTCGCGATCTCCGCCCGGAAGCCGGCCGTGCGCTCCGTGTTGATCGTGATGGGCATCAGGTCGGTGGACACCGCCTCGCGGAACCACTCGAACCGATCGGCCGGCGCCACGGCCGACGCCGATGCACGCACCCCTCCCACAGCTGCCTCCCCTGTTCACCGAGCGACGGCCCCGAGCGACGCCCCTGACCGGCCCTCCCGACGGGACGGCGGTCCCTACTGAACCGTCACCATGATCGACGACGTTAACGCGCCGGGACCACCGCGTGCCCACTGCGGCACCACCGTGCGACCACCGCGCGACCACCGCCGGGCGTGCCGGAACCACCGGATGCCTCCGCACGTCGTAACCAGGGGTGATCGGCCGGGGGGACAGGCCGCCCGGCACGTTAGGCTGCCCTCTCGGGGAGCGGCCTGGTGCCGCCACACGGACGACTGTCGAGACCGGTGCGCCGGCCACGGGGACCCGATCGGGGACCCGGGCGGGCCTGCCGCGGGTCTCGTCCTGCCACGGAGGTACTGGCCTTGCTGCACATCGACGCCTGGATCGAGGGCGTGCCGCCGGAGGCGGTGTACGCCCTGGTCGCACTGATCATCGGACTGGAGTCGCTGGGTATCCCGCTCCCCGGCGAGATCGCCCTGGTCTCCGCCGCCCTGCTGGCCTCGCGCGACGTGGTGAGCCCGGTCTGGGTGGCGGTCTGCGCGATCCTCGGCGCGATCATCGGTGACTCGATCGGCTACTCGATCGGACGCCGGGGCGGCAAACCGCTCTTCGAGAAGCTCGGGCGGAAGTTCCCCAAGCACTTCGGCCCGAGCCACCTGGCCAGCGCCGAGCGCTCCTTCCAGAAGTGGGGCATGTGGGCGGTCTTCTTCGGCCGCTTCATCGCCCTGCTGCGCATCTTCGCCGGACCGCTGGCGGGCGCCCTGAAGATGCCGTACTGGAAGTTCCTGATCGCCAACGTGCTCGGCGGCATCGCCTGGGCCGGCGGTACGACGCTGCTGGTCTACCAGGTGGGCAAGGTCGCCGAGCAGTGGCTGTCCAAGTTCTCCTGGATCGGTCTGCTCGTCGCCGTCGCCGGTGGCGCGTTCTCGGCCTGGTTCATGAAGCGCCGGGCGGCCAAGGCCGCGCAGGCCCACGAGGCCGCGGAGGCGGCCCAGGACGGGCCGGCCGCGCCGACGGTCGCCGCGCCCGCCACGGACTGACCGGTCCGGTCCCGCCGGACCCCACCGCGCCCGCCGCTGCCCGGACCTCGCTCCGGGCAGCGGCGTTCGCGGACGCCACGCACCACACAGCACAGACAGACGGAGAAGTAGGAGCACCATGCGGATCGGACTCCTGGGCACCGGCCCCTGGGCGGAGCGGGTGCACGCGCCCGTCCTGGCGAAGCACCCCGACGTCGAGTTCGCGGGTGTCTGGGGCCGACGCCCCGAGGCGGCCGCCGCGCTCGGCGCGCAGCACGGCGTCCCCGGCCACGCCGACCTCGACCGGCTGCTCGGCGAGGTCGACGCCGTCTCGATCGCCCTGCCCCCGACCGTGCAGGCGGACCTCGCGGTGCGCGCCGCCGAGGCCGGCTGCCACCTGCTGCTCGACAAGCCCGTCGCGCTCACCGTCCCGGACGCCCGCCGGGTGGTCGGGGCGACGGAGGCGCACGGGGTGGCCTCGGTGGTCTTCTTCACCGTCCGCTTCGGCGGTGAGCAACTCCCGTGGATCGAGGAGCAGGCCGCCGTCGGCGGCTGGTTCACCGGCCGCTCGGACTGGCTCGGCTCCGTGTTCGCCCCCGGCTCCACCAGCGCGTACGCGTCCTCGCAGTGGCGCAAGGACAAGGGCGCGCTCTGGGACGTCGGCCCGCACGCCCTCTCGGTGCTGCTCCCGATCCTCGGCGACGCCACCTCCGTCACCGCGGTGCCCGGGCCGCTGGACACCGTCCACCTGGTGCTGCGCCACGTCGGCGGCGCCTCCAGCACCCTCGCGCTGAGCCTGACCGCCCCGGTGGCCGGCGGTGGCACCGGAATGGAGCTGCGCGGCGAGGCCGGCACCGTCCACCTGCCGGAGCGCGGGGAGGGCCCGATCGCGGCGTACCACCGCGCCCTGGACGCCCTGGCGACCGCCGCCCGCACCGGCGAGCCCCACCCCTGCTCCGCCGCGTTCGGCCTGCGCACCGTCGAGATCCTCGCCGGCGCCGAACGCTCCCTCGCGACCGGCACCACCGTCGACGTCTGAACCCCGAGCCGCGAGCCCCGGGGCCCGCGCACGATCGGGCGGCTGACGGGCCGCGCCCGTCAGCCGCCCAGCAGTTGCTCCGCGAACGCGCGCACCCGGGCCTCGGTGATGCCCTCGCGCTGTTCGACGGCGAGCGGATGGTCCGTGGGCTCCAGTTCGATCAGGGGGCGCAGGCCGACGGCCCGGGTGTGCACCTGGGTCTTGAGCAGCAGCGTGGACTCCGGGTAGACCGGCAGCTCGGTGACCAGCCAGCCGAAGCAGGGCGGTTCCTGCTCCCGGGCCGGCTCCTCCCACAGCTCGTGCATCCGCGCGAAGTTCGGTTCGCTCAGCGACACCCAGACGCCCCAGGAGAAGGTCTCGCCGAGTTCCGGCACCGGGATCTCGATCAGGCCGTGGACGTAGAACTCCCGGCCCTTGATCACGCACTGGTCGGAGGTGAGCTCGCTGTCCCTGCGTCGGGCGTAACGCGGCTTCCAGCCCACCGGTGCCGGGGCGCCGTAGGAGAGCGGTGGGCCGTCGTGCGGCTCGGAGCAGCAGGCGCAGGAGTGCGCATGGGCATCGGGGTGGGGGTGTGCGGCATGTGCGGCGGACATGGCGATGAGCATAAACGAGCTGGTGAGGGCCCTTTCCGCCGCCCCGTGCGAGGGTGGAGGGGTGAACCTGGAGGACCTCGTCCGGCTGCGCCGGGCGCGGGACGCGATGGACCGTGACTACGCGGAGCCGCTGGACGTCCCCGCGCTGGCGCGGATGGCGCTGATGTCGCCGGGCCACTTCTCGCGCAGCTTCCGGGCCGCCTTCGGGGAGACGCCGTACAGCTACCTCATGACCCGGCGGATCGAGCGGGCCAAGGCACTGCTGCGGCGCGGCGACCTGTCGGTGACGGAGGTGTGCTTCGCGGTGGGCTGCACCTCGCTGGGGTCGTTCAGTGCGCGCTTCACCGAGCTGGTCGGGGAGAGCCCGAGCGCCTACCGGGCCCGCCGCCACGACGACGGGGCGGCGATCCCGCCCTGCTACGCGAAGCTCTACACCCGACCGGTCAGGAACGGAGAAGCGAAGCTCCCGCCCCGGTCGTAGCGTGAGGCGCATGGACATCAAGCTGTCGCAGTGCTTCATCGCCGTCGACGACCACGACAGGGCGCTCGGCTTCTACCGGGACGTCCTCGGTCTGGAGGTCCGCAACGACGTCGGCTTCGAGGGGATGCGCTGGGTGACGGTCGGCGCACCGTCGCAGCCCGACGTGGACATCGTGCTCGAACCGCCGCTGGCGGACCCGAACGCCTCGGCCGCCGACCGGCAGGCCATGGCGGACCTGTTGGCGAAGGGCCTGCTGCGGGCGGTCATCTTCGCGACCGAGGACTGTGACGGGACCTTCGAGCGGATCCGCGCGGCGGGCGGCGAGGTGCTGCAGGAGCCGATCGACCAGCCCTACGGCGTGCGTGACTGCGCCTTCCGCGACCCGGCCGGCAACATGCTGCGCTTCACCCAGCGCAGGGGCGGCTAGAACCCCTCCGGCGGCGTCTCACCCGGCGTGGCCGCCGGGCGGGCGGCGGTCGGCGGGGCGGGCCGGGGGGATGACCGGGGCACGGAAGTCGCGCGGGCCGGTCCAGAGGGCGGGGACGGCGTCGCTGCGGCGGGCCAGCTCGTAGGCGAGCGGCTCGTAGTTGACCCGCCACCCGTGGAAGTGCGGCCAGGCCTCCGCGGCGGGCCGTTCGTGCGGGAAGCCGGCGGCGGCGAGCATGGCGACGGCCGCGTCGAACTCGGTGTAGCCGAGCCGGATCGGGGTGTCGGGGGACGGGTCGGGGTCGAAGTCGACCCGCATCGAGCGCCCGATGTCGCGCAGCGCGGTGAACCCGGCGCGGAGCACCAGCCGGGCCTCGGGCGGGGCGGTGCGCGGGCAGATGGCCAGGTGGACGGCGGCGGCGTCCATGACGGCGATCAGTCCGACCACCCAGCTGCGGTTGGGCTGCGGGGAGCGGAAGGAGATCAGCACCGGGTAGTTGGAGTGGCTCTCGCCGAGGTCGGCGGCGAGCCGCTCCCAGTCGCGGTAGAGCTGGGGGAGGGCCGTCCCGGTGTCCACCAGGGACTGCCGGGCGAGCAGCTCCGGGCCCCAGGCGGGCTCGCCGGCCCGGGACTGGAGCAGGGTGACCTCCAGTTCGCGCCGGTTGTAGGCGGCGTAGAGGGTGGGCAGGTAGGCGATCTGCAGAGCGATCACCAGGGGGCCGCTGGCGGCGGCGACGAAGTCGATCAGGGAGAGGTGGAGCCGGTCGCCGCTGGCGAAGCCGAGGGTGAAGAGGCTGGAGCCGGCCTCCCGGAGGGCGACCGCCCAGTCCAGCTCCGAGGTGCCGTGCAGTATCAGCGTGTAGGAGATCAGCATGCCGCCGAGCCAGACGCCGAGCATGCCGGTCAGCATCAGCGGGGCCAGCCAGGTCTGGGCCCGGTCCTGCGCGCGGTAGGTGCCGAAGGGTGCGGCGGCGAGTCGCAGCGCGGTCCGCAGGGCCCGCCAGAGGCCGTGCACCAGGGAGCTGTACAGGCCGCGCGGGACGACGAGCGTGCGCAGGATGCTGCCGATGGTGAGCAGCAGGAGCAGCACGCCGACGACGGTGTGGATCAACCTCATGGCGATCATTGTGACGTCACGCCGGCATTGACACGGCACCGCCGTCGGCTGAATGCTGAGCAAGCGCTTAGTCATCGACGGCGCGGTCGGCGGACGAAGGGAGAGTGCCCGTGCAGGACAGCCCACCGGAGCACACGTCGGAGCCCGTACCGGGGGCACCGGAGCCCGTTGCGCAGGCCCCGGCCGGGGGCCCGCCGGGACTGGACCTGGAGCGGCTGCGCGCGCACCTGGAGCGGACCCTGCCCGGCACGGTGGCCGGCCCGCTGCGCGCCGAGCTGATCGAGGGCGGCCGGTCCAACCTCAGCTACCGGCTCACCGACGGCGTCACGGACTGGGTGCTGCGCCGACCTCCGCTCGGGCACGTGCTCGCCACCGCGCACGACATGGGGCGCGAGTACCGGGTGATGACGGCGCTGCGCGACACCGGGGTGCCGGTGCCCGGCACCGTCCACCACGATCCCGGCGCGGAGGTGCTCGGCGCCCCCTGGTACCTGATGGCGTACGTGCCCGGCACCGTGCACCGGGACGCCGAAGCGCTCGCCGCCCTCGGCGAGGACCGGGTGCGGGCGATCGGGGAGGCCCTGGTGGACACCCTCGCGGCCCTCCACCGGGTCGACCCGACGGCCGTCGGGCTCGCCGACTTCGGCCGGCCGGACGGCTATCTGGACCGGCAACTACGGCGCTGGGCAGTGCAGTTGGATGCCTCGCGGAGTCGGGAGCTGCCCGGCATCGACCGGCTGCACGAGCTCCTCGTCGCCCGCCGACCCGCCTCCCCGGCCCCGGCGCTGGTGCACGGGGACTACCGGCTCGACAACGTCCTCGTCCGGGAGCGCTACGGACGTGACGAGCGCGACGGACGTGACGAGCGCGACGGACACGACGAGCGGGACGGGCAGGGCGGCCGGGACGTCGTCGCCGCCGTCCTGGACTGGGAGATGTCCACGCTCGGCGACCCGCTCACCGACGTCGGCCTGCTGGTGATGTACACCGAACTGGCCGGTGTCGGCGGCGGCCTCATCCCGTCCGCCGCGACCGCCGCCGGCTTCCCGAGCAGCGCCGAACTGGTCGACCGCTACGCCCGGTCGACCGGGCGGGACGCCGCCGACCTCGACTGGTACGTCGCCTTCGCCTCCTACAAGCTCGCCGTCGTCGCCGAGGGCATCCACTACCGGTTCCGGCAGGGGCGCACCCTCGGCTCCGGCTTCGAGCGGGCGGGCACGATGGCGCCCGTGCTCATCGAGCACGGCCTCACCACGCTGAAGGGACACTGACCGATGGACTTCGCCTACGACCGGCGCACCCTCGAACTCCGCGAGCGGCTCCTGGAGTTCATGGAGCAGCACGTCCACCCCGCGGAGCCGGTGCTGGTCGCCCAGCTCGCCGACCCGGGGCGGCCGGTCTGGGAGATCCCCGCGGTGATCGCCGACCTGCGGGTGGAGGCGCGCAAGCAGGGGCTGTGGAACCTCTTCCTGCCCGGCGAGCACGGCGCCGGACTGACCAACCTCCAGTACGCGCCGCTCGCCGAGATCACCGGCCGCAGTCCGCACCTCGCCCCGCCCGCCCTCAACTGCGCCGCCCCCGACACCGGGAACATGGAGCTCCTCGCCGAGTTCGGCAGCGCCGAGCAACGCGAAACCTGGCTCGAGCCGCTGCTCGACGCGCGGATCCGCTCCGCCTTCGCGATGACCGAACCGGACGTCGCCTCCTCCGACGCCGCCAACATCGCCACCCGGATCGAGCGCGACGGCGACGAGTACGTCGTCAACGGCCGCAAGTGGTACATCAGCGGCGCGATGAACCCGCAGTGCCGGATCCTCATCGTGATGGGCAAGACCGATCCCGCCGCCGAACCGCACCGGCAGCAGAGCATGATCCTGGTGCCGCGCGACACCCCCGGGGTGACCGTGCGCCGCGGCATGACCGTCTTCGGCTACGACGACGCCGACCACGGCGGCCACGCCGAGATCACCTTCGAGGACGTCCGCGTCCCGGCCGGGAACCTCATCGGCGAGGAGGGCGCCGGCTTCGCCATCGCCCAGGCCCGGCTCGGCCCCGGCCGGATCCACCACTGCATGCGCGCCATCGGCATCGCCGAGCGGGCGCTGGAGCTGACCTGTCGGCGCGTCCTGGACCGGGTCGCCTTCGGCGGGCCGCTCGCCGACCAGGGCGTGATCCAGGACTGGATCGCCGAATCCCGGGTCCGGATCGAGCAGTTGCGGCTGCTGGTGCTCAAGACGGCCTGGCTGATGGACACCGTCGGCAACCGCGGCGCGCACACCGAGATCCAGGCCATCAAGATCGCCACCCCGCGCACCGTCGAATGGATCCTCGACAAGGCCGTCCAGGCGCACGGCGCGGCCGGGGTCAGCCAGGACACCCCGCTCGCCCAGCTGTGGGCCTTCAACCGGACGATCCGGCTCGCCGACGGGCCGGACGAGGTGCACAAGCGCTCGCTCGCCCGCCGGGAGCTGCGGCGCCACCGCTGAGGGCCGGGGCGCCCAGCGGTACCGGGTCCCGGGCCGCCCGGCTCCCTTGCCGCCCCGGTGCGACACCTCCGCCCGTGTCATACCCCGGTAGCACCCGGCGGGTTGGCACCGCGGTATGACGTCCACGCACCGACCCGGCCCGTACTGTCGCCGTACGGGCCGGCCGGAAGGCGGCGGGCCGACACGGCACGGGGAGTTGGGGAACATGCGCGAGCGGGTGCACGGGCGGGGCACGCGGGTCCACGGACGGGGCGTGCGGACGGGCATCGCCGCAGTCCTCACCGCCACCGCCGTCCTGGGCGGCGGGGCGGCGGCCGTCCCCGCCGGCGCGGCCCCGGCGGTCGCCGAGCGCCAGGCCCGGGCCGGACTGCCGCAGCCCACCGGCCCGTACGCGATCGGCACCACCGCCCTGCGCCTCGTCGACCGCGGCCGGCCGGACCCCTGGCAGCCGGAGCGGGCCCGGGAGCTGATGATCAGCCTCTGGTACCCGGCCACCCGCCCGGCCCACGGCGACGAGCGCGCCCGCTACATGGAACCGAACGCCGCCGAGCACTTCGGCGGCCCGGACGGCGCCGGGGTCTTCAACTACCGGACGGACCCGGGCCGCACCGACTGGTCCGGGGTCCGCACCCACGCCCTGCGGGACGCCCCGGCGCTGCCCGCCGCCCGGCCGCGTCCGGTGGTGCTGTACTCGGCCGGGCTCGGCGACCCCCGCACCTGGGGGACGGGCCTGGTCGAGGACCTCGTCTCGCGCGGCTACGTCGTGGTCACCGTCGACCACCCCTACGACGCCTCCGAAGTGGCCTTCCCGGACGGCCGGCTGGCCACCTCGGTGCTTCCCGGCCTGGCCGGCCAACCCGGCCTGGACATCGGCGCGTTGCTGCGCAAGGCGTTGGACGCCCGGGTCGCCGACACCCGTTTCGTGCTGGACGAGCTCACCGCGCTGCGCACCGACCGGCGGCTCCCGGCGGCCCTGGCCGGCTCGCTGGACCTCGACCGGATCGGCATGGTCGGCCACTCGGCCGGCGGCTTCACGGCCGCCCAGACGATGCACGACGACCCCCGGATCAAGGCCGGTGTCAACCTGGACGGCCAGCTGCACTTCCCCGGCCCGGACGGCACCGGCGTGCACCTGAGCAGCGTCGCCGAGGACGGCCTGGACCGGCCGTTCCTGCTGATGGGCACCCAGAGCGAGGACTCCGGCGCCTACCGGGGCCAGCCCGGCTGGGCCGCGTTCTGGCAGCACACCCGCGGCTGGAAGGCGGACGTCACCCTGCTCGGCTCCCGGCACGGCTCGTACACCGACGCGCAGTCGCTGCTGCCGCAACTCGTCCGCCAGGGCGCCGTGCCGGAGGAGGCCGTCCGCGGCGACATCGGCGACGTCCGGCCGGAGCGGGCGGTGCCGGCCACCCGCGCGTACGTCGGCTCGTTCCTCGACCGCTGGCTGCGCGGCCACGACGACCACCTGCTGGACGGCCCCTCGCCGCGCTTCCCGGAGATGCGCTTCGAGAACTGACGCACCGTCAACGGGGCCTGCCGGTCAGCGGATCTCGGAGCCGGGGTTGGCCGCGTCCCAGCTCTGCCGCGACTCGACGATGGCGTCGTGGTGGTCGTAGGACCAGTCGACCATCGCGCGCACCAGGTGGGTCAGGTCGTGCCCGAGCGACGTCAGCTCGTACTCCACCTGCGGGGGGATGGTCGGGTGGACGGTGCGCGAGACCAGGCCGTCGCGCTCCAGTCGGCGGACCGTCAGGGTCAGCATCCGCTGCGAGATCCCCGGCACGGCGCGCTGCAGTTCACGGAACCGCCGTACGCCCTGGGCGAGTTCGACCAGCACCAGGACGGTCCACCGGTCGCCGAGCCGGTTGAGCAAATCACGGATGCCGCAGTCCACGCCGTCCTCGCACCACACCACCGGCCGCGGCTCGTCGGCCGGCTCGTCGGCCGGGGTGGTTACCGCGGTGTGCCCCACTGACATCCAAGTGCCTCCTTATGTCGAACGCCCAGGTTATCGAGGATGGTCGCCGGGCCACCGAGCAGGGCGAGTGGCCGGGGCGGGGCGGACGGACCGCCGGCCCGGTGCGGACTTCTGGAGGAACGATGCTTCTCGTGACGGGTGTCAACGGCGGTCTCGGCTCGCTGGTCCTGGAGCGGTTGGCCGAGCGGCCCGGCGGGCTCGACGGCGTGGTGGCGGGCAGCCGGACGCCGGAGCGCGCGCCGAAGCCCGGCGTGCCGGTGCGGACGGTGGACTTCGACCGGCCGCGGACGCTGGACGGGGCCTTCGCCGGGGTGCGCACCCTGCTGCTGATCTCGGCCGGCTACGGCGAGGACGACGTGGTGATCGCCCGGCACCGGGCGGCCGTCGAGGCGGCCGAGCGGGCCGGGGTGGAGCACGTGGTCTACACCAGCCTCTCCGGCGACGGTGACCACCTCGCCTACGCGCTCGCCCACCGCTGGACCGAACGGCGGCTGCGGGAGTCGGCCACCCTCCGCTGGACGGTCCTGCGCAACGGCCTCTACGCCGAGCTGCTGGGCTTCCTGGCCCGGCCCGACGCCGACGGCGCGATCACCGCCCCGCTCGGCGACGGACGGCTGGCGGCCGTCGCCCGTGGGGATCTCGCCGAGGTCGCGGCGCGCGTCGCACGGGACCCGGCCGGGCACGCGGGCCGGGTCTACGAGCTGGTCGGCGAGGATGCCGTGGGCGGCGCCGAGGTCGCCGCGGCGCTCGGCCGGGCCACCGGCCGCCCGGTCGAGTACCGCCCGGGCACCCTCGCTCAGGGACGGGCGGCGATCGCGGCCTCGGGCGCCGAGTCCTTCCAGGTCCCGATGGTGGCGAGCACCTTGTCGGCGATCGCCCACGGCTTCCTGGCCGGGCCGGGCAAGCCCGGCGACCTCGCCGCCCTGCTCGGCCGCGCGCCGCGCCCGGCCCTCGACGTGATCACCGCCGGGACCGACGCCGCGTGGTGACGGCCCGGGCCGTCAGCCGCCGCCGGTCACGGGATCACCACCAGCCGGCCGGTGGTGGTGCCGTCGGCGACCCGCTGGACGGCGTCGGGGACGGCGTCGAACGGCAGCCGGGCGGTGACCAGGGGCCGGACCACCCCCTTGGCCGCGAGCTCGGTCAGCTCCCGGTGCACGGCGCGGACGGCCTGCGGGTCGAGGGTCTGGTAGCGGCCCCAGTGCAGACCGAGGATCGCGTAGTTCTTCACCAGGGCGTGGTTGAGCGCGGGCGCCGGGATCTCGCCACCGGCGAAGCCGACCACCACGATCCGGCCCTCGAAGGCGACACAGCGGGTGGAGCCGGTGAAGGCCGCACCGCCGACCGGGTCGAAGACGACGTCGGCACCCCGGCCGCCGGTGGCGGCCTTGACCGCCGCGACGAAGTCCTCCGAGGTGCGGTCCACCACCAGGTCGGCGCCGAGCGCGCGGGCGGTGGCCGCCTTGCCCGCGCCGCCGACCACGGCGATCACCCGGGCGCCGGCCGCCCGGCCGAGCTGGACGGCGGCGCTGCCGACTCCGCCGGCCGCGGCGTGGACCAGCAGCGTCTCGCCGGGGCGCAGCGCGGCGCGCCGGTGCAGGGCGAACCACGCGGTCTGGTGGCCGATGTGCAGGGCGGCCGCCTCCGCGTCGTCCAGGGACGCGGGGGCCCGGAAGGCGGCGGACGCGTCGAGCAGCGCGTACTCGGCGAAGGCGCCGTGGGGGAGGACGGGCGTGCCGATCACCCGGTCGCCGGGGCGCCACTCCTCGTCCGGGGGGTTCCCCGGCCCGGCGGGCGCGGGCCCGGGCTCCACCACCTCGCCGCACAGCTCCACCCCGGGGGTGAACGGCAGCGGCGGCCGCACCTGGTACTGGCCCCGGACCAGCAGCGCGTCCGGGAAGTTGACGGCCGCCGCCCGGACCCGGACCAGGAGCTGTCCCGGACCGGGCACCGGCCGCGGCGCGTCCTCGACCTGCCGCAGGACGGCGCGCGGCTCGCCCACCTCGGGTACCTGCCAAGCCCTCACAGTGCTCCCTCCTGCTCCAGCTGCCGCTGGAGACGGTTCATCCCGGCCAGCCAGCGGTCCGGGTCCCCGGCGCGGGCGGTGGCGTAGTCGGCGACCTCGGGGTGCGGCAGGACCAGGAAGCGGTCCGCCGCCAGGGCGTCGAGCAGCGTCGCCGCGACCTGCGCCGGCTCCAGGGCGGTGGGCGCGAGCAGTGCCTCGCCGACCGCGCCGGTGCTCGCCAGCATCGCGGTGCGCACGCCCTGCGGGCAGAGCGCGTGGACCCGCAGCCCGCGGTGGCGGTAGGTGGCGGCGAGCCACTCGGCGAAGGCGAGCGCGCCGTGCTTGGTGACCGCGTACGGGGCCGAGCCGAGCATGGTGAGCAGCCCGGCCGCCGAGACGGTGGCGACGAACCGGCCGCTGCCGCGCTCCAGCCAGCGGGGGAGGAGCAGGTCGGCGGCCCGGACGTGGGCCAGGACGTTGACCTCCCAGGCGGCGGTCCAGGCGGCGACCGGCGCGTCCGCGCCGCCGACCGGGGCGACGCCCGCGTTGGCGCACCAGACGTCGAGCTCGGCGCCCTCCCGGGCGAGGACGGTGCGGGCGGCGTCGACCAGGGCGGCGATCCCGTCGACGGAGGCGGCGTCCCCGGGGAGGGCGGTGCCGCCGCAGTCGGCGGCGACCGCGCGGGCGGCGTCACCGTCGAGGTCGTTGACCACCACCCGGGCGCCGGCGGCCGCGAAGGCACGGGCCACGGCGGCGCCGATGCCCCGGCCGGCGCCGGTGACCACCACGCCCTGCCCGGCGAACCCGACCTCCGCGGCGGCTTCCGGGCCGGCCTCCGCGCCGGTGTCCGGGCCGGCTTCCGGGCCGGCTTCCGGGCCGGGTTCCGGGTCGGGGGAGGTGCCGTCGGGGGCGCTCACAGGCCGCCGCCGAGGGTGACCCCGCCGTCCAGGACCACGGTCTGGCCGGTGATCCACGCGGCGTCGGGGGAGAGCAGGAACGCCACCGCGCCGGCGACGTCCTCGGGCACCCCGAGCCGGCCCAGCGGGTAGGCGGCGGCGACCTGGTCCTCGCGGCCCTCGTACAGCGCCTCGGCGAACCTGGTCTTGACGACGGCGGGGGCGACCGCGTTGACCCGGATGCCCTGGCCGCCCAGCTCGGCGGCGAGTTCGGCGGTGAGCCGGATCAGCGCGGCCTTGGAGACCCCGTACATGCCGATGCCGAGCGAGGCGCGGATGCCGGCCACCGAGGCGACGTTGACCACCGAGCCGCCGTGCTCGCCCATCCAGGCGGCGTGCGCGCGGCGGGTCCAGGCGAGCGGTGCCAGCACGTTGACCGCGAAGATCTTCGCGGCGGCGGCCTCGTCGACGGTGAGGACCGGACCGTACACCGGGTTGATGCCGGTGTTGTTGACCAGGTGGTCGAGCCGTCCGAAGGCCTCCACGGTGCGGGTGACGGCCTCCTCCTGGTGGGCCGGGTCGTCGGCCTTGCCGGCGACCCCGATGGCGACCTCGGGGCCGCCGAGGTCCTGGACCGCCTCGGCGAGCGGTTCCGGGGTGCGGGCGGTCAGACAGACCTTGGCCCCCCGGGCGACCAGCTCGCGCGCGATGCCGAGGCCGATGCCCCGGCTCGATCCGGTGACGACGGCCACCCGGCCCTTGAAGGAGTGCACCACGGGGGTCCTTTCGGCGTGGAGGGCGGCCGACCGGCTGACCGGGCCGCAGACGGGGGCGCTGACTAAGCGCTTGCTCAGCATGGTGTCGGTGCGGGACCCTGTCAACAGCCCACCGGGCCCACGGTTCGGGCCGCCGGGCCTGCGGTCCGGGCCCGCCGGGCCTGCGGTCCGGGGCCGCCGGCCACGAGTCCGGGTCCGCTCGGGCACGGGGCCGGGGCGCCCGAGGGCCCGCCCCGGGGCGAACGCCCGTACGACTGCCCGGACGACCGATCTGCGAGGATGGCGCCATGACCAGCACGCCCATCGCCGAGCTCTGGCCCACCCTGCCCGGTGGCGCCGACACCCGCCCGGAGGCGGCGTACCGGCTGCTCCGGGCCGCCGTCGAGTCCTTCGCCGAGCGCGGCTTCCACGCCACCACCACCCGGGACATCGCCACCGGTGCCGGGATGAGCCCGGCCGCGCTCTACATCCACTACCCGTCCAAGGCGGCCCTGCTGGCCGAGATCAGCCGGGCCGGGCACGCGGCGGCGCTCGGCCTGGTCCGGGAGGCGGTCGCCGGCGGGGGCGACCCGGTGGCCCGGATGCGGCGGCTGGTCGAGGATTTCACCGCCTGGCACGCCCGGGCCCGGACGGTCGGCCGGGTGGTCAACTACGAGCTGCACGCGCTCCCCGAGGAGGACTACGCGGCGGTCGCGGCGCTGCGGCTGGACATCGAGCGGGAGGTCACCGCGCTGATCGAGGCGGGCCTGGCGGCCGGGCTCTTCGAGGTCGCCGAGGTGCGCACCGCCGCCCGCGCGATCACCTCGCTCGGGATCGACGTGTCCCGCTGGTACACCGACCGCAGCAGCGAGACGCCCGAGGAACTCGGCCGCCGCTACGGCGAGTTGGTGCTCCGGATGCTGGGCGCCGCCGGTTGACCGCGAGGTCGGCCGGTCGTTCCCGGGGCAGCGGTCAGCCGTCCTTGACGGCCGTGTGCACCATCCACGCGACGTGGTGGCGCAGCTCGTACATCTCCACCGTGGAGCGCAGCCCCAGCCACTGCTCGGTCACCCCCAACCGCCGCAGCGCCGCGTACGGCACCCGGAAGTACGCGTACAGCGCCTCCGTGGTCGGCAGGTAGTACGGCGTGGCGTCGAGCTCCTCCTCCAGGCGGAAGCCGGCCCCGGTGATCAGCCCGCCGATCGTCCGGGTGGTGTAGCGCCGGGCGCCGGGCAGCACCATCGCGTCCAGGTACGGCTCCAGCAGCGCGTGCTGCGGGTCGGGCATCTCGTCGCGCGGGACGGCGGCCGGGCCGAGCAGCACCAGCCGCCCGCCGGGCCGCAGCAGCCGGTGGAACTCCGCCAGGGCGCGCGCCGGGTCGTAGGCGTGGCAGAGCGTCTCCATCGAGTAGACGCCGTCGAAGGAGGCGTCGGGGTACTCGAGGTCGTGGAAGTCGCCCCAGGCGAAGGTGGTGCGGTCCTCCAGGGCGGCCCGGGCGCTCAGCCTGCGGGCCTCGCGGACGTGGAAGTCCATGATGTCGACGCCGGTGATCCGCAGTCCGAAGCGGGCCGCCATCTGGCGCGCCACCACCCCGGAGCCGCTGCCGGCGTCCAGGACCCGGGAGTTGTGCGGCAGGGCGAGCTTGCGGCCGAGCACTCCCTCCAGCTGGCGCTGCGCCCGCCAGCAGCGCCACTTGGACTGGCCGGGCTCGGTCCAGCCCCAGTGCCGGGCGCGGCGGCAGACCAGGGTGTAGAAGGCCCGGTGGCCGACGGTGCCGTAGACCCGCCGCAGCCCGCCGAGATCGAGCTCGCCGCCGACCTCGCCGCCGACCTCTCCGATCATCACACTCGCCCGGCCTTCCGCTGGTCCGCGCCCTTGCCGTCCCGGTCACGCTACCGAGGGGGCGGGGGCGGCGCCGGTCCGGTGCGGCCGGACGGGCGGTCCGGGCGGTTCAGCCGGGGTCAGTCGGTGTCAGCCGGTGTCGGTCCGGGTGGTGGCCGGGGCGGCGGCGAGCAGGGCGTCGAGCAGTCCGGGGAAGCGCGCGTCGAGGTCGGCCCGGCGCAGCGAGACGTAGCGGTTGCGTCCGGCGACCCGGGTGCTGGTGACGCCGGCCTCGCGCAACACCCGCATGTGGTGGGAGACGGTCGACTTGTGCAGGTGGTCGAGGCCGAGGTGGCGCGGGTCGCAGGAGTGCTCGGCGCCGTCGGCGTAGCTGGTCAGCAGGCGCATCCGGACCGGGTCGCCGAGCGCGTGCAGCACGGTGACCAGGTCGATCTCGGCGGTGGGGGGCTGGGGCAGCCGCTCGTGGTCGGTCATGGTTTGACAATCATCCACCAATCCGTACTGTTTGGCGAGCGTCAAACTGTTGCCCTTCCGTCCAACAATGCGTCCGCGTCCGACCATGCGCCCGACCATGCGCCCAGCCATGCGCCCCGCCATGCGTCCGACAGCCGCATCCGGTGACGCCCGTCCGTTCCTGGGGGATCCACGTGCCCGTCCGCCTGCTCCTGCTCGCCCTCGGCACCTTCGCCGTCGGCACCGACACCATGGTGATGGCCGGCATCCTCGGCCCGATCGCCGGCGACCTCGGCGTCTCGGTCACCGCCGCCGGCCAGCTGGTGACCGTCTTCGCCCTCGGCTACGCCCTGCTCGCCCCGCCCCTCGCCGCCCTCACCGCTCGCTGGCCGCGCCGTCGGCTGCTGCTCACGGCGCTCGCCGTGTTCGCCGCGGCCAACGCGCTCAGCGCGCTCGCGCCCTCCTGCGGCACGCTGCTCGCCACCCGCGTCCTGGCCGCTGCGGGCGCCGCCCTCTACACCCCGACCGCCAACGCCGTGGCCACCACCCTGGTCGCCCCCGAACGGCGCGGCCGGGCGCTGGCCACCGTCCTCGGCGGCATGACCGTCGCCACCGCCCTCGGCGTCCCGCTCGGCACCTGGATCGGGCGCACCGACTGGCGGCTGACGATGTGGCTGGTCGCGGCGCTCGGCGCGGTCGCCCTGGCCGGCCTGGCCCTGCTGCTGCGCGAACTGCCCGCCCCCGCCGCCGCCCCGGGCCTGCGGGACCGGCTGGCGCCGCTGCGCGACCGGCGGGTGCTCGGCGCGGCGGCGACCACGCTGGTCTTCTTCCTCGCCTTCCAGACCGTCTACATCTACCTGGCCACCGCGATCGCCCCGGCCACCGGCGGGCGCGCGGACCGGCTGAGCCTGGTCCTTCTGGTCTCCGGCCTCGCCTCGGTGGCGGGCAGCTGGCTGGGCGGGCGGCTGGTCGACCGGGTCGGCGTCCGGCGGGTGCTGCTCGTCGGCAGCGCGGTGGCCGCGGTCGCGTTCACCGCGCTGCCGTGGGCGGGGCGCTCGATGCCCGGCGCGCTGGCCTACGCCGTGGTGACGCCGCTGGCCGGCTGGGCGGTCTCGGTCGCCCTGCCGCACCGGCTGGCCTCGCTCGACCCGGCCAACGCCCAGCTGCTGATCTCGCTCAACAGCAGCGCCCTCTACCTGGGCACGGCCGCTGGTGGCGCGGTCGGCAGCGCCGCCGTCGCGGTGTTCGGCGGGCGGTGGTTCCCGCTGGCGGCGGCCGTGCTCGCCCTGGTCGCGGCGGCCACTGCCGGGGTTGCCACCCGCGGCACGGCCCCCGTCCGTCCCGGTGCGGCGGGGACCTCGGGGACCTCGGGGGCCGCGGGGGCGCCGGGGACGACGGGGGCGACGGCCCGGCGCCGGGAGCCCACGCCGTCCGGGCGCTGACCCCGGCCCTCTCACCTCACTCGGCGCGGATCGCCCGGACCAGCAACTCGGCCGTCTCCGACCAGCGTTCGACGAGGTCCGCCCGCTCGTGCAGGACGTCCGAGATGTGCTGGGTGCCGAAGAACGCGGCCACCAGCGACCGGGCCGCCGCCTGCGGCGAGACCCCCGCCCGCAGCTCGCCCGCCGCCTCGGCACCGGCCAGCAGGCTGGCGAGCAGCTCGGTCCAGTCCACGTACGGGGTCGGCAACTCGGCGCCGATCTGCGGGCGTTCGATCTGCAGCCGGGCGCCCGCCCGGACGACGATGTCGTCCCGGAAGGCGGTGGCCGCGCCCGCCAGCACGCGCACCGCGGTCTCCAGCGGCCCGTGCCCCTCGGCGGTGACCTCCGTCAGCAGCAACGGCCAGCGGGCGTAGTGCTGTTCGACCACGGCGACGGCCAGCGCCTCCTTGGTCGGGTAGTGGAAGTAGACGGCGCCCTTGGTCATCCCCACCCGGTCGGCCACGTCCTGCATCGAGGTGTGGCGGAAGCCCCTGGCCGCGAACAGCTCGGCCGCGGCGGTCAGTGCCAGCAGCCTGGTCCGGGCCGCCCGGTCCTGCTTGGGATCGGGGCCCCGGCGGGTGGCGATCGGCCGGACCCGGAAGGCCCCGGCCGGTCCGGCTCCGGGGTCGGCCTCGGGACCGGCTTCGGGTCTGGTCTCGGATTCGAGCTCGGGCACGGTCGGCTCCTCGGTGGTGGGGGCGGAGGTCGGTGCGGACTGTCGGTGCCGGCTCGTGCTCGATGACGGCGTTTCGGACAGGGCGGCGGGAAGGTCGCCTCGACGCCAATCCTTCCGGAAGGTAGGTTCCTGAGCTGTCACGCCCGTGGGGGTACCGCAATGTAGCGGTCCCGCGCGGGAGTTCGCGACCTCGGGGGAGGAAGCATCCTTGAATGTTCCCGGTCGGATCTGAGCAGAACCGGGCGGTGACCGTGCCGCCCCCGAGAACATTCCTTCACCATGGAATGGTCTCCGGATCCCGAGGAGGGCCGCATGATGAAGCAGCAGCGGGCTCGGCGCACGCGGGAGAAGGTGCTCGACGCCGCGGCCGAGGAGTTCTCCACCCAGGGCTACAGCCGGGCCACCCTCAACGCGGTGGCCCGCCGCACCGGCATGACCAAGGGCGCGCTGTACGGACACTTCGACTCCAAGCGCGCGCTCGCCGGGGCGTTGATGTCCCAGTCGCGACAGGTCTGGGAGGAGATGCGGCTGACCCGCGACGTCCCGGGCGCCGAGGCCGCCGCCGTCCTGGAGGCGCTGGTGCTCGACCTGGCGCAACGGCTGAAGGAGGACGTCCGCCTGCGGGCGGCGCTCCGCCTGGCCACCGACGTCCCCGACCCGGCCGCCCCGGCGCCGGACATCTTCTCCGACGTGCAACGCGGCCTGGTCGCCCTGATCCGCCGCGCCCAGGGCGAGGGCACCATGGCCCCCCGCCCACCCGAACTGGTCGCCCAACTCCTCCTCGCCGTCCTGCACGGCGCCCCGCACGTCGCCTTCGGCCCCCCGGGCGCCCCCGACGACCCGGCCGCCTACGACGCGGCCTGGCGCATCCTCCTGGACTCCCTCACCGCGGTCCCCGCGTCCGGGGCGGCCGGGCTGCACAGGTCATGAACCCGTCCTGCTCCCCGGTCGGGACGAACCCCGCCTTCTCCAACACCCGACCGGAGGCCGGATTGTCCGGATGGTACGAGGCCCGGACCTCCGACAGCCCGAGCCGCCCGAAGGCCAGGCCGAGGACCTCCCGCACCCCCGCGGTGGCGAAGCCCCGACCCCACGCGTCCGCCCGGACGATGTAGCTCACCGAGGGGACGGCACGGTCCAGATGGAGCTTGACCACCCCGAGGAGATCACCGTCCACGACCAGCCCGAGCATGTGGAGCGTACGGGGGCGCTCCGCGGCCGTCACCTCGGCATTGCGCGCGTGGAACCGGGCCCCGGCGGCGTCCATCGCCCCCCGCCCCAGGTACCTCGTCGCCTCCGCACTGTAGATCCGCACCAGCGCCCCGGCATCCCTGGCGTCCAACTCCCGCAACCCGATCACCCGTTCACCCCTCCCAGCAGCCCACCCAACTCCCCGGCGCTCGGCCGGTCGTCCGGCTCCGCCAGCAGGACGTACCGCAGCCGGGCCTGGAGGGCGGGCCAGGGCGTCACCGTGGACATCGGGACAGCTCTGCGGGCGACGGCCCGGCGGGTCGTCTCGACGGGTGTGCCCTTGTCGAGACCGGCGGCCTCGTAGTCCAGCGGCCACTTTCCGGTGACACAGGCCCACAGGGTGCCGGCGAGCGCATAGACGTCCGCGGCCCGGGTCGTGCGGACGGGCTGGGGCCCGGTGATGATCCGAGCAGCCAGTTCGGGCGCGGTGAGGTGGATCATCGTACCGTCGAACCTCGGCCACGGAACGCTGTCCAGCCGCCGGGACCAGGCGAAGTCGAGGAGGCGGACCGTCCCGTCCTCGCCGTGGATCCCGTGCTCGGGCTGGAGGTCCCCGTGCACCCAGCCGTCGGCGTGCAGCGAGGCCACGGCGCGACACAGCCCCAGCGCCGCGGACAGCGCCTCCTCGCGCCCGCCGCCGTTCTTGCGCACGGATCGGAAGACCGTCCAGGTGGACGGTCCGACCAGCCAGGGGGTGACGTACCAGACCCCGCCGGCGAACCGGCCGGCGGTGACGGTGTACCCGGGAAGTTGCTCCAGCACCGAGGCTTCCCGAGCGGTGATCTCGGCGGTCTCGCCGGTGCCGAGCTTGATGCTCACCGAGCCCCGCGGACCATCGGCCCTCCACACCGTCGAACCCCGGCGGTTGCTGACCTCCTTCGCCTCGACCGGACCGCAGACGGCCTCGGCGGCCGTCAACGCCTCTTCGGCCCCGATAGGGAACTCGCCCACTGTCGAACTGCCTTCCACTCGCAAGGGATGTGCTGGAACACGTCGCGGCCGTCGTCGACGGCCCGGGCCACCGCAGCCGCCAGGTCGGGGGTGTCCGCCAGGAACCGCGGGTCCAGTGAACGGACGGCCGCGCGCACCGGGAGGAACGAGACGGGCGCCGGGGGGATCCGGGCACCCGTCCGGCTCGTCTCCCCCACCCCCTCCACGAACTTGCCGACCATCACGCCGACCGGCCCGTACAGGTTCTTCAACGCCCAGTGCGGCCACGCCAGCAGCTCGCGATGGGTGGCGTCCCCGCAGCGGCCGACGAGCACCACACCCTCGCACGCCAGCAGCCCGTTCGGCCGTGCCAGCAACGGCCGAATCCACTCAGCCGCCTGTACTCCGGCGTGGAACAACTCGGCTTCGACCCACGACCGCGGGGCGTCGGGCACGACTTCGTAGACGGTCCACCCGATCATGCCGCGCCCTGTGGACGGCTTCAGGAACGGACAGTGCAGCTCCATCGCGGACAGGTAGCGGGACACGCCTGTGCCGGTCGGACGCTCGGCCCGGCCCCGGACGAGGCGGAGCGCCCCGGCGGACGGCCGGGGCGCTCCGCCGGGGGACGCGGTGATCACCGGGCGGTCACCGTCGTCGACAGGTCGTCACCGTCACCCGGGGCGGGCGAGCAGTTCCACTCCGCCCAGACCTCGCCGGTGTCGCGGTAGCGTCCCAGGGACTCCGTGTCGACCGTGCCGTCGGCACCGGTGAACCAGATTTCCGGCAACGGCCCGTACGCCTCCTCGTACGCGCTGACCCAGGTGCTTCCTCGCGCTCGGCCGTCCGGATCTGGCGGAGCAGGCACTGACGTCCGCGCTCTCCCAGAAGCTCTCCCCGCGTCGCCGGGGAGCGGTGCTCGCGGAGCTTGCCGCCCTCGGCGTGGAGCGGCGTGATCTCGGACAGGCCGTTCAGTACGCACATGCCGCGATGGAGCTGGCCGGGCAGACCGGCTCCGGTTACATCGGGAGGAAGTTGGAGGGCGTTCAGCGCCGGTTGCTGCCGCTCGTGGGCGATGATCGGGCCGCGGTGCTGCATCAGCGGATTTCGGCGCTCGGGAGCGCCGCCTGACGAAGGAGCGAGGGATGTCGGACGAGGGACGGATCTTCCGGGAGGCGTGGATCGCGGGGGTGTCGAAGCACTACCCGGGTGAGCCGAAAGCGGGCTATGTCGCTCCCTGGGGCGAGACGCCGGAGTGGGAGCGGGAGTGCGCCTCGGCGGTGTACGGCCAGGTGCGCGATTTCGTCGGAGTGAGTGGCGGTACGACGGCGAAGCTCACGCGGGAGCAGAAGGGGCGGTTCGTGGCGACGTGCTGGATCGCTCAGATCCACAAGCACATCGAGGATCCGAAGCCCGGCTACGTGGCCGACTGGAGTGACCTGCCGAGCTGGCAGCAGGAGACCGATGCGGACATCTTCGAGGCGATCGAGCGGGTGGTCCTCCGGGCGTCCTGAGGCCGCCCCGGGCGTGAGGCCCGGGGCGGCCGGGGGAGGGGTGGGGCCGGGTGGGAGGAACGTTTCTTCGGGTGCCCGGCCCGGTGGTGGGGGGTCAGCCGTTGGCGAGGGCCTGGAGGCGGTCGAAGGCGCCGTTGAAGAGGTTCTGGTCGCCGGGGAAGACGCCGGAGTCGGCGTGCTGCCAGATGGTCTGGTAGCTCCAGCCGGCCGGGAGGGTGCCGACGGTGGAGGCGTAGCGGGCGATCCAGAGGGGGTTGGTGGCGCCGAAGGAGGCGTTGTTGCCGGTGCACGTGGCCCACCAGTTGGTGGTGGTGTAGATGGTGGGGTAGCGGCCGGTGCGGGTGTGGACGGTGGTGCTGAAGGCCCGGATCCAGCTGACCATGGCGCTCTGGCTGAGGCCGAAGCAGGTGGCGCCGTAGGGGTTGTACTCGATGTCGAGGGCGGGCGGGAGGGTCTTGCCGTCGCGGGACCAGCCGCCGCCGTGGTCGACGAACCAGTTGGCCTGGGCGGTGCCGGAGGAGCGGTTCGGCAGGGCGAAGTGGTACGCGCCGCGGATCAGGCCGGCGTTGTAGGAGCCGTTGTACTGCTGGGTGAAGTACGGGTTGGTGTAGGTGGTGCCCTCGGTGGCCTTGACGTAGGCGAAGCGGGCGCCGTTGGCGCGCACCGAGGACCAGTTGACGTTGCCCTGGTAGCTGGCGACGTCGAGGCCGGGGGTCTGGGTGACGGCGAGGGCGGCGACCGGGGCGCCGGGGCCCCGGCCCTCGTGGGCGGCGACGGTGGAGCCGGCGAAGTCGAGCTCGGGGTGGATCGGGGGCAGGTGCCGGTCGGCGGTCCCGGCGGCGGTCCCGGCGGAGGGGGACGCGGGCTCGGCCGCGGACGCCGGGGCGGCGACGCCGACGGCCAGGGCGACGGCCGTGGCGAGGGCGGCGAGCGCGGGGAGCCGGCGGTGCCGGGGCTTCGGGGCGGTACGGGTGGTTCTGGTGGGGCTGGCGGAGCGGGAAGTGCTGGGCATGACACTCCTCTGGTCCGGTGCTGACGACCCGTGGATTCGCGGACTGCCGGTGCGCGCCGGTGACGGCGCCCGGCCGCAGCAGGGTAGCCATGTACGCGCCGGCCCGCCAGGTACCGGTGGCCACATCCTGATCGGGTGTGACATGGGGACGGTGCCCACCTCTTGCCGCCCGCCGGGCCGGCGCGGCGGCGCGTCCCCGTACCGCGCCGGCCCGCCGCCCACGCCCCCACCTGGCCGGGCGCGCCGCCGGGCGCCCGGGCCGCGGCGGCGGGGGCGGGCGACGGACCCGCTCCCGCCGCCGGGCCTTCCCATCGGGGTCGGCCGGTGGTCAGCCGGTGGTCGTCCATTCTTCGCGCAGCCGCCCGAACACCTCGTGGAACTCGGGGAAGGTCTTCCGCACGCAGCCGGGGTCGTCGAAGGTGATGCCGGGCGTCCGCAGGCCGGTGACGGAGAAGGACATCACCATCCGGTGGTCGCCGTGCGAGGCGAGTTCGGTGCCGCGCGGGGTGCCCGGAAGGATCTCGATCCAGTCGGGCCCGGTGGCGACGTCGACGCCGAGCCGGCGGAGGTTCTCGGCGCAGGCGTCCAGCCGGTCGCACTCCTTGATCCGGGTGTTGGCGACGTTCTCGATCCGCACCGGGCCGTCGGCGAACGGGGCGACGGCGGCGAGCGTCGGCATGGTGTCGGAGATGTCGCGCATGTCGACGGTCAGGCCGGAGAGCCGGCCGCCCGCGGGGCCCTCGACGGTGACCCGGTCGGTGCCGACCTCCACCTTCGCGCCCATCCGGGCCAGCACGTCGACGAACCGCAGATCGCCCTGGAGCGCGTCCTTGCCGAGCCCGGGGACGGTCAGCCGGCGGCCGGTGAGCGCGGCGGCGGCGAAGAAGTAGCTCGCGGTGGAGGCGTCCGGCTCGACCGGGTACTCGGTGGCCCGGTAGCCGCCGGGCGCGACCTCGAAGACCTGGCCGGTGCGGGTCACCGTGGCGCCGAAGGCCCGCATCATGGCGACGGTGATCTCCACGTACGGCGCGGAGACCAGCTCGGTCACGGTGATCCGCAGGCCCTGCTCGGTGAGCGGGCCGAGCAGCAGCAGCGCGGTCAGGTACTGGGAGGAGAGGCTCGCGTCCAGGGTCAGCTCGCCGCCCCGGACGCCGTCGGCGGCGATCCGCAGCGGGTGGTGGCCCTCGGCCTCCTCGTGCCGCAGGTCGACGCCGAGGGTGCGCAGCGCCTCGGTCAGCGGGCCGAGCGGGCGGCGGCGCATCTGGGCGGAGGCGTCGAAGCGGAAGCCGCCGCGGCCGGCCGCGGCGAGCACGGGCAGGAAGCGGGCGGTGGTGGCGCCGTCGCGACAGTAGACGTCGGCGTCGTGGGCGGGGCCCTGCGGACGCCCCTCGACCGTCCACCGGTCGGGTTCGCGGGTGAGCGCGTAGCCGAGCGCGCCCAGGCCCTCGGCGAAGCCCTCGGTGTCGTCCGAGCGCAGCGGGCGGAGCAGGGTGGTGGTGCCGTCGGCGGCGGCGGCGAGGAACAGCGCCCGCGCGGTGACCGACTTGGAGCCGGGGATCTCGACGGACGTCATGGGGCCTCCGGTGTGAGTGGTTCGGGCGTGAAGGGCGGGGTTCGTCGTGCTGCCATCCTGCCGGAGGCGGCGCGGTGCGGGGGCGGGTGTCCGGCTTTCGGACGGTGACCGGAGGCTTTCGGACGGCGGACGGCGGCCTTTCGGACGGTGACTGGAGGGCTTTCGGCCGGGGCAGGACGGCGGTCGGGTAGCGCCGGGGTGGCGGTCGGGCGGCGGCAGGTCGTCGGCGGGCAGCGGTCCGTCGGCGGTCCGGCGGCTCGGCGGCGCCGGCCGGACGGACACCGGTGCCCGTCCGGCCAGGTCGGGGCCCCGGCGGGCTGTGGCACGATGCGAGGGATCGGCCGAACGGCCGCCGCCCCCCCCGCCCGGGCCACCGCCGCCCGGGCCGCCCCGAGAAGAGGGTCCCGTGCCCGAGAGCAGCACCAGCCCGGCCGCCGAGGCCGCCGCCACCGACCGGCTCGGCTTCCGCGTCGCGACCACCGCCGATGTGCCCGCCCTGCTGGACCTGGTGGAGTCCGCCTACCGCGGTGACGCCAGCCGGGCCGGCTGGACCACCGAGGCCGACCTGCTGGCCGGGCAGCGCACCGACACCGAGGGCGTCACCGCGGCCGTCACCCACGCCGACGGCGTGGTGCTGCTCGCCGAGCTGGACGGCGAGCTGCTGGCCTGCTGCCAGCTGGAACGCCGGGGCGGGCGCGCCTACTTCGGCATGTTCTCGGTGCGTCCGGGCCGTCAGGGCGGCGGCCTCGGGCGGGCCGTGCTCGCGCACGCCGAGCGCTACGCGGCCGAGGAGTGGGGCGTGGCCGAGATGGAGATGACCGTGATCGAGCAGCGCTCCGAGCTGATCGCCTGGTACGAGCGCCGGGGCTTCCGCCGCACCGGCGACTTCTCGCCGTTCCCGTACGGCGACGAGCGCTTCGGCATCCCGCTCCGCTCCGACCTGCGGTTCGAGAAGCTGATCAAGGCGATTACCGTCCGGTAGTGATGACGGTGGGTCAGATGGTGTGCGAATCTGATCCACTGTCAACTCGCTGACCTGGGGCTATGTGCGAAGGTCATGCCCGGTGATCGATTGGTCCAGACCATCGTGAGAGGCTGACCGGCGCAAGGCCATGTTCCGTCCCAGCTCAGGGGGGCCGTTCCGCATGCCCGCACGCCATGGCAACGCCATGTCCGCACCCGACCGGGAGTCGCACCACCCCGGTCGCCGAATACCCGAGGACGGGCCCGGCGAGGGATCCTCCCGCCTGCCGAGCCCGCCCGACGACGAGGAACTCCACTGGTACTTCGGCCCGCAGCGCCGCTGGGTGCTGCTCTGCGCCACCCTCTCCTACGCCGGCGCCACCGCGACGCTCGGCCTCTTCGCACTCAGTCGCCCGCTGCTCTGGCCGTTCCTCGTGCTGACCGTGCTCAACGCCGCCACCTGGCTGCTCTCCGTCGTCGACGGCCAGCGCTCCCGCCGCTTCACCCGTGACTCGCACGACCTGCTGGTCCGGGCCTGGCGCCCCGCCCGACACCCGGGCGTCGACCTCCTGCTACCCACTGCCGGCGAACCGCTCGCCGTCCTGGACAACGCCTACCGGCACACCGCCGCCGTCCAGTGGCCCGGCGCGCTCACCGTGCTGGTCCTCGACGACGCCGCCCGCCCCGAGGTGCGCGAACTCGCCGAGTCCTACGGCTTCCAGTACCGCAGCCGCCCCGACCGGGGCCGCTTCAAGAAGGCCGGCAACCTCAACCACGGCCTCGCCGAGGGCACCGGCGACATCATCGCCGTCCTCGACGCGGACTTCTGCCCGCGCCCGGACTTCCTGCAGCACCTCGTGCCGTACCTCGACGACCCGGGCATCGGCATCGTGCAGAGTCCGCAGTGCTTCGACACCGACCCCGGGATGTCCTGGCTCGAACGCGCCGCGGGCGCCACCCAGGAGATCTTCTACCGGTGGATCCAGCCCTCCCGGGACGCCCAGGACGGCACCGTCTGCTGCGGCACCAACGCGCTCTACCGGCGCGCCGCACTCGAGCGGGTCGGCGGCTTCGCCGAGATCGACCACAGCGAGGACCTCTACACCGGCCTCTCGCTCGCCCGCGCCGGGTGGACCACCCGGTACGTGCCCGCGCTGCTGGCCAAGGGCATGTCGCCCACCGGCCTGCCCGCCTTCATCAGCCAGCAGTACCGCTGGTGCCTCGGCTCGCTCGCCCTGGTCGGCGACCCCGACTTCCGGCGCGGCCCGCTGCCCCGATCGGCCCGGCTCTGCTTCTGGAACGGCATCCTCGGCTACCTCACCAGCGCGGTGAACGTCTTCGCCGTGCCGCTGCCGGCCCTGATCATGCTGTTCTTCCGCCCCGACGAGATCGCCCCCTGGCAGGTGCTGCCCTTCCTGCCGCCGATCTGGGTCGCCCTCGTCCTGCTCCCCGCGATGTCCCGCACCCACTGGCGGTTCGAGGTCACCCGGGTGCAACTCCTCGGCGGGCTCTGCCACGTGGTCGCCATCGCGCACGCGCTGCGCCGCCGCAGCGCCGACTGGGTGCCCACCGGCGCCGTCTCCGGCGGCACCGCACTGGCCCGCACCGTCGCCCGGATCGGCGTCGGCTGGCTCGGCCTGGTCGTCGTCGCGGGCGTGATCGGCCTGGTCCGCGCCGTCGCCACCCACGGCTGGCAGCCCTACTGGGCGCTCGCCGGACTGCTCGCGCTCACCACCTACACCATCGTTCCGCTGATCGGCGCCCTGTGGCCGCTGCTCCGCGGTGGCAACGGCGCCACCGTCGCGGACCTCTCCCGGCCGGAGCGGCGCACCGACGACCGCCACGCCGCGCTGCGCTTCGGGCACGCCGAAGCCGTCGCCGTGACCGCGGTGCTGCTGCTCTGCGGCCTGCTGGCGTCCGGCTGGGCCGACCCGCTCATCTTCTGACGTAGCGTCATGTCCCTTCGTGCTGCGGATTGTTGAGTCTTCTCTCCGCACCACCGTGCTGTTCTTCGCTCTTCCTTGCGCGTCGCCCCACCGGCGCGGACTGCCGGCCGGCCGCCCCATCGGCCCGCCGGCCCCGACCACCGCTGCCAGCCCCTGCAAGGAGCTTCGCCGTGCCCACGGCCGTACCACCCGGCGCCGAGCCGTCGCGCGCCATCGTCCCGACCGACGTCCTCTCCTCCTCGTCCGTCTCCTCGTCCATCTCGTCGTCCGCCTCCTCGGCCACCGCGGAGCCGGCCGTCCGCACCGCCGGACCGGCCGCGCGGACCGCAGAACCGCGGACCGGCGAACCGCGGGCCCGGGCCGCCTTCCGACCCGACATCGAGGGCCTGCGCGGCGTCGCCGTGCTCTCCGTGCTCGCCTTCCACGCCGCCGTCCCCGGCCTCACCGGCGGCTACGTCGGCGTCGACGTCTTCTTCGTCGTCTCCGGCTTCCTGATCACCGGCCTCCTCCTCGCCCGCCCGATCGGCCTCTGGGACTTCGCCGCCCGCCGCGCCCGGCGCATCCTGCCCGCGGCGGCCGTCGTGCTGGTCGCCACCGCCCTCGCCGGCGGCGCCCTGCTCGACCCGCTGCGCGGCACCGACCTCGCCCGCGACCTCATCTCCGCCGCCGGACAGTTCGCCAACTGGCGGTTCGTCGGCCAGCAGACCGACTACCTGGCCGCCGAACGCGACCCCAGCCCGCTCCAGCACTTCTGGTCCCTGGGCGTGGAGAACCAGTTCTACCTGCTCTGGGGCGTCCTGCTGCTCGGCCTGGCCCGCCTGTTGGCCGGCCGCCGCCGCACCGTCGCCGTCACACTGACCACCCTGGCCGTGGGAGGCGTCTCCCTGCTGCTCTGCATCCGCTGGACGGCCGGCTCCGCGCCGCTCGGCTACTTCTCCACCGCGAGCCGCCTCTGGGAGTTCGCCGTCGGCGGCTGCGTCGCCCTCGCCGCACCCGCGCTGACCACCCGGCTCGCCCGCGGCGGCCCCGCGGCCCGGCTCGGCGGCGGGCTGCTGCGCGTCCTCGGCTGGGCGGGCGCCGCCGCGCTCCTGGTCGCCGTCCTCCGGTACGACCGCAACACGCCGTTCCCCGGCGCCGCCGCCCTGCTGCCCGTGCTCGGCACCGGCGCCCTGCTGCTGGCCGGTCCCGCGCACCGCGCGCTCGGCGCCACCGACGCCGGCCGGCTGCTCGCGACCCGGCCGCTGCGGGCCGCCGGGCGCCTCTCCTACGCCTGGTACCTGTGGCACTGGCCGGTGCTGACCATCGCCCAGGCCCGCTACGGCGCACCGCCCTGGACGACCCTGGTCGCCCTCACGGCGGCGGCCGCCGTGCCGGCCTGGCTCACCCTGCGGCTGGTCGAACAGCCGCTGCGGTACGGCAGCAGCCCGGCCCCGCGCCGGGGCCTCGCGGTCGGCGCCAGTGCCCTGGTGATCCCGCTGATCGCGGGCCTCACCCTGGGCGGCGGCACGGTCCGCGCGCTCGGCGACCCCGACCGGGTCACCGTCGCCCCGGCCGGTGCCGTGGACGGCGCGACCCTCCTCGCCCCCGGCGCCCGGGTGCTCTCGCTCACCCCGTCGCTCGCCCGGGCCCGGGAGGACTTCCCGCCCGGCAAGGGCTGCGAGATCCCGCTCGGCGCCGAGAGCAGCCCGCGCTGCCTGTTCGGCACCGAGTCCAGCCCGGACCGGATCGTCCTCCTCGGCGACTCGCACGCCGGGCAGTGGATCTCCGCCGCGCTGGCCATGGCCGAACAGCGGCAGTGGGCGCTGGAGGTCCTGGTCAAGCCCGGCTGCCCGCTGGCCACCCTGACGGTGCGCAACAACGTGCTCGGCCGCACCTTCGAGGAGTGCGACCGCTGGCGGGAGAACACCCTGACCCGGCTCACCGCCGGGCCCAAGCCCCGGCTGGTGCTGATGGCGGGCCTCAACCGCTACGGCGGCCAGGACGAACGCACCGAGGGCTGGACCCGCACCCTCGAGCGGCTCACCGCACTGGGCGCCCCGCTCGCCTACCTGGGGGACACCCCGATGCCCGGCAAGGACATCCCGACCTGCCTGGCCGGTTCCGACGGCCGCTCCGACGCCTGCTTCTTCCCGCGCGAGTCCGCCTTCGAGCGCGACCCGCTGCTCGACGGCCTGGCCGGCCGCTACGGGGTGCGGGTCCTGGACCTCGGCCCGCTGCTCTGCCCCGGCACCGGTCCGGACTGCCCGGCCGTCCTGGAGGGCGTGATCCTCTACCGCGACACCGGGCACATCACCGACACCCTGGCCCGGGTCCTCGCCCCGCGCCTCGACCACGCCCTGCTGGGCGCCGGCGCCGTCTCCTGACGGACGCCGCGCCTCCTGCACCGTCGTCCGCCCCGCCCCGCCCGCCCACCGCACCCGGTGGGCGGGCGGCCGCGTGACCGGCGCGGACGGGAGGGGCGAGTGTCGGCCCCCGGTCCGGTCGGCTCCGCCGGCCGTCGCACCGTACGGCCGAACCGGGGCGGCCGGCCCGGGACGGCCGGACCGGGGCGGGCGGTCAGCCGTAGATGCTGCGGCAGAGGCGGGCCTGCTCGGAGCCGGCCGCCCAGCGGCCGAACTGCTCCGCCTGGTCGCAGAGCGTGCCCGCCCCGGGCGCTGCTCCGGCGGGCGGGGCGGCGGCGGGGGAGCGGGCGGGCGCCGTCGCGGGGGCCGGCGTGGCCGCCGGGGCGGGTGCGGCACCGGTCGCGCCCGTCGCGCGGGTGGGCGCCGGACGCGGTGAACGGCTCGGCTTCGGTCGGGGGCTCACCGTGCGGTCGCCGCCGTCGGCCCGGGGAGCGGCCTCGGCCGGGGTGTCGCCCGCGGCGGTCGGCCCCGGGCCCGCCGCGGCGGGCGCCGCACCGGGCGGCGGGCCCTCGTGGCTCGTCGGCGACGGCAGCGGGGACGGCGCCGGGACCGGCAGCAGACCGGTGGTCGGTGAGGCGGCCGGGGACGGTGCGAGCGGCGGTGCGGCCGAGGGGCCGGGGAAGGCCACGATCCCGGACGACTCCTCGCCGGACCCGGGCCCGCACATCGTCAGCACCGCCGCCAGCCCGGCGACGATCCCGACCGCGCTCACCACCCACGTCCGGCGGCGGCGCCGCCGGTCCGCCGCGGCGGCCTCCGCCATCGCCTCCCAGGGAGGTGTCGCGACGGGCGTCGGGGGTGGGGCCGGCACCGGTGGCGGTTGCCACGCGGGCGTCGGCCACTGCCACTGCGGGGGACCGGCGGGCGCGGCACCTGCCGTACCGGCCGCCCCGGACGCACCGGCCGCCCCGGACGCACCGGCGGCGCCCGCCGGACCTGCCGTCGGCGCCGCGGCCGGGCCCACCGGCCGTCCGCCGTTCGCCGGATTCGCGCCGCCTGCAGCCTGCCCGCTCATGTCCTCGTCCTCCTGCGTCGCGTCCACCATCGCCTGCTGCGGCTCCGCGGCTCCCGCCGTGGTGCTCCGGCCCTCTCCGGGCCCCGGCCGGTCGGCCCGCCGAGGGTCGGTCCGAGGGCCGGTCCGCCGCCGTCGCGGGCCCCCGCTCGCCGTGCCCAACGAGCGCGCCGACGGCGGGACATGACCCGGTGGAGGTTCCGGGCGGCCCGCCCGCCCGCGCCCGCGCCCCCGTCGTACGCTGCCTGCCGTACCCCGGGTGCGCTCCCCGGAGGTCCGCCACATGCTGGGGAGCATGGAAACCAACAGCACGTCAGGCTCGGCGACGCCCCTGGTCGAGGTCGCCGAGTTCCGCACCGACAGCCGCTACCGGCTGGTCCGCTTCGAGGGTCACGGCTGGGAGCCACTCGGTCCGGAGGAGCTCGAACCCCGGATCCACCAGCTCTTCCCCGACCTCGACCCGCACGACGCGGACCGCGTCCACTGGGCCGACCGCCCCTGGGAATGGCCCGCCTGGCACCCGGGTGAAGCTTGACCGCAGGTGTGACGATCACCGGGGTAGGGTTGACGCGGTCCCTTGACGCGACGCGTTGACTTCCCGTTCGGTGCCGGTCCTGCCGCCCCCGACTGTCCGTGGCGCCGGTGCCGACACCGGTGGCGCGGGGGTCGTCCGTCCGCGGGACCGATCGGACGACCCAGGGGGAGGGCCCGTGGAAGCACAGCAGACCGACCGCCCGGCGAGCACCGCCGGCTACGGCGAGGCAGCCGAACAACTCGCGGCCCAGTACGAGGCCGTGACCTTCGCCGAGGTCCACCGCGAGGCGCTGCACCTGTTCCCGGCCCGGCCGGTGGACGTCCTCGACGTCGGCGCGGGCAGCGGGCGCGACGCCGCCGCCCTGGCCGCGCTCGGCCACCGGGTGGTCGCCGCCGAACCGACCGCCGAACTGCGCCGGATCGGTGAGCGCCTGCACGCCGGCAGCGGCGTCCGCTGGGTGGACGACGCGCTGCCCGACCTGCCCCGGCTCGGCGCGGCCGGCGAACGCTTCGACGTGGTGCTGCTCACCGCCGTCTGGATGCACCTGGACGCCGACGAACGGACCCGGGCGATGGCGGCGCTCGGCGGGCTCCTCGCCCCGGCCGGCCGGCTCTTCCTCACGCTGCGGCACGGCCCCGTCCCGGCGGGGCGGCGGATGTACGACGTGTCGGCCGAGGAGACCGCCGCACTCGCCGGCGACTGCGGGCTGCGCCCCGTGCTGCGCTCCGGACGCGCCGACCTGCACGGCCGTTCCGACGTCCGCTGGACCGTCCTGGTCCTCGAACGCGAACCGTCCGGCGAGGGGGCCGGTGCGGTGAACCGGCAGGGCGGGCGGGGTACGGAGCGCGGGCAGGCCGAATAGCCGGTGGAGCCACCCGGGCCGGAGCTGCCACGAGCACCGGACGGGTGCTCCGGACGCGGTGGCAGGGAGGGTGGCCGGCGGCGCGGGCGTGGAGTTCCGGCCGAGCGGGTCGTCGATGGTCCCGCTGATCCGCGGCCGGCAGCGGGTGACCGGCGTGCCCCGGCCCGGCGTCGCCGGGAAGGCGCGGCGAACCGGTCCGCTCCCGGGTTCCGGGCGCGGCGGAGCACGGTGACCGTCATCGGCCGAGCACGGCCTTGAGGGTCCGCGCGGTGGCCAGGGGGAAGGCGGTGTTCCCGTTGTGCCCGCCGGGGAAGGCGACCGGCTCGGTGCCGAGCAGTTCGGCCAGGGCCAGCGCGCAGCGGTACGTGTGCACGGTCGGGCGGGTGGTGCGGCCGGTGGCCGGGAGGATGCGCGTGCCGGTGCGCCCGGCGGCGGCCGCCAGTTCGGCCGGGGCGAGGCCGTCCGTGGTGACGGCGGCGAACTCGGTGCCGATGAAGAAGTCGAAGTTGGCCAGTCGGCGGGGCGTCAGCGGCTGCGGGGTGAGGCCGTCCTCGGTGTCGTCGTGCCGGGGGTCGATCCCCAGGTGCCGGGCGATCGCGGGGAAGGCCGCCGCGGCGCCGCCGGCGGCGTGCGCCTCCCGGATGGCGAGCAGCTCGGCGACGTGCTGGGCGCGGTCCGCCGGGGGCAGCAGGTTCGGCATCACCGGCTCGTGGGCGATCAGGGTCCCGAGGAGGCCCGGGTGACGGACCACCACCTGGAGGCCGATCGCGGCGCCCATGCTGAACCCGACCATCACGGCCGAACCGGGAGTCGTCCCGCCGTCCGTCGGATTGTCCGAACCGACGCCCGGGCCCGTGGTTCCGGCGACCGCGGCGAGCAGCCGGGCGACGTCGTCGGCGTGGTCGGCCATGGTGACGGGTCGGGCCGGGTCGTCGAGGGTGCTGCGCGAGAGGCCGCGGCGGTCGTAGGTGACGACGGTGAAGCTGTCCGCGAGGTGCGGGACGAGGTCGACGGTGCGGTCCGCGTCGCCCTCGCCGCTCTGGGCCAGCAGCAGGACGGGGCCCCTGCCCGCGAGCTGGTAGTGGAGGGTCGCGCCGGGGACGGTGAGCGTGCGGTGGAGGGCGGTGGCGGTCATGGCGGTGGTCCCTTCGGTGGTGGTGGCCGGTGTCCTCCGGCTCGACCGACAATAGAGCATCGAAATAGATGCATCAAGAGAGATGTATTGGTCTGGATTCATCGATCGCGATGTAGCCTGGCGACCATGAACGGAGTCGAGCTGTTCCTCCTGGGCCGCACGCTGATGAAGATCGGCGAGCAGGCCATGCCCGAACCGGAGACCGGCTCGCGCGGCTCGATCCGCTCGGTGCTGGTCACCCTCGGCGAGATCGTCGCCAACCCGGGGACGACCGTCGGCGAGGTCGCCGCCCGCACCGGCCTGCCCCAGAGTCAGGTCTCCACCGCCGTCGCGCGCCTGGTGGAGGCCGGTTCCGTCGAGACCGAACCCGACCCCGCCGACCGCCGCCGCCGGCTCGTCCGCCCCGCCGCCGATCCCTCGCACCGCGTCGCCGAAGTCCGCGCCACCACGGTCGACGCCGCCCTCGCCGGGGCGCTCTCCGGGCCGGACGGCTCCGCCCCGGACCCGGCCGCGCTGCGCGCCGTCACCGACGCCCTGGCGACCCTCGCCCACCACCTCACCCCGCCCGCCCGACCCCGCTGACCGTCGGCCCGCCCGGCTCGGCCCGTCGACCCCCGGGCCCGGTTGCCGGCCCCCGGCCCCCGGCCACCGGTCGTCCGCGCGACCGTTCGGGGTGGAAGGGTTTCCGCCGCGAGCCGTGATCGCCTAGCGTGCCGCGCATGACCACCAGTCACCCCTCCGACCGGACCGCGCCGCACGACGGGCCCGCGGCCCGCCGCACCGGCCCGCTCGCCGCGGTGCTCGCCGCCGTCCTGGGCCTCACCGCCGTCGCGCTCACCGCCCCGGACGCCGCCCCCGCGGCGCCGGAGGCCCAGGCCGCACCGGGCGCCCAGGCCGCACCGGGTGCGCGGGACACGCCGGCCGCCCGGGCGCCCGCCGCCGGCGAGGTGGTCGTCGACGAGCACTTCGGCGGCCCCGGCCTGCCGACCGGTTGGACGGCGGCCGAGGGCGCGTGGAAGGTGGAGAACGGCCGACTGGTCGGCGCCTCCGCGCACTGGAACCAGCAGACCCGGATCACCTTCGGCCGCCATCTCGTCGACTTCCGCATCGAGGCCACCGTCCGCTTCGAGAGCGTCGTCGACGCCGCCCGGTGGACGGCGCTCGGCCTGGACGTGCCGGCCGACGGCGCGACCCCGTGGGCGATCGCCACCGTGCGCTCCGGCACCACCGCCGCCAACGGCCTGGAGTTCGCCCGGCGCACCCCCGCCGACGCCTGGGACGTCACCGACACCGCCGCCGCGCCCTCCGCCGCCGGTACCGGCCGGGACGTCCGGATCGCCGTCGAGGTGCACGGCACCGCCGCCCGCTGGAGCTTCGACGGCCGGGAGGTCATGCGCACCACCCGGCTCGCCCGCAGCGCCGACGGCCGCCAGGCCCTGCTGGTCAACGGTGCCACGGTGTCCTTCGACGACCTCAAGGTGACCGCCCTCGCCCCCGGCGCCTTCCTCCGGCAGCCCGGCGCGCCGCTCACCGTCCTCGCCCACCGCGGCGCCTCCTCCGCCGCGCCCGAGAACACCCTGCTCTCCGACGAGGTGGCCCGCCGCGCGGGCGCCGACTGGATCGAGAACGACGTCCAGCCCAGCAAGGACGGCGTCCCGTACGTCCTGCACGACGACACCGTCGACCGCACCACCAACGGCACCGGCCGGATCCGCGAGCTGACGGCCGCGCAGCTCGACGCGCTGGACGCCGGCTCCTGGTTCGCCCCGGCCACGGCCGGCGCCCGCCTCCCCAGGCTCGCGGCCCAGCTCGACGACCTGCGCACCCGCGGCGGCAGTCTGCTGCTGGAGATCAAGGGCCCGCACACCCGCGCCGAGGTGGCCCGGATCGTCCAGGACGTCCGCGACCGCGGCATGAGCGGCCGGGTGTTCGTGCAGAGCTTCGAGGTCGACGCCCTGCGCCTCACCCGCGAGCTGGCGCCCGAGCTGCCTCTCGGCCTGCTGCGCGGCACCCTCGACCCGGACCCGGTGGCCGTCGCCCGGGACCTCGGCCTGGCCGCCTACAACCCCGCCGACGCCGCCCTCGCCGCCCGCCCCGAGGTGATCGCCGCCCTGCACGCGGCCGGCGTCGCCGTCAACGTCTGGACGGTCGACACGGCCGCCCGCTGGAAGGCCCTGGACACCGCCGGCGTCGACGGCGTCATCACCAACCGCCCGGCCGAACTGGCCGGCTGGAACGCCGCCCGCCAGTGACCGGACGGCTGGAACGCCGCCCGCCAGTGACCGGACGGCACCCCGCACCCCGGCGGCCCCGGCCGCCCGGTCGTCGTCGACGGTAATCACCTGGCACGGCGTCAAAAAGTGCGACCGATCGGCAGATCCACTTCATTCGCCGACCCCCGACGGCTATCCTCGCCCTGCGGTGGATCACACCGACGTGGGCCTGGGGCGTGGATCGCCGGGGTGGGGGAGAAGTGGCGGACGAGGTGGAGTCCTTGGAGTCCCTGGAGTTCTGGGTGACCGAGGACGACCAGAGCGGCGGCGACACGATGGGCGTCTTCCGGCGCGACCGCGAGGCGGTGCTGCGCCGGGTGCCGCTCGGGGCGCTGCGCGCCAACCTCGCGGAGACGGTGGACGCGCTCCAGACGCTGTTCGAGCAGGTCGCCGACCGCGGTGGGCCGCTGCCGCTGAAGGAGGTCCAGCTGAGCTTCCAGGTGTCCGCCACCGGCGGGGTCCAACTGGTCGGCACCTCCCAGGTCCAGGGCACGCGCGGGATCACCTTCGTATTCGGCAACTAGCCGCACGGCATGGGCGGGTTCGCCGCACTGCTGATCGGCGCGAGCGACTACGGGAGCGTGGGCACCCCGCTGCCCTTCGTCCCTCGGGACCTCGAACGGCTGGAAGGGGCCCTGCGGGCCCGGCGCTTCCGGGTCGAACGGCCCGTCGCCCACGGCCGCCAGGTCGGCAAGAACTTCATCAACGGCGAGGTCACCGGATTCCTCCGCAACGCCCGCCGAGGCGAGACACTGCTGATCTGCCTGAGCGGGCACGGCATGCACGAGGGGGGCACGGACTATCTGATCCCGGAGGACCTGCACCGGGACCTGGAACCGCTCTGGTCGGGCTGTGTCGCCATCGACTGGCGGCGGGAGGTCGAGACCACGCCCGCCGCACGGGTGCTGTTCCTCATCGACGCCTGCCGGGAGGGCGTCCGGCAGGACACCATGAGCGGCACGGTCGGCTGGGCGAGCGGAGAGGCGCTCGCGGTCGCGAACCGACAGGTCGCCCACCTCTACGCCTGCTCGGCAGGTGGCTACGCCTACTTCGTCGGTCCGGGGGAGGCGGAGCGGGGCCCGGAGGGCGGTTCGTTCAGCCTGTTCTCGCGCGCCGTCCTGGACGTCCTGCGCTCGTCCGGCGCCGGGCTGAACCTGGAGCAGCTGCGAGTCGGCGTGCAGGCCCGGATCGACGAGCTCCACAGGGCGTACGGCAAGAAGGGCAGTCCGCAACGCGTCCGGGTCCTCACCGACCACCCCCAGGCGGACTTCCTGGTCGCCGACGCGCCGACCGGAGGCCCGTCCGCCGTCGTGGCCGCTCTTCCGACGGCGGCGGGCAGGAACGTTCCGGCACCGGAGCCGCGAACACTGGCCACCGACCTCGCGCCGGACGCCCCGGACCTCGGCCAGCTCCTGGCCGACGCCGTCCACCAGCTCCGGACCACCGGGAGCACCGCGCTCCTGGAGGCCTACGCCGCTGTCGGACCGACAGCGGGGCTGCTCGACCTCGGCACCGCTCTGGAGGCCGCGCCGGTGGCCGCGTTGTGGGCGGCGGCGGGCGCACGGAGGCCCTTCGCCCCGCTGATGGAGCTGGTCGCCGCCGTCTGCGGAGTCGGCCGGCCGGAGGTCGCGCACCGGCTTCTGGAGTCCGCGGCCGCCGCCCGCCCGGCCGCCGAACTGCTGGCCGCGCTCGACGCCGCCCCCGGACCGCCGGACGGGACCACCGAGGAGCTGCGGTCGACGGTGCTCCGGGCGCTCGCGGCCCTGCCGGCCGACGCCCTCGCCGCGGCCGTCCTGGACCTGCACCGGGCCGGGCTCGTCGCCGAGGCGACCCAGGTCGCCGAGGAGCCCCGACCGCCGGAGGACCTGCCGCCGCTGCTGGCCGCCCTGACCGCCGAGGGCCTGCGGCCGGAGGTCGACCGGGTGGTGCTGTCGGCGGTGACCCGGCTTGACCCCCGGTCGGTGGACAGGCTCCTCGCGGTGCTCTCCGGGACCGGGCAGGCCGGGCCGCGGGCGGCGGCGCTGAGGGCGGTGGCGGCGTGGTCGGTGGACGGGATCGTCGGCTGGCTGCGGTTCGCGGGAGGACGGGAGGGCCTGGAACGGGACGCGGCCTTCGTCGTCCAGGCCGTCGTAGCCGGGCATCCGGACTGGCCCGACCTGCCGGAAAGGCTCCGCCGGGCCGGTCTGTCGAGGTACCTCGGCCTGTTCCACGAGGAGTGCGCCCGGCGGGACTCCAGCGCCCTGGTCCTTGCTCTGCAACGTCTGGTGGGCGCCGGCGCCCACCAGGACGCCCTGGCCGTCGTCCACTGTGCGGCCGAGGCCCTGGGCCCGCACCCGGCGGCGGAGCTGACCGTCCTGCTCAGTGAGCACGGACCGGACGAACTGCTGCACCCCGTTCTCGCGAAGCTGCTCGAGGAGCCTCCCGACCGGGTGGCGGACTACCTCGCCCGGCTGTGGGAGCTGCCCGCGGGAGGACGGGCCGGGCGCGATCCGGTCGAGGCCGCCGTCTCGGTGCTGGGCACGAGGTATCCGGAGGAGCGGCTGTGGTCGCTGCTCGGGATGCTGGAGCTGGGCCGCCTGCCCGCCCTCGTCGCCCGGCTCCGGGGCGTCCTGGCGCGCGACCGGCCGGCGGCGGAGCTGCTGACCGTGCTGGCGTGGGCCCCGGCGACGGCCGGCCCGGTGCTCCTGCGCCGGATCGTCGTGGTGCGCGAGCAGCCGGGCAGGTTCGCCGAACTCCTCCAGCTCTGCGACGACGCGCGGTTCGTGTCCCTGGGGGAGCCGCTGGTGCAGGCCTTCGTCACCGAGCACGGCACCGCCGCGCTGACCGGGGTGCTGGCCGAACTCCGGGCCCGGGACTGGCAGTACGGCGAGCGGCTCGTGCGTGACTGGCTCCGGCTCAACTCGCCGGCCCCCGCCGACCCGGCGGCCGAAGCACCGGACGGTCCACCGGCCGACCCACCGGACGGTCCACCGGCCGGTCCGGGGGCCGTCCGGGCGGCTGAACCCCGGACCCCCGGCGAGACGGCGGAGCTGATCCTCGCCCTCGACGCCCGGGGGCCGGACGCCGGGGCGGCGGCGGGCCACCTCACCGATGTGCTCGGTGCGTTCCTCGACGCCGAACCGGTGGAGCGGGCCGCGGAGCTGATCGGGGCGCTGCGGACCCGGCAGCCCGGGGAGGAGCCCGGCGAGCGACTCGCCGAGGCCCTCCGGGTGCGCGCCGTCACGCTGTTCGGGGCGGCCCGGGCGCGCGGTTCCGAGCCGGACACGCGGTACCTGCTGAGCGCCTTCCGGGGCGAACCGCCGCTTCGGGTCGAGGAGTTCCGCGCACTCCACGACGCGCTGCGCCGGACCGGCAGCGCGCGGGAGGCCGGCCTCGTCCTCGACCGGCTGGGACGTCGCCAGCCGCCCCAGGTGGTGACCGCCCTGCTGCAGGCGTTCCGTGACGACGACGCGTTCGAGGTGCTGTGCGAGGCGGCGGCCGAGCGGCCCGTGCGGGACGTCGCCGCGGTGCTGCGGCACTTCCCGCTGGTGCGGCGGCGAGGGGGGCTGCCGGTTCACCGGTTCGTGGAGTACGTGACGCGCACGGCCGACCCGGACCGCTGTCGGGCCCTGCTGGTCGAGCTGCTCACCGGGCGGCAGGACGCGCTGGCCGGAGCCGTGCTGCGGGCCGCCTGCTGGACCGGGTCCGCCGAGGAGCTCGACCAGCTGTTCCTCGCCCTGGACGAGCAGGGCGACGAGGCCCGCCGCCTGGCGATCGACGCGCTGGCTCCGGAGTTGCCCGCCTCGCTGGCCCTCGGCGTGCTGGACCACCTGCACCGGCACGGGGCCGAAGAGGTCGGGCTCCCCGTGCTCCGGGCGCGCGCCCGCACGGTGGACGACGTCCCGGCCTTCTGGTCGGACCTGAACGAGCGCGGCTGGTTCCGGTACGCGGCCGTGCTGATCGACGACGCCGCGCCGGACACGCCGGTCGAGGACTGGTTCCGGCACCTGCACGGGACGGCCCTCGGGCCGCTCGACCGGGCTGCCCTGCTGAGGGCGACGGAGGCGGACGGCCCGGTGGCCGAACTCGCCGCAGGGGGAGGGGCGGCCCGGTCGGCGCTCGCGGCGGCGGCCGTGCACCGGCGGCCGCAGGACGTCGCCGACCTGCTCGCCGCACTGGCCGAGCAGGAGCTCCCCCTTCCGCCGCCGCTCCTGCCACGGCTGCCCGCGTCCTCGGGCCGGGCCGCGGCCACCCGGCCGTGGGGGAGTGCGCCGCAGGTCGAGCTGTGGCGGATCCTCGCCGCCGCCCGCCCGGCCCCGGAACTCGACCTGATCCTGGCGGCCCTGGAGGACAACGGCCGCCAGGAGGACGCGGAACGGATCGTCGAGCACCTCCTCGCCGACGAGCCCGTCGGCCGGATCGCCGACCTGCTGGAGGCCGCACCGGGCGACGAGGCCTCCCCCGCGGCCACGCTGCTCGCCCGGCAGGTGCTGGCGAGTGGAGCGGTGGCCAAGCTGGTCGGCCGGTTGGTGCGGAACGACCGGCCGCGCGGCGTCGAGCGGCTGGCCGGCGCGCTCACGGCCCTGAACTGCGGCGGCGCGGCGATGGCCCACGCGGTGGCGAGCCTGACCGAGGCGGGCGTGGCTCCCGAGGCCGGGCACCGGCTGACGGTGGGGCACTGCGCGCACCGATCGCCGGAGGACGTCGCGGACTTCCTCCACCACCTCGGCCGGGCCGGCCAGGAAACGGTCCTCCGCCAGGCCCTCGCCACGGTCACCGCCCGCCGACAGGACGACCTGGCCGCGATCGGACGGTGCCTGGAGCAGCTGGGCGACCGGGCACTGGCGGCAGGGCTGGCCGGCCCGGCGGCGCCGGGGGACGATCCGGCGGGGCCCGCCGACCGGCGCCGATGGCCCCGGTGGAAGGACATCAGGCGGCCCTGAGGACCCACGCGCGCGTTCCTGGAGCGCGGCCCCGCTCAGCCGTTGTCGGCCGCCGTGTCGGCGTCGGCACTCTCGGCGGCGCTCTCGACGGCGTCCAGGTTCTGCCGGAGCTCCCCGCTCTGCGCGCCGTCGGACGCGTCGGTCCCGGCGCGCCCGTGGTCCGCGCCGGGACCGCACCCGGTCACACCGAGGAGGCGGCGAACGGGCGCGCCGCCCTGCGGAGGTGAACCGCGTCGGGCCCTGCCTCGGGCCCCGCCTCGGGCCTAGAACGTCCCGTAGGTGGCCGGCCCGGTGGGGCGGTAGGTGTTCGCGACGATGCCGGAGGGGGTGGAGCGGGTGTCGACGAGGCGGAAGGCGGTGGCCGGGCCGGCTTCGGGGAAGAGGCGTTGGCCGGTGCCGAGGCGGACGGGGGCGGTGACCAGGTGGTACTCGTCGATGACGCCGTGCGGCATGAGGGCGCGGGCGAGCGCACCGCTGCCGTGGATCTGGATCTCGACGTCACCGAGCCGGTCCTTGAGCGCGGCCACCTGGCCGGCCAGGCCGCCGGGGTCGGCGCCGGTGAGGACGGTGGTGTTGTGCCAGGACGGCTCCCGCAGGGTGGTCGAACCCACGTACTTGGGGAGGGAGTTGAGCTGGGTGGCGATCCGGTTCGCGGGGTCGGTCAGGTGCGGCCAGTAGCTCGCGAAGATGTCGTACGTCCGCCGGCCGAGCAGGAAGGCACCGGCCCGGTCCATCAGCCGGGTCATGAGCTGGCCGAACTCCTCGTCGGCGAACGGGAACAGCCAGCCGCCGTGGGCGAAGCCGTCGGCACGGTCCTCCTCCGGCCCACCGGGTGCCTGCATCACGCCGTCGAGGGTCAGGAAGGTGGTGAGCAAGAGCTTGGCCATGGCGGTCTCCCCGGTCGGAATCGCGTTTCACGATGGCAGACGACCGCCCGCCCCCCGGAGTGCCACGCCGGGTGCCGGGGGGTAACGGAGCAGGAGATCCCGGGGGCGGCGGCGTGCGGGCGATCTGGGAGAGTGCGACGCATGAGACTCCGTTGCGCCGTCCTCGACGACTTCCAGGGTGTTGCCACCACGATCGCCGACTGGTCGCCGGTGGCCGACCGGGTCGAGGTGGTGGCGTTCCGGGAACATCCCGTCTCGGTGGACGAACTCGTCGCCGCGGTCGCCGACTTCGACATCGTGGTGACGCTGCGCGAGCGGATCGCCTTCCCGGCCGAGGTGTTCGAGCGGCTGCCCCGGTTGCGGCTGCTGGTCGCCTCGGGGATGCGGAACTCGGTGGTCGACCACGCGGGGGCCCGTGCGCACGGGGTGACCGTCTGCGGGACGGCCAGCTCCTCGACGCCGCCGGTGGAGCTGACCTGGGCGCTGCTGCTGGGGCTGGCCCGCGGGCTGGTCGAGGAGAGCACGGCGCTGCGGACCGGCGGGCCGTGGCAGAGCACGGTGGGCGCGGACCTGGCGGGGCGCCGGCTGGGCCTGCTGGGGCTGGGGAGGATCGGCGCCCGGGTGGCCCGGGTGGGGCTCGCGTTCGACATGGACGTGGTGGCGTGGAGCCGGAACCTCACCGCGGAGCGGGCGGCCGAGGTGGGGGTGCGCCGGGCCGGGTCGAAGGAGGAGCTGCTGCGGGAGAGCGACTTCGTCTCCGTGCACCTCGCGCTCGGCGAGCGCACCCGGGGGCTGTTGGGCGCGGCGGAGCTGGCGCTGATGCGGCCGGACGCGTACCTGGTCAACACCTCGCGGGCGGCGATCGTCGACCAGGGGGCGCTGCTGGCGGCGCTCGCGGAGGGCCGGATCGCGGGGGCGGCGGTGGACGTGTTCGACCAGGAGCCGCTGCCGTCCGACCATCCGATGCGGACGGCGCCCCGACTGCTGGCGACGCCGCACCTGGGGTACGTGTCGCGGGACAACTACCGCCGCTACTACGGCGAGGCGGTGGAGGACATCGCCGCGTTCCTGGCCGGAGCCCCGGTCCGGGTGCTGGGCGCCTGAGCGGCGGTTCGGCGACAGGCCGCCGGCCCGCCACCCCGGGACGGGGGTGACGGGCCGGCGGCACGTGGTGCGGTGGCCGGTCGGCCTTCGGTCAGGCGACCGACACGGCGCTCCAGGCGGCGGCGACCGCGTTGTACTCGGTGCTGTTGAGGCCGTAGAGGTCCTTGGCGGCGTTCAGGGACGCGGTGCGCGCGCCCTTGTAGTCCGTGGTGGACGTCATGTAGACGGTCAGCGCGCGGTACCAGATCTTGGCGATCTTCTGGTTGCCGATGCCGGTGACGGTGGAGCCGTTGCAGGTCGGGCTGTTGTAGCTGACGCCGTTGACGGTCCGCGCGCCGCTGCCCTCGCTCGCCAGGAAGAACCAGTGGTTGCCGACGCCCGAGGAGTTGTGCACGTCGAGCTGGCCGACCTTGCGGCTCCAGCAGTCGGCGGACCGGCCGTCCAGCGAGGGCTTGTCGAAGCGGCGCAGCCACGGCGGGGTGGACTGGTCGCTGAACAGGTAGTCGCCCTTGTCCACCGCGTTGTTGGCGTAGAACTCGACCATGGTGCCGAAGATGTCCGAGGTGGCCTCGTTGAGGCCGCCGGACTCGCCGCTGTAGCGGAGGTTGGCGGTGGCGCTGGTGACGCCGTGGGTCATCTCGTGGCCCATGGTGTCGAGGTCGACCTGCTCGGGGTCGGTGACGCCGTCGCCGTCGCCGGTCATCATGCAGAAGCAGCTGTCGGACCACTGGGCGTTGTCCCAGTTGGTGCCGACGTGCACGAAGACGGTGGCGCCCTTGCCGTCGTTCTTGATGCCGCTGCGGTTGAAGGTGTTCTTGTAGTAGTCGTACGTCCAGGCGGTGTTGGCGTGGGCGTCGACGGCCGCGGTGGCACGGTCGGTGGAGAACTTCTTCCCGTCGCCCCAGACGTTGTCGGTGTCGGTGAAGAGGGTGCCGGAGCTCGCGTTGAGCGAGCTGGCGGAGACGTTGTGCGCGTCCTTGGTGATGTGGCCGCGCGTCGGGTCCTTCAGTGCGTAGCCGCCGGTCTGCGCGGTGGTGTCGATGGTGATGTCGCCGGTGTACTCGGAGTGGCCGGTGCCGCTGGCCTGGTGCTCGGAGTCGTAGGCCTCGATCTGCTCACCGGTGTTGGCGTCGGAGACGACGACGCGGCCGGCCGGCTGTCCGTGGTCGCCGGTGCCCTCGACGGTGGTGCGCCAGGCCAGGCGCGGGGTGCCGTCGGCGGCCCAGACGACGAGCTCGGGGCTGCTGGTGGCGTTGCCGACGCCCGGGGCGGCCTCCAGCGCGCGGCCGGCGGTGAGCTGGGCGGGGACCTTGGGGACGATCGTGCGCACGGCGGCGTCGTGGGCGGCCGCGCGGGTGGAGTCCTTGAGCCGGCCGCGGGCGTCCTGGTGGACCACCAGGTCGCCGCCGACCACGGGCAGGCCGAGGTAGGTGCGGTCGAAGCGGACGTGCTGGGTGCCGTCGGCGTCCAGGACGACGTCCTTGACGACGAGGTCCTGGCCGTCGGCGAAGCCGAACACCGCCGCGTTGCGGGCGACGTTCGCCCGGGCCTGGGCGACGGCCGCGTCCCGGCCGGTGGGGGCGGCGGAGGCGGTACCGGCGGTGACGGTGGCGGCGACGAGCGCGGCGGTGGCCGCTATGGCTCCGGCCGCGAGGTGGCGGCGAGAAGAGGAGGTGGGGCTCACTCTGACTCCAGTCGGGGGATGCTGCGCGGTGCAGGGATGACAGCTGCGACGAGATTGACGGTGACCAGTCAGTCAGGGCTAGAGCGGACGTCAGAACTTTGCCAATTCGTGTCCTGTACTGATCAAATGTGATTGCTTTTGAGTTGTCTGTTTACGCTCGTGCCATGACGACCCCGCACCCACCGGCCCTCCACCTCCACTGGCGGGGGGAGTTCACCGACCAGGAACTCGACGCCCTGCACACCGCCGCCTTCGGCGGAGGCGAGGACCCCGACCGGCCCCCCACGCCCTGGCGCGCCCGGCTGGAACGCCACAGCCTCGGCTGGGTCTGCGCCCGTCCCGCCCCCGACGGCCCGCTGCTCGGCTTCGTCAACCTCGCCTGGGACGGCGGCACCCACGCCTTCCTGCTCGACACCGCCGTCCACCCCACCGCCCAACGCCGCGGCCTCGGCACCCGCCTGGTCGCCGCCGCAGCCGCCGGCGCCCGCACGGCCGGCTGCACCTGGCTGCACGTCGACTACGAGCCCCACCTGCGCGCCTACTACCAGGACACCTGCGGCTTCCGCCCCACCGACGCGGGCCTCCTCGCCCTCTGACCGTCGCCGCCGGCCCTTGCCCGTATCGACCGTCCGGGGGTCCTGGACCTTCACGCCTCCCGGGAGCACCGGTGAACCAGGGTCAGCCGCGCATGTCCGCCTCGGGCGGTTCTGCCCCGGGGTACGGGCTGAGCATGGTGTCGAAGTAGCCTTCCGGGGCTTCCTCCAGGAAGGTCGACAGATCCTGGAGGAAGGCGCGCAGCGGGGGCGTCGCGTTGTGCCGGTCCAGGTCTTCCCGGGAGTGCCAGACCTCGTACAGGAAGAAGCGGCCGTTCTCGTGCTCGTGGAGGTGGTACTGCAAGTTGCCGGGCTCTCGCCGGGTGGGTTCCACGAAGGAGGAGAGGATGCGCCGGACCTCGTCCGCGCGCTCCGGCCTGGGGCGCAGGAATCCGTAGAGGGCGATGGGGCGTGCTGTGTTCGTCATGGCCCTCACGCTAAGATCTCACACCAATGTGAGGTTCAAGGGGTTGTGAGGAGCGCCACATGAAGATCGGTGAGCTCGCGGTCGCCACGGGCACCTCCGTCCGGCTGTTGCGCTACTACGAGGAGCAGGGCCTCCTGGAGTCCTACCGCCTCGACAGCGGCCACCGCCGCTACGACGACAACGCCCCCGCCGTGGTCCGGCGCATCCGCGCACTGCTGGACGCCGGCCTGCCGACCCGCGTCATCCGCGACCTGCAGCCGTGCATCCGCCAGGACGGTTCGGTCGCCGGATGCAAGCTGGAGACCCTCGAAGAACATCTCGACGGCCTGGACGACCGGATCTCCGCCCTGTCGGAAACCCGCGCATCCCTGGCCCGCCTCGTCGCCGACACCCGGTCCCGCGAACAGATCCGCGGCTAGGCCACCCCATCACCAACGGCTGACCCCGCGCTCATGGGGAGTGCACCGGCGTCGCGCTCGGCGCCGGCTGACGTCGGGCCGTCCGCTGTGGCGATGGGCGTCCCGGTTGCCTGCCCCTCCGTGTTGCCGGCGGTGTTCAATCGTGGAGCCGACCTCCACGCCCAAGGCCTCGAGGCCCTCTGGCGAAGGTCGTTGACGATGACGGCCGGGCTCGAAGGTCTCTGCGTGCCGTCCTGTTCGCGACTCGGCCCGCCCGACGTCCACGGCGCGGGTGACCGGCCGCGGTGGACCTTCGTCCCGGGCTCTGGCAGCGCGCGATCGGGCGGGCTCATTGCCTTTGGGTCGTTTTCGTCTTGTTCCGGCTGAGTATTTGTACGGATAGCAATCGGCTGATCACCGCAATAGCCTTCTGCCGACCGAGGAACTGTCGGGAGGGGAGAGCAGTGGGGCATCTCAAGGTCGATCCAGGGGAGATTCACATGTCCGCAGGGGTGGCGCGGGCGATAGGCGAGGATCTCCGGAAGCCTTGTCAGGCGGCTGTTACGGCCGGCCATGCGGCAGCCGGTCAGCTCACGGGCTGGTCGGTGGGGGCACGGCTCGGTCAGGTAGCGGGGGAGTGGGCTCCCGTGTTGGCGGGCGTCAGTGACCGTCTGAAGCAGACGGCTGACAACCTCACCGCCACGGCGCAGGCCTACGCGAACAACGAGAACGCCGTCGCCGAGGTCTGGACGACGCAAAGGATCGGCGAGGCATGGGAGAAGCCGGGCCAGTGAGCAGCAACGTGTTCGATCTCCTGATGCGGTTCGACCCGACCGGTCTGCACGACGCCGCCAAGGCGTGGCGCGATCTGTCGACCGGGGCGCAGGCCGCCGAGAACAGGCACCGTAGCCAGGTGAACGGTCCACTGCGGCAGGCCAAGTGGGAAGGGAACGATGCGGAGAGGGCGTTCCACGCCCTGGGCAGGACCGAGCAGATCCTGGAGATCCTGAGGGTCGAGGCCGCCGCTGTCGTGCTCACCCTGAACACGGTGGCTGAGCGGATGTACCAGGCGCAGACCAACCTGAAGAACGCTGTGCACCGGGCCGAGGAACGGGGTCTGGCGGTCGGCGCCGACGGGACGGTGAACCTGCCGCCGCTGGGGGAGGGCGAGCGGAACGACCCGGATGCCGCATCCAGCCCTGAGCGCCAGGCGCTGACGACCCTGCGGGGGGATCTCCAGGAGCGGATCAACAGGGCCCTGGCCGATGCTCAGCAGGCGAGCGACCGGGGCGACCGCGCCCTGGGGCGGCTCGATGCCGGCATCCTGACCCGCCCGCGGGTGTTCGGCTCCGCTGCCGAGACCGCCGCCGATGTGAGGGACGTGGCGAAGGACCTCGGTCTGGCTGACGCGTACGTCCCGGACAACAAGGACCCGCAGAAGTCGGCCGACTGGTGGAAGTCCCTGACTCCCGAGCAGCAGAGCACCTACCTCGCGCTCTACCCGGACCGGATCGGGCAGTTGGACGGCCTGCCCGCCGCGACACGGGACGAGGCCAACCGGCTCGTCCTCGACCAACAACTGGACGAGCTCAAGGCCGGCAACCCACGCGGGAGCGGCCTGACAGCGGACGAGTACAACGCTCGCGAGCAGGCACTGATGAAACTCAAGGACCAGCTCGACCAGCGCGACACCGCGGTCGAGGAGAAGCGGGTGTTCCTTCTCGGTCTCGATGCCAAGGCCTACGGAGGTGACGGGAAGGTGATAGTCGCCATGGGAAATCCCGACACCGCCGACCACACGGCCGTCCTGGTGCCGGGTACGGGAACAACGATCGACAGCACCGGGGGCCAGCTCACGCGCGTCAGCGATCTGCAGGAGGCCGCGAAGCAGGCGTCGAAGGGGACCAACCAGAAGGTGTCGGTGATCTCGTGGCTCGGGTACGACGCCCCCGAGGTCCCGGTCGTGCAGGCGCCGAACCTCTCGGTCGGGTCGACCGGCAGGGCTTCGGACGGGGCGGAGGCGCTTCGCCAGTTCACCCAAGGCACCCGGGCCGCCCAGGGCGACCGTCCCAGTCACCTTTCGGTGTTCGGCCACAGCTACGGAACGACGCTCGTCGGTGCGGCCGCCGTCGGCGGGGAGGGGCTGGGTGCTGACGAGATCGTCGCCGTCGCGAGTCCGGGAATGACCGTCGACCGTGCCGATCAACTCCACGTCGACCCGAACCACTTCTGGACCGGCAGAGCTGCGGACGACAATATCGACAAGGTCGCAGGACTCACCCTCGGCGCCGACCCGATCGACGACGCGTTCGGCGGGCAGAGATTCGAGGTCGACACATCCGGGCACAGCGGCTACTGGGACGACGGCAGTGACAGCCTCGACAACCAGGGCCGCATCATCGTCGGGAAGGCACCCGTCACGCTTCCCAGGCTCACCGTCAGCCCGCGTCCCCTGTGATCACCGGGCCTGGCGGGCCGGCGCCCGACCGCTCGGTCCTCACCCTGCTCCAGCCACAAGGAAACTCCACCGTGTCGTTCCCCCTGCCACGACGTGCCGCCCGCCCCACCGTCGCGCGACGCCTCGCCGTCGGCGCGCTGGCGCTCTGCCTGCCCCTGATCCTCGGAGGATGCATGTCCACGCCCAGTCCCAACGAGCCGCTGCCGGTCAAGGCCCGCCAGGAGGTCCAGGACTGGGCCCAGCACATGACCGAGTACATGGCGCAGAGCGCCGGCCTCATTCTCGACGCCGGCAGCGCCGAGCCGTTCTTCAACGACTGCGTCGGCAAGAACGACGAGGTCGCCCAGGACGGCCGGTACAAGATGTCGTACGCGGTCTACAGTTCCGCCCCGCTCGAGCAGCACCCCGAGGCGGTCCGCAAGGTCCGTGCGATGCTCGAACCGCAGGGCTTCAAGATCGACGGCTACCGGGAGACCACGGACGGCAAGGTCGACACCGTCCTCGACGCCTCCCAGCCGTCGAGCCGGTACCTGATCACCGTCGAGACCACGACCGGAGGGCTGCTGCTCTTCAGGGTCAAATCGCCCTGCCTGATGCCTCCGGCCACATCGGGGCCGTTTAGCTGAAACGGGCGGAACCGAGGCACTGTTCGGGCAGTACCGCGGGCACGCCCTCGGTACTGCTCGGGGCCCCGCGCCGTTCGGTGCGGGGCCCCGCCGTGGTCGTGCTCCGGTGTCAGAGGGCGGTGCCGCCGGTGTAGTAGCCGTCGATCCGATCGCGGTACGCGCGGTCGCCGGTGTGCCGGTCCTTGTCGTACTCGGGGGAGTTCTTGATCTCGTCCTTGGTGCGGTTCACCCACACCGTCTTCTCGGTCGTGTCGACCCGGGTGAGGGTGCCGGCCGGCAGCAGCACCTCGCGGCCGAAGATCCACGGACCGGTGTCGACCACGATGTGCGCCGTGTCCACGTCCTCGGTGTGCTTGTCGACCTTGCCGATGTGGCCGTCGGTGGCCTCCACCCGGTACCCGGTCAGGTCGGTGCCCGCCGCGTAGCCCTCGGTGCCCTCGTAGCCCCACAGTCCGCTGCTCACAACTGCCTCCTCATTGGCTGAACCTGATCTGGCAGTGGTCGGCTACCCCCGCTCCCGGCAGGCACGCCTGCTGATTCCCGAATCCCGGACGGGTCGGTGGCCGGGTCGGCCGTCCCTCGGTGTCGGGGCCGAACAGTGGGAGGGAGAGGGCCAGACCTGCGCGGGCGCCGAGGAACCGGTCGAGAGGGCCCTCGGCCTGCCGCCGTCCCTCGTCCGGTGGCCTGATGTCGTCCGATCCGGGACACCGGCGGGGTGGGGCTCGGGCAGGAGGGCTACCGGTTGTCCGTCCGGCACCTGCTCACCGACTCCGCGCCCGGGCCGGTCGACCGGCTGAGTTTCAAGTCGGGCTTGTGTGACGGGAATCTGCGTCTGACGGTCGAGGTCGACTGCGGCGCGGGCTCGGGGATGTCCGCGGACTACCCGGGTGCGCTCGACAGGGCGGAGGAGGCGTCGAGGAAGAAGGCCGCCGAACTGCTCGAGCGGGCGCGGGAGGAGTTGTACGAGCGTGAGGCGATCCCACGGCCCACGGCTCCGTGACGCAGGCCGGTCCCCGTCCGGTTTCGCCCGGGACTGTCGGCGCGGTGCCGTACGCTCGCGGGATGGACGGTTGGGTGGGGGCCTGGACGGGCGGACGACGTGCCGTGCACGTCGGGAACGTCGCCGACTTCAACGAGCAGTTCCTCGGTGAGCGGCTCTCCGACGGCCCGGCCGCCCCGGGCAGGTGGTTCCCGGGGCGACGGTCCGCCGGTGTCGGGCGGGAGGATGCCGGGCGGGAGGGCGCCGAGCGGCGCGCCCAGCGTCTCCGTCAGGCGCACCACTACGCCGGCCTGGCCGTCGGCTACGGCCCGGACCCCGCCGCGCTGGTGCTGCCCGCCGAGGTCGACCGGGCCTGGATCGATTGGCTCGCCCGTGAACTGGACTGGGGCCCCGTCGAGTTGTACAGCGGGATCGCCCCCGGCGAGACGGTCGCCCGCGCCCTCGCCGCCCGCCCCGCGCTGGCCGAACGCCTCGCCACCGGCCCGGACCCCGTGCTGTTCTGGGGCCGCACCGCCGACCGCGGCGAGGGGCCGGAGCTGGAGGCCGTCCGCCGGTACGAGGCCAAGGACGCCGCGCACGGCCTGTTCGCCGAGCTCGCCCCGGACCACCCCGGTGTGCGGGTGCCCCACCAGGAGCCCGCCGCCGGGTTCCGCCGGGCCGCCCGTGGGCTGGCCGCCCGTGCCGCCCGGGGCCGCACCACCGTGATCAAGTCCCCGTACGGGGTGGGTGGTTACGGCACGACGGTGGTCACCCCGGCGGAGGTCGTGAGGGCCGGCGGTGCGCGGGCGCTGCTGCGCCGCCTGGTCCGTGAGGACGTCCTGCCGTCCGGCGGCACCCTGCTGCTGGAGGAGTTCGTGGACGACGGCAAGGCCGGTGCCGGCCGGCTGCGCGACCTCACCTTCGACGCGGTGATCGGCGCCGACGGCCGGGTCCATCCGGTGGGGGTCGGCGAGATGACGGTGGACGGCACCCGCTACCAGGGGGTCACGGTCGGTCCCGGTGCGGTGCCGCCCGGCGCCGCGGCGACCGCCGAGCGGTTCGGGCGCGCGGTGGGGGAGCGGCTGGCCGCGGCCGGCCACCGCGGCTGGTACGACGTGGACTTCGTCACGGACCAGGAACGGCGGCTCGCCCCGACCGAGACCAATCTGCGGCTCACCGGCCCGGCGATCGCCTTCGTCCTGCGCCACCGCCTCGACGAGGTGCGCGGCCCCGGCCACCTGGTCCGCACCCTGGACGCGATGCCGCTCGGCGCCCGTCTCCCGCAGGAGGCGCTGCACGGGCACCTGGACCGGCTGCGCCCGTCGTGCGCGCGGCTCGGCGCGACCCTGCTGCCGCTGATCGTGACGGCCGGGCACGAGCCGGAGCCGACCGTCGGCCTGGCGCTCGCCGCCCGGAGCGTCGAGGCGCTGGACGCGGCGGAGGCCCTGCTCGGGGCGGCCAACCACGCGTTGGGGCGGCTGTTCGAGGCCCTGCGCTGACGGTCGGCCGTGCCCCGGCGCCGGCCCGCCGGCGCCGGCTGCTTCGTCTACTTCGGCGTCGGCTGTGCCGGCTGCTTCGGCTGCCAGGACAGGAAGCGGACCAGGACCGCCGCCGAGACCAACAGCGCGATGTTGAACACGTAGACCAGCCAGGCCTGCTGGTTCCAGTCCCACGAGCGGGTGGTCCGGTACAGGTTGTCCTGCGGCCACCAGGAGGCCAGCAGCCAGAACACCGACAGGTGCGCGGCGAGGGAGAGCACGATCGGGCGCCCCAGCCGGGTGATCACCGACGCGCCGACGACCAGCCACGCCGCGCCCAGCCCGAAGGAGGTGCACTCGAAGAGGTAGAGGATCCGGAAGAGCGCGTTGTAGGGCGCGGGCACCGCGGAGACGTCCGTCGATCCCGGCCAGAACCGGTCGGTGAACAGCCCGGCGATCACGGCGACCGGCACGGCGAACAGGAACAGCGAGCAACCGAACGTGCTGTCCGCGCCGGCGGCGTTCCCACCACCTCCGCCGCCCTTTCCGCGGTACCCCTTCCCGCCGCCCGCCCGGCGCGGCGCGGTGTGGTCGACGAGCGCGGGCAGCGGCAGGGCGGCCCGGTCCAGCTTGCCGGCCCGGGTGCGCGGCAGCTCGGGCACCGGCACCACGGCGGCCGCCGACGCGCCCTTCGGCAGCCGGGCGGAGAGGTAGTCGGAGAGCGACCAGCCGTCCGTGTCCGGTGCGCCGGGCACGGTCACCGCGTACCCGACCCGTTCCGTCCGGCCCGGTGCCACCTCCACCTCCACGACGGCGGCCTCGCGGACCCCGGGGTGGGTGCGCAGCGCCGCCTCGGCGCCGGCCGCGAGGGTCAGCCGGCCGGCGAGCAGCGGATCCGGACCGTCGGTCGGCCCGGTCACGCTCGCCGCCCGGCCCACGAACTGCAGGGTGCCGTCCTCGGCGAGGCGGCCGAAGTCGCCGGTGAGCAGGACCCGACCGTCCGGGTCGTAGTCGGCCCGGACGAACCGCCGCGCCGTCTCCTCGGGCCGGCCGAGGTAACCCCGGCCGAGGCCCGGCCCGGCGAGCGCGATCTCGCCGATCACCCCGTCCGCCGCCGGGCGGCCGTCCGGGCCCAGCACGTGCACGCGGGCGCCGGGGAACGGCACGCCCACCACCGAGAGCGAATCGCCGTCCGGTGCCGCTTCGACGTCCCGGAGCTCGAAGTAGGTGCTGTCCACGGCGGCCTCGGCCAGGCCGTAGACGTTCACCACCCGGGTGCGGTCGCCGAGCAGGCGCCGCATGGCCAGGTGTTCGTCCAGCCACCACTTCTCGGCGCCGACGGTGAGGAGCCTCAGGCCGGGCAGTCCGGCCGCCGAGCTTCCGCCGCCCGCCGCTCCGTCCGCCGGGCCGGCGCGACCCGCCCCCGTGAGGTGGGCAGCCAGGCGCCGGGCGGTGCGCGCGTTCAGTTCGAGCAGGGTGATCCGCTCCTCGGCGACCAGCGCGGGCAGGTCGGCGATGTCGGCGCCGCGGTCCAGCGTGAGGTTGCGCGGGGCGACCACCAGCGTGGCGCCCGAGCAGAAAGCGCGCACCCAGTCCGCGGTGAACACGTCGAACTCCAGGCTCGCCGTGCTCAGGATCCGGTCGGCGGGCGAGATTCCGTAGACCGTGCGCCAGCCGTGGTGCACGGCGAGCAGGTTGCGGTGCGAGAGTTCCGCGCAGCGCGGCGCGCCGGTGGTGCCGGAGGTGGTGAGGACGACGGCGGGGTCCTCCGGGGCGAGCGCGACCGGCGGCGGCCCGGCGGGCAGCGCGGCCACCGCGGCCGCGACCGAGTCCAGGCAGACCGGTTCCCGGGCACCGGCGTCGGTCAGCCGGATCCGGTGGGCCTCCTCGGTGATCACCAGGGCCGGCCCGGCCTCGGCGAGCACGTGCCGCAACAGCGGGTCGGGCGCGCCGGGTTCCAGCGGCAGGTAGGCGGCACCGGCCTTCAGGACGGCGAGCAGGGCGACGTACACCTCGATGCCCCGGCCGAGCGCCACCGCGGCCCGGTCGCCGGGACGGAGCCCCCGGGCGATCAGGTGGTGGGCCAACCGGTCGGCCCTGGCGTCGAGTTCGCCGTAGGCGAGCTCCTCCCCGGCCCACCGGACGGCGACCGCTCCGGGGGCGGCGCGCGCCTGCTCCTCGAACCGCCCGGGGAGCGTCCCGGCGCGCCCCGTCCCGACCTCCACCGGCTCGTACGTCCCTGCCATGACCAGCCCCCTCCACCCTGCACAGCACTCCGGGTCCCGGCGCGGTCGTCCCGGACCGGGGCCCGTCCACGCGAGCGGTCTCCCGTACCGCTTCCACGATCCGCCGACCCGGTCCGGTTCCACCATCGAGGCCCCGATCCGGTTCCGCCATCACGGCCCGGTCCGGTTCCACCACCGAGGCCCCGGTACCGCCCCAACTGCCGTCCGGGATCGGGGCCGTACCACGGTAGGGTCGCCGCCGGACGGCTGTCCACGGCTCGGACACCCCGGTCGCCGCCAGGGTCGACGGTTGTACTCTGCACGCGGAGGGTCGGCGCCGACCCGTCCGGAGCGGCGCCGCATCCGTGACCCTGCCCCGGACCCGTAGGAGGCCGCCCGCATGAGCACGCCCGATCCGCTCACGTCGCCCGAGCTGGACGCCGTGCACCCGCCGACCGGGGAGCCGTTGCTGCGCACTCGGGGCGTCGACGTCGTCCGGGACGGGCGCCACCTGCTGCGCGGGATCGACCTCGCGGTCTTCCCCGGCGAGCACTGGGCGCTGCTCGGGCCCAACGGCGCCGGCAAGTCCACCCTGCTCGCCCTGCTCGGCGCGGTCTCCCACCCCACCCGCGGCGAGGTGGACGTGCTCGGACGCCGGCTCGGCCGGGTCGACATCCGCGAGCTGCGCGCCCACCTCGGCCACGTCAATCCGCGCCACCCGCTGCGCTCGCCGCTGACCGTGCGCGAGGTCGTCCTCACCGGTGCGACCAACACCATCGAGCCGGACCTGCACCGCAAGCCCGCCCCGGAGGAGGTGGAGCGGGCCGAGCTGCTGATCGACACCCTCGGGATGACGGCGGCGGCGGGGTCGCCGTGGACCACGCTCTCCCAGGGGGAGCGGGGCCGGGCGCTGATCGCCCGCGCGCTGATGCCCAGCCCGCGGCTGCTGCTGCTCGACGAGCCCGCCACCGGGCTCGACCTGACCGCGCGGGAGCTGCTGCTGGACAGCCTGGACCTGCTCCGCCACCAGCACCCGGAGCTGGCCAGCGTGCTGGTCACCCACCACCTGGAGGAGCTGCCGGAGTCCACCACGCACGCGCTGCTGCTGCGCGACGGGGAGACGGTCGCGGCCGGGCCGGTGGACGAGGTGATGACCACGGAACTGGTGAGCGCGACCTTCGGGCACCCGATCCGGATCACCCGGCAGGAGGGCCGTTGGACCGCCCGGGCCGCCGCCCGCCGGATGCCGACGGGCTGAGCCACGAGGCCCGGAACCCCGGACGAGGAGGTCCGAAACCGCCCGCTCCCCGGCCCGCTCCCGAGCCCGATCCCGAGCTCGTTCCCGAGCCCGATCCCCGAGCCCGCTCCCCGGCCCGCTCCAGGGCCCGCTCCAGGGGCGCGCACCAGCCGGTGCGCGCCCCTTTACCACTTCTTTGCTCTTGCCGCCACGACCGAGCGTGCCCCCGGTGGCCGGAAATCGTCGGTGGACCGACCATCGGGGCGCTACTGCCCTTGTCCCACCTGCACCGTTTCGTGACCGCCCCCGGTGTAGACGGCAAAATCCGATATCCCTAAGGTATGCCTTAGCTAAGTGGGTGGGGCCGCCGACGACGTCATCGCTTCTCACCCACGCTCAGCCCTGCCCTGAAACGCCCTGCCCTGACCGCTGGAGCCCGCATGTCCGCCCGTCGTTCCACCGCCGCCACGCTGCTCACCCTCGCCGTGGCGACCGCCGCACTGGCCGGCTGCTCGCAGAAGAAGGACGACAAGGCCGCTGCCGACGCCGTCAAGGTCAACGCCACCGACACCGCGTGCGAGGTCTCGAAGACGTCCTTCCCGGCCGGCCATGTCAGCATCGACATCGCCAACAAGGGTTCGAAGGTCACCGAGGTCTACGTCTACGCCGCCGGCGACAAGATCGTCACCGAGCGCGAGAACATCGGCCCCGGCACCAAGGCGACCATCACCGCCGAGATCAAGGCCGGTTCGTACGAGATCGCCTGCAAGCCGGGCATGGTCGGCGACGGCATCCGCCAGAAGATCACCGTCACCGGTGACGGCGGCTCGGCGGCCCCGGCCGACCCGCGGCTGACCGCGGCCGTCGACGCCTACCGCAAGTACGCCCAGGAGCAGGCGGACGCCACCGTCCCGGCCGTCGAGGCCTTCGTCGCCGCGATCAAGGCCGACGACCTGGAGAAGGCGAAGTCGCTCTACGCGCCGTCGCGCACCGGTTGGGAGCGCACCGAGCCGGTCGCCGAGAGCTTCGGTGACGTCGACCCGAAGACCGACACCCGCGAGGACGGCCTGGAGCAGGGCCAGGAGTGGACCGGCTGGCACAAGCTGGAGAAGTCGCTCTGGGTCGACGGCAAGACCGGTGACGACGAGAAGAAGCTCGGGGACCAGCTGGTCGCCGACCTCAAGGACTGGCAGAAGAAGATCCCCGAGGCGGAGATCACCGCGACCAGCATGGCCAACGGCGCCAAGGAGCTGCTGGACGAGGTCGCCACCGGCAAGGTCACCGGCGAGGAGGACCGCTACAGCCACACCGACCTGGCCGACTTCGCGGCCAACGTCGAGGGCGCCAAGAAGGCCTACGAGCTGCTGAAGCCGGTCGCCGCCGAGAAGGACGCCGAGCTGGCGAAGACGCTGGACTCCGAGTTCACCGCCATCGAGACCCTGCTCGCCAAGTACAAGCAGGCTGACGGCAGCTACACCTCCTACGACAAGGTCACCGAGGCCGAGCGCAAGACCTTCTCCGACGCGGTCAACTCGCTGGGCGAGCCGCTGTCGAAGCTGGCCGCCGCGGTGGTCGCGAAGTAACGTCCCCGCCCGGTGCGCGCCCGTTCCGCGGGTCGCGCGCCGGGCCCGCCGCACACCCGGCACTCCGCCGTGGCGGCCCTCGGTCGCCACGGCATCCGTGAGTTCAGCACAGAAGAAGGGTCCGCCCGCCCATGGACGCCGAGAACCAGCAGCAGAACGGGACGCCGGCCGCCACTGAGGCCACCGCCCACGCCACCGCCCCCGCCGCCGGCTCCAGCACCCCCGCCTCCGACGGTGCCGCCCCCGGCGCCGCCACCACCCCCTCCGAGCCGGCCGCCGGCCGCACCCCGGTCAGCCGCCGTGCCGTGATCGGCTGGGCCGGTGCCGGTGTCGCCCTGGGCGCGGCCGGCGTCGGTTCGGTCGCCGCCGCGACCCGGCAGGACGACGACGCCCCGGCCGCGCCGGCCGCGGCCACCGCCGACATCCCGTTCTTCGGCGACCACCAGTCCGGCATCGCCACCCCCGTCCAGGACCGGCTGCACTTCGCCGCCTTCGACATCTCGTCGAGCGCCACCCGCGAGTCGCTGGTCCGGATGCTGAAGGAGTGGACCAAGGCCGCCGCCGCGATGACCGGCGGCCGCGAGGTCGGCAGCGGCGCCGCCAGCGGGCTGCCGGAGGCGCCGCCGGACGACACCGGCGAGGCCCTGGGCCTGCCGGCCTCCCGGCTCACCCTCACCATCGGCTTCGGCCCGAGCCTGTTCGAGAAGGACGGCGTGGACCGCTTCGGCCTCAAGGCCAAGCGCCCCGAGGCCCTCATCGACCTGCCCAAGTTCAAGGGCGACAACCTCGACCCGCAGCGCAGCGGCGGCGACCTGTGCGTCCAGGCCTGCGCCGACGACCCGCAGGTGGCGGTGCACGCGATCCGCAACCTGGCCCGGATCGGCATGGGCACCGTCAACATCCGCTGGTCGCAGCTGGGTTTCGGCAAGACCTCCTCCACCACCCCGGACGCCCAGACCCCGCGCAACATGATGGGGTTCAAGGACGGCACCCACAACATCGCCGGCACCGACACGGCGAAGCTCGCCGAGCACGTCTGGGTCGCCCCCGGCGAGGGCCCGGAGTGGATGACCGGCGGCTCCTACCTGGTGGCCCGCCGGATCCGGATGCACATCGAGACCTGGGACCGCACCTCGCTCAAGGAGCAGGAGGACGTCTTCGGCCGCACCAAGGGCGAGGGCGCCGCGTACGGGCGGACCAAGGAGCACGACGCCCCGGACTTCAAGGCGATGCCGGACGACGCGCACGTCCGGCTGGCCCACCCGGACTCCAACGACGGCCTGATGATCCTGCGCCGCGGCTTCTCGTTCACCGACGGCACCGACGGTCTCGGCCGGCTGGACGCGGGCCTGTTCTTCCTCGCCTACCAGCGGGACAGCCGCAAGGCGTTCGTGCCGCTCCAGCAGCGGCTGGCGGCCTCCGACGCGCTGAACGAGTACATCCAGCACGTCGGTTCGGCCCACTTCGCCTGCCCCGCGGGCGTCCGCAAGCCCGGCGAGTGGTGGGGCCAGGCCCTCTTCGGCTGACCCCCCGCCCGTCTCGCCCGTACCACCCTCTTCACCCCCAGGAGCCAGCGTGTTCGCCAACTACCTGATCGGCCTGCGCGAAGGACTCGAAGCCAGCCTGGTCGTCTGCATCCTCATCGCCTACCTGGTCAAGACCGGCCGGCGGGAGAAGCTCCCGCCGGTGTGGACCGGCGTCGGCGCGGCCGTCCTGCTGTCCATGGCGTTCGGCGCGGTGCTGCAGTTCGGTTCGTCCCAGCTCTCCTTCGAGGCCCAGGAGGCGCTCGGCGGATCGCTGTCGATCATCTCGGTCGGTCTGGTCACCTGGATGGTGTTCTGGATGCGCCGGACGGCCCGCCACCTGAAGAGCGAGCTGCACGGAAAGTTGGACGCGGCGCTGGCGATGGGCACCGGCGCCCTGGTGGTCACCGCCTTCCTGGCGGTCGGCCGCGAGGGCCTGGAGACGGCGCTGTTCATCTGGACGGCGGTGCAGGCCACCGAGGACGGTTACAACCCGATCATCGGTGCGGCGCTCGGTCTGCTGACCGCGGTGGTGCTGGGCTGGCTGTTCTACCGCGGCGCGCTGAAGATCAACCTGGCCAAGTTCTTCACCTGGACCGGCGCCATGCTGGTCGTGGTCGCCGCCGGCGTGCTCGCCTACGGCGTGCACGACCTCCAGGAGGCCGGCTGGCTGCCGGGTCTGCACAGCCTCGCCTTCGACATCTCCTCCACCGTTCCCAAGGACAGCTGGTACGGCACCCTGCTCAAGGGCGTGTTCAACTTCCAGCCGGACCCGACGGTCTTCCAACTGGTCGTCTGGCTCGCCTACCTGGCGCCGACGCTGGCCTTCTTCTTCGGCGTCCTCGGCGGAGGCCCGGCCAAGCCGGCCGCACCGAAGCCCAGTGGAGCGAAGTCGGCCGCCTGAGCGAACGGTTCGCGCCGTCCGGCGCACCCGCGCGACCGCCTCGCACGCCCCGTCCGGCCACCGCCGGGCGGGGCGTTCGGCGTTCCGGGCCGGTCGGACGGCGCCGCAACTGACAGCCGGTCAAAAAATTCACGTCCTGGATCTACCCGCGTAAACCCCTGGGGGCCCATGCTGGTCGGCAGCCCGGGCCGGTTCCCGCCCGGGGGCTTTCCCCTGCCCTCCTCGACCCAGGAGTCCCCGCATGTCCGCGATGCCCGCCATACGCGCGCCCCGCCGCGTCCTGGCCGCCGCCTTCGGCGCCCTGCTGCTCGCCCTCACCGCCCTGCTGACCGGCGCCGGTACCGCGCAGGCCGCCCTGCCGACCCCGGTCTCGGCCGCCACCGCCCGCGGCTACCTCGCCTCGATCGCGGTGACCGCGGAGTCCCACACCTCCACCTACGACCGCGCGCTCTTCCCGCACTGGATCACCGTCTCCGGCACCTGCAACACCCGCGAGACGGTCCTCAAGCGCGACGGCAGCAACGTCAGCACGGACAGCGCCTGCGCCGCCGTGAGCGGCAGCTGGTCCTCGGTCTACGACAACGTCACCACCACCAGCGCGTCGAGCTTCGACATCGACCACCTGGTGCCGCTCGCCGAGGCCTGGCGCTCCGGTGCCTGGGCCTGGACCACCGGCCAGCGCCAGGCCTTCGCCAACGACCTGACCCGCCCGCAGCTGATCGCCGTCTCCGCGAGCTCCAACCGCTCCAAGGGCGACCAGGACCCGGCCCACTGGCTGCCGCAGACCTCCTACCGCTGCACCTACGCCCGCGCCTGGGTCCAGGTGAAGTACTACTACGGCCTCTCCGTCGACAGCGCGGAGAAGAGCGCCCTCTCCTCGATCCTCAACGGCTGCTGAGGAAACGTTTGCTCGTACGGGTGCGCGCGGGTGCGCGCGGGTGCGTACGGGTGCGTCCTGCGCCCGGCGGCACCGCGCCCGACAGCACCATGTGCGACAGCACACCACACCACAGCACAGCACAGCGCCCGCCGGGGAAGTCCCGGCGGGCGCTGCGCTGTTCGACGCGGGCGCGCCGCGGCTACTCGCTCTTGATCGCGCCCAGGATGTCCAGCCGGGCCGCCCGGTGGGCCGGCCAGACGGCGGCCAGCAGGCCGATCACCGCGGCGGCGACCAGGAAGGCCACCATCTGCACCGGCGGCACCACCAGGGTGATGTTCTTCAGCGACCCCGCCATGGTCCGGGTGGCGGCCCAGGCGGTGACGATGCCGAGCAGTACGCCCACCACACCGCCGAACAGCGCGATGATCAGCGACTCCAGCCGGACCATCCGGCCGATGCCGCGCCGGTCCAGGCCGATCGCCCGCAGCATGCCGATCTCCCGGCGGCGCTCGAACACCGACATCGCCATGGTGTTGACCACGCCGAGGACCGCGACCACCACGGACATGCCCAGCAGCCCGTACATGACGTTCAGCACGGCGTTGATCGCCCGGTTGTTCTCCGCCTTGACGTCCTCCTCGCCCTTGACGCTGATCAGCGGGTTGCCGCCGGTGGCGTCGCGCAGCGCCTGCTTGAGCTCGGGGGTGGCGCCGGCGTCGCCCTTGACCAGCACCCGGTGCAGGCCGGTGCCCGGCGCGGCGTGCGGACCGACCAGGCTGTCGGGCGCGACGAACCCGGAGATCTCGCTGTTGCTCTCCACCAGACCGCCGACGGTCAGGGTGGCGCGGGTCCCGTCGGGGTAGGTGATGTCGAGCGTCGAGCCGACCGTCAGCCCGTTGCGCTGCGCGTAGCCGGTGGTGGTGAGCAGCTTGCCCTGCTTGAGCGCGTCGGCCGAGCCGGAGCCGACCTCGATGTCGACCAGGCGGTCGAAGGTCGCGGCGTCCACGCCGGTGAGCCAGGAGGTGTCGCCGTCGGCGGACTCCACCGGCACCTGGCGCTCCACGCTCATCGCGGTGACCCCGGGGAGCTGGGCGATCCGGCCGGCGACCTCGGGGGCGAGCATGGAGTAGTTGTCCATGGCGACGGCGTAGTCGGCCTTGAGGTCGCTCGCCGAGGAGTCGTCGGCGGCCTTGTTCACCGAGGCGCCGACCACGGTCAGCGCGGTGATCAGGGTGACGCCGATGGTGAGCGCGGAAGCGGTGGCGGCGGTGCGGCGCGGGTTGCGCACCGCGTTATCCCGGGCCAGCTTGCCGGGCGTGCCGAACAGCTTGCGCAGCGCCGGGGCGAACAGCGCGATCACCGGACGGGACAGCAGCGGGGTGAGCACGAAGACGCCGATCATCAGCGCCCCCGCGCCGAGGCCGACCAGCTTGACCGACTTGCCGGCCGCGCCGCCGAGCAGTCCACCGGCGCCGATCGCGGCGAACAGCAGGCCGACGGTGTTCCGCACCAGCAGGGACTTCTGGGTGGCGGGCTGCTCGACGGAGCTCATCGCGGCGACCGGCGCGATCCGGGAGGCGCGCACCGAGGGGAGCAGGGCGGCGAGCACGGTGACCACGACGCCGACGGCGAGCGAGCCGATCACCGTGGACGGGGCGATCACCAGCGGGCCGTCCGGCAGGTTGGCCTCCCACGGGCCGTTGAGCAGGGCCTTCAGCCCGGAGGCGATGCCGATGCCGGCGAGCAGGCCGCCGATCGAGGCGGTCAGGCCGACCAGCAGCGCCTCGGCCAGCACCGACAGGGTGATCTGCCGGCGCCCGGCGCCGACGGCGCGCAGCAGGGCCAGCTCCTTGGTGCGCTGGGCGATCAGCATGGTGAAGGTGTTGGCGATGATGAAGATGCCGACGAAGAGCGAGATCCCGGCGAAGGTCAGCAGCACGGTGGACATGCTCCTGGTGCCTTCGGCGATCATCCGGTCCTGCTCGTCGGCCAGCGCGCGGCCGGTGCTGGCCTCGATGGTGTCGGCGGCGGGCAGGGTCTGTCGGACGGCGGCGAGCAGGGCGGTGTCGTCCGTGCCGGGCTTGGCCCTGACGTCGATCTCGGCGTACTGGCCGGGGCTGAGATAGAGGTGCTGGGCGGTGGCGGTGTCGAAGGCGGCGAGCGAGCCGCCGGAGACGATCCGCGGGTCGTTGGTGTGCAGGGTGCCGGTGAGCTTGAGCTCCATGACCGGGCCGTTGACGGCGACGCGGACGGTGTCGCCGACCTTGTACGCGCCCTTCTCGGCGGTCCTGGCGTCCAGCGCGATCTCGCCGGAGCCGCGCGGGCCGCGGCCGTCGACCAGCGGGTAGCGCGGGTCGGTGCCGTCGGCGCCGGGGACGTAGTTGGTGCCGCTGGTGGAGAAGCCGTCGCCGATCAGCGCGCCCTTGCGGTCGGCGATGCCCGCGAAGCCGCTGACCACACCGCGGGCCTCGGCGGCGCCGGGCAGCGCGGCGATCGCCGTCCGGGTCTCCTCGGTGAGCGCGGGGCCGCCGGAGGCCTTGCCGCCGTGGTCGTACCCCTTGCCGACGGCACCGCGGTCGCTGACCGTGACGGCGATGTCGGTGTAGCTCTTGGCGCTCTGGGAGCGCCAGGCCTCGCCGAGGGTGTCGGTGAAGACGAGGGTGCCGGCCACGAAGGCGGTGCCGAGGAGGACGGCGAGCGTCGTCATCAGCAGTCGGGCCTTGTGGGCCAGCACGTTGCGCAGTGCGGTGCGGTACATGGGGTGGTGTCAGTCCTGGAGGTCGTGGGGTCGGCGGCCGGTTCGGGGCCGGGACGGGCGGCGGGGCGCGGTGGGTCAGCTGGTGCGGCCCTTGGCGTCGAAGCGGCGCATGCGGTCCAGGACGGTGTCGGCGGTGGGGTGGGTGAGTTCGT
>JOHN01000028.1 GCA_000719695.1 Streptomyces sp. NRRL F-6131
GCGGGGTGGGCCGCCAGGGCCGAAGGGGCGGTGCGGCGGCGCGGGGGCGGGGCCGGGCGGGGAGCGGTCGGTAGGGTGGCGGGATGGAGATCTGGATCAACCCGCGCTGCGGGAAGTGCCGCAGCGCACTGAACGAGCTGAACGGCGCGGGTATGGAGTACACCGTGCGGCGCTACCTGGAGGACCCGCCGAGCGTCGCCGAGCTGGAGCAGGTGCTCGAGCGGCTCGGCCTGGAGCCGTGGGACATCGCCCGCACCGACGAGCCGGTGGCCAAGGACCTGGGCATGAAGCAGTGGGGCCGGGAGGAGGGCGACCGGGCGAGCTGGCTCGCCGCGATGGCCGAGCACCCGATCCTGATCCAGCGGCCGATCATCACCGCGGACGACGGGCACGCGGTGGTCGCGCGCACGCCCGAGGCCGTCAGGTCCGTCCTGCCGTAGGGCCCCTCGCGCCGGCTCCCCGCCCGCGGTGGGCGGGCAGCCCGAGCGGCTGCCCCGGGGAGCTCAGCGGCGCTCGAACCGCCGGACCGGCTCGCCCGGGCGCCAGGAGCTGATCCGCACCGTGTCGTCCTCCACGGTGGTGTGCACGACCTGCTCCAGCTCCAGCCGGAAGGCGTGGTACGGGCCGGGCGGAGGCTCGGGCAGCTCGGCCTCGTAGGCGGCGCGCGCCGTCTCGTCGGTGAGCTCCACGGCCCGGCCGGACACCTTGGAGTCGCCGCCCGCCAGCGTCTCGTCGCTCGGGTTGCTGTGCAGGGCGAAGCGGGCGTCGCGGTGGAGGTCCCGCGCCTTGACCGCGTCGAGCATCGACCCGATCATCAGGTCGGCCCCGATGAAGTCCACCTCGACGCCGCTCACCCGGGGCGCACCGTCCTTGCGCAGCGTCGCCAGGACATGGTGCTTGTTGGCCTCGAAACGGGCCCGCACCGCAGGGGCCAGGTCAGGTGCCTCGTGCTCGAAATCCTGCCAGGTAGCCATGCCGACAGTCTGGCACCCGGCACCGACACCCGCCGTACGGCGACCGGCGACCGGCGACCGGCGCAGCGGCACACCGGCATCGCACGACCCCCGGCACGACGGCCGCCGTGCGATGTCGGTGCGCGGTGCCAGACTGGCCGGGTGACCACTACCACCACCTACATCGCCTTCCTGCGCGCCGTGAACGTCGGCGGCCGGACGGTGCGGATGGAGCGGCTCCGCACGCTCTTCACCGAGCTCGGCCTGGAGCGCGTCGGCTCCTACATCCAGAGCGGCAACGTGTTCTTCACCGCCGAGGTCGCCGACGCGGCGGGCCGGGCGGCCCTGACCGGGCGGATCGAGCAGCACCTGGCCGAGCAGCTGGGCTTCCCGGTGCCGGTGCTGCTGCGCACGGTGGACGAGGTCCAGGCGGTGCTGGACGCCGAACCGTTCGCGGGCGTCGAGGTCACCCCGGACGTGCGGCTCACGGTGAACTTCCTGTCCGAGCCGCTGCCCGCGGACTTCCCGGTCCCGTTCACCTCGCCGAAGGGCGACTACGAGGTGATCGGCGCCGATCCCGGCACCGCGTTCGTCGTGGTGCACCTGCGGAACGGGAAGTGGGTCACCACCGGCGACCTCTTCGGGACGTCGTACCGGGGGTCGGTGACCTCGCGGTTCCTGCACACCACGGCCAAGATCGTGGCCGCCGCGCGGAAGTCCTGACTCCTCCCCGGCCGGACCGCTCGTCACGACCCGGCCCCGGCACCGGTGCGGCCGCGGCGCCCCCGGGAATCTGGACAGGTCGGCGGGGGGCGCCGAGAATCGGCTCATGATGTCGCGTGAGAACCGGACCCAGGTGGTCCGGCCGTCGGAGGCCGAGCGGGAGCAGGCGCTCGACGTGCTGCGGGAGGGGGCCGGGAACGGCCGGCTGTCGCACGACACCTTCCTGGGCCGGCTGGACCTCGTCCTCCGGGCGAGCAGCCGCGCCGAACTGAAGTCGGTGATGGCGGACCTGCCGGCCGGGAACCCGGTCGGACGGTTCGTGCTGCGGACGGTGGGCCGGATCTCCGCCTTCGGTGTGCGCATCGGCGGGGCCTGGCGGGCCGAGCGGTTGCCGGGGCTCAGCCTCCCGCAGGCCGGGGGCGGGCAGTTGACGATCGGCCGGATCCCCGGCTCGGGACTGCGGCTGAACGACGCCTCGGTCTCGCGCAACCACGCGGAGCTGCGGCACGAGGGCGACGGCTGGGTGCTGTACGACCTCGGCTCGACCAACGGCACCCATGTGAACGGGTACCGGATCGTCGGCGGCGTCCGGGTCCGCCCCGGCGACCAGGTGCGCTTCGGGAACCTGGAGTTCCGGCTCGCCACCGGTTGAGCCACCGGGCCGGCCACGGGACGGCGAGCCACCGGGCCGGCGGACCGGCGGACCGGGCCGGTTGTCGGAGGCGGGTGCTTGGATGCGGGTATGGACCAGGACACCGTACAGAGCACCCTTGCCGACGAGGTACTGCGGGACGCCGAGGAGCGGGCCCGCGAGCTGATCCGGTGCGGCTTCCAGGAGCCGGACGAGATAGCGGAGTCCCTGGTCGAGGTCCTCGACGACCAGGGACTGACGATGGAGGAGGCGGAGCGGATCGTCGCTCCGCTGTGGCGGGAGCGCCTGGAGGAGCAGGCCTCCTGGCCGGAGACGACCGACGTCGACCGGCTGGAGATCGCCTTCGACGCCCTGGAGGAGCTGGGCATCGTCGCCGCGATGGACTTCACCTGTTGCGCGAACTGCGGCTATGCCGAGATCGGGGGCGAGGCCGACGAGGCGTCGCGCGGTTTCGTGTTCTTCCATCAGCAGGACACCGAACGGGCTGCCGACGGCGGTGCGTTGATGCTGCGGTACGGCGGGTTCCAGGTGGACGGCGAGTCGACGGAGGCGGCCGTCCGGCGGACGGCCGAGGTCGGGCGCGAGGTCGCGGCGGCACTGACGGCGGCCGGGCTTCCGCTGGAGTGGGACGGTTCACCGGAGACGGCGATCGCGGTCACGCCGATCTCCTGGCTCAACCGGCTGCCGGAGTAGCGGAGCCGCGCACCGGGCCGTCCGCCGCGCCGCGCCGGGAGTCAACGGACGACGTGGAGTTCGGCGGTGTGCGCGTGCGCGTCGGCGTGGTGCAGGGTGATCTTCGCGACGCCGACGGTGGTCTCGGCGTCCTCGGTGAGGGTCCTGGTGTCCTCGCCGAGCCTGACCTCGGCGGTGGTGTCGGTGATCCGGCCCACGGTGAGCCTGAGGGTCCGGTCGCCGCCGAAGACCTCGACGGTGTGGGTGCTGTCGGCGTTCTCGGTGCGGACGACCACGTCGCACCTGTTGTCGTCCACGCAGAGCGAGGCGCCGCCCTTGCACGCGGCGAGGCCGGCGCCGAGCAGCAGCACGGCGCCGGCCACGAAGGCGGTCGATCGGGTGGCCGATCGGGCGGCGGACGCCCGGCGGCGGCCGGGGCCTCGAGCGGGGCGGGCGGCGGGGCGGGCGGTGGGCCGGTGATCCGGGGGCGGGGTGGCGGGCGCAGTGGTCATGACTCCGACGGTAGGCACGCGCCGTCCCCCGGCCATCACCCTCCGGCGGTACCCGTCCCCCGGCCCGCCCCGGATGCCCGGAGCCGTCGGCACCCGGAGGTCCGACGGGGTCAATCCCCTAGGGGTTGACCGGAGTTGACGGAACCGGCAGCGGGGCCCGGCGGCGGGCCGGACGAGGGTCGGGGCGTGCCCCCGAGCGAGGCCTCGACGCCGGCCACGACGATCGCCAGACCGCGCTCGAAGCGCTGCTCGAAGCCACCGAAGAGCTCGCGGCTCGCGGCGGCGGCGAGCGCGTGCTCGGGATCGATCGCGGCGGCCCGCCGCTCCGGGTCGTACTCGGGCGCCCGCTCCCCCGGCACCGGCTGGACGGCCTGCTCCTCGATGACGAACCCGATGGTGAACGCGGACGCGGTGGTGAAGGCCAGCACGGCGTCGCCGAGTTCGTAGCCGGCCCGGAGGAAGGCGGCGAGCAGGGCGTCCTGTTCCCCGGCGTGCCCGTAGTCGGTGAGCCGGGTGCCGCTGAACACCTTGGCGCCGTCCCGGTAGCCGAGCAGCGCGGCGCGCAGGGTGCGACAGGTGGTGGTGATCGCCTCCTGCCAGCTCTCCGGGACGGCGTTCGGCCCGGCGGACATCCGACGGAGCATCTCGGTGGCCATCTCGTCGAGCAGCGCCTGCTTGTTGGCGAAGTGCCAGTAGAGCGCGGGCGCCTTGACGTCCAGCGCGGTGGCGATCCGGCGCAGGGTGAGCCCCTCCAGCCCGGTCTCGTCGAGCAGGCGCAGGGCGGCGTCGACCACCTGGGCGCGGTCCAGCTTCGGCGGCACGGCGCGCTTCCTTTCGCGGCGGCCGACCCTCGGGGGCGGCACGGGAGGGGTCGAACACGGGGGGTCGACACGGGGGGCGTACGACCTCGGGCATTGACAATTTAACACTGTTAAGCCCATGCTTCCGGACGTCAGCAACTTAACGACGTTAAGGAGAGTTCGCGATGACGCACACCCGGACCCTGACCGAGGTCCTCGTCGTCGGCGCCGGCCCGACCGGACTGACCCTCGCCTGCGACCTGGCCCGGCGCGGGGTGTCCGCGCTGCTGGTCGAGAAGGCCGGGGCGCTGTTCCCCGGCTCGCGCGGCAAGGGTCTCCAGCCCCGCACCCAGGAGGTCTTCGAGGACCTCGGCCTGCTCACCGCCGTGCACACCGCCGGCCGGCCCTACCCCCGGATGATGAGCTGGGAGGACGGCGAGCGGCAGGGCGAGTGGGACCTCGTCGGAACCCCCGAGCCGGACCCGACCGTGCCGTTCCCGGCGGTCTGGATGCTCCCGCAGTGGCGCACCCAGGAGCTGCTGCACGAGCGGCTGCGCGAGCTCGGCGGCGAGGTCGCCTTCGGCACCGCGCTGAGCGGCCTCGACCAGCACCCCGACCGGGTCGAAGCACGGCTGACCGGCCCCGACGGCGCCGAGCGGACCGTCTCCGCCCGCTACCTGGTCGCCGCCGACGGCGGCCGCTCCGCCGTCCGCCGGGCGGTGGGCATCCCGATGGCGGGCGAGCAGGTCGACCCGCGGCCGAGCCTGGTCGCCGACCTCGAGATCGACGGCCTGGACCGCGAGAACTGGCACATCTGGCCGAAGGCGCCCGGCGGCGCGCTGCTGCTCTGCCCGCTACCGAGCACCACCGCCTTCCAGTTGTTCGCGCAGTTCGGCGGGGAGGGCGGCGGCGACCCGCAGCAGCCCGACACCTCGGCGGCGGGCGTGCGGCGGACCGTCGCGGCCCGCACCCACCTGCCGGACTCGGCGCTCGGCCCGGTGCACTGGGCCTCCGACTTCCGGCCCCGCGCGGCGCTCGCCGAGCGGTTCCGGGACGGCCGGGTCTTCCTGGCCGGCGACGCCGCGCACATCCACTCCCCGGCCGGCGGCCAGGGCCTCAACACCAGCGTCCAGGACGCGTACAACCTGGGCTGGAAGCTCGGCCAGGTGCTGCGGCACGGCGCCGACGAGGCCCTGCTGGACAGTTACGAGGAGGAACGCCTGCCGATCGCCGCCGAGGTCCTGGACCTCTCCACCCGGCTGCACCGCGCCGGCGGAGTCCGGGCCGGCGGACTGCGGCGCGGTCCGCGCACCGAACAGCTCGGACTCGGCTACGAGGACGGCCCGTTGACCGTCGAGGCCCGCCCCGGACTGACCGAGGACGCGCTGCGGGCCGGCGAGCGGGCCCCGGACGCACCGCTGGACGGTTCGGTGCTCGACGGCGCGGTGCTCGACGGCGCGGTGCCCGGCGGTGCGGTGCCCAACGGCTCGGTGCCCAAGGATTCGCCGCGGCGGCTCTTCGAGCTGTTCCGGGGGCCGCACGTCACCGTGCTCGCGATCGGCCGCGAACTGCCGGAGCTGCCCGCCGGGGTGCACGGGCACCGGATCGACGGTGGCGTCGCCGAACGGGCCTACGGGCAGGGGCTGTTCGTCGTCCGGCCGGACGGCTACCTGGGCCTGGCCACCCACGACCCGGCCGACCTGCCGGGCTACCTGGCCCGGCTGGGGCTGCGCTGACCCGACCGCGCCCGCCCCGGCGCCCTCCGCCCCGCCCTCCGCCCCGCCCTCCGTGGCGGCATACGCCTACGGCACCTGCCACGCGCGTAGATCAAAGCCCCGCAAAAGCCCCGGCGTTCAGTCGCCGGCCGGGTCCCCGGTCTCGGACGCCCCCCACAGCGGCGCCGTGCAGCGCTGGTACGTGGCCTGCCAGTGCGGCCAGTGCCGGGCCACCACGTCGTCGCAGTCGGCGAGCAGTCGCTCGACCACCGTCGGCTCGACGCCGTCCAGCAGCCAGGCCAGCGCGTCCGGCGTGCCCGGCCCGTCGGCCGAGTGCATCACGTCGAGCAGCTCGGGCAGGCTGCCCACCCGCGAACCCTCCGCGAAGACCGCGTCCATCCGCGGCAGCAACTGACGCTCCTCGACCCGCAGATGGGTCTCCAGCCGGGCGGCGAGGTCCTCGATCGCGTAGGCCACCGGCCAGACCGAACCGGTGTCCCGGCTGGCGATCCGAACCAGGGTGGTGACCCGGGTGAAGGAGTGGTCCAGGTTGTGGTGGTCCGCCTCCAGCCAGTTCAGCAGCAGCCGCAGCTCGGGCGCGAAGCGGCGGACGATGGGCCAGATCCGGGTGTCCTGCTGCTCGTGGTGGCAGGTCAGCACGGCGGTGACGAAGGTCCAGTGGCGCAGCAGCGCGGCGCCCTTCTCGTCCTCGCCGGGCTGCAGCAGCCGGAGCGCGTTGGGCAGCCGGGCGAGGTCCCGGCGGAGTGCGGAGTGCACCAACCGCAGTCCGGCGAAGCGGACGGCCTGCGGGTCCTCGTCGGCGGTGCGGTCGTGCGCGGAGCCGCGCGGGGTGGGCACGGCCGGGGTCACCGGGGACGCTACGGGCAGCAGGTGGCTGGGCATGACACTCTCTTCACGGCTTGGCAGGGCTTGGCTCGACCTGGCGGAAGTGGCGGGCTGGCACTTCCACCACAGTGGTCCGAGGACATCAGAGGCGAATCAATGTCCGATTGACGTGCAGCTCAGCGGCCGTTCGACCCGCTCCGGCGGGCGTGGCGGCGAACGCGGGGCGACATCGCGCCCCACAGACCGCGGGGGCCAGGACGAGGGCGTGCCACGGCGTGCCGGGAGGCCCGCCGAGCCGGGAAGCGGCGGAGCCCTGCGAGAGGCGCGGGGACCTGAGGTCAGCAGAGGTCACCCGAACGCGGGTGACCCACCGCGCGGACCCGGGAGGAAGCCGGGAGGAAGCCGGGAAGAGAGAGGTGTGACGCCCCGGGCCGATCAGGACGCGGAGGTGCGGGACACCGGAGATGCGGGCCACCGGAGGTGCGGGACGCCGGAGGTGCGGGACGCCGGAGGTGCGGGACGGACCGGCCGCCGTGATCGGCCGGTCCGCTCCGTGCTCAGTCGCTCTGCGGCCCCGCGAGGTTCTTGCTGAGCCACTGCAGGGTGTCCGGGATCATCTTCTTGAAGTCGGTGGTCAGGTGCTTCCCGCCGGGCTGCTCGTAGTACTCGACGGTGAGCGGCGCAGCGGCCTTCGCGACCCAGGCCTTGACCAGTTTGATCTCGTAGGCGTTGGCACCGCCGGCGGTGGCCAGCACCCGCACGTCGGCCTTGCCCTGGGAGACCAGCAGGTCGGGGCTGTTGGCCTGCCGGTCGTTCTCGTAGCCCTTCCACAGCGGGGAGTCGGGGTTGAAGTAACCGTCGATCGGCACGGCGGCCTTGAACTTGTCCGGGTGCTGGAGGGCCAGCTTGGCGCTGCAGAACGCGCCGGTGGAGGCCCCCATCAGGCCCCAGCCGTCGCGGCCCTTCACCGTGCGGAAGTTGGCGCGCACGAAGTCGGGGATGTCCTCGGCCATCCAGGTGCCGATCTTGGGCTGGCCCGGGATGTCGGCGCACTCCAGGGCCTTGGCCTCGTTGGAGTCGAGGTTCTGCACCGGCATGATCATGATGAAGGGGTGCGCCTTGCCCTGCTTGGCCAGGTCGGCGTCGACCTCCTGGATCGGCAGCTGGTTGTCCGTCCAGGTGTTGTAGCCGGCGCTCTGGCCGCCCGCGTACAGGGTCAGCACGGGGAAGCCGGTCCTGGCGTACTTCGGGTCGTTGTACTCCGGGGGGAGCCAGACCCAGACCTTGCCGGAGACCCCGGACTTGGGGCCGGCCAGGGTGGTCACCATGATCTGGCCCGCGGCGGTGTCCCGGGCCTTGCCGAAGGTGGCCTGCGGGCCGGTGGGCATCAGCACCTTGCCGGAGGCGGCGGGCGGCGCGGTCGTGGTCGGCGCGGCGGGCGCCGAGGTCGACCCGGCCGCCGGGGAGCCGGGGGCGGACGAGCCCGGGGCGGACGAACCGGGGGCCGACGAACCGGGGGCGGAGGACGCCGCGGCGGAGGAGCCGGCGGGTGAGGCGGCGCCGCCCGCGCCGGCCCTCGCCGAGTCCCCCTTGTTCCCGCCGTCCGTACTGCCGCAGGCCGCGAGCGCGGCGGCCAGGGTGAAGGCGGTGGCACCGGTCAGCACGGCGCGGAAACGGGAGGACTGCGGCTGCACGGTGAGAACTCTCCGACCGGTGTCGCGCCCGCTCCGCGGAGCCGGGCGGTGGCCCCCGGGTGGGGCCGGACAGACCCGGGGCGCGACTGTCTGCGGGACCCCCGGGAGGCTGCTCGCCGCCCTGCTCGGCGGCGTGCCGTCCTGCGATCTTATGACGTGGTCGACGGTGGGCCGGTTGCGTGTCGGCCAGCACCGACCCAATGTTTGTTCCCGATCGGGTAAAGCCTCCCACGGCCCCTGCCGACCGGCGGGGGCCGCTCCCCGCCGGTCGGCGGGGAGCTTGCCGGACGTCGACCGGACCGCCGGCCGGAACCGCCCGAACGAGCGAGCGCCCACCGCGACGCCCGCGCCTTGGACACTCGTACCAGTGACGCCGGGACGGGAATCGGGAACGATCGGGCCAGCCGCCGTGAGCCGAGGAGAGTCCGACATGCTGGAACAGATCGCCGTCGTCACCGGAGCCGGGAGCGGTGTCGGGCGGGCCGTCGCGCGGGAGCTGGCGGCCGGGGGGTGGCGGCTGGTGCTCGCCGGGCGCCGGGCGGAGCCGCTGCGCGAGACCGCCCGGCTGAGCGGCGCCGAGGCCGCCGTGGTGCCGACCGACGTCACCGACCCGGCGGCGGTGGACGCGCTGTTCGCGGCGGCCGTCGAGCGGTTCGGGCGGGTGGACCTGCTGTTCAACAACGCCGGGACGTTCGGCGCCCCGGCCACGGTGGACGAGTTGGACGTCGCCGAGTGGCGGGCCGTGGTCGACCTCAACCTGACCGGCGCGTTCCTGTGTGCGCGCGCCGCGTTCCGGCAGATGCGGGCGCAGCGGCCGCAGGGCGGCCGGATCATCAACAACGGCTCGATCTCCGCGCACGTACCGCGTCCGCAGTCGATCGCCTACACCGCGACCAAGCATGCCGTGACCGGGCTGACCAAGTCGCTGTCGCTGGACGGCCGTCCGTACCGGATCGCCTGCGGGCAGATCGACATCGGCAACGCCGCCACCGACATGACGGCCGCGATGAGCCTGGGGGTCCGGCAGGCGGACGGGCGGATCGCGGTCGAGCCGACGATGGACGTCGACGACGTGGCCCGCACGGTGCGGCACATGGCGGAGCTGCCGCTGGAAGCCAATGTGCAGTTCGCGACGGTGATGGCGACCGCCATGCCGTACATCGGCCGAGGCTGAGCCTGAAGCCGAGGCTGGGCCCGAAGCCGGTGCCGGGACCGGGTCGGCACCCGGCCTGGACCGGGTCGGCACCGGGTCGGCACCGGGTCGGCACCGGCGCCGCCGGTCCGCACACGCGGAGGACCCCCGTCGCACACGGCTGACGAGGGTCCCCTTGCTCCGGCGAGCAGCTCCGGGAGCTGCGGCGGACTACGGCCGCCAGGTGTCGTTCAGCACGACCTTCCCCGAGGCGGGCACCGTCGCGGTCCGGTTGGCCCCGGACTCCCAGATGACCGCGCCCGAGGCGTCCTTGCGGACGTACTTGTACGCGAAGGACGTCCCGGCGGGCAGCGTCACGTCGAGCTTCCACACCGGGTAGGCGGCCGAGGAGAGCGGCAGCGCGGCGGCCGGGTTCCAGGCGCCGAGGGCCGCGTTGTCCCCGACCACGTAGACGTTCTGGCCCCAGCTGGTGGTCGCGTTGACGGCGAAGGACGCCCCGCCGCTCACCACGGTGCCGCTGCCGGGCGCGCCGACGTGCAGCGCGATCGCGTCACCGGCGCCGACGGTCGCGGTGAACCGGCCGTCCGTGCCGACGGTGTAGGACGGGCCGGTGCAGCCGCCGGCCGCCGGGTCGCCGTGCTGGACGTCGCAGTAGGAGCCGGCCGGCAGCGAGGTCTGGAAGGTCTGGGTGAGCGCGCCGCTCTCCCGGTTGATCGCCACGAAGCCCTTGGCGCCCCGGCCGAAGGCGATCGCGTTGCTGCCGTTGGACCACCAGTTGGTGAGTCCGGTGCCGGCCACCGCGTTGCGGAAGCCGACCATGTTGGCCACCTGCCGCCAGGCGTGCGTGCAGTTCCAGCCGTCCTGGTAGCAGGCGTTGACGGTGCCGCCGTTCGGCGGGCCGTCGTCGTGGCCGGAGAAGGCGTAGCCGGAGTAGACGTTGGGCGAGCCGTAGGGGTGGGCCAGCATGAAGACGTTGGCCAGGGTGTAGGCGGAGCCGTCCCGGTAGGTCAGTGTGGAGCCGTTGCGCTCGGTGTCCCAGTTGTCGACGAAGGTGCGGGCCTTGTCGCCCGGCAGCAGGCCGCCGCCCCAGCCGGACAGGTCGGCGAGCCGGCCGCCCTGGAAGGCGCTCTTCAGCCAGGTGCCGGAGCGGAACTCGTCGACGTCGCCGGTGCCGGTGTACTCGGAGGGCTGGACCGGCTCGCCGGCGCCGTAGATGACCTCCTGCACCCAGTAGGCCTGCGGGTTGGCCGTCCTGGCCTTGATCGCGGCGAGGTCGGCGGCGGCGATGTGCTTGGCGGCGTCGATCCGGTAGCCGTCGACGCCCAGCGAGGCCAGGTCGTCGAGGTAGCGGGCGATCGTCTGCTGGACGTAGGCGCTGCCGGTGTTCAGGTCGGAGAGGTTGACCAGCTCGCAGTTCTGCACGTTGGAGCGGTCGTTGTAGTTGCTGATCGCCGTCCGGCAGGAGTGGAAGTCCTGGTCCTGGTAGTACCCGGGGTAGGTGTACTTGCTGTACGCGGTGCCGCCGGTGCCGGTGCCGGCGCCGGCGGACATGTGGTTGATCACCGAGTCGGCGATCACCTTGACGCCGGCCGCGTGGCAGGTGTCGATCATGTTCTTGAAGGCCGTCCGGTCGCCGAGGCGCCCGGCTATCCGGTAGCTGACGGGCTGGTAGGAGGTCCACCACTGGCTGCCCTGGATGTGTTCCTGGGGCGGCGAGACCTCGACGAAGCCGTAGCCCTTGGGGCCGAGGGTGTCGGTGCAGGCCTTGGCGACCGAGTCGAAGCGCCACTCGAAGAGGGTGGCCGTGACGTCCTTGCCGCCGCCGGGCGGGGCGGCCTGCGCGGCGGGGGCGGCGCCGAGGGCGGCGGTGAGCGAGAGCGCGAGGGCCGCCGAGGCGCCGAGCGCGCCGGCCGCGCGGACGGGCCGGACTCTGCGGGCGGGCCGGCGGGTGGGGGCGGTGGTGACCACGTTGTCTCCTGAGGGGGTGGCTGGGGTGGGGCAGCCTGGACGGCTGTGGTGGGGCAGCCGGGTACCGTTCCTGAAAGCTTGCTGAAACTTTCTGGAAATCGCTGCGCCGAACTTAGGGTCGCCGCCGGGGCCCGTCAAGGGCCTGGGAGGAAGGTTTCGGCGGGCCGACACCAGGTCGTGGGCGAACTCGGGTGAGACTTTCCCGCTCCCCGGGGCGTGGATGTCCGTGGAAGGGCACCGAACGGCACCACGAGCACGGGGGACGGCATGAGCGGGACGGGCGACTTCGAGGAGTTCGCTGCCAACCGGGCCGGCCGGCTCTTCCAGGTCGCGTACCTGATGTGCGGCGACTGGCACCAGGCCCAGGACCTCGTCCAGACCACCCTCGCCAAGCTCTACTCGGTCTGGGGCCGGCTGCGCCGCGGCGACGACGAACCCTCGATCGACGCCTACGCCCGCAAGGTGCTGCTCCGCTGCTACCTCTCGCACCGCCGGCTGCGCCGCTCCGGCGAGATCGCCGTCGCCGAACTCCCCGACTCCCCCGGCGGACCGGACGGCCACCCGGCGGCCGGCGCCGATCTGCGGCTCACCCTGGTCGCCGCGCTCCGCACGCTCCCGCCGCGCAACCGGGCCGTCGTGGTCCTGCGGTACCTGGAGGACCATCCGATCGAGGCGGTGGCCGAGATGCTCGGCACCACCCCGGCCGCCGTGAAGGGACTCTCCACCCGCTCGCTGGCCCGGCTGCGCGAGACCCTGGCCGACGACCGCGAGCTGCTGCTCAGGCCCTGAACCCGGCCACCGACCGGGCCCGCCCCGTCCTCCTTCCCCGCCGACCGACCACCACCAGCCCCAGGAGCCCCGCCCCATGGCCCCCGACCCGGACCTCGAACACGACCTGGGCCGGCTTCTCGCCGACAGCGTCCAGGACCTCCACCCCCCGGTCGCCGTGATGCTCGCCGAGGCCACCCGGCGGGGCCGCGTGCTGCGCCGGCGGCGTCGACTGGGCAGCGCCGCCTCGGCCGCGGCCGTGCTCGCACTGGCCGTCGCCGTGACCCTCACCGGCCTGCCCGCCCTCATCGGGTACGACGCCGCCCCGGCCGCACCGACCGCCGCCGACCGCCGCCCCAGCTCCGACCCCCGCCCCAGCTCCGACCCCAGCTCCGAGGCGGGCCCCGACCCCGACACCGCCGCGCCGGACCCGCGGGACCCGCAGCACCTCCGGGACCGGCAGAGCGTGACGATGCGCGACGACCTGGCCCGGCTGCTCGGCCCCGGCAGCCGGCTGGACCCCGAGCCCGGCGCCGACCAGCTCACCCTCGACCCGGCCGCCGACGCCGTGCTCTGGACGCGCTACGACGACGGCGCGGGCGCCGTCACCGTCTCCGTCGAGGTGCACGGCCCGGCCTCGCGGGCGGGCGCGCCCTCCTGCGGCGCCCGCACCGAGTCGGCCCGCGCGGCCGGCTACCGCTGCGAGACCGCGGCCGGCCCCGGCCCGGACCCGCAGGTCGTCGAGGTGCTGGAGACCGCCGACACCGGCTGGCTCACCTACCGGATCTGGACGCCGTTCCCGGACGGCACCCGGGTCGGGCTCGCCGTCCACAACGGCACCCTGCACGACGTCGACGACCCGACGCTCAACTCGCGCCGCACCCGGGACACCCCGCCGCTGGACCTGCCACGGTGGCAGCAGATCGCCGCCGACGGGGTCTGGGAGCAGCTCCCCGGCCTGGCACCGAAACCGTGACGCCCGGCCTCCGACGACCGGTCCGACGGCTCAGACCGCGTCCGGCCCGCGCTCCCCGGTGCGGACCCGGACCACGGTCTCCACCGGGACCGCCCACACCTTGCCGTCCCCGATCTTCCCGGTCCGCGCGGCCCGCACGACCGCCTCGATCACCAGCTCCGCGTCCTCGTCCTCGACGACGACCTCGATCCGCACCTTGGGCACCAGGTCGATCCGGTACTCGGCCCCCCGGTACACCTCGGTGTGCCCGTGCTGGCGGCCGTACCCGCTGGCCTCGCTGACGGTCAGCCCGTGCACCCCGGCGGCCTGCAGCGCCCGCTTGACCTCGTCCAGCTTGAACGGCTTCACGATCGCGGTGATCAGCTTCATGCGGAGGGCGCCTTGTCGGACGGGTGCGCGAGCACGCTGGCGGTGGGGTGAGCCGTGACAGCCCCTTGCCCCAGCACACCGTGGCCCAGGACGCCGTGATCGTACGCGGTCTCGGCGTGCACGGCGAGGTCCAGGCCGGTGAGTTCGTGCTCCTCGCTGGCGCGGAAACCCATCACCCGCTCGATCGCCCACCCGATGCCGTAGGTGACGGCGAAGGCGTGGAGGGCGACGGCGGCGACGGCCACCAGCTGCCGCCCCAACTGCCCGAACCCGCCGCCGTGCAGCAGCCCGGCGGCGCCGCCGGTCATCGTGGTGGTGGCGAACAGGCCGATCAGCGCGGTGCCGATCACCCCGGCCACGAAGTGCACGCCCACCACGTCCAGCGAGTCGTCGAAGCCGAGGCGGAACTTCCAGCTCACCGCGTAGGAGCAGACCACCCCGGCCGCCAGTCCGATCACCAGCGCGCCGAGCAGGTCGACGCTGCCGCAGGACGGCGTGATCGCGACCAGACCCGCCACCGCGCCGGAGGCCGCGCCGAGGGTGGTGGCGTGTCCGTCCCGGCGCTTCTCGACCAGCAGCCAGCCGAGCAGCCCGGTGCAGCCGGCCGCCTGGGTGTTGAGCAGGGCGGAGGCGGCGAGGCCGTTGGCGCCCAGCGCCGAACCGGCGTTGAAGCCGAACCAGCCGAACCAGAGCAGGCCCGCGCCGAGCAACACCAGCGGCAGGCTGTGCGGACGCATCGCCTCCTTGCGGAAGCCGATCCGCGGGCCGAGCAGCAGCGCCAGCGCCAGGCCGCTCGCCCCGCAGTTGACCTCGACCACGGTGCCGCCCGCGAAGTCCAGCGCGCCGAGTTCGGTCAGGATCCAGCCGCCGGGCGCGAACACCCAGTGTGCGACCGGCACGTAGACCAGCAGCGTCCAGACGGCGGTGAAGACCACCCAGGAGCCGAACTTGGCGCGGTCCGCGATGGCACCGCTGATCAGCGCGGCGGTGATGATCGCGAAGGTCAGCTGGAAGGTCGCGAACAGCACGGTGGGGACGGTGCCGGTGACCGAGGACGGCGTGATCCCGGCCATCCCCAGGTGGTCGAGGCCGCCGATCAGCCCCAGGCCGCCGGCATCCGGACCGAACGCGAGCGAGTAACCGGCCAGCAGCCAGACCACGGTGACCACGGCGATCGAGACGAAGCTCATCATGATCATGTTGAGCACGCTCTTGGTGCGGACCATGCCGCCGTAGAAGAGCGCCAGCCCCGGCGTCATCAGCAGCACCAGCGCGGTGGCGGCCAGCAGCCAGGCGGTGTCGCCGGTGTCGATCCCGGCCGGCGCGTCGGCGGCCAGGGGGACGGCCGGGGACGCGGCGTGGAGAGCGGCCAGGGGAGCGGCCAGCGGCATGGGGGTTCCTCCGGGGGCTGCGAGCGGGGCAGGTGCCGGAAGTGTGGCGACAACGGATTACCGGTCGCGGACGGCCGCGTTTCGCCCGTGTTTCGTGTTGCCCGCCGGTTGCCCCGGGGTGACCGGCGGGTTTCCGGAAACTCACGCCCGCGGGCCCCGCACCGCACCGCACAGCCCCGCCCCGCACCGCCCGGCACCGCCCGCGGGCCCGGACCCCGTACCGCACCGCACAGCCCCGCCCCGCACCGCCCGCGGGCACGACACAGGGCCCGGCGGTCGCACCCGCCGGGCCCTGCCCTGTCTCACCTGGTTTCCGCCGGTTTCACCGGCGCCGGGTCAGCTCGTGGCGATCGAGGTGTCGTCGATCACGAAGCTGGTCTGCAGCGAGGAGTCCTCGGTGCCGGTGAACTTGAGGGTCACCGTCTGGCCCGCGTAGGCCGACAGGTCGAAGGTCCGCAGCTGGTAGCCGGCGGCGGCGTCGACGTTGGAGTAGGTCTTCAGCGTGGTGCCGTTGACCTGGACCGTCAGCTTGTCGTACTGGGTCGAACCGGACTCACCGGTGTCGATGTGCAGGTAGAAGCTGAGGGTCGCCTTGCAGCCGGTCGGGATGGTGACCGTCTGGGACAGCGTGTCGGTGTGGGTGGAGCCGTAGCCGTTCAGCCAGGACTTCCAGGTGCCACCGTGCGGGGCCTGCGAGGCCGACTTGTCGATGACGCCGCTGGAGGCGGTCCACGGTGCGGCCGTGCCCGTCTCGAAGCCCGCGTTGCCGAGCAGCTGCGCCGGGGTGCAGTTGGTGGAGGTGTCGGTGACCGCCCAGGTGAAGCTGGCGGAGCCGGTCTTGCCCGCCGAGTCCTTCGCCGTCACGGTGACGTTGGAGGTGCCCAGGGTGGTCGGGGTGCCGGTGACCACGCCGGTGGAGGCGTTGATCGCCAGGCCGGCCGGCAGGCCGGTGGCCGAGTAGGTCAGCGGGGCGGTGCCGCCGGAGGCCTTGACGGCCAGGTTGACGGCGGTGCCGACCTTGGTGCTCTGGTTGCCCGGGTTGGTGACGGTGACGCCACCCGGGTTCGGCGGCACGGTGCCGACGTTGACGCCGGCCCAGGCGGTGCCGACCGCGATCAGCTCGGGGCTGCCGTCGCCGTAGAGGGTCTTGGCGGCGTTCTCGGTGGCGGTGCGCGCCTGGGCGTAGTTGGTGGTGGAGGTCATGTACGAGGTCAGCGCCTTGTACCAGATCTGCAGCGCCTTGTCCCGGCCGATGCCGGTGACGGTGACGTTGTTGGCGGTCGGGCTGTTGTAGCTGACGCCGTTGATGACCTTGGCGCCGCTGCCCTCGGCCAGCAGGTAGAAGAAGTGGTTGGCGACACCGGACGAGTAGTGGACGTCCAGGTTGCCGACGCCCGAGTACCAGGAGTCGGCCGAGCGGCCGTCCTTGGAGGGCTTGTCCATGTAGCGCAGCGGCGTGCCGTTGCCGTTGATGTCGATGAGCTCGCCGACCAGGTAGTCCGGGTTGTCCTTCGGCAGGTTGGCGTAGAACTCCACCGCGTTGCCGAAGATGTCCGAGGTGGCCTCGTTGAGACCGCCGGACTCGCCGGAGTAGTTGAGGTTGGCGGTCGCCGAGGTGACGCCGTGGCTCATCTCGTGGCCGGCCACGTCGAGCTCGGTCAGCGGGTGGGTGTCACCGTCACCGTCGCCGTAGGTCATGCAGAAGCAGTCGTCGTCCCAGAAGGCGTTGACGTACCCGGTGTCGTAGTGGACCCGGCTGAACGCGCCGGCACCGTCGTTGCGGATGCCGCTGCGGCCGAAGGTGTTCTTGTAGAAGTCCCAGGTGGCGGCGGCGCCGTACTGGGCGTCGACCGCGGCCGACTCGCGGTTGCTGGCCTGGCCGTTGCCCCAGGTGTCGGTGGAGCGGGAGAACAGGGTGCCGTTGCCGGTGGTCCGGTTGCCCATGTCGGTGGTGTACTGACCGCCGCGGGTGGCGTCCTTCAGCTGGAACGAGGACCCGCTCTGGGTCGTGGTCAGCGGGACGCTGCCGACGAAGACGCCGGTGCCGGTGCCGGTCTTGATGGCCTCGGTCTTGCCCAGCACCGCGCCGGTGGTGGCGTCGGTGACGACCCGCAGGCGGCTCGGGGTGCCGTCCGACTCCTTGCCGGTGACGACGGTCTGCCAGGCGAGCCGCGGGGTGCCGTCGGCGACCCAGACGACCAGGGTCGGGGCCTTGTCGAGCGCGGAGCCGGCCTCGGCGGCCAGCGCGGCCTCCTGGGCCTTCGGCGCGGCGAGCTTCGGCGTGGTCTCGATGCCGGTCAGCACGGCCTCGCTGGCCTTGGTCACGCCCGTGGTGGCGCCGGTGGCGTCCTGGTGGACGATCAGGTCGCCGCCGAGCACCGGCAGGCCGGCGTAGGTGCGCTCGTAGCGCAGGTGGCGGGCACCGTTGGTGTCCTGGACGACGTCCTTGGTGACCAGCTTCTCGGCACCGGTGAGGCCGAGGGTCTGGGCGAGGCCGGCGGTCTGCTGGTTCGCGGAGGCGATCAGCTCGGCCCGGCTCGCCTGCTGCGCGGCGACGGCGGCCGGCGCGTCAGGGGTGACCGCCTGGGCGATGGCCGGGAAGCCGGTCACCAGCAGCGCGGTGGTGGCGGCCATGACAACCGCTGCCTTCCGGGCGTGGGCGTAACGGGACATGCGGACTCCTTTTCCGACCGCCGCGGGGTTCGCGGACGGTGGAGAGAACCTGGCCGCAGGGTTGCGACTCAGTGGGGGCCCCCGCCGCCGGTGCGCGGCGCGGGTGCGGTTGCGGAGCAGGGGGACGAAACGTTTTTCCGGCAGGGGGATCGCGCTGTTCCTGACCTGGGGCAGCTGCACCGGGGGGTGGGGCCCCCTCGTCTGCAGCCGGAGGAATCGTGGCAGCAAACGAGCCGTGAATGACAGATGCATGCCATGGATTGGCCGATTAGCTACCGGGCCGTACATCTGTCGGAAGGCCAGGAGTGTTACGGCGGTAAGAACTTCCGAAGATCGTTTTCATGTGGGTCGAAAAGGTTTGGTCACCCCCCGCGGGCACTGACCAGCACTCAGGGCGCGGGCCCGGCCCGCGGAGCCGCCGACAGCGCCCGACGGGCGCGGCACGTCACCTTTCCGGCCGTGCCAGGGGCGGTTTTCGGCCAACTCCATTCATTGAATGGAACCGAAAACACCATGGAACAGTCCGGGCCCCGCTCCGCCGACGGCGGAACGGGGCCCGGGGACGGCGGTCCGTCAGCCCTGCACGAACACCGCCACCGTGCGGCCCGGCACCGTGAAGGTCCCGGTCGCGGCGGTGAAGCCGGCCTGCCTCACCACCGGGTCGGCGCCCCGGGCCTGGACCGGGTGGAGCGCCTGGGCCGTCCCGGCCAGCGCGGCCACGGTCTGGCTCTGCGCGCCGGGCGTGGCGTTGAACACCACGGTGACCCCCTTCTCCGCGCCCGGCAGTCCGGTGCCGTCCAGGTGCAGGGTGATCACCCCGGGAACCTCCCCGGCGGTGCCGGACAGCGGGTAGGAGAGCCGCTGCTGGACGGCCGCCAGGGTCGGCAGCGCGAACAGCGGCGAGGAGCGCTTGATCCGCAGGAAGTCCTGGAACTGCGCGCTCGCCGCCGTGATGTCGGCGGCGCCCACGGTCAGCCGCGGATCGGCCAGCAGCGCCTTGGCGGTGGGCCACATCTCCCGGTTGTCCGCCGCCGGCGGCAGGCCCCGGCCCCAGCCGTTGCCCCGGACCGCCCCCGTCGACGGATCGGGCCAGTGGATCGCGTTGAACCAGTCGCCGGAGTCGTAGGAGTTGGCGTCCAGCGACTTGGAGCGCAGCAGGTCGCTGCCGGCCTGGGCGAAGCCGGCGCCCTGGGAGAGCGCGGTCAGCGAGAGGCCCAGCGCCTGCATCCGGGCCCGGTCGGCGGGCGCGGTGCCGGTCGGCAGCTTGTACGCGAGCGCGTCGAACAGGTCGGCGTTGTCGTGCGCGTCCACGTACGCGACGGCCTCGCCGGGCCGGGCCGCGTAGCCGGTCGGGGCGCCGTTGTAGTCGACGTCCTTGCCGGTGACGGTCCGTCCGGAGCTGTCGGTGAAGGAGTAGCCGGCCAGGTTGCCGGTCAGCCCCACCTTGAGCCGGTCCATCTGCTGCAACAGCCGGGCCTTCTGCTGCTCCGGGGTCCCGTTGGCGGCCGAGCCGTTGGGGTCGGTGAACAGGCCCGAGGCGAAGCCCTGCTGGGGTGCCGAGGAGAGCTGGAAGTTGCCGCCGCGGGCGGCGTCCCGGAACCGGTCGTCGAAGGTCGCGATGCCGGTGCCGGCCATGTTCAGCTGGGTGGCCTGCTCGAACCGGGCGTCGTTCGCCACCACGCCGAAGTTCCAGCCCTCGCCGTAGAGGAGGACGTTGCGCCCGTCGACGCCGTCCGACGCCGGGGTCATCCGGCGCAGCGCGGCCTGCACGTCCAGCATGGTGGACTTCGGGTCCAGGCCCATGAGGTCGAAGCGGAAGCCGTCCACCTTGTACTCGCGGGCCCAGGTGGTGACCGAGTCGACCACCAGGCGGTTCATCATGGCGTGCTCGGGTGCCGTGTCGGCGCAGCAACTGTCGGTGGTCACCTTGCCGTTGGCGTCCAGCCGCTGGTAATAGCCGGGGACGACCCGGTCCAGCACCGAGTGCTCGGCCTGGCCGCTCGCCGCGGTGTGGTTGTAGACCACGTCGAGCACCACCCGCAGGCCGGCCGCGTGGATCGCCTGCACCATCCGCCGGAACTGCACGGTGCGCGCGGTCCCTTCGGGGTCGGTGGCGTACGAGCCCTCCGGCACGTTGTAGTGCAGCGGGTCGTAGCCCCAGTTGTAGGCGTCCTGGGCGGCGACCGCCGCCACGCACTCCTGCTGCTCCTCGCTGTCGGCGGCCAGGGCGGCGAGGTCGCAGGCGGGCAGCCGCTGCTCGGCGCGGTTCTCCCGGACGGTGGCGATGTCGAAGGTCGGCAGCAGGTGGATCGTGGTGACCCCCGCCGCGGCGAGGTCGCGCAGGTGCTTCATGCCGGCCGAGTCGGACTCGGTGAAGGCCAGGTAGGTGCCGCGCTCGGCGGCCGGGACGGTCCCGTCGGCGACCGAGAAGTCGCGGACGTGCAGTTCCTGGATCTGTTCCCGGCCGAGCGGGACGGCCGGCGGGACGGCGTGGTCCTCCCAGCCCGGCGGCTTGAGCTCCTCGGCGGCGAGGTCGGCGACCAGGCTGCGCCGGGAGTCGGTGGAGAGCGCGACCGCGTACGGGTCGGTGACGGTGTTGACCACCACCTGCTGGACGGCCGGCGCCCAGACCTTGACCTGGTACAGGTAGTACTTGCCGTCGAGCTCGGCCTTGTCGCGGACGAGCTCCCAGACGCCGGTCTCCTCGTCGAGCTTGAGCGGCAGGGTCCTCGGGGTGCCGCCGGTGGCGGTGTCGAAGACCTGGACGGAGACCTCCTGCGCGGTCGGCGCCCAGAGCGAGAGCGCGACCTTGCCGTCGTAGTACGCGGGGCCGAAGTCGACCCGGCCGGTGCGACGGGCGTAGCGGTCGTCGAGCACGCCGGGGATCTGCACGCCGGTGGCGGCCAGGACGGCGCCGCTCGGCAGGTGCTCGGTGAAGAGCAGCTGGCCGCGCAGGGCGTCCGGCACCCGGGCCGCGTCACGGGCGTCCACGGTGAAGGCCCGGTAGCCGGCCAGGTGCGGGAACTTCGCCTTCTGGGCGTCGGTCAGCCCGCCGGGGGCGGGCTCCAGCCGGATCCACCGGCCGGGCTTGCTCAGCGCGCCCTTCTCGGCGCGGATGCCGCCGGCCGGGTCGAAGACCAGCTGGGCGCTGGTGCCGCCCGCCAGGGCGGCGTCGGCGGCGCCGTACCCGGCCGGGACGACGACGGTCCGGGCGTCGATCCACTGCGCCTTGGCGGAGCCGAGGTCGAGCTGGGAGGAGGCGGTGGCGGTCTGCGGCAGCAGGTAGCCGGCGCGGCCGCCGAGGATCCAGGCCTCGCGGCCGGTGGCGGCCAGGTCGAGGGACTGGTCGTCGGGCAGGTCCTTGTCGTTGCCCTTGTGCAGGATGTAGCTGAGGCCGGTCGCGCCGGCGGCGAGCGGCACCTCGAAGACGGCGCCGAAGGCGTCGCGGCGGACCGGCTGCAGCGGGCTGCCCCAGTCGGTGGGCGCGGCGGCGCCGGTCCAGGTGTGCAGGCCCCAGCCGTCGTAGTTCCCGTCGGCCCGGTTGTAGTGGAGGACGGCGGTGCCGGCGGGCTGGGTGTTCCCCGGCCCGGGGTCGGTGGTGGCGACCGCCGGGTCGCCCTCCTTCACCCAGACCTCGCCGGTGGAGCCGACCTCGATGTGCCGGTCGGTCTCGACGTCCTTGACGCCGTTCTTCTCGACGACGAAGCCGACGTCCGAGGCGCCCGGCCCGAGCTTCACGTAGGCGAACGCGCCGTAGGCGTCCCGGCCGGTGAACGGGTGCCCGGCCGGCCAGGGGGTGGACTCGCCGTCGGCGAGGTCGCCCCAGGCGTAGAGGTTCCAGCCGTCGTAGTCGCCGTCCTTGCGCTGGTAGTGGACGACCGCGTAGGGGCGGGTGGTGGCGCTGGGCGCCGGCTTGGGCGCCGGGGTGCCGGTGGTGAAGCCGCCGGTGACGGAACGCAGCCGGCCGCCGGCGTCCTGGAGGACGGCCTTGTAGCGGACGGGCGTGCCCGGGGCGACGCCGCCGAGGTCCTGGGTGACGGCGTAGCGGCCGGTGTCGGAGGTGCCGAGCACCTGCCAGGGCCGGTCGCCGATCTGTGCGGCGAAGCTGACCCGGCCGAAGCCGCCGCCCGGAACGTCGGCCCCGACGGTGACGGTGCCGGTGGAGCCGTCGGCGGGCGCCCTGAGGGTGATCGCCGGCGCGGCGGCGGCCGGGGCGGCCTTCCCGGCGGCCTTGAGCACGAGGGAGGAGAGTCCGGGCACGGTGACGGTGACCTTGCGGTCGGCGCCGCTGGTGGTCCGCGCCCCGGCGGCCGGGTAGACGGGGTCGAAGCCCTGGCCGGCCGAGAAGGTGTCCAGGGTGACGGTCTTCGCCTCGGCGGCGTTGTTGACCGCGACCAGGTACTCGACCTGCTGGCCGGCGTCGATCCGGGAGAAGGCGTAGACGCCCGGGCCGTCGGCGGCGTACCGCTCGATCTGGGCGCCGTCGGCGAGCGCCGGGTGGTCGCGGCGGAGCTTCGCCAGGGCGGCGATGTCGCGGTACGGCGCGCCGTCCCGGCCGTAGCGGTCGGCGGGGCCGGGGGTGCCGCCGAGCACCCGGTCGGTGTTGTAGGAGGGGGTCTGCGAGGCGAAGACGTCCTGCCGGGCGTCCTTGTCGCCGCCGGCGCCGGTGAAGCCCTGCTCGTCGCCGTAGTAGACGACGGGCTGGCCGCGGGTGAGGAACATCAGCTCGTTGGCGAGCCGGTCCTTCTTCAGCAGGGTGGCCTCGTCGGCGCCCGGGTTGTCGGCGAGCAGGAAGGAGCCGAACCGGCCCATGTCGTGGTTGCCGAGGAAGGTCGGCAGCTCGTAGGCGTCGGTGTCGGCGGTGGTGTACCGGTGGTCCTGGCCGTAGAGCTCGGCGAGGCCGCGGGCCGGGCCGTCCTGGGAGACGTAGGAGCGGGCGGCGTTCTGGAACGGGAAGTCGAGGGTGGCCTGGAGCCGGCCCTTGGTGACGTAGGGCGCGGTGACCGCCGGGTCGCCGGAGTGGACCTCGCCGAACATGAAGAACTTCTTGTTGCCCCGCTTGGCGGCGAAGTCCTTGAGCGCGGGCGCCCACTGCTGCCAGAACGCCATGTTGACGTGCTTGACGGTGTCGATCCGGAAGCCGTCCACCCCGGCGTCGGCGACCCACTGCTGGTAGACCTTCTCGAAGCCCTTGACCACCTTGGGGTTCTGGGTGTCGAGGTCGTCGAGGCCGGAGAAGTCGCCCTCGGTGGCGGACTCGCCGGCGAAGGTCGAGTCGCCCCGGTTGTGGTAGAGCGCGGGGTCGTTGAGCCAGGCCGGGGTCTTGGCGGTGGCGTCGGAGGGCTTGCGGAAGACCGGGCTGTAGGGGAAGGAGTCCTTGGTCAGCTTCGGCCAGGCCCCTCCCGCGTCCGCGAGCGCGGTCTCGTCGACGGGGTTGCCGTCGGCGTCCAGCACGGGGTACGCCCCGGTGGTGCGGTAGCCGGACCGCTGCTCCCGGTCGGCGATGACGTCGGCGGTGTGGTTGGTGATGACGTCGAAGAAGACCTTGATGCCCCGGGCGTGGGCCTTGGCTATCAGGTCCTTCAGCTGCTCGTTGGTGCCGAAGTGCGGGTCGACCCGGGTGAAGTCGGTGATCCAGTAGCCGTGGTAGCCGGCCGAGGCGTCGTCCCCGGCGCCCTGGACGGGCTTGTTGGCGAAGATCGGCGCCAGCCAGATCGCGGTGGTGCCGAGGTCCTGGATGTAGTCGAGCCGCTGGATCAGGCCGGCCAGGTCGCCGCCGTGGAAGAAGCCCTTGTCGGTCGGGTCGAGGCCGTGGTCCAGGCGGGTGCCGGTGATGCCGCCGGTGTCGTTGCCCCGGTCGCCGTTGGCGAAGCGGTCCGGCAGGACGAAGTAGAACTGCTCGCGGGTGAGGTCGTGCCGTCCGGCGGTGGCGGCCAGGGCGGCGTCCGAGGGCGGACCGGGCGGGGCGGCGGCGAACGCGGCCGGGCCGGCGGTGCCGAGGGTGGCGGCGGTGAGCGAGGCGGCGAGCAGCACCGCCGTCCGGCCGGGTCTGCGAGGCGTGCTCCGCCGGCGGCGGGGCGGGACTTCGGCCACTGAGGGCTCCCTTGCGGGGGTAAGGGGTGGTCGGGTTGCCGAGACGCTAGCGGCCTGCAATATGTTTCAGCAAGATGCAGAAACGGTTTCGGTGCGGGGAAATCCGCCCCGGGCCCCGGGCCGTACCCCCGATTGCGCCGGCCGGTCCCTCCGGCGTGACAATGGGACGTATGCCCGTCCCACCGGTTCGCCCCAGACCCGACCGCACCCCCTCCCCCGGTGGGAGCCACCCCCTACCTCTGAAGGGGGACAGCCGGTGAAGAATCCACTTCCGGAGGATGAGCAGACGGCTACGGGACGTCTGGCAGACTTCTCGTCCATGGGGGAACCGACCGAGATCCAGCAGAACGGCGGCCGCATGCCCGACGGAGCCACCCGCGCCGCCCAGACCCGTACCGCCGCCCTGCGCACCCGCGTGCGCGAGCAGCGCCGTTCCCCGGCGCGACCGCGGCTCTGGTTCGAGCTGGTGCTGATCGGGCTCAGCTACTGGATCTACTCCCTGGTGCGCAACGCCGTCCCCGAGCAGGAGTCGGTGGCGCAGAAGCACGCCGGCTGGATCTGGGACCTCGAGCACTCCCTCGGCGTCGCCGTCGAGCGCTCGGTCAACCACGCCGCGGACGGCGTCGGCTGGCTGATCACCGGGATGAACTACTACTACGCGACCTTGCACTTCGTGGTGACCATCGGCGTCCTGGTCTGGCTCTACCGCCGGCACCGCGGCCGCTACGCCGCGGTCCGCACGGTGCTGTTCGTCACCACCGCGATCGCGCTGGTCGGCTTCTACTTCTTCCCGCTGGCCCCGCCCCGGCTGATGACCGACGGCGGCTTCATCGACACCGTGAAGACGCACGGCACCTGGGGCTCGATGGCCTCCGGACCGGCCACCCACGTCTCCAACCAGTTCGCCGCGATGCCCTCGATGCACATCGGCTGGTCGACCTGGTGCGGTCTGACGATCTTCTTCCTGGCCCGCCGGACCTGGGTCCGGGTGCTCGGACTGCTGTACCCGGTGGCCACCCTGGTGGTGATCGTCGCGACCGCCAACCACTTCTGGATGGACGCCGTCGGGGGTCTGCTGTGCCTGCTGGTCGGCTTCCTCGCCGCCCGCTGGCTCTACCACTCCTGGGTCTACACGCTCCCCCGGGTGCCCGCCCGGGAGGTCCCGGCCGAGCCGGTCACCGTCCCCGAGCAGTGGAGCGAGCCCGCGGTGACCACCGCGCGGCGCTGAGACCGCGGCACCCGGACACCGGACGCACCAGGAGGGCCCCCGCCGGCGGGGGCCCTCCTCGCGTTCCGGCCCGGCGCGGCCTCACCCGTAGAACAGCCGCTCCACCACCGACCGGGCCCGCCGGGTGGTGCGCCGGTAGTCGTCCACCAGCTCACCGCTGTGCCCGGCCCCGTACCCGAGGTAGCGGGCCACCCCGGCCAGCTCCCGGGCGTCCGCCGGGAAGGAGTCGCCCGGCCGGCCGCGCACCAGCATCACCGCCGACCGCACCCGGGAGGCCAGCACCCAGGCCGCGTCCAGCACCTCCGCGTCCTCCGCCCCGACCAGCCCGGCGTCGACCGCCGCCGCCAGCGCCGCCCTGGTCCGGGTGGTGCGCAGCCCCGGCAGCTCGTGCCCGTGCCGCAGCTGCATCAGCTGGACGGTCCACTCGACGTCCGCCAGCCCGCCCCGGCCGATCTTGGTGTGGGTGGTCGGATCGCCGCCGCGCGGCAGCCGCTCCGCCTCGATCCGGGCCTTGATCCGGCGGATCTCCAGCAGGTCCCGCTCGGGCACCCCGGTCCCCGGGTAGCGCAGCGGGTCGATCAGCCGCCGGAACCGGTCCCCCAGCTCCGCGTCCCCGGCCACCGGCTCGGCCCGCAGCAGCGCCTGGCTCTCCCAGGCGTGCGACCAGCGCCGGTAGTACGCCGTGTACGAGGCGAGCGAGCGCACCAGCGGACCGTTGCGCCCCTCCGGCCGCAGGTCGGCGTCGACCTCCAGCGGCGGCTCGGTGGACGGCGCGGCCAGCAGGGTGCGCAGCTCGTGGCAGACCGCCTGGGCGGCCCGGGCGGCGTCCTCCTCCAGCGAGCCGAGCAGCGGCTCGTGGACGAAGAGCACGTCGGCGTCCGAACCGTAGCCCAGCTCGTGCCCGCCGAACCGGCCCATCGCGATCACCGCGATCCGGGTCGGCAGGTCCCCGTTGCGGGCCTCCCAGCCGGCCACGCAGGCCCGCAGCGCGCCCTGCAGGGTCGCGGCGTTGAGCGCGGTGAGCGCCTCGCCCGCCGTCTCCAGCGCCTGCGCCGGGTCCTCGCCGAGCCGTCCGAGCACATCGGCGGCGGCGGTGCGGAACAGCTCGCGGCGGCGCACCGAGCGCACCGCGGCCACCGCCGCGGCCGTCGAGTCGGCCCGGCGGACGGCGGCCAGCACCTCCTGCTCCAGCGCGGCCCGCCCGCGCGGCACCAGGCCCTGCGGGTCGCCGAGCATGGCGACCGCCTCCGGCGCCCGCAGCAGCAGGTCGGGGGCGAGCCGCCCGGCCGACAGCACCCGCGCCAGCTGCTCGGCGGCGGCGCTCTCGTCGCGCAGCAGCCGCAGGTACCAGGGGGTGCGGCCGAGCGCGTCGGAGACCTGGCGGAAGTTGAGCAGTCCGGCGTCCGGGTCCGCGGAGTCGGCGAACCAGCCGAGCAGCACCGGCAGCAGGGTGCGCTGGATCGCCGCCTTGCGGCTGACCCCGGCGGCGAGCGCGGTCAGGTGCCGCAGCGCGGCGGCCGGGTCGGCGTAGCCCAGCGCCTCCAGCCGGGCCCGGGCCGCGTCCGGGCGCAGGCCCGCCGCGCCGGGCGGGAGCTCCGCGACGGCGTCCAGCAGCGGCCGGTAGAACAGCTTCTCGTTCAGCCGGCGCACCTCGACGGCGTGCCGCTTCCACTCCCGCTGGAGCGCGGCGACCGGGTCGGCCCGGGTGTCGTCGTTGATCAGCGGGGCGAGCGAGCGGGCGAGCCGGCGCTGGTCCTCCTCGCCGGTGGGCATCAGATGGGTGCGACGCAGCCGGTGCAGCTGGATGCGGTGTTCCAGCGAGCGCAGGAACCGGTAGGCGGCGTCCAGCGAGGCGGCGTCTGCGCGGCCCACGTAGCCGCCGCGGGAGAGCGCGGCCAGCGCCTCCAGGGTGTTGCCGCTGCGCAGCGCCTCGTCGGTGCGGCCGTGCACCAGCTGGAGCAGCTGGACGGAGAACTCGACGTCGCGCAGCCCGCCGGGGGCGAGCTTGAGCTGGCGGTCCACCTCGGTGGCGGGGATCGCGTCGATCACCCGGCGGCGCATCTGCTGCACGTCGGTGACGAAGTTCTCCCGGGCGGCGGCCTGCCACACCATCGGCGCCAGCGCGTCGAGGTACGCCTCGCCGAGTTCGGCGTCACCGGCCACCGGGCGGGCCTTGAGCAGCGCCTGGAACTCCCAGGTCTTGGCCCAGCGCCGGTAGTACGCGAGGTGGCTGGCCAGGGTGCGGACCAGCGGGCCGTTGCGGCCCTCGGGGCGCAGATTGGCGTCGACCGGCCAGATGGTGCCCTCGCCGGTGGTGTCGGCGCACAGCCGGGTGAGGGCGGCGGCCAGCCGGGTGGCGGCCTGGACCGCCCGGTGCTCCTCGACGCCCTCGCGCGGCTCCGCGACGAAGACGACGTCGACGTCGGAGACGTAGTTGAGCTCGCGGCCGCCGCACTTGCCCATGCCGATCACGGCGAGCCGGCAGGCCGCGGCGGCCTCCGGGTCCTGGTCGGCGGCGAGGTCGAGGGCGGTCTGCAGGGTGGCCCCGGCCAGGTCGGCGAGTTCGGCGGCGGTCTGGGCGAGGTCGGTGGTGCCGGTGAGGTCCCGGGCGGCGACGGCCAGCAGGCAGCGGCGGTACCCGATCCGCAGCGCGTCGGCCGGGCGGCCGGTGGTGTCGGCGGCGACCGCCTCGGCGAGCGCGCGGCGGAAGTCCGCCGGACCGGGGTGCATGTCGCGCAGTTCGAAGGTGACCAGGACGTGCCAGTCGCGCGGGTGCCGGGCCAGGTGGTCGGCGAGCGCGGTGGACGCGCCGAGCACGCCGAGCAGCCGGTCGCGCAGCGGCTTGGAGGTGGTCAGGGTGTCGCGCAGGGTGTGCCGGTCGGTCGCGTCGGTGGCCTCCAGCAACCGGGCCAGGCCGAGCAGGGCGAGGTCGGGGTCGGCGGTGGCGGCGAGCGCGTCGAGCAGCAGCGGGTCCTCGGCGAGCCCGTTCAGGGCCGGTTCGGCGAGCAGCCGCAGCGCCCGTGCCGGGTCGGTGAACCCGCGTCGCGCCAGCCTGCTCTCCGGTCGGCTGACCCGGCTGCCGGCCCGCTGTTCCTCCACCGCCATCGCCCCTCCGTCCGTCCGCCCCAGCAGGCTACGCGCCCTCGGGGCGCCGCGCCGGGCGTGACCACCGGGTGGACCGGGAGGTGTCGCCGTCCGTGACCCCGTACCCGCCGCGCTCGTTCACCCGGCGTCACCCTCCCCCGTCCGACCGCGGCCCCCGCGACGGCCACCCCGTCACCGCCCCGACCACCCCGTCACCGCCCCCACCGCCGGAGTGCCCGATGCCCAGCCGTCTGCCCTCGCTCACCGGGCTGCGCTTCTGGGCCGCGCTGCTGGTGGTGCTGTACCACCTGTCGCGCAAGCTCGGCGAGCTGCCGCTGCTCGGCCCGCTCGCCTGGTACGGGCGCTCGGGCGTCACCTTCTTCTTCGTCCTCTCCGGCTTCGTCCTCGCCTGGACGTACGAGGGCTCGCCGACCCCCGCCCGGTCCTTCGCCCGGCGCCGGTTCGCCCGGATCTGGCCGCTGCACGCGCTGACCACCGCGCTGTCGCTGGGCGCCGGGGCCGCGCTGGGCCTCGCCCTGCCGGTGGCGGCAGCGCTCTGGTCGCTGCCGCTGCTGCACGCCTGGACGCCGGGGACGGTCTTCGGCGGCAACCCGGCGTCCTGGTCGCTGGGCGCCGAGGCCTGGTTCTACCTGCTGTTCCCCGCGCTGCTGCGGCTGCTGGCACCGCGCCGCCGCGGCTGGCTGCCGCTGGCGGCGGTGTGCGCCGCGCTCGGCCCGGCGCTCTGGGCGGCCGGCGCGCTGCTGCCGGACGACCCGGCCCTGCGCGGCTGGCTGCTGGACTACCTCCCGCTGACCCGCACCCCGCAGTTCGTCCTCGGGGTGGTCACCGGACTGGCCGCCCGGCACGGGCTGCTCCCCCGGGTGCCACTGGCCGCGGCCGCGGCGGCGGTGGTCGGCTGGCACGTCCTGCTGGTCCCCTGGCACGCGGCCGTCCCCGACGCCCTGTGGTGGGGCCCGTACAGCGCCTCGCAGCTGTTCCCCGCCCCGCTGTTCGCGGCGCTGCTGGTGGCCGCCGCCCGACGGGACACGGCGGGTACGGCACCCCGGCTGCTCGCCGGACGGACGGCGGTGCGGCTCGGCGAGTGGTCCTACGCCTGGTACCTGGTGCACGAGATCGGCATCCGCTGCTGGGCGTGGACGGCCGGGCGGCCCACCGGGACGGGCGCGCTGCTGGCCGTCCAGCTGCTGCTCGCCGTGGTGACCCTGGCGCTGGCGGGCGTCCTCCACCGGTGGGTGGAGCGCCCCTGCGAGCGGCTGCTGCGCGGCGGGCCCCGGGGCGGCGGAACGCCGCTGCCGCACCCCCCGGTCCGGGTGGTGCGGCAGCGGCGCCGGTCGGTGTCCGGGGATCAGCCCTCCAGCGAGCCGTCCAGGTTCACGTAGGCGTAGAAGACACCGAGGTCGTAGCCGTCCTTGTCGGTGTCGAACTTGATGGTGATGTCGGTGTCCCCGTTGCGCAGGAACGGCGAGATGTCCCAGCGGTTGGAGTCGTAGCCGAAGTTGTTGCGGTTGTACGGGTTGCGGACGAACTGGTCCGCCGGGCTCAGCTCCTCGATGGTGGAGTTGAACGCGTCGTTGGAGGCGTGGTTGACGTCCGTGAAGACGGACTCCGGCCCGGTGGTGGACTTCATCGCCAGGGTGTCGCCGGTCCACTTCAGGTCGCCGTCGTAGACGATGAAGCCGAGCTTGCCGGCGACCGGCCCGGTGGGCGGGGTCTGCAGCCCGGTGAGGTTGAACTGGCGCTCCGGGCTGTCCGGCAGCTCCACCTGGAAGCCGTCCCAGATGTGGACGTGGCGCAGCGGCTTGCAGTCGTTCTCGTACGCCACCACGATCGACCAGCCGCCCCAGCTGTGCGGCTTCACCACCGAGTCCATGTTCGCCGCGGTGTAGGTGCCGTTGCCGGCCGCCTTGACCAGGTCGGTGATGTCGGCGGAGGCCTGGTAGCTGCTCTCCTCGGTGGTGGTGATGTAGCCGATGGACGGCTGGTCGTTGGCGATGTTCCGGTACTGGTTCTCGCCCGGGACCTTCAGGTAGATCTCGTCGATCCGGCTCTCCGGCAGCACGGTGTCGCCGATGCCCCGGGTGCCGCCCCAGTACAGCCGGGCGTACTTGACCTTGGAGCCCTCCAGCAGCCCGAGGTCGGCCGAGCTCGCCGAGTAGATCTCGTCGCCGAGCGGGCCGACACTGCCCGGATCGATGTTGATGTACTTCATCTGGTAGTTGTTGTTGATCGGCCGGCTGCCCGCGCCCGTCCGGGCGTCCACGCACGGCGGCTGCGCCGGGTCGACCGGCGGCTGGGTCTCGTCGCAGGTCATCAGGGAGTTGCTGATCCGCGTGACGGACCCGTGGAAGTCACCCTGGAAGCGCGTGGTGAACGGCAGCGGGTTCGAGACGATGGTGTCGGCACGCTGCTGCGGCCCCTTGGGGCCCGAGCCGCGGGCGTCCGCGACCGGGGCGGAGAGCAGCTGTCCGGCGACGGCGACGACGGCGACGCCCGCGATCCCGGCCCGGCGGGCGAGCAGACGGACGGCGGCGGCGCGGCTGACGGTGGAGGAGGGCATGAGGTCCTCTCAGGGGGGAGGGGATTGATCACGCTTATCGGATCACAACGCAACGTCACAATCTCCTCACATACCGCCATCGGAGAACGCGGCAACCCAAACGGCGGGCCCGCCGTCATCCATTGGAACGACGGCGGGCCCGGAGGTGCTTGACGCGGCGTCAGCCGCCCCGTCTCAGAGCACCTGGAGGTTCTTGCGCAGCTCGAACGGGGTGACCTCGGAGCGGTACTCCTCCCACTCCTGCTTCTTGTTGCGCAGGAAGAAGTCGAACACGTGCTCGCCCAGGGTCTCGGCGACCAGTTCGCTGCGCTGCATCAGGTCGATGGCCTCGCCCAGGTTCTGCGGCATCGGCTGGATGCCGAGGGCGCGGCGCTCGGCGTCGGTGAGGGCCCACACGTCGTCGTCGGCGCCCGGCGGGAGCTCGTAGCCCTCCTCGATGCCCTTGAGGCCCGCGGCCAGGGTGACGGCGTAGGCGAGGTAGGGGTTGCAGCCGGTGTCGAGGGAGCGGACCTCGACCCGGGTGGAGCCCTGCTTGCCCGGCTTGTACATCGGGACGCGGATGAGCGCGGACCGGTTGTTGTGGCCCCAGCAGATGTAGGACGGGGCCTCGCCGCCGGCGCCGGCGGTGCGCTGGGAGCCGCCCCAGATCCGCTTGTAGGAGTTCACCCACTGGTTGGTGACCGCGGCGGTCTCGGCGGCGTGGCGCAGCAGGCCCGCGATGAAGGAGCGGCCGACCTTGGAGAGCTGGTACTCGGCGCCCGACTCGTGGAAGGCGTTGCGGTCGCCCTCGAACAGCGAGAGGTGGGTGTGCATGCCCGAGCCGGGGTGGTCGGAGAACGGCTTCGGCATGAAGCTGGCGTGCACGCCCTGCTCCAGCGCGACCTCCTTCATCACCAGCCGGAAGGTCATGATGTTGTCCGCGGTGGAGAGCGCGTCGGCGTACCGCAGGTCGATCTCCTGCTGGCCGGGGGCGCCCTCGTGGTGGGAGAACTCCACCGAGATGCCCATCGACTCCAGCATGGTGATCGCCTGGCGGCGGAAGTCGTGGCCCACCCCGCGCGGGGTGTGGTCGAAGTAGCCCGAGTGGTCGGCGGGGATCGGCGCGGTGCCGTCGCCGGGCAGGTTCTTCAGCAGGAAGAACTCGATCTCGGGGTGGGTGTAGAAGGTGAAGCCCTGGGCGGAGGCCTTCTCGAGGGTGCGCTTCAGCACGAACCGCGGATCGGCGTACGAGGGGGAGCCGTCCGGCATCAGGATGTCGCAGAACATCCGGGCGGTGCCCGGGGTCTCCGAGCGCCACGGGAGGATCTGGAAGGTGGTCGGGTCCGGCTTGGCGATCATGTCCGACTCGTAGACCCGGGCGAAGCCCTCGATCGCCGAACCGTCGAAGCCGATGCCCTCCTCGAATGCCTGCTCCAGTTCGGCCGGCGCCACCGCCACCGACTTCAGGAACCCCAGGACATCGGTGAACCACAGCCGGACGAACCGGATGTCACGCTCTTCGAGCGTCCGAAGCACGAACTCCTGCTGCTTGCCCATGGGGACAGTCTCACCTCTGCTCTTTACGTTCGTGTTACGCCCGGAAACCACCCGACAGCGACTGCTCCCCATCATGGCGGATCACGGCCGCCGGAGGCAGTGGCGACCCCGGCCGAGACATTGCGTCAGATCGACGATTAGACTCGGTGCCATGCCCAATCTGCGTCTCGCCCTCTGCCAGACCGACCCCTGGGTCGGTGACATCGCACGCAACAGCGATGAGGTGGTGCACTGGACCAAGCAGGCCGTCGAGGCCGGTGCCCAGCTGGTCGCGTTCCCCGAGATGGCCCTCACCGGCTACCCGGTCGAGGACCTCGCGCTGCGCCGCTCCTTCGTCGAGGCGTCGCGGTCCGGGCTGGTCGAACTGGCCGGGCGGCTCGCCGCGGAGGGTCTCGGCGAGGTGCCCGTCGTGGTGGGCTACCTCGGCCGCTCCGACCAGGCCTCGCCGCGCTTCGGCCGGCCGGCCGGCTCCCCGCAGAACTGCGCCGCGGTGCTGCACCGCGGCGAGGTGACCACCCGGTTCGCCAAGCACCACCTGCCGAACTACGGCGTGTTCGACGAGTACCGCTGGTTCGTCCCCGGCGACCAGCTGCCGGTGCTGCGGGTGCACGGGGTGGACGTCGCGCTGGCGATCTGCGAGGACATCTGGCAGGACGGCGGCCGGGTGACCGCCGCCCGCGAGGCGCAGGCCGGCCTGCTGCTGGTGATCAACGGCTCGCCGTACGAGCGGAACAAGGACGACGCCCGGCTGGAGCTGGTCCGCCGCCGGGCCGCCGAGGCGGGCTGCGCGCTCGCGTACGTCAACATGGTCGGCGGCCAGGACGAGCTGGTCTTCGACGGCGACTCGATCGTGGTCGCCCCGGACGGCGAGGTGCTGGCCCGCTCCCCGCAGTTCGAGGAGCACCTGCTGGTGCTGGACCTCGACCTGCCGGCGGCCAGCAGCGACCACACCGACGGGCTGCTGCTCGCCGACGGACTGCACCTGGTCCGCGCCGAGCTGGACGGCGGACCGGCCGGGGCGCCCGCCGGCGCCGCGCGGGCCGAGGTCGCACGGGCCGAGGTCGCGCCGCGGCTGAGCGACGAGGCCGAGATCTGGTCGGCGCTGGTCTCCGGCACCCGGGCGTACGTCCGCAAGAACGGCTTCCGCTCGGTGCTGATCGGCCTGTCCGGCGGCATCGACTCGGCGGTGGTCGCCGCCATCGCCGTGGACGCGCTCGGCGCCGAGAACGTGTACTGCGTCTCGATGCCCAGCCGCTACTCCTCGCAGCACTCCCGGGACGACGCCGCCGAGCTGGCCCACCGCACCGGGCTGAACTTCCGCACCGTCTCGATCGCGCCGATGTTCGACGCCTACATGGGCGCCACCGAGCTCACCGGTCTGGCCGAGGAGAACCTGCAGTCCCGGCTGCGCGGCACCCTGCTGATGGCGATCTCCAACCAGGAGGGGCACATCGTGCTCGCGCCCGGCAACAAGAGCGAGCTGGCGGTCGGCTACTCGACCCTGTACGGCGACTCGGTCGGCGCGTTCGGCCCGATCAAGGACGTCTACAAGTCGCTGATCTTCCGGCTGGCACGCTGGCGCAACGAGGAGGCCGAGCGGCGCGGCGAGGTGCCGCCCGTCCCGGAGAACACCATCAGCAAGCCGCCGTCCGCCGAGCTGCGGCCGGACCAGAAGGACACCGACTCGCTGCCCGACTACGACCTGCTGGACACCGTCCTCGACCTGTACGTCGAGGGCGACCAGGGCCGGGACGCGATCGTGGCGGCCGGCTTCGACCCGGCCGTGGTGGACCGGGTGGTCCGACTGGTCGACACCGCCGAGTACAAGCGGCGGCAGTACCCGCCGGGCCCGAAGATCTCGGTCAAGGGCTTCGGCCGGGACCGCCGCCTGCCGATCACCAACCGTTGGCGCCAGGGCTGAGCTGCTGCTGTCTTCACTTGTTCGCCCTTCGCCTCCGGGCTGAGGCTCAGGGCTCAGGGCTCACTGGTAGCGATAGGTGGCGGCCACCGCGAGGTGGTCGCTGCCGTCGCGCTCCAGGGTCCGCGAGTCGGTGGGCTTCAGCCCGCCCTTGCTCATGATCTGGTCGATCCGGGCCATCGGGAAGGACGCCGGCCAGCTGAAGCCGAAGCCGTCCCCGGCCGCGCCCTGGGCCGAACGCATCTGCGAGGTGATCGGCGCCAGGCTGCGGTCGTTCATGGTGCCGTTGAGGTCACCGAGCAGCAGCACCTTCTTGATCGGCTCCGCCTCGATGGCGTCACCGAGCGCCTGGGCGCTGGCGTCCCGCTGGTTGACCGTGAAGCCGCCCTCGGCCCTGAGCCGGACCGACGGCAGGTGGGCGACGTACACCGCGAGCGGGCCCTTCGGGGTGGTGACCTCGGCCCGGAACGCCCTGGTCCAGCCCATCCCGATGTCCACCACCGAGACGTCGCCGATCGGGTACGTGGACCAGAGCCCGACGGTGCCCTCCACCGCGTGGTACGGGTAGCTGTCGGCCAGCCCGGACTCGTAGGCGCGCAGCGGCCGGCCGGCCAACTCCTGGAGCGCGACGATCTGGGCGCCGGACTTCTCCAGCATCTCGACGGTGCCGCGCGCGTCGCTGTTGGCAGCGGCCACGTTGTGGCTGACCACGGTGAAGTCGCCGGTGCCGCCGCTCTTGTCGGAGAGCAGGCCGCCGAACATGTTGGCCCAGATCACCACCGGCACCAGCAGCGCGAGCAGCGCGGTGGCGGAGCGGCGCAGCAGGGCGGGGACGAGCAGCAGCGGCACGGCCAGCCCCACCCAGGGCAGGAAGGTCTCCAGCAGGCTGCCGAGGTTGCCGACGCTGTTCGGCACCTCGGCGTGGAAGGCCATCAGGGCTCCGGTGAGCAGCGCCAGCACGGCGACCACCAGGCCGCGCCGCCAGGTGTTGCTCCCCCGGGCGTCCCGGCCCCAGGCCCGCACCCCGAGGAACCCGGCCGGGCGCCGGCCGGATCCCGGGTCGCCGGCCTCTGCCGTGGACACCCGGTCCGCCCTGTCCGCCTGCGCCATCCGTGGCTCCCGTCGTTCGCGCCCGCTGCCGGTCCGTGGTGCGCCGCCGCCGGGTGGCGGAGGGCACGCCGGACTGGTGCCGGTTCGTCGGATTCCCGGCTCAGCCTATGTCGGGACAGACGCCGGTCCGGTGGACCGGGGTTCCGGCGTGGTCCGGTTGGTGAGCCAGACCACTGCGCGTGCGACCGGGCCGGATCCACCGCCCGGCCTGCACGGATGCCCTTCCGGTCAGCCCCGGGCTCCCCGCAGGGCCGGGCCGGCGAGGCCGCCGAGCAGGGCGTCGACCATGCGGTCGGCGAGCTGGGGGTCGTCGAGGTCGGAGTCGTCCCAGAGCACGCTGCGGGCGAGGATCGGGCCGAGCAGCAGGTCGCCGAGCAGGTCCTCGTCGAGGTCGGCGCGCAGCTCGCCCCCGGCGACGCCGCGGCGGACGAGCTCGCGGGCGGCCTCCCGGCGCGGCGCGATCACCCGGGCGCGGTAGGCGGCGTGCAGCTCGGGCCAGCTGTGCATCTGGCCGAGCGCCGCCTTGAGCACCCAGCGGGACCGCTTGGCCAGGCCGCGCTGCCGCATGTACTCGATCATCGCGACGAGGTCGCCGCGGATCGAGCCGGTGGACCCGGGGAGCGGTTCCTCCAGCCGGCTGACCATGTCGATCAGCAGCGCCTCCTTGTTGGGCCAGCGCCGGTAGATGGTGGCCTTGCCGACGCCGGCGGAGGTGGCGATGCCCTCGATGGTCAGTTCCGCCAGGCTGGTGCCGGCCGCCATCAGTTCCTCGACGCCGGCGAAGATCGCCTGTTCGGCGGCCTCGCTGCGGGGCCTGCCGCGGCGGGGGCCGGTGCAGGGCGGCGCGGCCGTCGGGTCGCTCTTCATCTCACATCTCCCGGTTGTGGAGCCCCCGCCCGGAGGGAGGACGGGGGTCGCACGCGCTCGTGGGCCCTGTCACCGACGGCTTCCCGGCGACAGGGCCCCATTCTCGCTCAGCCCGGCCGCCGGTCAGGCGTCCGCGGCCGCCGTCTTCCGGACCGTCTCGCCGGAGCCGTTCTGCCGCGCCGCGGCCGCCGTCGCGCCGGCCGCGGTTCCGGCGCCGGCCGGGGTTCCGGAGCCGCCCGGCCCGCCGGGTCCGCCCTGGGCGCCCGCCGGCACCCGGCCGGGCAGCAGCAGGAGGGCGAGCAGGGCGCCGACCGCCGTGATGCCCGCGGAGAGTCCGGCCACCACGTGCATCGCGTGGATGAAGGACTCGTTGGCCGGACCGACCAGTTCCCGGCCCCGGTCGCCGAGGTGCGCGGCGACGGCCAGGGTGGCCTCCAGCGACTCGCCGGCCTTCTCCCGCAGTTCCGGGGTGGGCAGGTGGGACAGGCTGTCGGAGACGCCGTCGCGGTAGACGGTGGAGAGCACCGCGCCGAGCACCGCGACCCCGAGGGAGCCACCGACCTGGCGGAAGGTGTTGTTGACCGCCGAGCCGGCGCCGGCCTTCTCGCGCGGCAGCGAGCCCATGATCGACACGGTGATCGGCGGCATGACGTGCGCCATGCCGGTGCCCATCAGCAGGCCGAGCACGACCAGCACCCAGATCGGGGTGGTGGCGTCCAGCAGCAGGTAGCCGAGGAAGCCGACCGCGATGAACAGCATGCCGACGGCGCAGGTGGCGCGGATGCCGAAGCGGTCGACCACCAGCCGGGCGCGCGGGGCGAAGACCAGCTGGGCGGCGGCCAGCGGCAGCATCAGCACGCCGGCCTGCAGCGCGCTGTAGCCGCGCACGCTCTGGGTGTAGAAGACGCCGAAGAACGAGACGCCCATCAGCGCGAAGAAGACCACGCCGATCACCACGACCGAGGCGCTGAACACCTTGTTGCGGAACCAGCCGACGTCCAGCGCGGGGTGCGCGGTGCGGCGCTCGAAGAGCACGAAGGCGGTCAGTGCCACCACGCCGACCAGCACCGGGACCCAGGCCGCGGCGGCGGTGAAGTCCGCCAGCTCGCCGCCCTTGATGATGCCGTAGATCAGCGCCACCAGGCCGATGATGGAGAGCAGCACGCCGACCGGGTCGAGCCGGCCCGGGTTCGGGTCCTTGGACTCGGGGACCAGCAGCACCATCGCGATCACCGCGACGATCACGATCGGGACGTTGACCAGGAAGACCGAGCCCCACCAGAAGTGCTCGATCAGCAGGCCGCCGGTGATCGGGCCGATCGCGATGGCCAGGCCGACCGCGCCCGCCCAGATGCCGATCGCCTTGGGCTGCTCGGCGCGCTCGAAGACGTTCATGATGATGGCGAGGGTGGCGGGCATCGCCAGCGCGCCGCCGACGCCCATCAGCGCCCGGTAGCCGATCAGCTCGCCCGGCGTACTGGCCAGGGCGGAGAGCAGCGAGGCGAGGCCGAAGACGACCATGCCGGCCAGCAGTGCCCGCTTGCGGCCGAACCGGTCGCCGAGCAGGCCCGAGGTGAACAGCAGCCCGGCGAAGACCAGGGTGTACGAGTTGATCGACCATTCCAGGTCGCTCTGGCTGGCGCCGATGCCGGTGGGCGCCGGGGAGGCGATGGTCTTCATCGCCACGTTGAGGATCGAGTTGTCGAGGACGACGACGAGCAGGGCGAGCACCAGGGTGCCCAGGATCGCCCAGCGGCGGCGGTGGATGGCTTCCGGCACCCGGGGTGGTGCGGCGGCGGTGGTCATGGCTTCTTCCCGTCCGTGGTACGGCGTGGTACTGGCGGGCGTGTCGAACCGCGGCTCCGCGAGCCGCGGCCGTTTCGAGTCGCGGGCGTCTCGTAAACCCCCCGCCGAAAGCGTAGCGGCATTTTCGATACGAGACGACCCCGTTTCGTAAAACATGGGCAAAGAACCCGGTGGCCGATCTCGCACGCCACCCACCCCGCCCCTTTTGCACCCGCGCCGGGCCGTGCAAGCATGGAGGTGATCCGGGGACGCCGCACGGCGCCACGAGACGACAACCCTTCAGGAGCCTGTTCGATGAACGCTTCTTCGCCTTCGCCTGCCCAGAGCCAGGCGTCGACCGCGACCCTCTACGGAGGGGTCACCACCCGCCGCGTCACCGTCCGCGACCTCGCCGCCGCCAAGCAGCGCGGCGAGAAGTGGTCGATGCTGACCGCCTACGACGCCCTCACCGCCGGCGTCTTCGACGAGGCCGGCACGCCCGTCCTGCTGGTCGGCGACTCCGCCGGCAACTGCCACCTCGGCTACGAGACCACCGTCCCGGTGACCATGGATCAGATGGTCATGCTGGCCGGAGCGGTCGTCCGGGGCACCAAGCGGGCCATGATCGTCGCCGACCTGCCGTTCGGCTCCTACCAGGAGTCCCCGGCCCAGGCGATGCACAACGCGGTCCGGCTGATGAAGGACGCCGGGGTCGGCGCGGTCAAGCTGGAGGGCGGCGAGCGCAGCGCCCGCTCGATCGAGCTGCTGGTCGAGGCCGGCATCCCGGTCATGGCGCACATCGGGCTCACCCCGCAGTCCGTCCACGCGCTGGGCGGCTACCCCGTCCAGGGCCGCGGCGACGAGGCCGCGCACCAGCTGCTGCGCGACGCCAAGGCGGTGCAGCAGGCCGGCGCCTTCTCGGTCGTCCTGGAGGCCGTGCCCGCCGAGCTGGCCAAGCAGGTCACCGAGCAGCTCGCGATCCCCACCGTCGGCATCGGCGCCGGGGTGGACTGCGACGCCCAGGTCCTGGTCTGGACCGACTTCGCCGGCATGACCGCGGGCCGGGTGCCCAAGTTCGTCAAGCAGTACGCCGACCTGCGGGCCGTCCTCGGCGACGCCGCCCGCGCGTTCGCCGAGGACGTCCGCGGCGGGGAGTTCCCGGCGCCGGAGCACACCTTCCACTGACGCCCGCCCGTCACCGGGACCCGGCCACGGCCGGGCCGGGCCCCGGTGACAGCGGCGTGACAGCGGACCGACAGCGGCCTGCCGGTGCTCCGCGGACCGGTCACCGCCCTGTCACCGCCCTGACAGCGGGCTGACAGACCGGGCGGACACCCTGGGGGCATGACACGAATCTCCACCGCCCCGAACGACCGGGGGCCCGCCGCGGGGAACGCCGTCGAGGTCCACGGCATCGTCAAGCACTTCGGCAGCACCAAGGCACTCGACGGTGTCGACCTGACCGTGCGCGAGGGCACCGTCCTCGGCGTGCTCGGCCCCAACGGCGCCGGCAAGACCACCCTGGTCCGCGTCCTGTCCACGCTGATCAAGCCCGACGCCGGCACCGCCTTCGTCGGCGGCTACGACGTCCTGCGCCAGCCCAAGCAGCTGCGCCGCACCATCGGCCTCACCGGCCAGTACGCCTCCGTCGACGAACTGCTCTCCGGCTACGAGAACCTCTACCTCATCGGCCGGCTGCTCGACCTGTCCCGCAAGGACGCCAAGTCCCGCGCCACCGAGCTGCTGGAGCGCTTCTCGCTCACCGAGGCCGCCAAGCGGCCCGCCAAGACCTACTCCGGCGGCATGCGCCGCCGCCTCGACCTGGCCGCCTCGATGATCGGCCGGCCCCGGGTCCTCTACTTGGACGAGCCCACCACCGGCCTGGACCCGCGGACCCGCAACGAGGTCTGGGACGAGGTCCAGCGGATGGTCGCCGAGGGCTCCACCGTGCTGCTCACCACCCAGTACATGGAGGAGGCCGAGCAGCTCGCCGGCGAGCTGACCGTCATCGACCGCGGCCGGGTGATCGCGGCCGGCGGGATCGCCGAGCTCAAGGCCCAGGTCGGCGGCCGGACCCTGCAGGTCCGCCCCACCCGCCCGGCCGAACTCCCCGAGATGGCCCGCTGCCTGCACGAGACCGGCATCGCCACCGCGACCTTCTCCGCCGACACCGGCCTGCTGTCCGTGCCGCTCACCGCCGAGGAGCAGCTGACCGCCGTGATCGGCGCCCTCGGCACCCGCGGCTTCGGCATCGCCGACATCGACACCAAGCTGCCCAGCCTCGACGAGGTCTTCCTCGCCATCACCGGCAAGCCCGCCGACCGCACGGTGGTCGCGGACGCCACCCCCAGCCTCGCCAAGGAGCCCGTCGCATGACCACCGCCACGCTCGCCCCCGCCCGGGCCGAGGACAGCCGGATCGGCCCGGCCGGCCATCTGCGGCACGTCGGCGCGCTGACCCGCCGCAACCTGATGCGGATCAAGGCCGACCCGGAGTCGATGTTCGACGCCATCCTGATGCCGGTCATCTTCACCGTGCTGTTCGTCTACGTCTTCGGCGGCGCCATCTCCGGCGGCCAGGACGCCTACAAGCAGTACATGATCCCCGGCCTGCTCGGGCAGACCGGCCTCACCCTCGCGATGGCCGTCGGCACCGGCCTCAACAGCGACTTCCAGACCGGGGTGATGGACCGCTTCCGCACCCTGCCGATCGGCCGCTCCTCGGTACTGCTCTCCAAGATCGCCGCGGAGACCTGCCGGGCCCTGCTCTCCTTCACCATCCTGATCGTCTTCGCGCTGATCCTCGGCTTCGAGCTGAACGGCGGCTTCCTGGAGCTGCTGGCCGCGGTCGGACTCTCGCTGGTCTTCGGCATGTCGATCGTGTGGATCTCGATGCTGCTCGGCATGGCGCTGCGCAGCGCCCAGGCCGTCCAGGGGGTCGCCATGCTGGTGCTGATGCCGATGCAGTTCGGCAGCTCGATCTTCGCGCCGACCGACACCATGCCCGGCTGGCTCCAGGCCTTCACCAAGGTGAACCCGCTGTCCGCGCTGGCCGACGCCTGCCGGGCCCTGATGAACGGCCAGGGCGCGGTGGCGCACCCGGTGATCGTCGTGCTGGCCTGGTCGATCGGCATCACCGCGGTCTTCGCGCCGCTCGCCGTCGCCCGCTTCCGCAAGCGGACCTGAGTCCCGGCCGGACGGGAACGACCCCGGGTGCGCGAGGGGAGCGCCCGGGGTCGGCGCACCGGCGAACGCCCGGGGTCAGCGCACCATCCGGTCGAGCAGCTCGTTGGTGTCCCGCACGGTCAGCAGGGTGCCCTCGGCGGCCGCCGCCTCGAACACCGCGTCACCGAGCATCCCGCGCAGGCTCCGCTCGGTCCGCGCCCGCTCGACCCGGTCGAGGTAGCCGCCCTTCGGCCCGTTCATCCCGCTGTGCGCGCCGAACAGCACCGCGGCCTGCCGGGCCCGTTCCCGGTCGCCGTCGCGCAGGGCGAAGGCCTCGAGCAGCCCGACCACCGGAGGCAGCATCATCACCGACATCTGCTCCACGAAGCCGCTCGCACCGCTCGGCGCCGAGCGCATCAACTGCCGTCCCTCGTTGACCAGTTCGCGGCCCCGGTCGGGGTCGCCGGCCCGCGCGGTGATCCAGCCCCGGGTGACCGTCAGCATCCCGCCGACCACGTCCGGGGCGAACGCGCCGATCCTGGTCCACCGGAGCGCGTCCAGCTCGTCCAGGGCGGTCGCGTAGTCCCCGCGCTGGGCGCTGATGCCGCAGAGCATCAGGTGCCCGAACAGCAGCGCGCCGTTGGTGGCCTGGTTGTCCCCCGGCTCGATGCCCTCCATCGCCGCGCGGATCCGCAGCTCCCCCGCCGCCAGGTCCTCGTCCAGCATCGCCGACCCGAGGTGCACCTGGAGCATCGGCACCTCCTGCGGCGCGCCCAGCTCCTCGGCCAGCTCGATCGCCCGGCGGTACGCCTCGACGGCCTCCCTCGAACGGCCCTGGTTGGCCAGCGACTCGCCGCGCGCGGACAGCGCCTGGGACATCCCCCAGCGGTCGCCGGCCCGGCGGTACAGCTCCAGCGACTCCTCGCCGTCCAGGGTGCTCTGCTCGGCACCGCCCGGCCAGTCGTTCATCATCTTGGCCCGGATCTGCAGGATGAACGCCAGGTCACTGGGGCTGCCGTGCTCCCGGCAGCCCACCACCGCCTCGTCCAGCAGGTCCTTCATGGCGTCCAGCTCGCCGATCAGGAAGGCGCCGAACACCCGCATCAGCCCGGGGAAGCGGTAGGACTGCGGCAGGTCGCGGGTGTAGGCCCCGGTGACCTTCCGGGCGACGGCGACCGCGTCCTGATCGGCCAGCACGTCGAGGTTGCCCTCGAACATGCTGATCAACCGGTAGATGACCAGCGCCCGGCGGGCCTCCTCGACCGCCTCCGGCGGCATCGGCACCGAGTACTCCAGCACGTGCCGGTCCAGCGGCACCGGACGGACCTCCGGGTCGAACGGGTCGGGGCCGATCGCCAGCACCGCGTCGTACCAGCGGCGGGCCTCCTGGCTGAAGCCGCGCAGCGACCAGTACCAGCTCATGCCGAGCGCCAGGACCAGCGCCTCGCCCTCGTCGCGGCGGCCGACCGCGCGGCGCAGCGCGGCCCGGATGTTGTCGTGCTCGCGCTCCAGCACCGTCAGCCAGTGCAACTGCTCGGGCCCGTGGACGTACCGGTCGGCGGTGCGGACCAGCTCGCGGAAGTACTCGACGTGCCGGCCCTCGGTCGCGCCGGTCTCCTCCGCCTCGGCCAGCCGCTCGTCCGTGTACTCGTGGATGGTCTCCAGCATCCGGTAGCGCGACGGGCCGTCCCCGTCCAGGTCGGCGACCAGCAGGGACTTGTCGACCAGCGAGAGCAGCAGGTCGGCGACCTCCTCGCGGGGCACCTCGGAGTCGTCCGAGCAGACCGCCTCGGCCGCCTCCAGCGTCCAGCCGCCGGCGAACACCGACAGCCGCCGCAGCACCGCGCGCTCCTGCTTGCCGAGCAGGTCCCAGCTCCAGTCCACCACCGCGCGCAGCGTCTGCTGACGCGGCAGCAGGGTGCGGCTGCCCGCGGTGAGCAGGGCGAAGCGGCTGTCCAGCCGGTCGGCGATCTGCCGGGCCGTCATCACCCGCAGCCGGGCGGCGGCCAGTTCGATGGCCAGCGGCAGGCCGTCCAGCCGGTGGCAGATCTCGGCGCAGGCCTCCGGGTCGCTCTGCGGGTCGAAGCCGGGCCGGGCGGCGGCGGCCCGCTCGGCGAGCAGCCGCAGCGCCACCGGGTCGGGCAGCGGCTCGACCGGCAGCACGATCTCGCCGGGCACGCCGAGCGGCTCCCGGCTGGTGGCCAGCACGGTCAGCCCGGGGCACTCGGTGAGCAGGGTGTCCGCGAGGTCGGCGGCCGGCTGGATGAGGTGCTCGCAGTTGTCCAGGACGAGCAGCATCCGGCGGCGCCCGCAGTGCTCGATCAGCCGGCGCACCGGGTCGTCGGTCCGGGCCTCGATCACCTCGGCGACCATGCCGCCGGTGTGCAGCACGGTCTCCCGCAGACCGAGCGCCGAGACCACCGCGCCGGGCACTGCGTCCGGGCGCTCCACCGGGGCGAGCTCGGCCACCCAGACGCCGTCCGGCCAGTGCCCGGCGCCCTGCTCCAGCCGGCCGGCCTCGACCGACAGCCGGGTCTTGCCGGAGCCGCCCGGGCCGGTCAGGGTGACCAGCCGGCTGGTGGCGAGGACCGAGCGCAGCGCGGCGAGGTCGCTCTCCCGGCCGACGAAGCTGGTCAGCCGGCCGCGCAGATTGCCGAGCGCGCGGGCGGGCGGCGCCGGGGCGGGCGGCACGGGCGCCGCGGTCATCGGCACCGGGGTCGCGGACGGCCCGGCACCGGGGGCCGGGGCGGACGGGCCCGCCGGGGGCGCGCCGACCGGGTCGGCCGGGCTCAGCAGCTCCGCGTACAGCGACTGCAGCGCGCGCCCGGGATCGACGCCCAGCTCGTCCGCCAGGGCGCGCCGGGTGCGCTCGTAGTGCCGCAGTGCCTCGGCCGTCCGGCCGCTCTCGTGCAGCGCCCTGACCATGAGCAGCTGCAGCGGCTCGTCCAGCGGCTGCCGCTCGCACAGCTCGGCGAGCTCGGCCACCAGCTCGGCGGCCCGGCCCAGGCCGAGGTCGGCGGTGATCCGGTGCCGGCGGGCCTCCTCGCGCTGCGCCTCCAGCCGGGTGGCCGGGCCGCCGCGGTCCGGCAGGTCGGCGAGGGCCGGGCCGCGCCACAGGGCGAGGGCCGCCCGCAGCCGCTCGGCGGCCGACACGTGGTCGCCCTGCTCCAGCGCCCGGCGGCCCTCCACGGCCAGCCGCTGGAACTCGGCGAGGTCGGTGGCCGGGTCGGTCAGCCAGTACCCGGCCGGGCCGGAACCGACCCGGTCCCGGCCGATGGTGCGGCGCAGCCGGCCGACCAGGGTCTGCAGCGCGGCCGACGCGTCCTGCGGCGGCTCGGTGTCCCACACCTCGTCGACCAGCAGATCGGCCGGCACCGGCCGCCCCTGGCGCAGGGCCAGCGCGGCGAGCAGGGCGCGCAGCCGGGCGCCGCCGAGCGGAACCGGGGTGCCGTCGTCGTGGTGGGCCGTGGTGGTGCCGAGGATGCCGTAGTGCACCGCACCATTCTGGTGGATCGACCCCGCCGCCCACGCACATTTGTCCGGGACCATCCCCTGACTGAACCCTGAGGTCCGGTGTCCACCCGGACCCGGCCCCGCGCCCGGGGCGGGGACCAGGAACCCGGTGCCGGGCTCCGTACGTTCATCCGGGACGGCTTGTCCGACGCGGGCCCGCCCGGCATGATCGGCCTCTGCCCAGTCCGTACACGCCCCCGAGCACCGGAGCACCCACACCATGACCTTCGCCGCCGCGCAGCGCTCACGCAGCGAGGACCGCCGGATCAGCCCGGTGTTCTGGGCCCTGCTCGCGATCCTCGTCACCTCCGGCTGGGCGGTCCACCAGGGGTACGGCAACGCCCGCTTCGGGATCTTCCTGTTCGTGGTGGCCGGCTGGATGGTCTCGCTCTGCCTGCACGAGTACGCGCACGCGCGGACCGCCCTGCACGGCGGCGACATCAGCGTCGGCGCCAAGGGCTACCTGACGCTCAACCCGTTCAAGTACGCCAACGCCCTGCTCAGCTTCGTGCTGCCGATCGTCTTCGTGCTGCTGGGCGGCATCGGCCTGCCCGGTGGTGCGGTCTGGATCGAGCGGAGCCGGGTCCACGGGCGGCTCAAGCACAGCCTGATCTCGGCCGCCGGGCCGCTGGTGAACCTGCTCGCCGCGGTGCTCCTGCTGGTCCCGGTCGGCGCGGGCTGGCTGGACGACACCGAGGTGCACGCGGTCTGGAACGGCATCGAGCTGAACGTCTCGCCGCTGGCGCTCGCCCTGGGCTTCCTCGGCATGCTCCAGCTGAGCGCGACCCTGCTCAACCTGCTGCCGGTGCCCGGCCTGGACGGCTACGGGATCGTCGAGCCCTGGCTGTCGCACAAGACCCGGCGCGCGATCGAGCCGTTCGCGCCGTACGGCATGCTGGCCGTCTTCGCGCTGCTCTGGCAGCCGGAGGTCAACCACTGGTTCTTCGAGGCCGTGTACGGGGCGATGGACCTGCTGGGCGTCGACCGGGCCTACCCGCAGGTGGGCCACGACCTGTTCACGTTCTGGAAGGACTGAGCGGCCGCGGCCTCAGGACTGCTCGGCGGCCGCCCGGGCCAGCTTCTCCCGGCGCAGGTTCATCCAGAGCACATTGCTGGCGATGCCCGCCATCGGCAGCCAGACGAGGCCGAGCCACCAGCCCTGCACCAGGGAGACCACGGCGGCGGCCAGCGCGAGAACGACGACGAGCGAGGCGAGGACGGACGTGCGGGGCATGGCGGGGGACTCCTGGGGCCGGGGGCGAGGTCGGCCCCCATTGTCGCCGACCTCACCTCCGGACCGGGTCCAGGGGTGAGATCGGCGATCCGGTCCGACCGTCCGACCGTCGGACAGTCGGACCTGAGGACGAGCGGGACCTGAGGGCAAGCGGACCTGAGAACGGTCGGACGATCAGACGTCGGTGATCCGCAGACCCGCGTGCGCCTTGTAGCGGCGGTTGACCGAGATCAGGTTCGCCACCAGGGACTCCACCTGGTGGGCGTTGCGCAGCCGGCCCGCGAAGATGCCGCGCATGCCCGGGATCCGGCCGGCCAGCGCCTGCACGATGTCGGTGGCGGCGCGCTCCTCGCCGAGCACCATCACATCGGTGTCGATCCGCTCGATCGACTCGTCCTGCAGCAGCACCGCCGAGAGGTGGTGGAAGGCCGCGGTCACCCGGGAGTCCGGCAGCAGGGCGGCGGCCTGCTGGGCGGCGCTGCCCTCCTCCGGGACGAGCGCGTAGGCGCCCTGCTTGTCGAACCCGAGCGGGTTGACGCAGTCCACCACGATCTTGCCGGCCAGCTCCGTGCGGAGCGCGGTCAGGGTGGCTGCGTGCCCGTCCCAGGGCACCGCGACGATGACGATGTCGCTCTCGCGGGCGGTGGCGGCGTTGTCGGCGCCGCGCACCCCGAGGCCGATCGCGTCCGCCGAGGCCTGCGCGCGGGCCGCGTCGCGCGAACCGATGATCACCTGCTGGCCGGCCTTGGCCAGCCGCAGGGCCAGCCCCCGCCCCTGGTCACCGGTGCCACCGAGGACGCCGACCACCAGCTGCGAGACGTCCGGCAACTCATGGGCCGGGTTTGTCGCTGAATCGAGGGAAGTCATGGGCCGATCCTGCCAAATCGCCGGGCTCCCGGGACATCCTGTGCGCCATGGACGCGGTGAGAGTTTCGGCACTACGGGACCGGTTGGCCGGAACCGGTTGGCTGGAAGCCGTCGGCGGCTTCGCCGGTGAGCTGCGGCACGCGGTCTCCCGGCGCGGCGCGGGCGAGCTGCTGCTGGTCGGCACGGCCGCCTACGAGCCCTGGCACCTGGCCGCCCATCTGGAGGACGAGGCCGCCTGGTCGGACGTCCCCCGGCTGGCGCCGACCCTGCTGCGCCACCGCGTCCCGGAGCGGGCCCCGGCCCATCTGGCGCACGGGCTGCACCGGCTGACCGCGGCCGGGCGCGGGGCGACCGTCCTGGTCGTCGCCCCCGCGGCGGCCGGCGAGCAGTTGCTGGAGCGGGTGCACGACGCCCGCCGGCACGGGGCGACCGTCCTGGCGGTGGACGGCGCGACACCCGACGCCCCGGGCGGAGTCGCCGACCTCGCCGACCTCGCCGGGCTGGCGCACCGTCGGCTCGCCGTCGGCACGGCCGAGGAGGAGCCCTTCGACCTGGCCCAGCACCTGGTCAGCGCCGCCGCCGGAGAGCCGCCCGCGCGGCGCTCGGCGGTGGAGCGGCTGGCGGAACTGGCCGGCCGGCTCACCGCGGGGCCGGCGATCAGCCGCTGGTGAGCGCGGCCGGGGGCCCGGGCCCGGGCGCCCGGCGGAAATTCCGTTGCGGCCCGGCCGGACGCCCGCGCAGGATGGTCGCTCGTGAACGAAGCCGACCCACCCCCGAGCGGCCGGGCGAAGTCCCTGCTGCGCTCGGTGACCCCCGACCTCACGCCGTGGCGCTCCTCCCGGGACTTCCGCCTGCTCTGGCTCTCCGGCTGCGTCACCGGCTTCGGCAGCTTCCTCACCTATGTCGCCGTCCCGATGCAGATCAAGGAGCTGACCGACTCCTCCGTCGCGGTCGGCCTGGTCGGCGCCTTCGAGCTGGTCCCGCTGATCGTCTTCGGCCTCTGGGGCGGCGCCCTCGCCGACGCCCTGGACCGCCGCCGCCTGGTGCTGTTCGCCGAGGCCGGACTCGGCCTGCTCAGCATCCTGCTGCTGGTCAACGCGCTGCTCCCGACGCCCGTGCTGTGGCCCGTCTACCTGGTGGCCGCCCTGGTCGCCGCGGCCGACGGCCTGCAGCGCCCGGCGCTGGACGCGCTCACCCCGCGGATCGTCCCGCACGACCAGCTGACCGCCGCCTTCGCGCTCAACTCGCTCTACCGGAACGTCGCCTCGGTGGCCGGTCCGACCCTGGCCGGCGTGGTGGTGACCTTCGCCGGCGTGCAGACCGCGTACGCGCTGGACGTGGTCACCTTCGCCGCCTCGCTGCTGCTGCTCGCCCGGATCCGGGCGGTGCCGCCGCCCACCGGCGCCGAGAAGCCCTCGGTGCGGGCGGTGCTCACCGGCGTCCGCTACGCGTGGAGCCGCAAGGACCTGCTGGGCACCTACGCGATCGACCTCTGCGCGATGCTGTTCGCCTTCCCGGTGGCGATCTTCCCGTTCCTGGCCGCCGACCTGGACGCCGGATGGGCGCTCGGCCCGATGTACGCCGCCTCGGCGGTCGGCGCCCTGCTGGTCTCGGTGACCAGCGGCTGGACGTCCCGGATCCACCGGCACGGCCGGCTGCTGCTGGTCGCGGCGCTCGGCTGGGGCGTGGCGATCGCGCTGGCGGGCCTGTCCGCCTCGGTCTGGCCGGTGCTGCTCTGCCTGGCGCTGGCCGGCGGCGCCGACCAGATCAGCGGGATCGCCCGCTCCACCCTGTGGAACCAGTCGATCCCGGACACTCTGCGCGGCCGGATGGCCGGTGTCGAACTGCTCAGCTACTCGGTCGGGCCCCAGCTCGGCCAGGTCAGGGCGGGCGGCATGGCCGGACTGGTCGGCGTCCGGGCCTCGGTCTGGATGGGCGGCGTGGCCTGCGTGGTGGGCGTGCTCGCGCTGGCCACCGCGCTGCCGCGGCTGCTGTCGTACGACGACCGCACCGACCCGCACGCGGCCGCCGTCCGCGCCGAGCACGAGCGCGCGGCGGCGGAGCGGACGGCGGCGGAGCGGGCGGCGGCGGAGCGGGCGGGCGCCCCGGAGGGCGCCGCCGCTACGGGCTGAGTCCCGCCGCTACCCCCCGGTGCCGTCCGCCGGGCGGTCGTTCCACCGCGGGTCGTCCTTCCACTCGCGGTTGCGCAGCTCGGCCGTCTCCAGCGCGTGCGCCGCCTCCTGCTGGGTGGCGTACGGGCCGAGCCGGTCCTTGGCCGGGCACTCCGGCCCCTCCTCGACCTTGCCGTGCTTGATGCAGTAGAACCACTCACCGGGCCGGCCGGTCGGCTTGTTGCGGTGGAATCCCAGGGCCATGGTGGTCACCTCCGTGTCGGCGGTCGTGTCGTTCCCGATCATTCTCCGCCCCGGCGCCCACCGCACACCCGGTGACCCCCGTGACGCGACGGCGCTGCCGAGCCGCCAACTAGACTCGCCGCCATGGCTCTCGTACCCGGCATCCAGTCCCCCACTCGCAAGGTCCCGTCGCACATCGCGCGTCCCGAGTACGTCGGGAAGCCCGCCCCGACGCCGTACACCGGGCCCGAGGTGCAGACGGCCGAGACGATCGAGAAGATGCGGATCGCCGGCGGGATCGCCGCCCGGGCGATGGCCGCGGCGGCGGAGCTGATCGCCCCCGGCGTCACCACGGACGCCCTGGACGCGGTCGCGCACGAGTACATGTGCGACCACGGCGCCTACCCGTCCGACCTCGGTTACCGGGGCTTCCCCAAGTCGGTCTGCACCTCGATCAACGAGGTCATCTGCCACGGCATCCCCGACTCGACCGTCCTCCAGGACGGTGACATCGTCAACATCGACGCCACCGCGTACATCCACGGGGTGCACGGCGACCTCAACGCCACCTACCTCTGCGGCGACGTGGACGAGGAGTCCCGGCTGCTGGTCGAGCGGACCAGGGAGTCGCTGGACCGGGCGATCAAGGCGGTCAAGCCGGGCCGCCGGATCAACATCATCGGACGGGTCATCGAGTCCTACGCCAAGCGCTTCGACTACGGCGTGGTGCGCGACTTCACCGGACACGGCATCAACACGTCGTTCCACTCCGGCCTGATCGTCCCGCACTACGACAGCGAGCGGGCCACCGAGGTCATCAAGCCGGGCATGACGTTCACCATCGAGCCGATGCTCACCCTGGGCACCTACGACTACGAGATCTGGCCGGACGGCTGGACGGTGGTCACCAAGGACCGCAAGCGCACCGCCCAGTTCGAGCACACCCTGGTGGTCACGGCGGACGGCGCGGAGATCCTCACCCTGCCGTAGGGCCCGTCGGCCGGGGGCCGGCCCGCCCGCGCGCGGGCCGGCCCCCGGCAGTAGGCAGGCAGAGCGGCAGGCCGATCAGCCGATCAGCCACTGCTCCTCGGCCACCGCGCCCACCTCGGTGCAGGCGTCGGTCAGCACGTCCAGGACGCGCAGCGGGTCCGGCAGCGGCTGCTCGGGCCCGCGCAGCCAGCGCACCTCGGAGCCGTCCGGCAGCGCGGCCGGCGGCAGCAGGGTGTACGAGCCGCGGCAGTGCCAGCGCAGGCCGGGGTGCTCGGACATGGTGTCCGGCGTGGAGTCCAGCGCGCTCGGCCACCACTCGTCCTCGTCCACCGGGGTGCCCCGGGTGGCGGTGAAGAACAGGTAGCGGTCCTCGCCGACCGCCGCCACCGGGCCCTCGACGCCGAGCGCGGTCAGCCGCTCCAGAGCCAGCCGCCCGGCCTCGGCCGGTACGTCCAGCACGTCGTGGGCGCGGCCGGTGGCCGTGACGAAGTTGGCCAGCGGGTCTCGGGAGAGCCAACGGGCGAGCTGCTCCGGGTCGGTGGTCGCCTGGGTCTGCCAGGCGAAGGAGACCGGGTGCTGGGCCGGGGCCGGACAGGCCACCCGGTCGCAGGAACAGCGGTACCCCGCCGGATGCGCCGCGGGCGCGAGCGGGAACCCCGCGCGGACCGCGCCGAGCAGCTGGTCCAGTCTGGCGGCGGGGCTGTCGGGCGCCGCCGACCGGGCCCGCTCACGATCACGCTTCTGCCACCAGGCCGTCCACCTGCCGCCGGATTCCATCGAGCCCCTTCCGCGCACTGCCGTGCCTGGTGTGACACAGCGTTCGACGTACCACTCCGACGCAACGCACGGCGCCCCCCGCTGCTTCCCCGGGTGGTGCACGGCCCTGCGGTCCCGCGCCCCGCCGGCCGGAGCCGGGGTTGCCGGACGACCGACGCCCGGGGTCACGGTACGGAGTCAGGGCGGCACGAAGGCCGCGGCTCGACGGCCCGACGGGCACGGTGAGACGCGCCCCGCCCGGCCCGTACGGGCCCGCTGACCCGGGTGGACCCCGAGGGCGTAACAGGAAGGATAAGGGTGCGCGGGCCCTTCGGATGACCGGGGGCGGTGCCTCTCCGGTCACACTCCCGGCACCCTGCCGTCACACCGCCTCCGCGCGGACCCCGCCGAACGCCGCCGAACGGCCCTCCGCGCACCCGGGCCGGGGTGAGACCCTGGGGGGGTGAAGAGCGCGGACACCGAATTCGTCGGCGGCCCCCTGGACGGCCGGATCCTCCCCATCCCGCTGGGCCCGCTGTACGGGGTGCCCAAGAAGTACACCGTGCCGGTCCCCTCGCACGGGGACACTCCGGCGCGCACACTGGTGTACGTCCGGGCCAAGCAGCAGCGGGGCACCCGCTGGTTCTGGCGCTACGAGTACGACGAGGCGGCCACCGCCCGCGCTTCCGGGTGACGGCCGCCTCCCCCGCGGGAGGACGCCGATGGCGAGAACCGTAAGGCGACCGAGGAGCCGCGCCACCGCGGTGGCGCAGCACAACCGGCAGCTGGCCGGCGTCACGGCCGGCCTGCTCGTGGTGGTCAGCCTCTACAGCGCGGTGCTCGGCTCCAACGGCTGGCTCTGGTTCGGCTGGACGGTGCTGCTGCTCGCCTGCGTGGCGCTGTTCGCCGTCCGCTCCTGAGCAGCCGCACCGTCCCCCGAGTACCGTCCCCCGCCGTACCGGTCAGGCGTCCTCGGCGAGGATCAGGTACAGCTTCTTGCGGGCCTCGTTGAGCACCTCGAGACCCTTGGCCCGCTGCGCCTCCGTGCCCGTCGCCATGACCTGGCGGACGGCGTTCTCCACCGCTCCGAGCGCCTGGCCGACCTCCTGGACCGCGGCCCAGTCGACCTCCTGGCCGGCCTCCGCCCACGGCTCGTCCGGCCCCGCCTCGGCCTCGGTCCGGCCCGCCTCGGTGAGCGAGACCAGCCGCTTGCCGCCGACCTCCTCCGCCGTGACCAGGCCCTCCTCCTCCAGCAGCTGGAGGGTGGGGTAGACCGAGCCGGGGCTGGGCCGCCAGGCCCCGCCCGACCGCTCGGCGATCTCGGCGATCATCTCGTAGCCGTGCATCGGCCGCTCCTTGAGCAGCGCCAGCAGCGAGGCGCGCACGTCCCCGCGCCGGGCCCGGCCGCCGCGCCGGCCGCGGACCCACGGCGGCGGCCCGCCGAATCCGCCCCGGGCCCACGGCGGCCCCGGGCGCCCGCCCGGCCCGCCGCCGCCGAACGGCGGCCCGAAGGGGCCGAACGCCCTGCGGCCCTCGTACGACTCGCCGGGCATCCCGACGAACTCCGGCCCCGGGCGGCAACCGCCGGGACCGCCTTCGCCACGGAATCGTCCTGGGCGCATGACACCCACCTCCCGTTCCGGACCGCGCGGACGCGGCCCCGTCGACGATCGTCAGACGATCGTTCAAGACAGTCGAGTCACTGTCTCGATAACTCAACGATATATCGGTGACTGTCGACCGTCAACGCTTTCCGATACACCTTCCGACACGGCCGCCCCCACGGCCGCTACGGTGCGTGCATGGCCGGAGAACGAGACCTCGCGACACTGCTGCGCGACCTGCGCCCCGTGCTCAACCCGGGGCGTTACGTCTACTGCACGCTGCCCACCAAGGCGCCCGCCGGACTCCGGCCGGTCGCCACGGTCGCCGAACCCGAGGGGGTGACGGTGGTGGTGACCCAGGAGGAGGCGGACGCGCTCGGCCTGCGTTACGCGTACGTGGCCGCCTGGATCACCCTGCGGGTCCACTCCGCCCTGGAGGCCGTCGGCCTGACCGCCGCCGTCGCGACCCGGCTCGCCGAGGAGGGGATCAGCTGCAACGTGGTGGCCGGCTACCACCACGACCACCTCTTCGTCGCCGTCGAGGACGCCGAACGCGCCGTCCGCGCCCTGGAGGAGCTCTCCGCCCGGCCCGCCTGACGTCCCCCGCCTCACGTCCGCCCCCGCCCGACGTCACCGTCCGACATCACCCGCCCCTCGGTGCCCGCCCTCCCGACCGGTCGGGTCCGCCGGGTGGCCGCCCTCCGGAGCGACTCCGACACTGGAGGAGGGCCGGGCAGCCACCCGGCCCTTCCGCCCGTCACACCCGCCCGGAAGGAAGTGCGCCGCCATGGCCACCTGCGTCACCTGCGGCAACGACTACTGGCTCGCCTTCGAGATCAAGACCGTCACCGGCGACGTCTACACCTTCGACAGCTTCGAGTGCGCGATGGAGAAGCTCGCCCCGCGCTGCGAGCACTGCAACGTCCGGATCGTCGGCCACGGCGTCGAGGTCGCCGGGATGTTCTTCTGCTGCGCCAACTGCGCCCGCGTCAACGGCGGCCTCGGCGACCAGATCCGCGACGCCGTCGGCGCCCACCCGGGCTGATCCCGCCCCCGCGCCGGGACGACGAAGGCCCGCCGACCTGCTGTCGCGCAGGTCGGCGGGCCTTCGTTCAGGTCGGCGACGGAAGAGTCGGCCTGTACGCCGGGTTCTGTCACCCGGGCTGCTTGCGCGGCCCGGGGAGACGGCCATCCATCTGGGGCTGCCGTTGCCGACAGCCTCGTGCGGTCCACCCGCGGACTCGGGCGAGCAGCCCTCGGACATCCGCGCACGGCGCTGTGAGGCGCCGATCTTGACCTTGCTCCAGGTGGGGTTTACCGAGCCGACCGGGTCACCCCGGCCGCTGGTGGTCTCTTACACCACCGTTTCACCCTTACCCGTCGCCGAAGCGGCGGGCGGTCTGTTTTCTGTGGCACTGTCCCGCGGGTCACCCCGGGTGGGCGTTACCCACCACCCTGCTCTGTGGAGCCCGGACGTTCCTCGGCGGGTCCTGGGACCCGTCGCGGCCGCCCGGCCGGCTCTTCCGCCGTAGACGTCATGGTAGCCGCTCGGGCGGGGCCTCCCGCACTCCGGGGCGGGTCATCGGCGGATCGCCGCCGAGCCGGGCGGCCACCCGGGTGGCGGTGGCGGTGCCCCAGGCCGAGGTGGTGACCAGGCCGAGCACCAGGATCACGGCGCCGAGGCCCGCGACGATCCACCAGCCGGCGTGGCTCGCCGGGGCGAAGCCGGTGACCACCGGGCCGACCACCGCCGAGGTGACCACGGTGCCGACCACCGCGACGCCGAGCGACTGGCCGACCTGCCGGCTGGTCGAGGCGACGGCCGCCGCCACCCCGGCCTGGGCGCGCGGCATGCCGGACACCGCGGCGTTGGTGATCGGCGCGTTCACGAAGCCGAAGCCGAAGCCGAACAGCCCGTACGCGGCCAGCAGCAGCCCCGGCGGGGAGTCCGCGGCCAGCCGGGTGAGCAGCAGACCGCTGCCGATCAGGCCGAGACCGGCCAGCACCAGCGGCACCCGCGGGCCCCGCGCGCCGACGATCCGACCCGAGACCGGCGCGCAGACCAGCATCATCCCGGCCATCGGCAGCGTCCACAGACCCGCCACCACCGGGCTGTAGTGGCGGACGTCCTGGAGGTAGATGGTGTTGACGAAGAGGAAGCCGCCGAGCGAGGCGAAGGCGCAGACCGCGGTCAGGGTGGCACCGGTGAACGGCGCGCTGCGGAAGAACCGCGGGTCGACCAGCGGCTCGGCGACCCGCCGCTCCCAGAGCGGGAAGGCCACCAGCGCGGCGAGCGCCGCCGCGGCCAGCCCCAGGATCAGCGGGGACGTCCAGCCGTGCTCGGGGCCCTCGATGATCGCGGCGGTGCCGCAGCCGAGCAGCACCACCATCAGCAGCTGCCCCACCGGGTCCGGCCGGCGGGCCTTCGGCGCCCGCGACTCGGGGACGTAACGGATGGTCAGCAGACAGGCCAGCAGGCCGACCGGGACATTGATCAGGAAGATCGCCGGCCAGCCGGCGGCGTGCACCAGGAAGCCGCCGAGCAGCGGGCCGAGCGCCATCGAGATGCCGACCACCCCGCCCCAGATGCCGATCGCCCGCGCCCGTTCGCGCGGCTCGGTGAAGGTGTTGGTGATGATCGACATCGCCACCGGGTTGAGCATCGAACCGCCGACCGCCTGCACCGCCCGGAACACCACCAGCCACTCCAGACTCGGCGCCAGGCTGCAGAGCAGCGAACCGAGGACGAAGACCAGCAGACCCGTCCGGAAGACCCGGCGGCGGCCGAGGCGGTCGGCCAGCGAGCCGAACAGCATCAGCAGCGAGGCCAGCACCAGGGTGTAGGCGTCGATGATCCACTGCAGGCCCGAGGCGGGGGCGTCCAGGTCCTTCTGGATCTCCGGGAGGGCGATGTTCACCACGGTGTTGTCGAGCCCGACGATGAACAGGCTCATGCAGCAGATCGCCAGGACCAGCAGCCGGCGGCGCCGTCCGGGGTCGGCGGACGGCGCCGCGGCGGGGCCGGTGGGGGGCACGGCGGGGGAGGTCGCTTCGGGCACGGCTCGATCCTCCCACCCGCGCGGCACTCAGACGGCGGCGAAGCGGACCGTCCGGGTGGCGGGGTCGGCGACGGTCAGCCGGGCGGTGATCCGCCCGCCGAGCGGGAGCGCGGGCGGCTCGGGGGCCGGTGCCGCGGCGGCAGCCGGTGACGCGGCGTCGGGCGGGGGCGCCGGTGACGCCCCGTCGGGCCGCTCGCAGCGCGCCCGGACGGCCGGCTCCCGGAGCTGGACGGTGCCGCGGCCCGGCCGCTTCTCGTCCACGTCGATCACCACCGCCGGGAAGTCCTCGCCCACCCGGCCGGCCAGCAGCTCCGCCTCCACCAGGTCGACGCAGGCCCGCTCGACCTCGCCCGAACGGCGGTCCCCCGCCGTCATCAGCGAGGACACCTCCGTCAGCGCCTCGCGCGCCCAGTCCGGCACCTCCTCCCCCGCCGCGACCGCCGCGCAGACCTCCTGGGCGAACCGGTCCCCGAGCCGGCGCAGCGGCGCGGTGCAGTGCGCGTACGGCGCGGCCAGCGCGGCGTGCACCGGGTCGGCGGGCGCGGGCAGGCCCCGGCTCCCGTCGAAGCCGCGGTAGCCGGCGCCGCGCAGCAGGCCGGTGCACTCGTTGAGGAAGGCGGCGTGCAGCGGGCGGTCCGGGTCGAGCGAGCGGACCAGGTCCGGGTACGGCAGGCCGTCCGGCCAGTCCACGTCCAGCGCGCGGGCGGTGCGGCGCAGCCGCTCGTACGCGGCGGGCGGCGCGGCGGGCAGGGTGCGGAGCAGACCGACCCCGGCGTCCAGCATCAGCTCGGCCGCGGCCATCCCGGTGAGCAGGGAGATCTGGGCGTTCCAGCCGTCCGCGGGGGTCGGCGCGCGGTAGCCGAGGGCGTAGCCGCGCGGGGTCTCCTCGATCTCCTGCTCGGGCACCGGCAGGCTGATCCCGCCGCGTTCGCGCTCCCGCTCCTCGCGCAGCCGGCCGACGGTGGCGAGCAGGGCGAGCTGCTCGTCGGCGCCGCCGGCGTCCACGGCGCGCTGGACCTCGGCGTAGTCGAGCCGGCGCCGCGAGCGGACCACGGCGCGCCGCAGATCGGCGAGGACCACGGCGCCGTCGGCGTCCAGGTCCAGCTGCCAGAGCAGCGCCGGGCGGGGCTCGCCGGGCAGCAGGCTGGCCGCGTCCTCGGAGAGCCTGGTCGGGTGCAGCGGCACCCGGCGGTCGGGGAAGTACAGGGTCTGGACCCGGCGGCGGGCCTCCTCGTCGATCGCCCCGCCCGGGTGGACGAAGGCGGCGACGTCGGCGATCGCGTAGTGCACCCGGTAGCCGCCGCCGGAGCGGTGGGCGAGGTGCATGGCCTGGTCGAGGTCGCGCGAGCCGGGCGGGTCGACGGTGAACAGCGGCAGCTCGGTGGCGTCGTACTCCGGCAGCCGGGGGGCCTCGGCGGCCCGCTCGGCCTCCGCCAGGACGGCCTCGGGCCATTCGGTGCGGATCTCCAGGCCGGCACGGAGTTCGGTCAGCTCGGCGTTGATCCGGGCGGAGTCGGCGGCCTTGACGCGCAGTTTTCGGCGGGGCATGGAGGCAGCGTAGGGCGAATCGGGTGATTCCGGGCGGAACCTCCCGGCGCGCCCACCCGCAGGTTCCGCCCCACTCCCCGGCCCGCCCCCGACACCCCCGCTCAGCGGCCGAGCAGCGCCCGCAGATCCGCGGCGGCGCGGACGAGGTCGTCGTCGTAGCCGCCGGTGGCCAGCCGCAGGACGAAGGCGACGGCCTCGTCCGGCGGCGGGTCGGTGTACGGCTCGGCGTTGTAGTCGAGGAAGAGCAGCATCGCCTCGAAGGCGGTGCGCTTGTTCCGGTCGACCAGCGGGTGGTTGCGGGCGAGACTCTGGCCCAGCGCGGCGGCCTTGGCCGTGTCTTCCGGATCACGCCGGGCGGTCGCCGCCGGGGCACGCACCTCGCCGGCTTCTCGTCGGTCGCCGATGCTCCGCATGGACTCCCTCCTCGGCACCGCCGATGCACGCACCCCAACGACGCCCGCTGATCCGACGTGATCCGGAAGGCACGGCCTTGGTCCAGAGGTCCGGATAGGCGTCCTGACCGAAGGCGGTCGCGCCGGGGCGGCCGAGTGCGGAGTGCAGCCCGCCCGGGTCGCGGATGTTCCGCGGGCCCCCGGCCAGGTAGGTGACGTCCTCCAGGTCCAGGTACTCGGTCACAGGTCCTTGAGCCTCTCCAGCGTCTCCGCGTTGGCCTCGCGGATGCGGTCCACCAGCGCGGCCCGGCGCTCGGCGCGGGTGGGGGCGGGCCGGTCGGCGAGGGCGTCGGGGAGCTCGGCCTGCGGGACGTCGAAGGCCAGCTGGGCACGGTCGTCCGCACCGCCCGGCGCGCCGGTGACCCGCACCCGGCCGGCCATCACGGCCTGGGCGGCCTCGCGCAGGGCGAACTCCAGCGCCTGCCTGGTCTCCGCCGGAAGGTCGGCGGGCAGGCGGACGGCCAGGGACTCCTCCACGGCGTCGGCGTCGCCGGGGACGAGGTCCAGGGGGCGCAGGGTCATCGCGGCACTCTCCTCGTCGGTGGTCGTTCAGCTCGACGGTAGGGCCGGTGGGCGGTGGTGACCAGCCGTTTTTCCGGGTGGGGGTGGGTTGCGTAGGGTGGCGGGGTCCGTGGCCCGTGGAGTGTGGAGGAGTCCGTCGTGCTGGTGCTGTTGCCGCCCTCGGAGGGGAAGGCCGCTTCCGCGGACGGGGTGCCGGTGGCGCTCGACGGCTTGTCGCTGCCGGGGCTGACCGACGCCCGGGGCGAGGTGCTGGAGACGCTGGTCGCCCTCTGCCGGGGCGACGAGGACGCCGCCGCCGGGGTGCTCGGGCTGAGCCCGGGCCTGCGCGGCGAGGTGGCGCGCAACGCGGCGCTGCCGACGGCGGGCGCGCTGCCGGCCGGGGAGGTGTACACCGGGGTGCTGTTCGACAACCTCGGGCTGGCGACGCTCGACGAGGAGGCGCGGGACCGGGCCGGGCGGAGCCTGCTGGTCTTCTCCGGCCTCTGGGGCGCGGTGCGGGTCGGCGACCGGATCCCGCCGTACCGCTGCTCGATGGGCGTGAAGCTCCCCGGGCTGGGGGCGCTCGGCGCGTACTGGCGGCGCGCGATGGCGGACGTGCTGCCGGAGGTGGCCGACGGCTTGGTGCTGGACCTGCGGTCCGCCGCCTACGCGGCGGCCTGGAAGCCGGCCGGCGAGGTGGTGTCCAGGACGGCGACCGTCCGGGTGCTCCAGGAGCGGAACGGCCGGCGGACCGTCGTCAGCCACTTCAACAAGGCCACCAAGGGCCGGCTGGTCCGCGACCTGCTGGTGGCGGGCGCCGAACCGAAGACGCCCGGCGAACTGCTGGACGCGCTGCTCGGACTGGGCCACCGGGTGGAGGTCGCCGCCGAGGGCACCGCGCGCAAGCCGTGGCAGCTGGACGTGGTGGTCACCGAGGTGCACTGAGCGGGACGGGCAAGGGACTCGCGCGGGACGGAACGGAGGGCCGGTCGGACGGATCCGACCGGCCCCCGTCTCCGTCAGCGCAGGTGCCCGGTGTCGTTCAGCAGGCGCAGCGAGGCGTTGCCGTCCGCGTAGTACTGGACGGCGCACAGCGCGGCGGCCGACAGCTCCATCCGGTACAGCGCGTCCGGCGGGGCGCCGAGCGCCAGCCGGACCAGCGTCTTGATCGGGCTGACGTGCGAGACCACCAGCACCGTCTTCCCCGGGTGGCGGGCCAGGATCTTGTCCCGGGCCACCCCGACCCGGTGGGTGAGGGTGGTGAAGCTCTCGCCGCCGCCGGTCGGCCGGGCCTTCGCGGAGCCGAGCCAGGCGGTGAGGTCCTCCGGGTGGCGCTCCTGCACCTCGGCGAAGGTCAGCCCCTCCCAGGCGCCGAAGTCGACCTCGCGCAGCCCCTCCTCGTACCGGACCTCGAGGCCCAGCCGGGCGGCGACGGTCTCGGCGGTCTGCCGGGTGCGGAGCATCGGCGAGGCCACCACGGCCTGGATCGAGCCGCGCGCGGCGAGCGCCTCGGCGGCCCGTTCGGCCTGCCAGCGGCCCTTCTCGGAGAGCTCCGGGTCGGTGCCGCCGCTGCCGGAGAACCGCTTCTCCGGGGTGAGGTGGGTCTCGCCGTGCCGGAGCAGGACGAAGGTGGTCGGGGTGCCGAGGTCCGCGGCGGCCGCCCAGCCGGCCTTGGGCGCGGCCGTCTCCAGCGGCGCCTCGACGACGGCCGTCGCCGGGGTCGTCGCCTTCGGCTCCCACTGGCGGCCGGCCTTGCCGGCGTCCATCGCCTCGTTGGCGAGCCGGTCGGCGTCCTTGTTCCGCTCGCGCGGGATCCAGGTGTACTTCACCTGCCCGCGCGGGAGGACCTCGCGCGCCTCGGCCGCGAGCGGCTGCATGTCCGGGTGCTTGATCTTCCACCGGCCGGACATCTGCTCGACGACCAGCTTGGAGTCCATCCGGACGTCCACCACGGCGTCCGGGTCGAGCTCCCGGGCCGCCCGCAGGCCGGCGATCAGGCCCTTGTACTCGGCCACGTTATTGGTCGCATGACCAATGAACTCCGCGGCCTCGGCGACGATCTGCCCGGTGTCGCCGTCGCGGACCACCGCGCCGTAGCCGGCCGGCCCCGGGTTGCCCCGGGACCCGCCGTCCGCCTCGACGACGAACCTGCGCGCGGCCACCGGCTCAGACGCCCGAATCGGCGGTGCGGACCAGGATCCGCCCGCAGTTCTCGCAGCGGACCACCTTGTCGGCCGGCTCGGCCTTGATGGCGTTCACCTCGGTGATCGAGAACTCGGTGCGGCAGCCCTCGCAGCGGCGCTGGTACAGCCGGGCCGCGCCGACGCCGCCCTGCTGCTCGCGCAGCTTGGCGTAGACCTTCATGAGGTCGGCCGGGATGACGGCGGCGACGGCCTCGCGGTCGCGCTTGATCTTCTCGACCTCGGCGTCGATCTCGGCGAACGCGGCGTCCCGGCGGCCCTCGGCCTCGTTCAGCACGACGGTGGAGTGCTCCAGTCGCGCGGTCAGCTCGGTGACCCGGGTCTGGGCGGACTCCAGCCGCTCCATGACCTCCAGCACGACGTCCTCCAGGTCGCCCTGGCGCTTGGCCAGCGAGCCGATCTCGTGCTGGAGGTTCTCCAGGTCCTTCGGCGAGGTGATCGCGCCGGAGTCCAGGCGCTGCTGGTTGCGGGCGGACCGGGCGCGGACCTGCTCCACGTCCTGCTCGGCCTTGGTCAGCTCACGGGTGGTGTCGCCGTGCTGGGCCTGGGCGGCGACCACCAGGTCCTTCAGCGCGGTGTGGTCGGCGTTGACCTTGTCGATCTCGGCGTGCTCCGGCAGGCTGCGCCGCCGGTGGGCCAGCTGGTCGAGCTTGGAGTCGATGGCCTGGAGGTCGAGCAGGCGGATCTGGTCGGCGGGCGCGGCGTTCAAGCGGAGAGCTCCTGTGAATCGGGTCAGGCGGGGAAGGACATGGGGGCGTGCGCGGTCCACGGGTCGGTGACCGTGCCGGAGACCCTGGTCTCCACGGTCCACCCGCGCTTCTCGGCGGCGCCGTGCAGCGCCCGCTCGGCCGACCGCAGCCAGGGCCACTCGGTGGCCCAGTGCGCGGCGTCCACCAGGGCGACCGGCGCCGCCTCGGTGGCCTCGGAGGCCGGGTGGTGGCGCAGGTCGGCGGTCAGGTAGGCGTCGACGCCCGCCGCGCGCACCTCGGCGAACAGGCTGTCGCCGGAGCCGCCGCACACCGCGACCCGGCTGATCAGACGGTTCGGGTCACCGGAGACCCGCACGCCGGTGGCGGTGGCCGGCAGGCCCGCGGCGACCCGCGCGGCGAACGCGGCCAGGGTCAGCGGGGGCTCCAGCAGGCCGACCCGCCCGGCGCCGCGCCGGCCCAGCGGGTCGGTCGGGTCCGGGACCAGCGGGCCGGTCACGGTCACGCCGACCGCCTCGGCGAGCGCGTCCGAGACGCCCGGGTCGGCGTGGTCGGCGTTGGTGTGGGCCACGTGCAGGGCGACCCCGCTGCGGATCAGGGTGTGCACGACGCGGCCCTTGAAGGTGGTCGCGGCGACGGTGGTGGTGCCGCGCAGGTACAGCGGGTGGTGGGTGACCACCAGGTCCGCTCCCCACTCGACGGCCTCGTCGACGACGGCCTGCACGGGGTCCACGGCGAACAGCACGCGGCGGACCTCGGCCTGAGGGTCTCCGCAGACCAGGCCGACGGCGTCCCAGGACTCCGCCCACTGCGGCGGGTACAGCTCTTCGAGGGCGGCGATGACGTCGGACAGTTTCGGCACCTGTCGAGACTACCGTGCGCGCGGGGGGAGGCGGTCCGCCCGGCCCGGGCCGGGGCCCGGGCCGGGGCGCCGACGGGGACCGGGGTCGGGGCCCGGCGGGGGCGCACGGATGCGCGTCAACCCACGGCAACGGCGTGCGCGGGCGGACGGCACGGCCCGTCCGACCGGCGCGCGAGCGCGGTCCACGCCGGACGAAGGGGTGCACGCCGCGCACACGGCACCCCTCGCACGCGGGCGAATCGGCACCCCGATCACCCTTACGAGTGAAGTGACCGGCTTCGGATTGAGCATTTCTCGCTACCGAAAGTAACTTCACTTCCGCGACCGGGAGTTGCTCCGGCCCGGCGGGCCGGTAAGGCCTCCGCCGGAGACCGGGGCCCCGGTGGGCGGACCGGACCCGGACCGGACCCGAGCCCGCGGCGGACGCGGCCGGGGCGGCGTCGGCGACCGCCGGGACCGCGCACCCGGGCAGTTCCGAGGAACCGATCCAGGCCGTGGCCTCGCCCGGTGCCCGAGCAGTGGGCACCGGGGAGGGCGCGTCGGCGCCGGACGAAGGGATGTGGTGGCGGATGAGAGCGGGCACATCGCTGCGGACGGCCGGCGGAACGGGCTGGGCGGACCACGGGCCGGCCGCGGCCGGACGGTGGCCGGAGATGACGCGGGCGGCGCTGAACGCCGCCGGCGGCCGGGGCGGCGGCGCGACCCCGCAGGTCGACGGGCAGGCCGACGGACCTGCTGACGGACCTGCCGACGGGCGGGTCCACGGGCAGGTCGACTGGCGGGTCACCGTCGAGGGCTTCTGGTGCACGGCCGGGCCGGCCTCGGGCGAACTCCCCGACGAGGGCTGGAAGCTCCACGTCAGCGCCGCCTCGGCGGTCGGCGGCGCGGTGCTCGCGGCCGTCACCGAAGTGCTCGCCGAGGATCCGTGCGCGTTCCGCTTCGCGGCCGGTCCGGCCCAGCTGCACGAACTCAACTCACGCCACAGCGAGCGGGGTTCGGCCGGCAAGTTCATCACCGTCTACCCGACCGGCGAACCGCAGTTCCGGCGGCTGGCCGCCGCGCTGCACCGCGCCACCGACGGCCTGCCCGGACCCGTGGTGCTCTCCGACCGCCCGTACCGGCCGGGCAGCCTCGTCCACTACCGCTACGGCGCCATCGCGGCGCGCGCCGAGCTGGGCAACGACGGCGGCTACCGGTCGATGCTGCGCGGGCCGGACGGCGAGCGGGTCGAGGACGTGCGCGGGGAGGCGTACCGGTGCCCGCCGTGGGCCCGGGACCCGCTGGCCGTCGACGGGCCGGGAGCCGTCGACGGGCCGGGAGCCTTCGGCGGGCCGGGGGCCGTCGACGGGCCGCGGGCGGTGGCCGGTCCGGCCGTGGCGGGTCCCGCCGAGGGCGGCGCGACGGCGGGCGGCGCGACGGCGGGCGGCGCGACGGCGGGCGGCCGGGGCGGACCCGGGTACCGACCCGGCGCCGGTCGCCCCGCGCCCCGGCGACGCGGCAGCGGCGGGGTGCTGCTCGCCGGCCGGTACGTGGTCACCGGGGCGATCCGGCACGGCGCCGAGGGCGGCGTCTTCCTCGGCCGGGACACCGACGGCGGCGCCGAGGTCGTGGTCAAACAGGCCCGCGCGCACATCGAGGTGGACCGCGCCGGTACGGACGCGCGCGCCGCCCTGCGGCACGAGGCCGCCCTGCTCGCCCGGTTGGAGGGCCGGGGCCTGGCCCCGCGGCCGGTCGAACTCGTCGAGCAGGACGACTCGCTCTTCCTGGTGCAGGAACGAATCGCCGGACAGCCGCTCGGCAGCTGGGTCGCGGCCCGGCTCCGCCGCGACGGCAGCCCCGGCGTCGAGTGGGCCGAGGCCGGACCGATGGCCCACGCGCTGCTCGACCTCGTCGAGCGGGTGCACGAGCAGGGGCTGGTGCTGCGCGGCCTCTCCCCCGGCCATGTGCTGGTCCAGCCGGACGGCTCGCTGCGGCTGGTCGACCTGGCGCTGGCCGCCGAGGCCGGCAGCCGGGCCGGTTCGGGCGGCACGCCCGGCTACCGCGCGCCCGAGCAGGGGCCGGGGCGGCTCGCCCTGGTCGCGCCCACCGGGACCCCGGCCCCCGGGCGGCGGATCGGCGGGTTCGCCGGGCTCACGGCGGGCCGCGGCGGCGACGGCACCCGCACCGCCGAGCCGGAGGCCGACCTGTACGCGCTCGGCGGGCTGCTCTTCCTCCTCGCCACCGGCCACGACCCGCTGCTGCCCGAGGACCTCCCGCACGCCCGCCCGGTCACCGACCGGCTGGGCCGCTGGCTCGCCCTCGCCGCCCGCTGCGGCGCCACCGCCCGCCGGCTCGCCCCGGCCGTCCTCGGCCTGCGCGCCGAGGAGCCGCACCGGCGCTGGCACCCGACCCGGGTCCGGGAGTCCCTCGCGCCCGGCGGACCCGGAGCCCCGTTCGGCCCCGGAGCCCCGTTCGGGCCCGGTTCCGCCCCGCGCGGGAACCCCGACCCCTGCGGCACCCGGGGCCGGACCGGAGACGGCGCCGGGACGGCGGACCCCCGCCCGGACCTCACCGACGCCGGGCCCGTCCCCGCCCGGCCCGCCCCCGCGACGGCGAGCGGCGAGGCGTTCTGGCACACCGACCCCTCCACCGCACCGGACCGGACCCCGCCGGAGCGAACCCCGCCGGACCGACCGGTGCCCCGCAGACCGGTGCCCCGCAGACCGGTGCCGGAGCAGTCCGCCCCGCGCCCGGCCGGCGGTCCGGGCTTCGTCCGCGGCGAAGGCGAAGGCGACGGCGACGGCGACGGCGACACGGCGGTCCTCGACCGGGTGCTGCACGACGGACTGCGACACATCGCCGTCACCGCCACGCCGCTGCGGACCGACCGGCTCTGGCCCCTGGTCCCGGCCGGCGAGCGGTCGGACCCCTGCAACGTGCAGCACGGCGCGGCCGGGGTGCTCGCCGTCCTCGCCCGGGCGGCGGCGGCCCCCGGCCTGCCGGAGGACGTCCGGGCCCTCGCCGGGGCGACCGCCCGCACCGCCGCCGGCTGGATCGAACGCCGGTGCGCCGCCGAACCCGTGGTCCTGCCCGGCCTGCACTTCGGCCGCTCCGGCGCCGCCTGGGCCCTGCTGGACGCCGCCCGCGCGCTGCACGACCCCGCGCTCGCCGGGCGGGCGGCGGAACTGGCCGGACGGATCGCCGTCGAGTGGCCGAACCCGGACGTCTGCCACGGGGCCGCCGGCGCCGGGTTCCTGCAACTCCGCTGCGCCGGGGAGGACTTGCCGGACGCCGGGGCCGGGCCTGCGGAGTTCCTCGCCCGGGCCTCGCGGTGCGGCCACGGCGTCCTGGCGTCGGCACGGCAGGCGCCGTACGGCGTGGTGTGGCCGGTGCCGCAGGACTTCGACTCGGCGCTCGCCGGGATCACCCACCTCGGGTTCGCGCACGGGGTCGCGGGGGTCGGCGCCTTCCTGCTGGCGGCGGCCGGGGCCACCGGGGACGGCGCGCTGCTCGACGGCGCCCTCGCCGCCGGCCGCACGCTCGCCGCGACCGCCCGCCTCGACCCGCCGGGCACCGGGCGCCCGACCGGACCCGGCGGACTCCTCGGCACCGTAGGCCCGGACAGTGCCGTCGGCCCGGACAGTGCCGCAGGCCCGGCCGATGCCGAGGGCGGACCGGTGGCCGCCTGGTGGCCGCGGAGCGCCGACGACCCCGCGCACGTCCGCCTCGCCCACTGGTGCAGCGGCTCCTCCGGCGCCGGCACCTTCCTGCTGCGGCTCTGGCGCGCCACCGGCGACGCCGACGCGCACCGACTGGCCCTGGCCGCCGGGCGGGCGGTGACCGCCGGCCGCTGGCACAGCGGTGTCTGCGCCTGCCACGGACTGGCCGGCGACGGGGAGTTCCTGCTCGACCTCGCCGAGGCCACCGGCGACCCCGGATTCCGCGCCGCGGCCGTGGAGTCGGGCCTGCTGATCGCCGCCCGCTCGGCGCTGCGCGACGGGCTGCTGGTGCTGCCGGACGAGACCGGCACCGGGTGCGCGCCCGCGTACGGCACCGGGACGGCCGGTGCGTTGGCCTTCCTGCTGCGGCTGCGGCACGGCGGCCCGCGGCTCTGGGTGGACCCGACCCCTTTCGACGCGACGGGGCGGTCCGCGGAACAGCCCGGCCCCCGGCCCGGTCACCGCGCCGGGCCCGGTCGCGGTCCCGGGTCCGGTCCCGCCGGGGTGGTGGCGCCGTGAACGTGGCCGTCCGGGCCGTCGCCCAGGCCCTGCGCCGGATCGGCTTCGGCTTCGCCGCCGACGGCAGCCACGCCGCCTGCCTCGCCTCCGCCGCCGACGGCGGCTGGTACGCGGAGAGTTGGCACCTCCCGGCGCGGGGCCCCGCCGTCCCGACCGGGCTCCCGCTGCCCGGCAACCGCTCCGAGGACCTCCGTTCGCAACTGGTCGCCCTGTCCGACGGCTCGGTGCTGGTCCGCCGCAGCGACGGCGAGCGCCACGACCTGGTGACGCTCTCCGCCGCCACCGACCAGCACGGTCGACCGGTCACCGCCGAACGGCCGTTGGCCACCCTGCGGATGCCCGGGCTGCGCCTCCTGCCGCTCCCGGCGGGCGCGCCGGCCGGCCCCCGGGCGCCGGTCGCCCTGGCCGTGGGCAGCGACACCCGACCGGCCACCACCGTCTGGCTGGTGCGGACCGACGGCTCCGCGCCCCACCGGGTCGCCGAGATCCCGGGGCTGCACGGCGGCGGCGTCTGGCTGGACCACACGGGCGCGCTGCTGGCGCTCGACCGGGTGCACGACGGCCTGGTCCGCACCGTGGTGCTCGACCTGCGCACCGGCGCCGTCACCCCGCTGCTGGAGATCGGCGGGCGCAGCAACGACCGGCTGGTGCTGTTCGACCCGGACAGCCGGTTCGCGATGGTGCGCAGCGACGCCCCCGGCGACGACCGGATCGGCTGGGGCGTACTGGGCGGCGGCGAACCGCTGCGCTTCCCCGAAGTGCTGCACGTCGCGGGCATGTTCCTGCGGCCGGTCGCCCTCCGCCCGGCCGCCGACGGGCCCCGGGTGGCGATCCAGATCGACCACGGCGCGGGCTGCTCGCTCGCCCTGTGGCGGCCCGCCGTCGGCCGGCTGGACCCGCTGCCCGTCCCGCCCGGACGGCTCGGCGCGGTCGGCCACTGGTCGGCGGACGGCCTGCGGATGCCGTACTCGGCGCCCGACCACCCGGCCGGGCTCGCCACCCTGGACGTGGACGCGCTGCTGTCGCACGGTCCGGTCGCCGCCACGTCGGGGCCGGTGCCGCTGCCCCTGCAACTGGCGCCGCTCGGCTCCGGCCTGCCGGGACCGTGGCGGGACACCGTCCTGCCCCGGCAGCCCGGCACCCCCAGGAGCCGCCCCGGCACGACACCGCGCGGGTGGCGGTTGGACGGTTCCACCGAGCCCGGTGACGGCGGCCGCTGGCACCCCGCCCAGAGCCTCGAACTCGCCGGCCCGGCAGGCCCGCTGGAGGCGGTGGTGTACGGCGGGGACGCCTGGCTGAGCAGCCCCCACCTGGTGCTCGCCCTGCACGGCGGTCCGGCGGACGCCTGGCGGCTGGAGTTCGACCCGGCGCTGCAACGGATGGCCGGCGAGGGCCTGGCCGTGCTCGCGCCGAACCAGCGCGGTTCCACGGGCTACGGGGTGGCGCACGCGCTGGCGATCCGGGGCGCCTGGGGCGGGCCCGACCTCGACGACGTCCTGCACCTGCTGGAGGGCATCGCCGGCCAGCGCGCCGCGCTCGGGCTGGAGCCGCCCGCCCTGTTCGGGGTGAGCTACGGCGCGTTCCTCGCGCTGCTGGCGGCGGCCCACGCGCCGGCCGAGCAGGTGGCGCGCTGCGCGGTGGTCGCCCCGTTCCTCTCCGGCGCCCGGCTGTTGGCCGAAGCCTCCGTCCCGGTCCGGGCGCTGACCACCCGGCTGGGCGGCGGCGAACCGATCGCCGACGCCCGCGGGCCGCGCGACGTGCTCCAGCTCGCGCACCGGATCGGGGCGCCGCTGCTGGTCGTGCACGGCGACCGGGACGAGGTCGTGCCGGTGAGCCAGTCCCGTGCGCTGCGCCACGAGTTGCTGCGGGTCGGACGCTCCGAGGGGGCCGACTTCCGCTACGTCGAGGCGGCGGGCGCGGGGCACGAGGTGCTGGCCGAGGAGGGCGGTGCGGTGCTGCACGAGCTGCTCGCCGGCTTCCTGCGCACCGGCCGACCGGGGTAGGGCCTCTCCTTCGGATCCTGCCGGCACGACGCACCTGTCCGTCGAGCTCGCCCGCCCCGGGCGGTTAGGGTGGCGGCCGCGCCCGGGCGGTGGCCCCACCGTTGCCGGCCGGGTGCCGAACGACCCGCACCCTCGCACGGAAAAACGGAAGAACGATCTTGATGTCCGACACCCTCACCGACGCCGACGAGACCACGGCCGAGGACACCGCGTCGCACGGTCGCCACCGCGGCCGCTCCGCCGCCGACGACCGCCCCGAGGCCGACCCGCACGGCCGCCACCGCGCCGCCGCGGCCGACCTCTCCTGAGCGACCCCGCCCGCGGCCGCGGGGCCCGCCGGAAACGCCCGGCGGGCCCCGCGCCGCATCCGGGCCCCGCGCTCCCACCTCGCGCCGCACGGCGGTGCGACCCGCTCAGCCCAGCGTGACGACCGTCCGCAGCGCCTCACCGCTGCGCATCTGCGCGAGCGCCTCGTTGACCTCCGCCAGCCCGACCCGGTGCGTGATCATGCCCGCGAGGTCGATCCGCCCGGCCCGCCACAGCTCCACCACCAGGGCGACGGTGCGCGACAGCGGCGCACCCCCGTACAGCGAGGGCAGCAGCCGCTTCTCGTTGAAGAACAGCTCGCCCATGCTGAGACCGACCCGGTCGTCCTGCGCACCGGCGCCGATCACCACCACCGCGCCGCCGCGACGGGCCGCGTCGTACCCGGCCCGGACGGTGTCCGAGCGGCCCACCGCCTCGAAGACGTAGTCGAACCCGCCGCCCGGCAGGCCCTTCGCCGCCGCCTTGAGCTCCTCGGGGGCGAGTGCCTCGGTCGCGCCGAAGGCGAGTGCCCGCTCGCGGCGGGACACCACCGGGTCGACCACCGCGATCCGCCCGGCGCCACAGACCCGCGCGCCCTGCACGGCCGCGACGCCCACCCCGCCGGCGCCGATCACCGCCACCGCCGCGCCGGGCTCGACCCGGGCGGTGTGGACGGCCGCGCCGATGCCGGTGGTCACGCCGCAGCCGATCAGCGCGGCCAGGTCGTACGGGAGGTCGGCGGGCACCGGGACCACCGCGTCGCGGTCGACCACCACCTCCTCGGCGAAGGTGCCGGTGCCGTAGAAGCCGGACGCCTCGCCCACGGCGCCGTCCGCGCCCCCGCCGTAGCGGAAGTTGGCGGCGCCGAGCCGCCGCAGGCTGGCCACGCAGAGGTGGGAGCGCCCGCGTTCGCAGTGCGCGCAGCGGCCGCAGGGCGCCATCCAGCAGAGCACGACGTGGTCGCCGACGGCGACCTCCGTCACGCCCTCGCCGACCTCGACGACGTCGCCGGCGCCCTCGTGGCCGGGGACGAACGGCGCCGGCTGGGGCAGTACGCCGCTCATCGCCGAGAGGTCGGAGTGGCAGAGGCCGGCCGCCCGCAGCCGGACCCTCACCTTGCCGGGGCCGAAGCCGACCGCCTCGACGTCGTCGCGGACGTCCAGCGTGTCCTGACCGGTCTTGTGCAGGAGGGCTGCGCGCATGGACTGCTCCCGGGCCTTCGCGGATCGGTGGTCGGGCCGATTCTGGCACGGCACGCCCGACCGGAGTAGAACGCGTTCCACCCGCCGCGCGGCCGGGGACGGCCGGGGGTTGGGGGCGGGGGCGTACCGTCGAGTAGGGTCCGACGGCCGGGAAGACCACCGGCCCACCGGACCACCCGCCGAGGAGCAGCACCATGTCCGACCTCCTGGAGACCGCGCACCCCCGGCCCGAGGTGCTGGCCGCGTTCGAGGGCGCGACCGGGTTCATGCCCGTCGACGAGGGCCTCGCCCTGTACGCCGCCGCCGTGACCGCGGCGCGCCGCACCGGGCTCCCCGTGCTGGAGATCGGCACCTACTGCGGCCGCTCGGCGATCCTGCTGGCCGCCGCCGCCCGGGAGACCGGCACCGTGGCGCTGACCGTCGACCACCACCGCGGCTCCGAGGAGCAGCAGCCCGGCTGGGAGTACCACGACCCGACCCTGGTCGACCCGGAGGTCGGCCGGATGGACACCCTCCCCCGGTTCCGCCGCACCCTGCACGCGGCGGGCCTGGAGGAGCACGTGGTCGCCCTGGTCGGCCGCTCGCCCCGGATCGCGGCGCTGTGGGGCGGCCGGCTCGCGCTGGTCTTCATCGACGGCGGCCACACCGACGAGCACGCCACCGCCGACTACGAGGGCTGGGCGCCGCACCTGGCGCCGGACGGCCTGCTGGTCGTCCACGACGTCTTCCCGGACCCGGCCGACGGCGGCCAGGCGCCCTACCGCGTGTACCTGCGGGCGCTGGCCGAGGGCTTCGAGGAGGTCTCGGTCACCGGTTCGCTGCGCGTCCTGCGCCGCGCCGCCGGCTGAGACCCGCAGGTCGGACCGGTTCCGCACCGCTTCACCGGCCCCCCGGTGGACCCTCCCGGACGGCGCCCTCGGGGGTGTCCGGAATCGGCCGACCCGCCCCACGGCCGATCACGGATGCTCTAACGTCGTGCCGGGGCTGCCGGGCGGGGGCGCGAACGGTACGGTGTCCGCGCGGTCGCGGGCGCCCGCGATCGCGGCGCGGCCGCACGACACCAGCAGAGCACCGGGCGGAGCAGGCCCGGGCAGACCGTGGGGGCCAGGCACAGATGACGGACCAGCAGAACACCGCTCCGGCGGTCTGGGACCCGACCGCCCGCGGCGGTGCGGGCGGCTGGGTACGCGGTCCCCAGCAGCCCGCCGCACCGGGCACACCGCCGGCCGGACCACCGACGGCCCCGGGGCCGTCCGCCGGGCCGTCCGCGCCGCCGACCGGACCGCACGGCGACGACGCCCCGACGGCGCTCATTCCGCAGCCGCTCGCGCCGCAGCCCGCCGCCCCCGGCGCCTTCCCGCCCCGGAGCGCCCCGCCGCAGCCGTCCGCCGCGGCCCCGACCGCGCCCGCATTCCCGCAGGTCCCCCCCGGCGGACCGGCCCCCGGTGCGCCCTACGGCCCGCCCCGGCCGGCCCAGCAGCCGCCGTACCCGCCCCACCTCCAGCCCGGCCCCCCTCAGGCCGGACACCCCCAGGGCCCCTACGGACACGAGCGCGCCGGATACGACCAGCCCGGGTACGACCAGCCCGGGTACGACCAGGGCGGCTACGACCAGCCGGGCTACGGCCAGGCCGCCCACGACTACCCGACCGGCTACGGGACGGCCGACGACGAGGACGAGCGCCCCGGCAACCGGCGCGCGCCACTGCTGATCGCCTTCGCCCTGCTCTTCGTCCTCGCCCTGGGCGGCGGCATCCTCTGGGCGGTCCGGGACAAGGGCGCCACCACCGACCAGGCCGGCCCCGCGACCCCCTCCGCCACCGCCACCTCCGCCGGGAACCCGCAGCCCGCCCCGGCCCCCACCGGCTCCGCCGGCGCGCCGACCCCGGCCGCCTCCGACCCCGCGGCGAGCGCGAGCGCGACCCCCACCCCGACCGCCGCCGGCGGCCCCAACGCGGCGACCCAGGCCAAGGCCCTGGACGAGCTGCTCACCCAGGGCGAGAGCGCCAAGGCCCCGATCGGCAGCGCGGTCGCCAAGGTGAACAGCTGCCCGGCCAAGCCCGACATCGACTCCGCCGCGCAGGTGTTCGACAACGGCGCCAAGCAGCGCGACCAACTCCTCACCAAACTGGCCACCCTGGGCGTCGCCGACCTGCCGGGCGGCGCCGAGGCGGTGCAGTCGCTGAAGTCCGCCTGGCAACTGTCCGCCGACATCGACCGGGCGTACGCGAGCTGGGCCCGGACGGTCGCCGCCCAGGGCTGCTCGGGCAGTGCCCCGAACACCGCCGACAAGAAGCGCGCCGACGAGCTCAACCCGCAGGCCACCCAGGCGAAGAAGGACTTCGTCACGAAGTGGAAGGCGATCGCCGACCAGTTCGGACTCACCCCCCGCACCCAGGACCGGATCTGAACCACCCGTGACCCGCACCACCCCCCACCCCACCGGCCCCACCTCCGCCGACGGCACCGACGGCACCGACGCGGCCGCCCCCGCGGCCGCCGACGCCGCCACCGGCCCGGACCGCCCGACCGCCCCGCGGCGCCGCCGCTCCGCGCTGCCGCGCACCGTGCTCGCGGTCGGCGTGCCGGCCGCGCTCGGCCTGGCCGGCTGGCTCGGCTGGCAGGCCCTCGGCGACCCCGGCCCGACCACCGCCCCCGCCGCCGCGCCGGCCGTGCTCGCCGCCTCCGGCACCGGCACCCCCGCCGCCGCACCCCCCGGCACCCCGGGCCCGGCCGACGGGACCCCGGGCCACGGAACCCCCGGCGCGTCGACGACGCCCGGCCCGGCCGGCACCCCCGGCGCCGCCCCCGCGTTCCCGGCGCCCACGGCCACCACCCTGACCGGCCGCACCGTGCTCCTCGACCCGGGCCACAACACCGGGAACTCCGCCCACACCACCGAGATCAACCGCCAGGTCGACATCGGCAACGCCCGCAAGGAGTGCGACACCACCGGCACCAGCACCAACGCCGGCTACACCGAGGCCGAGTACTCCCTCGACGTGGTCCGCCGCGCCCGCGCGATCCTCGCCGCCCGCGGCGCCACCGTGGTGCTGGTCCACGACGGCGACCGCCCGTGGGGACCGTGCATCGACGAGCGCGCCCGGATCGGCAACACCGCGCACGCCGACGCCGCGGTCTCGGTCCACGGCGACGGCGGACCGGCGAGCGGCAGCGGCTTCCACGTGATCATGCCCGCCAAGGTGACCGCCGGGAAGTCGAACACCTCAGCGATCGTCGAACCCTCGCACCGGCTGGGCCTGCTGCTGCGCGACGGCTTCCGGGCGGCGACCGGCGAGCCGTACGCCGACTACGTCGCGAGCCAGGGCCTGGACACCCGTTCGGACCTCGGCGGACTCAACCTCTCGACCGTGCCCAAGGTGTTCATCGAGTGCGGTAACATGCGCAACCCGGCGGACGCCCGCCGGATGACGGATCCTCAGTGGCGCCAACAGGCCGCCCAGGGGATCGCCGACGCGCTGACCTCGTTCCTGACCACCCGGTAGAAACCCGCCCGCGGCGGGCGGCGGACCGGTTGACGGGACGGTGGACAGCCGGGGTCGGAACCGCGCGGTTTGCAACGACTTCGCCCCATTCCCGAGCCCGCTGTGCACCGGCGGGGCCGTTGGCCCTAGGCTTCTGGTCCGTTCGGGGTTTTCCGGCCGGTCAGCCGACCGGACGGGCGCCGACACACACCGGCCGAGCGCCGACACGAAAACCGCCGACCACGACACACCAACGAGGGGAACGTTAGTGAATCTGCGCGCTCTCACCAAGGGAGACGCCGCCGTCGCAGGTGCGGCCGTCCTGCTCTTCATCGCCTCCTTCCTGCCGTACTGGACCGTCGAGTGCAAGGGCAAGTACTGCGGCGACACCTCGACGAACGCCTGGGACAGTGTCCTGTTCCCCGTGCTGCCCTCGGTCTTCCTGCTCGGCATCCTCGCCGCCGCGCTCATCCTGGTCCAGCGCTTCCAGGGCCAGGCGGCCGCGAACCGTCAGATCCTCGGCCTGCGCCTGGACCAGTGGGGCATCGCCTTCTCGGTGGCCGCGCTCTGGACCGCCCTGTGGGCGCTCGGCGGCGGCCTGGAGGGCATCGGCCACGGCTTCGGCGCCTGGCTCGCCGTCATCGCGCTGGTCGTGCTGGCCGGTGCGGCCGCCGGCGGCCAGCTGATCCCGGTGCTCAAGACCCCGCTGGTCACCGACCGGCCGGCCGCCCCGGCGGCCTTCCCGGCCGGCGGCTACCCCGCCCCGGGCCAGCCCGGTCAGCCGGGCGGCTACGGCTACCCGGGCCAGGACCCGAACCAGCCGCCCGCGTTCGGCGGCCAGCCCGGCGGCTACGGCTACCCGGCCGCGCCCGGCCAGCCCGGCCCGGGTCAGCCGCACGACGTCGCCGCCCAGCAGGCCGCGGCCGCGCAGGCAGCCGAGGCCGAGGCCGCGCGTCAGGCCGCCGCACAGCAGGCCGCCCAGCCGCAGCCGACCGCCCCGGCCGCGGACTTCGCGCCGTTCTGGTTCGCCGTCCCGGCGCCGCGTCAGCTGAGCCCGAAGGACAACCCGGCCGGCGCCCCGGTCGGCGAGCTGGTCCCCGGCACCTGGTACCTGGCGGTCGAGCAGCGCGGCGCCGGTCTGGTCGCCCAGCTGCAGGACGGCACCCAGGGCCTGCTGGCCGACGCCTCGGGCATCCAGCGCGGCTGACCCCGCCCACGCCCTGAACGGCGAAGGGGCGGGACCGGAGAGATCCGGTCCCGCCCCTTCGCCGTTCCGCGCCGCGTTTCCGCGCCCGCCCGCACCCGGGCCGGCCGGCCGCTCAGCAGCAGTCCTGGACCACCAGCCCGGTCGGCAGCTCCTCGCCGCCGAACACCGCCACCGTCGCCGGGTCGCCGCCGAGCGCCGCGACCGCCAGCAGCAGCGCGCCCGCCGTCCAGGTGGTGCGCTCCTCCGGCCAGATCGCGTCGTCCTCGAACACGTACCCGGTCCAGTACGAGCCGTCGGTGTGCCGCAGGTGCTTCTGGATCCAGCGCAGGATGTCCACCGCGCGGTCCGACTCGCCGATCGCCCAGAGCGCCATGGCCAGTTCGGCGCTCTCCCCGCCGGTGACCCAGGGGCGGTCGCTGACGCAGCGCACGCCGAGGCCGGGGACGACGAACCGGTCCCAGTCCCGGGCGATCCGCTCCTGCGCGGCCGGGCCGCGCAGCGCGGTGCCGAGCACGGGGTAGTACCAGTCCATCGAGTAGCGGTCCTTGTCCAGGAACCGTTCCGGGTGGTGGGTGACGGCGTGCCCCAGCCGGCCGGCCGCGAGCTCCCAGTCGGGCTGCGGCTCCTCCAGGTAGTCGGCGACGGCCAGCCCGCAGCGCAGCGCGTGCAGGATGCTGGACGAGCCGGTGAGCAGCGCCTCGTCGGTGGCCAGGCCGTCCTCGTCGACCCGCCAGGCGATCGGGCCGCCGGGCAGCCGCTGGGCGACGATGAAGTCCAGCGCGCGCCGGACGGTCGGCCAGATCCACTCCAGGAAGGCGTCGTCACCGGTGGAGAGGTGGTGGTGCCAGACGCCGACCGCCACGTAGGCGCAGAAGTTGGTCTCCTTGGCCGCGTTGCAGACCTCGCCGTCGGCGTGCTCCGGCTGCCCGTAGGCGTAGCCGGCGTACCAGGAGCCGTCCGGGTTCTGGCGCGCCGCCAGCCAGCGGTAGGCGGCCTCGGCGGCGGCGTGCTCGCCGGCCGTGTCCAGCGCCATCGCCGCCTCGGTGTGGTCCCACGGGTCGAGGTGGTGGCCGCGGAACCACGGTATGGCGCCGTCGGCCTGCTGCTCGGCGAGGATGCTGCGGACGGTGCCGGCGGCCTGCTCGGCGTCGAGCACCCCGTCGAGGAGCAGGACCTCGGGGACGGCGGCGGTCACTCCGCCCCGCCCGCGCCCTCGGCGCCGCGCCCCGCGCCGGCCCGGTGGGGCTTGGAGGCGTAGGCGACGAAGCTCTTGCCGATGACCGGGTTGAGCGCGCGCTCGGCGGCCTTGGTGAGGGTGCTGATCACCGGGGTGCCGACGATGTCCCAGACCAGCAGCTGGTGGTAGGCCTTGACCGGCAGCGCCTTGTCGTTGTTCACGCCAACCGCGCACTTGATCCACCAGTACGGCGAGTGCAGCGCGTGCGCGTGGTGGGTGCCGTACGGCTCCAGGCCGGCGTCCTTGAGCTTGCCGACCAGTTCGTCGCCGCGGTAGATCCGGATGTGGCCGCCCTCGACCTCGTGGTACTCGTCGGAGAGCGCCCAGCAGATCTTCTCGGGCAGCCAGCGCGGCACGGTGACGGCGAGCAGGCCGCCGGGCTTGAGCACCCGGAACATCTCGTCGAGCACGCCCTTGTCGTCCGGGATGTGCTCCATCACCTCGGAGATGATGATCTTGTCGAAGTGGTCGTCCTCGAACGGCAGGGCCAGCGCGTTGCCCTCCATGGCGACCGCGGACGCGCCCTCGGGTGCCTCGCCGGCCTGCTCCATGGCGGCGAACCACTTCCTGACCTCGGCGATCTCCTCGGCGTTCTGGTCGAGGGCGACCACGTTGGCCCCGCGCCGGTAGCACTCGAACGCGTGCCGTCCCCCGCCGCAGCCCAGGTCGAGCACCCGGTCGCCGGGGGCGAGCGGGAAGCGCGAGAAATCAACGGTCAGCACTGCGGACTCCCATTCCTTCGGTACCAAGGGTTCCTGACGCCGAGTCAGGGAAACGCGGGGGTGGCGGGCCGGGGTCGGCCGGGGGGCGGACGGGCACGCGCGTCCCGGACCGGCCGCGGGCGCGGCGGCCGGACGGCGGACGCCGTCAGGCCACGTAGCGCCAGCCCGGGCCGGAGCGGGCCCGACGGCCGGCCCCGGTGGCGATCGCGGCCCGGTAGCCCTCGACGGTCAGTTCGGCGGCGCGTTCCCAGGTGAACCGGGCGAGCACCCGCTCGCGGCCCGCCGCGCCGAGCGCGGCGCGCAGCTCCGGGTCGTCCAGCAGTCGGCCGAGCGCCGTCGCGAGCGCGTCCGCGTCGCCCGGGGGCACCGCGAGGCAGCTCTCGCCGTCCGGACCGGCCACCTCGGGGATCGCGCCCCCGGTGGTGGCGACCAGCGGGGTGCCGGTGGCCATCGCCTCGGCGGCGGGCAGCGAGAAGCCCTCGTACAGCGACGGCACGCAGGCCACCTCGGCCGAGCGGTAGAGGTCCACCAGCTCCCGGTCGGTCAGGCCGTGCCGGAACTCGATGTGCCGCTCCAGTCCGAAGGCGCGCACCGCGCGGGCGATCGGGCCGTCCTCCTTCTGCGGCTTGCCGACCACGACCAGGTGCGCGTCCCGTTCGGTGCGGACCTTCGCCAGCGCCTCGACCAGGTGCACCAGGCCCTTCAGCGGGACGTCGGCGCTGGAGGTGGTGACGATCCGCCCGGGCACCCGGGCCACCGCGTCCGACGGGGACCAGAGCCGGGTGTCGGCGCCGATCGGCACCACCGAGACGGAGTGCGGCGCGGCGCCCAGGTGCTCGGCGATCTCGCGCTTGGAGGTGCCGGAGACGGTGATGATGTGCTCCAGCCGGGTGGCCACCCGGCGCTGCATCCGGGTGAAGGCGTACCAGCGGCGCAGCGACAGCCGCTTCAGCCGGCCGTCGGCCGCGTCCAGTTCGACCTGGCGGTCCACCGTGATCGGGTGGTGGATCGTGGTGACCAGCGGGAAGCCGTGCCGGGCCAGGCCGAGCAGGCCGTAGCCGAGCGTCTGGTTGTCGTGCACCACGTCGTAGCGGCCGCGGTGGCGGGCCAGGTACTGGCGGGCGCGCAGCGAGAAGGTCAGCGGCTCGGGGAAACCGCCGGTGCGCATGGTGACGTACTCCAGGACGTCCACCGGGCCGCGGTACTCCTCGCGCGCCGGGGTGCGGAAGGGGTCGTCGGCGCGGTAGAGGTCGAGACTCGGCAGCTCGACCAGCCGGACCGAGCCCGGCCCCTCGACCTCGTCCAGGACGGGGTACGGCTGGGCGCCGATCACGTCCACGTGGTGGCCCAGCCGGGCGAGCTCACGGGAGAGGTGCCGTACGTAGACGCCCTGACCGCCGCAGAACGGGTCGCCGCGGTACGAGAGCAGGGCAATCCGCAGCGGCTGCGCGGTCATCGTCGGCCCTCATCTCTGCTGCTGTCTGTGCTGCCGGTCGGTAAAGTAGATCAGGTTTCAGTGTGGTGTGGAGTTCACCAGCGACCCCGTGAACAATGAGAGACCTCGAAGATACCGGCCCGTAGCATCGGCTCAGGATCCAGGGCTGGTGATTCGCGCCACGCCCGGTCGGCCCGCCCGGGCCGACCGTGCCCGATCCCGTCCGACCCCCGCCCGGCCCCCGCTCACCTCCGCCCGTCCCCGCCCGTCCCCGCCCGTCCCCGTCCGTCCCCGTCCGTCCCCGTCCGGAGCAGCCCACCACTCTCGCGCCCGGGAGCGTCCTTGCCGTCACCGTCCTCACCGCCGCCCGCGCCGGTCGCGCCGCCGGCGTCCGCCGCCCCCGGGAACGGGACCGCGGCCGTCCCCGGGGCGACCCCTCCGCTGACCGCCCGGCAGGCCGAACGGCGGCGGCGGATCCTGCGGACCGCGACCGTGCTGGCGGCCCGCGGCGGGTACGACGCGGTCCAGATGCGGGAGGTCGCGGAGGGCGCGCAGGTGGCGCTCGGCACGCTCTACCGGTACTTCCCCTCCAAGGTGCACCTGCTGGTGGCGGTCATGCTGGAGCAGTTGCGCGGCCTCCAGGAGCAGGTCCGCCGGCACCCGCCGACCGAGCGCGAACCGGCGCCGCGGGTCGCCGAGACGCTCACCCGGGCGTTCCACGCGCTGCAGCGCGAGCCGCTGCTGGCCGAGGCGATGGTCCGCGCGCTCTCCTTCGCCGACCGTTCGGTGGGCGCCGAGGTGGACCAGGTCTCCGCCACCACCGGACAGCTCATCCTGGACGCCATCGGCCAGTCCGGACCGCCCACCGAGACGCAGCGGGCCGCCGTCCGGGTGATCGAGCACACCTGGCACGCGGCGCTGGTCGCCTGGCTCTCCGGGCGCGCCTCGATCGCCGAGGTCCGGGCCGACCTCCACACCGCCGCCCGGCTGCTCACGCTGCCCTGAGGCCGGACCGTCCCCGCGCGCCGGTGCCCGAGCGGAACTGGAACCTGTTCTCACCCGGCCCGCGCGGGGCCGGCCGGCCCGGCGGATAGAGTCGACGGGCAGGACAACTCCATCCCGCTTCTCCTTCCGGGGAAAGCCGGTGCGAATCCGGCGCTGACCCCGCAACCGTGAGCCCGGCGCGCCCCGTCCGCCGGCGAGCCGGAGTGCCCGGGGAGAGGCGAGCGGCCCACGCCGGGCGGACCACCGCCGGGCACCGTCGAGGTCTACGGAACGGCCGGCCCCGGCCGGCCCCGCTCATCGAAAGGCACATCTCCGATCATGCTGACCGCCGCCCGTCTGGGCGCCGCCGCCCTGACCGCCGCGCTGCTCGCCGGTACCGCCGCCGCCCCGGCGTTCGCCGACATCCCGGGCCCCACCACGAGCCTCGGCGCCGCCCCGCTCCCCGACGGCCTGTACGGCAAGGGCGACCCCACCTACGACGCGGTGTGGCGGCAGTCCCTCGCGCTGACCGCGCTGACCGCCGCCAAGGTGACCCCGGCCGACTCCGCGGTCTCCTGGCTGACCGGCCAGCAGTGCGCGGACGGCGGCTGGCCCTCGTACCGCGCCGACGCCTCGGCCGCCTGCGACCCGGTGTTCGAGGACAGCAACGCGACGGCGCTGGCGATCCAGTCGCTGATCTCCCTCGGCGGGCACCAGGACGCCGTGGACAAGGGCGTCCAGTGGCTCAGGACCGCCCAGAACGCGGACGGCAGCTGGGCCTTCAACCCCGGCAACCCGGGCGACGCCGACTCCACCGGCCTCGCCGTCAACGCCCTGCTCGCCGCCAAGGTCGACCCGGCGTCCGTCGCCAAGGCCGGCAAGAACGCCTTCGACGGGCTCGCCGGCTTCCAGCTCGGCTGCGCCGCCCCCGCCGACCAGCGCGGTGCCTTCGTCTACCAGACCGCACCGGCCGACGGCACCGCCGCCGAGGCGAACGCCCTGGCCACCGGCCAGGCCTCGCTCGCCGCGACCGGCGGGAAGCTGCCGGTCGCCGGCTCCACCCGGAGCGACGCCGCGCCCAAGGCCCTGGCCTGCGCGGACGGCGGCGCCACCGGCACGGCCGTGCCGCGCGCCGACTCCGGCGAGGCGGTCGGCGCCTACCTGGCCGCGCAGCTCGCGGGCGGCGGCCAGCACCTGATGCTGACCATGCCCGGCGCCACACCCACCCCCGACTACACCGCCACCGCCTGGGCCGCGCTCGGCCTGATCCAGGGCGGGCACCCGCAGCAGGCCGCGGGCGCCGTCGACTGGCTGGCCAAGGAGGGCGGCACCTGGACCAAGGGCGGCACCGACGCCGCCGCCACCGCCACCCTGGTGCTGGTCGCCCAGGCCGCGCAGCGCGACCCGGCCGCCTTCGGCGGGACCGACCTGGTCAAGCAGCTGACCGCGCTCGGCCCGGCCCCCAAGGCCGTCGGCACCGCCGCGCCGGCGAGCAGCCCGGCGGCGAAGAAGGACGACGGCGGCGGCATCAGCGGGTACTGGACGCTCGGTGTCGGCCTGCTGATCGGCATCGGCGGCGGTCTGCTGCTGAGCCTGCAGCGCAAGCGCGGCCAGAAGCTGTGACCGCTGCCGGCCGGCCCCCGGAACCGCGTCCGGCCACGGTTGCGGGCCCGGTCCCGACCACCGGGGCCCGCGCGGTTGCGGGGCCGGCCGGTGGACGGGCGAACCCCGCCCCGGGCGCGGACCCGGCGGCCGGTACCGCCTCGCTCGAGGCCGAGGCCGAGGCCGGTTCCGGTGCCGGTGCCTCCGCCGAGGCCGATACCGACGCCGTACCCGACGCCGAGGCCGAGGCCCGGCGACGGGTGGTGCGGGCGGCCGTGCGGTTCCTGGCCGGGATGATCACCGGCGTGCTGATCCTGCTGCTGCTCGGCGCCGCCCAGGCCCAGGCCGCCGGCTACCGCTACTGGTCGTTCTGGCGCTGGTCCGACGGCGGCTGGGTGTACCAGCAGCAGGGGCCCGCCGTGCACGTCCCGGCGGACGGCGCGGTCGAGGGCTGGCGGTTCGCCGTCAGCCCGGACGGCGGGCAGGACGCCGCCCGGCCCGGGACGGCCGGGGACTTCGCCACCGTCTGCGCCGCCACCCCGGCGCAGGACGGCCGCAAGCGGGTGGCGGTGGTCCTGGACTTCGGCGGCGCCGCCGACGCGCCCGGCGGGGAGACCCCGCCGCAGCCGCGGACCGCGTGCGCGGTCGTCGCGCCCCGGGCCAGCTCGGCGGAGGTCCTGGCCACCGTCGCCCCGCCGCTGCGGTACGACGGCAACGGCCTGCTCTGCGCCATCGCCGGCTACCCGCGGGCGGGCTGCGGCGACCAGCTCGGCGCGGCCACCCGACCGACCGGCGACGGGCGGCCCTCGGCGGACACCGGACCGACCGCCGCCACCGGGGCGGTCGCCGCGGGCGCCTCCCCCGGCGCCAGTGGCCCGGCCCTCGGGGTGGGCGCCGCCCTCGCCCTCGTCCTCGTCCTGGCCGCGGGCGCCGCCCGGCAGGTGCGCCGCCGCCGATGAGGCCGTCGACCGCCTGACCCCGTCCACCCCCGGACGCCGGCCCTCCCGCCGTCCCACCCGGACCGACCCCCTGGACCCCACCGTGCCCCCACCCCGCGCCGCCCGCCGCCGACCGGCCGCCGGCCCCCGCCAACTGCACCCGGGGGCCTGGTGGTTGTGGGCGCTCGGCCTGGGCGCGGCCGCCACCCGCACCACCAACCCGCTGGTCCTGCTGCTGCTCGCCGCGGTGGCCGGCTACGTGGTCGCCGCCCGGCGCGGCGACGCGCCCTGGTCGCGCTCCTACGGGACGTTCCTGCGCCTGGGCCTGCTGGTGCTCGGCATCCGGCTGCTCTTCGCCGTCCTCCTCGGCTCGCCGGTCCCCGGCACGCACGTGCTGTTCACGCTCCCCGAAGTCCCGCTGCCCGCCTGGGCGCAGGGCGTCCGGATCGGCGGCCGGGTCACCGCCGAGGGGCTGCTCGCCGCGCTGTACGACGGGCTGCGGCTGGCCACTCTGCTGGTCTGCGTGGGCGCCGCGAACGCCCTCGCCAGCCCGACCCGACTGCTGCGCACCCTCCCCGGCGCGCTCTACGAGGCGGGCGTCGCCGTCGTGGTCGCGATGACCTTCGCGCCGAACCTGGTGGCCGACGTGCAGCGGCTGCGCGCCGCCCGCCGGCTGCGCGGACGCACCGACCGCGGCGTCGCGGCCGTGCTCAGCGTCGGACTGCCCGTCCTGGAGGGCGCCCTGGAGCGTTCGGTGGCGCTGGCGGCCGCGATGGACACCCGCGGCTTCGGGCGCACCGCCGAGGTGCCGCGCCGGATCGCGGTGCTCACCGCCGCCCTCACCCTCGCCGGGCTGCTCGGCATCTGCCTGGCCGCGTACGGGCTGCTGACGGCGGGCGGCGCGGGGTGGGCGGTGCCCGTCCTGGTGATCGGCCTGGCCGCCGCCTTCGCCGGACTGCTGCTGGGCGGGCGGCGGTCCGTCCGGACCCGTCACCGGCCCGATCCGTGGGCGCTGCCGGAGTGGCTCACCGCCGGGTCCGGGGTCGCGGTGGCGGCGGCGACGACCTGGCTGGCCGCGCTCGACCCGCTCGCCTTCGCCCCCACCGTCGTCCCGCCGACCGCGCCGGTCCTGCCGGTGGCCGCCGCCGTCGCGGTCCTGCTCGGCCTGCTGCCCGCCTTCGTCACCCCGGTGCCCCCGAACACCACGGGCGGCACCCCCGCCACCGCCCCCGCCGGGACCAGCCGCACCGCCCGCACCGCCCGCACCGCCCCGACCGAGCCCGGGAGGACCTCGTGATCACCTTCGACCAGGTCGGCGTCCAGTACACCGACGCCGCGGCCCCCACCCTCAGCGGCGTCGACCTGACCGTCCCCGAGGGTGAACTCTGCCTGTTGGTCGGCCCGTCGGGCTCCGGCAAGTCGACCCTGCTGGGCACGGTGAGCGGTCTCGTCCCGCACTTCACCGGCGGCGTGCTGCACGGCCGGGTCACCGTCGGCGGGCGCGACACCCGCGAGCACCGCCCGCGCGAACTCGCCGACCTGGTCGGCACGGTGGGCCAGGACCCGCGGGCGCACTTCGTCACCGACACCGTCGAGGACGAGCTCGCCTACGGCATGGAGTCCCTGGGCCTGCCGCCGGACGTGATGCGGCGCCGGGTCGAGGAGACCCTCGACCTGCTCGGCCTGGCCGACCTGCGCCAGCGGGCGCTCGGCTCGCTCTCCGGCGGCCAGCAGCAGCGGGTCGCCATCGGCTCGGTGCTCACCGTCCACCCGCGCGTCCTGGTCCTGGACGAGCCGACCTCCGCGCTGGACCCCGGCGCCGCCGAGGAGGTGCTGGCGGTGCTCCAGCGACTGGTGCACGACCTCGGCACCACCGTGCTGATGGCCGAGCACCGGCTGGAGCGGGTGGTCCAGTACGCCGACCAGGTCCTGCTGCTGACCCCCGGCGCGCCGCCCGTCCTGGGCGAGCCCGCCGAGGTGATGGCGCACTCGCCGGTCCACCCGCCGGTGGTCGGGCTCGGCCGGCTGGCCGGCTGGCGCCCGCTGCCGCTCACCGTCCGCGACGCCCGCCGCCGGGCCGCCGGACTCCGCGACCGGCTGGACGGCCACCGGCCGCCCGCCGCCCAGGCCTCCCAGGCCGCCCAGGCCGCCCAGGCCGCCTTTGCGGCCGGCACCCCGCTCGCCACCGCCTCCCGCCTGGTAGTCCGACGCGGCCCGGTCCCGGCCCTGCGCGGCGTCGACCTCACCCTGCACGCCGGGACGATCACCGCCCTGATGGGCCGCAACGGCGCCGGCAAGTCCACCCTGCTCGGCGCCCTGGTCGGCCTGCACGCACCGGCCGCCGGCTCGGTGACGGTGGGCGGCCGCACCCCGCACCGCACCCGGCCCGCCGAACTGATCCGCCACGTCGGCCTCGTCCCGCAGGACCCGCGCGACCTGCTGTACGGCGAGAGCGTCACCGCCGAGTGCGCGTCCGCCGACCGCGACGCGGGCGCCGCACCCGGCACCTGCCGCGCCCTGGTCGAACGGCTGCTGCCCGGGCTCCCCGACGCCGTCCACCCGCGCGACCTCTCGGAGGGCCAGCGGCTGACCCTGGCGCTGGCGGTGGTGCTCACCGCCCGCCCGCCGCTGATCCTGCTCGACGAACCCACCCGGGGCCTCGACTACGCGGCCAAGGCCCGGTTGGTCGAGATCCTGCGGGGACTCGCCGCCGAGGGCCACGCCGTCCTCCTCGCCACCCACGACGTCGAGCTGGCCGCCGAACTCTCCGACCGCACGGCCGTGCTGGCCGACGGCGAGATCGTCGCGGACGGGCCGACGCCCGAGGTGGTGCTCGGCTCGCCGGCCTTCGCCCCGCAGGTCGCCAAGATCCTCGCGCCCGGGCCGTGGCTCACCGTCCACCAGGTCGCCGAGGCCCTCGACCGGATCGGTCCCGCCGCATGACCCCGCCGAACCCGCTCGCCCGCCCGGTCCCGCTCGGCCGCCGCTCGGCCCTCGCCCTGAGCCTGACCTCCCTGGTCGGCGTGGCCGGCTTCGGCTGGCCGCTGCTCGCCTCCACCCGTTCCGCCCTGGTCGGCCACGCCGCCGACGCCCCCTGGCTGTTCGCCCTCCTCCTCCCGCTGCTCCTCGCCGTCGTGGTCGCCCAGATCTCCGAGGGCCGCGCGGCGGGCGGCGGCGCACCCGGCCTGGACGCCAAGTCGGTCGCGCTGCTCGGCGTCCTCGCCGCCGCCGGCGCCGCCCTGCGCCCGCTCGGCGCGGGCACCGCCGGACTGGAGCCGATGTTCTTCCTGATGGTGCTGGCCGGGCGGGTGCTCGGGCCGGGCTTCGGCTTCGTGCTCGGCGCGCTGTCGATGTTCGCCTCCGCGCTGCTGACCGGCGGCGTCGGGCCCTGGCTGCCGTTCCAGATGCTCGCCATGGGCTGGGTGAGCCTCGGCGCGGGCCTGCTCCCCGGCCCGGCCCGGCTGCGCGGACGCGCGGAACTCGCCCTCCTCGCCGCCTACGGAGCCGCTGCCTCCCTGCTCTACGGCGTGATCATGAACCTCCAGGGCTGGCCCTACATCGCCGGCCTCGCGAGCTCGATCTCCTTCGTCCCCGGCGACCCGCTCCCCGACAACCTGGTCCGCTTCGCCGCCTACTGCCTCACCACCTCGCTGGGCTGGGACCTCCCGCGCGCCGTGCTCACCGTCGTCCTCTGCCTCACCCTCGGCACGCCCGTCCTGCGCGCCCTGCGCCGGGCCACCCGCCGCGCCGCCTTCGCCGCCCCGGTCGCCTTCCGGCCGCCGGCCGACTGAGGGCGGCGCGCCCTGCGCCGAAGCAACCACCGTCGGGCCGCCGCCCCGATCAGGTACGGCGAGGAGGGCCCGGTCACGATCGGACCGTCACGGTCCGCCGTCAATCACCGACCGGCCCCGGGCGCGAAGTAGTCACGGAGCATGACGGTCGTCCATTCGGCCTGGCGCTGCTCTCCGCGAGGCCCCATCTCCCCGAACCACGGCTTCACGTCCAGGACCGGCGTGCCGTCGACGGCGTCGAGGTCCTCGACGTGCAGGTCCAGCCCGTCGACCTTGAGCAGGCGGCAGCGTGACACGCCCAGCCAGTTCAGGCGTCGCATGTTGCGGTGACCGAAGATCCCGACCTCCGGCCACTCCGGGTTGTCCCGGGGCCGACGGGCGCCGAGGTTCAGGTCGGTCGGGTCGGTGAGGTGGAAACGGAAGACGATCTCCAGGTGCGAGAAATCCTCAAGACCCTTGGTCGCGTCGGCGGTGAAGCGGGACCCGTCCAGCCGGACGATCGCCCGGGTGCCGCCCCAGAAGTCGTCAGTGGGTTCGATCCGCCCGCCGACCACCTGGCCCAGCGCCTCGACCTCGAACGTTTCATGCTCTGCCATCAGTGTCTCCTCATCAGGCTGTTTCGGAAAGGTAGGCGGCAGCGCGCGCGTCGATCTCGCTGATGGCCGCGCTACCGCGCCGCCGATAGGGAGAGAGCAGGGTACGCATGTCGGCAGCGGCCTGGCGGGTGCGGCCGGACCGCACTCCGTCCATGGCGTCGAGCGCCTGCGACCAGGTGGCGCAGGCCCGGTCGATGTTGTTCATCTGTGCGTACACGGAGCCGAGGTATCCCAGCGTCACCGCGTGGGTGCGGGTGAAACTCGTCGCCTTGCGGGTGCGGACGCTGTGGTGGAACTCTCGGACCGAGCCGTCGAGATCTCCGCTGTCGCGCAGGGCGCACGCGGTCTCGTGGGCCAAACTCGCCTCCCCGAAGAAGAACACCCGGGCCGGCTCGGCGATGTCGTCACTCGCGGCGGACAGGTCGCCCTCGGCCCGCAGCAACGCCTTGGCGGCGGCGTTCTTGCGCCCGGCGGCGGCCAGGCTCCGGGCGTGAACGACGCCGAGGAGAGCCCGCTCTCTCGGGGAGGCGAGCGCGTACCGATCGCCGTCGACGGATGCGGTGGCGAGGTCGAGGGCCTGCTGATGGTGTCCGAGGTCGATGGCCTGGTGTGCCATCGCCCGCAGCACGTGCGCGGCCATCGGCGGATCGTCGGCCTCGGCCGCGAGTTTCACCGCCTCGGCGAAGTACCGCTGCGCCGTCGCGTGTTGGCCGGCGTCGAACGCCATCCATCCCGCCAGGTAGGCGAGTTCGCCGGCTGCGGAGAAGAGGTCACGGCGCACCCGCTCGTCGGTGAACTTCCCCCGCAGGTAGGCGGTGACATCGGTCGCCAGGTACTGCACCACCGAGGTCCAGGCATGGCCACCGCCCCGCCGTTGATCGACCTGCGAGAACAAGGTGGTCATCTCGCGGACAGCTGCCAGGTCGCCAGGACCCACCCGCCGGGTTGCGGCGGAGCTGCGTGCACTGCCCCGCTCGGCCATGCGTTGCCACCAGTCTTCGCCGGGCAGGGAGAGCCCGGCCACCGAGTAGACCGCCGCCCCCAGCGCCCACCTGCGTTCCACGTCCACGTCGGTTCTCCCGAGTTCGGCCAGCGCGCTCAGCGTATCCGCGTCCCAGTCGGACCTTTGGGGCGCGGGTGCGATCAGACCGATCTCCTCCGGCGTCACGGCCCGTCCACCGAGTGCGCGGCCCAACGCCTCAGCCAGGAAGGCGCCGACATTCCCGGTCGGCCGACCACCGTTCTTCCAGTGCGTGATGCTCGACTTGTTGGTCTCCAAGAGCTCGCCATGCTCAGCTGCCACCCGCCTGACCAGGCGCGCGATCGCATCACCGGAGAGCTTCGTCTCGTCGATGACCTTCCGCAGCCGCTCGTTCGGTTCCCTCGTCGGCGCCAAAGCGCACCTCCCTGACGGGCCGTTAAACCCCTTAAACCGCACAGCGTGCCCAACACCTTACTCCCAGTAGCGATTGGGCGGTTCACTAACTGCATGCCGCTCGCGTGGGGCCGATTCGGGTCCTGGCCCCCTGCAGAGCCGCGAACTGCTGCGGCTCCAACCATGCATCCGGCATCGGGAGACGCCCCCGCCCACTCGCAACCCCGGAGGAGCTGATGACGACTGCCAACCGCACACCGCACCCGTGGAGCCTTACCGGCGCCTCCCCACCTGTGGATCCCGACCGGCCGCCCCTGTGGCACCACCCATCCCCCGTGTGAGAGGAAGAACCTCGCATGTCCCTCGAACAGCTCTCAGGAAAGACCGTGCTGATCACCGGCGCCGGCGGCCTCATCGGCAGCCGCATCACGTCCCGGCTCCGCCTGCTCGGCGCCCGCCCCGTCTCGGTGTGCAAGCTCGACGCCTACCCGCACGAGGTGTACCGCGAGCGGTTCGGCATCGACACCGCCGACCCGGACTTCATCGTCGGCGACATCGCCGAGCCGGACCTGATGCGCAAGGTGATCTCCGGCTGCGACTACGTGATCCACGCCGCCGCCCTGGCCGACGTGGCCGCCTGCACGCGTCGGCCGCTGGACGCCATCGACACCAACATCACCGGCACCCAACGTGTCCTGGACTCCGTCGCCGCCTCGGACCGGGTACGCAGGATGGTGTTCGTCTCCTCCGCCAGCGTCTACGGCAACGGCAGCCCGAAGTTCGCGGAGGACGCGGCGGTCCAGCCTGTGTCGGTGTACGGGAACAGCAAAGCGTGGGGCGAGAACCAGACCGCCGCAGTGCTCGGCGGCGCCGGCATCTCGTACGCCGTGGTGCGGTACTTCTCGGTCTACGGCGAGCCCCAGGTCGTCAAGGAGCGCAGCCACTCCTGGGTGGTCGCCTGGTTCGCCATGCGGGCCGCGCTCGGCCTGCCGCTGCACCTCAACGGCGGCGGCCACCAGATCCGCGACATGGTCCACGTGGACGACATCGCCACCGGTACGCTGCGGGCGCTGGTCGCGCCCGCAGCGCACAACGGGACCGTCAACATCGGCACCGGAACCGGTACCTCGATCCGGCAGGTCGCCGAACTCGTCCGCCGCCAGTACCCGGACGTCCCGTTGATCGAGACGCCCATGCCGCCCGGCGACCCCGAGGGCGGATACGCATCCGTCGAGCGGATGGAGGCGCTGTTGGGATGGCGGCCGGGCATCACGATCGCGGAAGGCGTCGCCCGCTACGTGGCCTGGCTGAAGGCGACCCCGGAGGCTGTCCCCGACTGGATGCGCCAGGAAGCGGCGGCCTAGATGATCGGCGGACGCCCCAGCTTGGTCATGCTCCACACCGTGCGCCAGCGCATCGGCCTGCGCCGACCGCACGGTGTGCGCCAGCCCTCGGCGAAGCCCGCGAACCACGCCTTCAGACCGGCCACGTCCCGGGTCCGGGCGACGGTGAGCACCATCCACACGCCGAGATAGACCGGCACCAGCAGGGCCGGGAGGTGGCGGCGCGCCAGGTACACCCGGTTGCGGGCGTTGACCCGGTAGAAGAAGGAGTGCCGGGTCGGGCTGGTGCGCGGGTGCTGGAGCAGCAGTTCGGGGGCGTAGAGCATCCGCCACCCGGCGTCCAGCGCCCGCCAGGCCATGTCGGTCTCCTCGTGCGCGAAGAAGAAGGCCTCCGGCCAGCCCCCGACCTGCCCCAGCATCTTCGAGGACAGCGCGTGGCCGCCGCCGAGGAAGCCGGTCACCTCACCACCACGCATCGGATCACCAGCCCGCAGGCGGGGCACATGGCGCCGCTGGGTGACACCGGTCTCGTCCGCGATCCGGAAGCCGACGATCCCGAGCCCGGGGTCGGCCTCGTACAGGTCGGTGATCCGGGCAAGGACGTCGTCCGCGACCAGCAGGCCGTCGTCATCCAGGTCGATCACCACGTCCACGTCCCGAAGGTGGTCGAGGGCGACGTTCCGCCCGCCGGTCACACCGAGGTTGTCCGCGAGCTCCACGCCCTCCACCCCTGCGGGCAGTTCCGGCAGGGCACACCCGTTGCCGACCACCACGACCTTCGCGGCCTCGACCGTCTGCATCTCCACCGAGGCCAGTAGCTCGGCCAGCTCCTTCGGCCGCGTGCCCATCGTCAGGACCGCCACGCCCAGCTTGACGCCCACCGAAACTCTTCCCTTCGAGGAACCAGAGATGTCCTCACGAACACCGAAGCCGGGTGCCACATCGCTCCGCGAACTCGCCGAGAACCGGAGCCTTCCCGCCCATCAGGTCATGGACCGGGACACACTCGCCTGGATCGGCAGGAACCGACCCGAAGGCTCAGCCGCGCCGCCCACCCTGCCACATCCGCCACTCATGCTGGTACCGGCCGTCACCTGGTTCGCGCAGCCCCAGCTCGTGGACTCCATCCACGGCATCCGGCACAACGCGCGCGTCTCCCTGCTCGCCGGTCTGCTCGCCCAGGAGTACGGGCTCGATCTCGATCACACCGCGGCGCTGTGCGCCGCCGCAGCGGTCCACGACTGCCGGCGGCGCGACGACCGCGACGATCCCGGACACGGCCGACGGGCAGCGCTTTGGTTCGCCCGCAACCAGCACGCCGTGACCACCATGCTTGGCCGAGAACTCCCGCCCGACCTCTCCCGGCAGGCAGCCATCGCCATCGGCCTCCACGACGTCCCGTACACGGACTTCACCTCGCAGCAGGATTTCGCCTACCAGCGGGCGCCCCACCTGATCGACCTGCTCAAGGCGGCCGACTGTCTGGACCGCTACCGGCTTCCCCTCACCCGCTGGTGGCCCGACCCGTCCCACCTGCGCATCGTCATCCCCGCATGGCTCCACCCCGTCGCCTTCGACCTCGTCGTCCGCAGCGAACAGGCCCGGCTCGACGGCGCCACCAACCACGGGGCACTCATCCACGCCGGCCAGCTCCTCAACCCCCGTCAGTAGGAGGCCGTTCATGCACCACGAGTGGGACAACGCCCACACCGACCACAGCAGCAGCGCCACCCGACCGGGTCCGTCCGGCCTCACCGAGACCGAAGTCGACTGGCACCACTACCTCGCACACGAGACGCCCAATGGCTGGCTGCTGCGCGGCAACTCCATGACCCAGGCGCTGACCTCCGGGCGCCCTGTCCACCTGATGCACACCACCGTCGCCCTGGACGCGATCCGCGCCAGCGGGCAGCTTTACGCCTCCACCGGCTGCCTGGTCGCCGCGCTCTACTGCGCGCCCCTCACCGCCGAGCCCGCCGGTCTACGTCCCCACAACCTGGGCAGCTACCTGCTGGAGACCAAGAAGCACACCCGCACCCTGGTCTTCGAGATCGCCCCCGACGCTCCTGTGCCGCCCAAGGGCATCGACTATCTCCGGCTGGGCGCTATCCACCTGCGTACCTACCTCACCCTCCGCAGCTTCCTCACTGAGGCCGAAGACGCCCAGCTCCGCCGAGTGGTGCTGGGCCGGGTCCGCGCAGCGGCGCCCTTCCTCGACACCCTCCTCGCCAACGCCACCGGGAACCCGACACCGGACGCCGAATTCATCGACCGGCTCGCCGCCACCGTGCCGGTCCTCCCGTTCCTCGGCTATCTCTACTTCGAAGTGACGTCCGAGTACCTGATGCTCAACTCCAAAGCCCCCGAGACCAAGGCGTACGCCCAGCTCGCCGAGATGAACAACCGCCTCTACAAGAGGCTGGCATTCTCCGCCGTCCGGAGCATGGACAGGCTCTTCGACTTGTCCCGCTTCAACCCGGGACACGATCGCCTCCTCCGGCTCATCGGACAGATCGAGGCCGGCCTGACGTCCGGGGCAGCCCGCTACATCAGGCGGCGCGTGTCACACCTGTTCGCCACCGTGGCACTCGCCCCCAGCCAGGACGCGGCATCCGTCACCTTCGGAGCCGCGGACTTCGATGTCCTCAGCGTGACCGCACCGCCCCTGCTCGGGCAACTCGTCTTCCGCGAGATGCGCGTCATCGACCGCTACCCGCAGCTGTACCTCGCCTTCGAACAAGCCAAGGCCCTCGAGGCGTGGAACTACTGGAACACCGAGGGCATCCCGACGCCGTTCAACGGCACGATCCCGAAAGGCGAGATCGGGATCAATCCGGCCTATCCTCGATCCCGCTGCACCGTATGGACAGCGGAGACCTGCGAGCGCGGCCTGCTGCACCCAGCGGGACAGCTCGACGTGACCTTCGTCCCCCGCCTCACCGAACTGGGCATGACCGCCATGCGGAGAGACGGGAAGGGAAAGGCCGCAGGGCACCTTCGTTAGGTCATGTCACCCTCGCCCGGCGCGGGAGCGCACGGAGAGACGCGGCCGCCCGCCACCCCCCTCCACCCGGGGCGGGCGGCAGCCGGTGCACAGCTCCCCCGGTCCGCCGACGGGACGGCCGCACATGCCGTCCCGCCCCGCGCACTCATGCCGACTCGGTCGTGGCACCGCCACCGGCTTCACCACAGTGCCACGGCCCAACGGAACGGGCGGCACCTTCGTCAGCCGCCCGCCGAGGATCGCCGCCACGCTGTGGGTCACCTTCCCCGGCAGCGGCGCCGCCAGGATGCCCATCAGCGCGTCCGCCGACCATCCGCCCGCCAACAGACCCTCCACCCGCGCGGCCTGATCCGCCAGCGGTTTGCCGGCCAGTGCCAACGCCGGCTCCCGGCAGCCGAGTTCGATCAGCAGCCCCATCCCTTCCGTCATCCGGGGCGCTGTCGCCGCCGGAAGGAGGGAAGGTTCCTTACGCCTCACCGTCCTTACCCTCAAGGAGGGGCTTCCCGCGTTCCCGGCCCCGGAGGGCCCGGCGGCCGGTGTCACGGGAACCGGTGGCAACGCGTGAACCGCCTTGTCCGCCAAGGGCACTTCATGCACGGCGACAGCCGTCCTGACCCGCCCCGTCACGGGGTCGCGCACGGTCCGCCGCACGTAGTGCCCGGCCGCCTCCAGCTCCCGCAACGCCCGGGCGACCGTCGCCCGCCCCTCGACGCTCTTCGCGGCCAGCGTCCGAACATCCTCCCGAGCGCCGTTCGGCAGGCTGAGGAGGTACCCGAGCAACCCGCGCGCCGCCCAACTGAGCGAGTGCTTCCGCACGACATGCCCGTTGTCGAGGATCGTGTACCCGGGCGCGTGCTTGGGGATACGATTGATCTGCATCGTGGAGCCCTTTACTCCTGGTGCCGTTCCCCGGGGTGTTGGCGCACCGCCGGGGCTTTCCTTTGCTGAACGCAATGATCACGCTAGTCCAGCGAACAGCCCCGGAAACCTCATCCGCATCACCCGATCGGGCGGCGCACGCGCACCCACCCCGGCGCACTCCAGCGCCGAACAGCGCCCCCCGTGATGAACCGTCCAACGGCGGACAGCACCGCCGGCCGTCGCGAGGCTTGAAGGGTCAGACGCACCCTGCACAACTGCCTCTCGCCGTCACTCTTCGGCCAGAACGCCAAGGCGTCACCTGACGCCGTCGTGCTCTGCCTCACCCTCGGCACGCCCGTCCTGCGCGCCCTGCGCCGCGCCGCCTTCGCCGCCCCGGTCGCCTTGCGGCCGCCGGCTGCGCCGACCGGCGGCGCGCCCTCCGCCGATCGCCCCCCTTCCGGGTGAACCACAGGCACCGGACGGTGACCCGGGCCGCCCCAGGCCCGGTCGCACACGAAGATCTCGACCGCCCCCCCCTCAAGGAAGTGGAGTCGAGCCATGCCTGCCCTCACCCGAGGTCTCGCCCGCGCGGCGACGGTCGCCACGGCGGCCCTGACCCTGGCCACCGTCGCCGCCCCGCCCGCCACCGCGGTCACCTTCGTCGGCCGCGACGTGCCGACCACCGTGACCATCGCCCCCGGCCGGACGGCGGCCGTCCCGTGGACGTACCGGAACACCGGCGGCCCGGGCACCCTCCCCGCCACCGGGATGACCGTCACCTTCACCGCCCCCGGCAGCACCGCCTTCGCCCCGCAGAGCAGCGTCCCCACCGAGTACAGCGGCGACGGCACCACCTGGGGGCCCAACAACGTCGGCCTGCGCGACTGCCTGCTGGGCAACGCCGGGCGGACCCTCACCTGCGAGGGCTACGGCCGCAACGGCGGCCGCAGCGGCTGGCCGTCCAACGGCTCGTTCCGCTTCTCCCCGCAGCTCACCGTGGACTCCGGCGCGCCCGCCGACACCACGCTCCCGCGCGGCGCCGGGAGCCTCAAGTACACCGACCCGAACAACGGCACCGAGCACACCGTCACCGACGGCACCCTGAACGTCGCCACCCCGGCCCGCCCGCCCCGGGGTCTGTGCCTGGACGCCGGTCCCACCCGGGCCAACGGCGACCCCGTCCGCGTCCGGCCGTGCCTGGACCACACCGACCAGCGCTTCGTCCTCGACGAGGGCCGGTTCAAGGTCGCCGACACCCTCACCACCGGCGGCCCCGGCACCTGCCTCGGCGTCGACGGCACCGGCGCCGACGGCGGCACCGTCCGCCTCTGGGCCTGCGAGTACTCGCGGGAGGCCGACGCCGACCAGACCTGGCTGCTGCGGCGCGGCGCGTTCGTCCTGGAGGCCACGCTGGGCACCGCCCAGGAGAAGTGCCTGGACGTCGGCCCCGGCCGCACCGCAGCGGACCGGGTCACCGTCCGCCCGTGCGACGCCACCGCCCCCGACCAGCGACTGGTCGCCGAGAACGGCTACCTCAAGGTCCGCGACACCCTCTGATCCCCGACGACGCGCGCCCCGGACCGGACGGTCCGGGGCGCGGCGTTCGGGGCGCGGCGTTCGGGGCGCGCGGTCGGGGCGGGCCTCAGCCCTTCGGGCCGGCCGACTGGACCACGTCGAAGGACCACAGCGTCGAGCCGCTGGCAGCGGGCCGCTGAGGAGCCTCACCGCCCTCGGCGGCCGGCCGGTGGGCGGCCTGCATCGGCCCGGCGAGCCAGGCCTGGAAGGACTCCTCGTCCCGCCACCGCGTGTAGACCAGGTACTGGTCGGTGCCCTCGACGGGCCGGAGCAGCTCGAAGTACTCGAAGCCGTCCGAGTTCTCCACCGCGCCGGCCCGCGCGCCGAAGCGCTGCTCCAGCACGTCCCGCTGCTCAGCGGGGACGGTCAGCACATTGATCTTGACGACGGACACGCCGTACCTCCTCAGAGTGGTTCCGGGAGGCAGTCTGCTACACCTCACACGATCCACGGCGGGGCGACCCGGTCCCCGGTGTCCAGGTTGACGGCCAGGGACGGCGCCGGGGAGGCGACGACGGCGGTGTAGCCGTCGTCGGTGCGGAACCGGCGGGGGACGTCGGCCGGGAGGACCAGGGTGTCGCCGGTGCCGAGGACGAGCTCCTCGCCGTCCAGGTCGACGACGGCGGTGCCGGTGAGGAAGGTCCACACCTGCTCGGTGTCCATGGCGTGCCGGGGGCCGGCGTGGGCCGGCTCCATCGCGACGCGCCACATCGCGATGCCGGTGCCGCCCTGGGTGGGCGAGGCGTAGGTGGTCATGACGGCGTTGGGGGTCTCGGTACGGCGGGCGTCGGTGCTGCGGATGACGGACAAGGGCGGGTGACTCCTCTAGAATGGACAATCAGGTTGTCCATATAGTCAATGAGGTTGTCTATCGTGTCAAGAGAGCAGGCGTCGCCCGGCTACGAGCTGCCACTGCGGCTGCTGTTCGCGTTCCGGCTGATCATCGACGAGCTGCACGAGCGGATCGCCCGCGAGGGACACCCCGACCTCCGCCCGATGCACGGGTTCGTGTTCCAGGCGATCGGGCCGCACGGCACCACCGCCGTCGAGCTCGGGAAGCGGCTCGGGGTGTCCAAGCAGGCGGCCGGCAAGACCGTCGAGCAGCTGGAACGACTCGGCTACGTCGAGCGCGGCAGCGACCCGGCGGACGCCCGCCGCAAGATGGTCCGACTGACGGCGCGCGGGGTGGACTGCCTGGTCCGCTCGGCCCGGATCTTCGACGAGCTGCGGGAGGAGTGGGTCGGGCAGTTGGGCGGGGAGGAACGGCTGCGGGGCCTCGAGGACGCCCTGCGGGTGCTGGCCCCCGGGGACCCGTTCCGGCTGGACACCCCGCGCTGGTTCGGCGCCGCCCCGTAGGAGGCGTCAGAAGGAGCGGCCCTCGCCCTGGTACGGCGGCTCGTGGACGACCGGGTCGGGCCGGTCGCGGCGGTCCGCGCACAGGGTGGAGGCCAGCCGGGTGAGCAGCTCGGCCAGGTCGTCGAACTGCTGCTCGTCCCAGTCGCCGAGGAGTTCGGCGAGCTGGGTCCGCCGGGCCGCGACCAGTTGGACGGCCGCCGCCTCGCCCGGCTCGGTGAGCCGCAGCGGGAGGCCGCCGGTGCGGGAGGCCAGGCCGCGGCCCTCCACCTCGCGCACCGCCTCCTCGACCACCGCGAACGGGACGATCCGGCGCTCCGCCAGTTCGGCGGGCTCCACCGAGCCGTGGTGGTACATCTGGAGCAACAGCCAGCTGGAGGCCGGCTTGAGGTCGAGGCCCGCCGTGGCGGTGATCCGTTTGAACAGGTCGCGCCGGGCCTCCCGGGTGCCGAGGACGGACAGCGCCCGGCTGATCTCGTCCAGCGAGGAGCGCTCGACCGGGTTGAGGCCGATCGACTCGGAGAGGTCGGGGGCGGTCACGGTGGTCCGCAGCGGCTGCTCCCGCAGGAACAGCGAGAGGACGAAGGCGACCACGGCCACCGGCACCGCGTAGAGGAAGACCCGGGTGATCGACTCGGAGTAGGCGTGGTAGATCCCGCTCTGGATCCCGGCGGGCAGCCGTTCGACGACGCGCGGGTCGGAGGTGATCGCCCCCGGGCCGAAGCCGGGCGGCAGCGGGACGCCGGCCAGGGCGTCGTCCAGCCGGTCGTTGAGCCCGGAGGCGAAGACCGTGCCGAACACCGAGACCCCGAAGGAGGCCCCGATGGAGCGGAAGAAGGTGGCCCCGGCGGTGGCGACGCCGAGGTCCTCGTAGCCGACGGAGTTCTGCACGATCAGCACCAGCACCTGCATCACCAGGCCGAGGCCGAGGCCGAAGACCAGGAAGTAGCAGCTCATCTCGAAGGTGCTGCTCTGCTCGTCGAGGACGGAGAGCAGCAGCAGGCCGACCACGGTGACGGCGGTGCCGGCGATCGGGAAGATCCGGTAGTGGCCGGTGCGGGCCACGATCTGACCGGAGCCGATCGAGGTGACCAGCATGCCGATCACCATGGGCAGCATGTGGATGCCGGACATCGTCGGCGAGACCTTCATGACGACCTGGAGGAAGGTCGGCAGATAGGTGAGCGCGCCGAACATCGCGAAGCCGACCACGAAGGAGATCACGGCCACCAGGCTGAACGTCCGGGAGCGGAACAGCCGCAGTGGCAGGACGGGCTCCTCGGCGCTGCGCTCCACCAGGACGAAGGCCACCAGCAGGACCAGACCGAGCACCCCCAGGCCGACGATCTGCCAGGAGCTCCACTCCCAGGTCGTCCCGCCGAGCGAGGTCATCAGCACCAGACAGGTGGCCACCGAGGCGATCAGCACGGTGCCCGGGTAGTCGATGCGGTGCCGGCGCCGGACCTCCACCCCGTGCAGCACGGCGGCGATCACCACCAGGGCGACCACACCGATCGGCAGGTTGATGTAGAACACCCAGCGCCAGCTGAGGTTGTCGACGAACAGGCCGCCGAGCAGCGGGCCGAGCACGCTGGTGACCCCGAAGACGGCGCCGAAGAGGCCCTGGTACTTGCCGCGGTCCCGGGGCGCGACGAGGTCCCCGACGATGGCCTGCGAGAGCACGATCAGGCCGCCGCCGCCCAGGCCCTGGACGGCGCGGAAGGCGATCAGCTCCCCCATGTTCTGGGCGATGCCGCACAGCACCGAGCCCAGCAGGAAGATCACGATGGACGCCTGGAAGAAGACCTTCCGGCCGTACATGTCACCGAGCTTGCCCCAGAGCGGGGTGGCCGCGGTGGAGGCGAGCATGTAGGCGGTGACCACCCAGGACAGGTGCTCCAGCCCGCCGAGGTCGCTGACGATGGTGGGCAGGGCGGTGGAGACGATGGTCTGGTCGAGCGCGGCGAGCAGCATCGCCAGCAGCAGGGCTCCGATCGGCACCCACAGGTTGCCCGCGGTGGCCGCGGGCGGGCCCGGCTCGCCCCCCGGCCTCGGTGCGGGGCCGCCGCCGGGACCCCGCTCGGACGCGGCGATCGGATCCGTCATGGCGTCTCCGTATCCCTCACAGGTCGACAGATGATCACTCCCAGCCACCATGCTGTCAGAATTGCGCCGTTTTGCTCCGTTCAGTTGAGCCGAACGTAAGCACGACCGGCGGCCGGACCTTCACACCGGCACACCGACCGTTCATCAATCCCCAACCCCCACCAACCGGCACAAGGCCCCCACGCCGGGCCGGACGCCCCTGTCCCCCCTCAGGGACGTCCTGCATAATCAGGCCCGTCCATCGCCTGAACACACGTCCGACCGAGACCGCGACCGACCGAGAACCGAGGAGGGCCGGCCGATGCCGGACCAGCACTGCCCGACGTGCGGCACCGCACGATCCACCGGGTGCGGCTGCCTCCCGACCGACCGCGGCCTCGACGAGACCGCCGTCCTGCCGCACCTGGAGGGCCCGCCGCTGGTCCGCCCGTACGTGCCACAGGCCGTCGGCCAGTACGTGGACGGCCCGCCCGCCGAGGCCCTCGCGGCCCCGCCCCGGGCGGCCGACCCGTTCGGCACCACCGTGCTGCCCCCGGTCGCTCCCCCGGTCACTCCCCCGCTCGGACCGGACGCCGACGCGTACGCGACCACCGTGCTGCCCCCGGTCGTCCCCGCCCCGCAGTTCCCGCCGCTGACGCAGGTGCAGCCGCTGTCCCCGCCGCACGACCCGCCCCCCGCACCCACCGAGGACGAGCTCGGCGTCTTCGCGTTCACCCCCGCCGGGGCGCCCGCCACCGGCGGCCGGGCCGCCCGGCGCGCGGCGGAACAGGAGAACGGCCGCGGCCCGCTCACCCGCCGCAAGGGCCTGCTGGTGGCGGCCGGCGCCGGTCTGCTGGCGCTCACCGTCGGCCTGGCGTACGCGGTCACCCCGTCCGGCGACCCGGACGACAAGGCCGCGCCCGCGCCCAGTACGACGCTCGGCCCCGCGCCGGTGAACCCGACCACCCCGGCCGTGCCGAGCCCCAGCGCGCCACCGCCCACCAGCGACACCCCGACCCCGACGCCCACGCCGAGCCGGACGAGCGCCAAGCCCTCGCCGACCCGGTCGACCGCGAGCACCCCGCCCCCGGCCGCCCCCGCCACCTCGGCGGCCGCACCCCCGGCCCCCGCCCCGGCGCCCCCCACGGACC
>JOHN01000029.1 GCA_000719695.1 Streptomyces sp. NRRL F-6131
GGGGGGGGGGGGGCTGGGGGGGGGGGGGGGGGGGGGGGGGGGGGGGGGGGTCGGCGGGCCGGGGTACGGCGGCTTCGGCCGGGTGGTCGGCAGTCGGGGCAGCCGGGCCAGTGGGGCCAGCCGGGGCAGTGGGGGCAGTCGGGGTGTCCGACCAGCCCAGGTACGAGCCGCAGTTGCCGCAGAAGCCGTCCGTCGGGCCGTTGGACGCCCCGCACGCGGGACACTCGCGCATCACTGTCGTCCCTCCTCGCTCGTGGGCGGTCCCGGTAGGACCTCCACCCGGCAGAGCGTGTGGACCGGGCACAGGCTCCGGACCAGCGCCCGGACCCGGTCCGCGTCCACCTCGTGCGCCGAGTCCACCGAGCCCACCGAGCCCACCGCTCCGCCGCGCCGCGGCCACACCCGGACGAGCACCTCGTCGGCCGGGGCGGGCGGCAGCGCGCCACCGGCCGTGCGCGACCAGGCGGCCCCACCGTCCCCGCTGATGTCGGCGGACACGCCCAGCACCAGGCGCAGGGCCTCGACCAGGCCGCGCCGGGTGCCGCTCCAGCGGTGCAGTTCCACCGCGCCCGCCACCGCCTCGCGGCGCAGCGCCAGCGGCCAGCGCGGGTCGTCGGTGCCGCCCACCCAGGTGGCCAGCCAGGCCAGGAAGTCGGCCGGGGCCAGTCGCGGATCGAAGTACGAGGGCAGGTTGTCGAGGGTGGCGAACACCGGGGCCAGGACCGTGTCCAGCCCCGCCGTGAACCGTTGCGCGAAGTCGTCGTCGGCGTACAGCGCGGGCAGCTGCTCGCCGATCGGGTGCCGGCTGGGCAGGCCCGGGACGGCGGCCCGGCTCATCGGCGCACCTCCGGCTCCCGCGCGGTCACGACCACCTGGTGCTGGTAGGAGAAGACCAGCGCGCCCGGGCCGACGTCGACCCGGTCGACCGGGGTGCCGCGCCGGCCCGTGACCGGGTCGGCGGCGAACAGCCGGATCTCCTCCACCACCGCCTCCCCGACGGCGCGTTGCAGCACGCCGAACACCTCCCCGTACTGAACGGGCCGCCCGAACGGCCGGCCCGTTCCGTCGGGTCCGCCGCGCAGGGGGTCGAGGTGCCGGTAGAGCGCGTCGAGCGCCGCGTCGCGCACCCGGTCGGCGTCCGCGGCCGGTGCCGAGAGCCGGGCGACGACGGTGACGCCCTGGTAGAAGGGCGGCTCGACGAGGAGCCGGGTGCCGATCAGGCGCCGCTCGTCGAGGGCCGCGGTGATTCCGGCGAGGACCTGGTCGGACGGGATCAGCTGCTCGAAGCGCAGCCGGCCACCCTCGTCGGCCACCGCGTCCGGCACCACCAGGACCCGTACCGCGCCCGCGCCCGCGTCCCGGTCGGGCAGGCAGCGTACCCGGCGCACGGAGGGTGCCGCCTGCCGGGCGATGATCTCGTAGTCCTCGGCGGTCACCGCGCGCTCCTGCATGCGGAGCGTCTCCGGTGCCCGCAGCTTGGCGTTGTCGATGGTCTCCCCGGCGACACCACCGCGCGCCGCCTCCCGGTTGACGACCCGGGCGACGTAGGGGACGGAGCTGCGCAGTACGGAGACCGCGCCGCGGGAGACGTTGCCCGCCGGGCCGCCGCCGGTGCGGTAGCGGGCCACGCGGATCCGGGCGCCCTTGGCCGGTACGGCCCCGCACGGGCGCAGGACGCCGTCGGCCTCGCGCAGCACCGGCGGGAACGTGAACTCGCCGGTGGTGGCGTCCACCCGGACGTGCCGGTCGTCCGGTCCCGAGCGCCCGAAGTGCTCCACCACCTCCCAGCGCTGCCACCCGTCCGGCGAGGACACCTCCACCACCGGGGGCTCCCCGTCGAGCAGCACGGGCGGGCGGCCGAGCCGGAAGGACTGCCCCGCCACCCCCTCCGACACGCCGAGCGGTACGTCGGTCACCCGCTCCGCGTGCTCCACGGCCGTCGTGCCGCCGACGGTGAAGACGGCGGCCTCGCGCACCGTCGGCGACTCGGAGTAGAACGGCTGCCCCGGCTCCGCCTCGGTGACCCGGCAGCGCAGCCAGCCCGCCCTGGTCCCGCTGACCAGAGACGCCGTGTGTCCGGCCGGAACGTACACGATGACCTCCCCGGGCCGGTTCAGCCCGCCGGTGCTGTCGGAACCGGTCTCGCAGCGCTGCCACCGGCCGCCGTCCCACGCCTCCCAGACCAGCGGGGGCTGGCGCGGGTCGACGCCGACGCCCTCGACGCGGCTGTCCAGGCGGACCGCCACCACGCAGCGCGGCACCGCCGTCGGCAGGCCGAACAGGAGCGCGTCGCCGGGCTCGGGCGCGGCCTGGAAGCACGGGACGTCCCGGCCCTCGGCCAGGGCACCCGTCCGGTCGGTCTGTTCGCCGGTGCGGGGCGCGGTCACCAACCGGGTCAGCTCGCTCGGCACGATGCGCAGGTCGTCGGTGGTGGCGAAGACCACGGCCGCCCCGGTCTCGCCGGCCGCGGTCGTCACCTCGGTGCCGGCGGGCAGCGTCACCGTTTCCGGTTGGGGGGCCGACAGCCAGAAGTCGACCTCGGCCACGGCCGCCGACGGCGGGTACAGCCGGATTCCCAACAGGTCCAGGAAGGCCAGGTGGTTCTTGTCCGGGACCCGGTTCAGCCGGTACAGCAGCTGGTCCACGAGGTAGGCGAACGTCTCGATCAGGGTGACGCCCGGGTCGGAGACGTTGTGGTCGGTCCACTCCGGGGCGCGCTGCTGCACGTACCGCTTCGCCTCGTCGACGAGCTGCTGGAACCGTCGGTCGTCCAGGTTGGGGGAGGGCAGGGCCATCAGTCCGCGACCGTTTCCTCGGTCCCCTCCTCGGAGGGGATCGTGTAGAAGGGGAAGACCAGGTTGCGCCGGTCGTTGGTGGTGCGCACCGTGTAGCGCACGTCGATGTAGAGGGTGGCCGTCTCCACCGCGTCGAAGGCCACGACGACCTCGTCCACCGCGATCCGCGGCTCCCAGCGCTCCAGCGCCTCGCGCACCTGTTGGGCGATCCGCCCGGCGGTGACGCCGTCGCCGGGTGCGAAGACGTACTCGTGGATGCCGCAGCCGAAGTCGGGCCGCATCGGTCGCTCGCCGGGCGCGGTGCCCAGCACGAGGCGGATGGCCTCCTCCAGTTCCCGCTCCCGCTCGACCATGGCGATCCCGCCGGTCGGCCCGACCCGCAGCGGGAACGCCCAGCCGCGCCCGATGAACCGATCGCCCATCACAGCCCTCCGATCAGCACGTCGGGCGCACCGGTCAGGACCGTCGCGCCGCACGCCGCCCGGTCGCGGGCCCGCGCGGCGGGCAGACCGCCGATCAGCACCGCACCCCCGGTGACCGCCGCCGGGTTCGGCACCAGCACGTTCCCCGGCCCCAGGGCCGCGTGCGGCGGTACCGGACAGACGTGCAGGCTGCCCACCACGGCGGCGGGCCGCCCGCCGATCAGCACCGTCGCCACCCGCGCGGCGGTGCCGGGCGGTGGGGTCGCGACCCGGCCACCGTGGTCGGTGGGGTCACCGGTACGGGCTGCGGCTGGCATCGGGGGCTCCTCGGGGAGAAGGGGGAGGGAGGGCGGTCGGAGGAGAGAGGGCGCCGGGCGCCCACGTGGGGTCAGTTGATCCGGACCAGACGGGCCTTGAGCACGGCGAGCAGGCCGCCGTCCACGGAGACGTCCGCCGTCCCGGACACCTGGACCGACCGGCCGCCGATGCTGACCCCGGCCGTGCCGTCGATGTCCACCTGCCGGCCGGTCACCTTCACGGTGCCCTGCCGGGCGTCGAGCGTGATGCCGTCCCGGTCCAGCAGGACGGAGGTCAGCGGACGGTTCCGTCCCGCGTACACGGTGAGCTCGATCCGGTTCCGGCGGTCGTCCAGGCGGACCTCCAGCCGTTCGTCCCCGGTCACCAGCCGCAGCCCGGAGGGGCCCGGTGCCGGCGCGTCCAGCAGCTCCACGCGGTGACCCGAACGCGAGGCCACCGAACGGCGGTTGACCTTGCCGCTGGTCGCGTCGACCAGCGGCACCTGGTGCGGCGAGGGCTGGTCCACCCCGTTGTAGAGCCCGCCGATCACGTACGGACGGTCCAACAGGCCCTGCTCGAACCCGACCAGCACCTCGTCGTTGACCTCGGGACTCACCACCCCGCCACCGCCCTTGCCGCCCCACTGGACGGTGCGCACCCAGTCGGTGACGTAGGTGTCGTCCAGCCAGGGGAACGTCAGACGCACCGCGCCGCGCTCGGAGCCGTTCGGCTCCCGCACGTCCGTCACCACGCCGATCGCCAGACCGGGGACGCGCGGGCCGCGCCCCGGCGCGTCGGCGCCCGTCATCAGACCGGGCAGGGAGCGGTCCGGTCCGGCGTCGACCCACACGGTGGTGCGGTAGCCGCCGTGGGGCTCCAGCACGTGCTGGACGGCCGTCGCCGTGTACCGGCCGGAGAACGCCGGCCCCACGTTGCCCAGCGCCACCGGTTTGCCCGCCCGCAGCAGCGGATTGCCTTCGGCCACCGCCTCCAGGTCGCCGAAGCCGGCGCTCACCCGGGCCGCCGCCGCGCGGGCGACCGCCGCCGTCTCCGCCTGCGTCCGGTAGGGGGTGTCGGTGACGGCCACGACCGAACTCCCGAACCGGGCGGCCGTCCCGGGAGCGAGCCCCGGCACCACGGTGTCGCTGACCACGGACGGCTGCTCGGCGACCAGCGGCCGCTTCGTGGCGACGTCCCAGCCGCGCACCTGCACCTTCGAGGTGCCGTCGGCGGCCGACAGCGCGGCCCGCAGCGCCAGCAGGTTGCGCCCGTACTCCAGGACCATCGGGTCGAGCATGGCCGACGTCGAGGGCGGGGGCGCCCCGGACGCCTTCGCGGGCCTGGTGAACTGGAGCAGCCCCTTGTCGTCGACGCGCACCCGCGCACCGCTCTCGCCCGCGAGGAACTGCAGGAAGTCCCAGTCGGAGACGTTCGCCTGGGAGAGCTGCCGGTACGTCACCGGCGCGGCCTCCACCCTCCCGACGGGCAGGCCGGCGCCCGCGGCCACCTTGCGGACGATGTCCGCGGCCGTCATGTTCCGGTACGCGACGACCTTGCGGCCGCGCTGGAGCCGGTGGGCCTTGGAGTAGGCGCGGACGACGGTGAACGACCCGGTGCCGTCCCGGTCGATCTCCAGGGCCGTGACCTCCCCGTTGAACAGCCGCTCCCGTGCCTGCCCCTTCGCCGTCGTCACCGACACGCGCAGCGGGGAGCCGATGGTGATGCCGGTGGCGCGCAGGAACTCGTGGTCGGGGTCGCGGTAGGTCAGCACGGCGGCGTCCGGCAGGCGCACGTTCTCGTCGACCACGCAGCTGACCAGCTGCGCCGCCCAGATCTGCGGCAGCTCGCCGGGGGCCTCCACGATCGGGTCGGCCGCGAAGGACCTGCCCCCGGAATCGAACCCGCTCACCGTTCCCCCTCGCCGTTGCCGTTGCCGAACCCGTTGCCGCTGCTTCGTCCGCTGTCGGGACCGCTGTTGAGACCGTTGTCGGGACCGTTGTCGGGTCCGCTGTCGAAGGCGTGCCCGTCGGCGGTCGCCCGGACGTGGTCGTCGTCCCTCAGGGCCGGCACCACCAACTCGGTGCCCGGGGCGAGCGCCATCGGGTCGTCGATGCCGTTCGCCTCCGCGATGACCCGCCAAGCCGTCGCGTCGCCGTACTCGCGCCAGGCCAGCATCGCCAGGCTGTCGCCCGCCACCAGGGTGTGCGTGCTGCGTGCGGTGCGCGCGCCCGACGTCGGGTTCTGGCCGGGCGGTTCGACGCTCGCCTCCTCGATGGACAGCGAGCAGGTCGCCCGCAGCGGCGTGCCGTCCACGTCGAAGAGCGTGTACGAGACCGACAGGTTCGACAGCACCCCGTCGAACGAGGTCGTCCGTGCGCTGCCCCACTCGAAGCGCACCCAGGGGCTTGCCGGCTTCTTGCGGCCGAGACTGGCCGGGGTCGGCACGCACGCCTTCATCAGCTTCTCGACGGCCTGCTCCACCGAGTCGTCATGGGTGGCGGTGGCGTCCAGGAAGACCTCCAGGCTCAGGGTGCGCGGGCCGCTGCCCACGAACTCGGGCAGCGCCGACTGCCCCGCCATCCGGGACGGGGACCGTCGCCACTCGGTGGTCTTGCCCAGTTGCAGGGTCGAGGGGTTGAACTGGAGGTCGAGCCGGGCGATCGTCCCGCCGGGCTTGGCCCCGACCGAGGCCGGGGGCTCCTTCAGGGTGAGCTGGGCCCTGGCGCGGCTGGCGCGTGCCGAGAAGGCCATGGCGTGGCTTCCTTCCGGAGCGGGAGTGCGGCGGTCGTCGGACGGGGTGGTGGTGGGACGGGGTCGTGGTGGGACGGGGTCGTGGTGGAACGGGGCCGTGGCGGGACGGTCAGGCGGGGAGCAGCCCCGCGTGGGCGATCTCCAGGGTCTCCACCGCGGCCGCGGAGTTGGCGGGGTCGAAGGACGGACCCTGCCAGCGGACCGGGACGATCCCGAAGACCTGCCAGCTGATGATCCGGCTGAGATCGGGCCGCAGGGCGACGATCTCGCCGTCCTTCGGTTCGACCCGGCGCAGCGTCTCGTCCAGCCAGCGGCCGATCTTCGCCGTGTCGGCGGTGACCGGCCGGGTGAGGGTGATGTTCGACCAGGTCACGCGGCCCGGAAGCTGCCAGGTGAAGCCGTTGTTGCCACCCTCGGCGTAGCTCTGCATCTCGACCTCGGCGCCCATGCCGGAGCAGGTGTGGAAGGCGCCCAGGTCGTTGCCGCCGATCGCCAGTCGGAAGAACACACTGGTCGCGAAGATGTTGTCCGTCATCGGTCCGTCGTCCGTTTCTCGTTCTTGCGGGTGCTCAGCGGAGGCCGTCGAAGGTCCTGCCCGCGCGGTCCCGACCGCGCCGCAGCTCCGCGCGCAGCAGGCGGGCGACCGGGTCGATCAGGCGGCGTGCCAGGTCTTCCACGTCGAGGTCGCCGCCCTGCGTTCCGGCATCACGCGGACTTCCGCCGGTTCGGTCGGTTCGGCCGGAGGCGGTGGCTCGCTGGTCCGCGGAGGTGGTGGCGGTACCGGAGGTGGTGGTGCGGGAGGCGGTGGTGCGCGGGGTCGTGGCGGCGGTACCGGAGGCGGTGGTGGCCGGGGCGGTGCCCCGGAGGCTGCCGCTGTCGCGTTGCACGGGGAGCGGGGGCGATGCCGGGGGGTCTCCCGACGTGCCGCCGGGGTCCGGTGTCCTGGACCGCACCAGCGGTACTACGGGTACGGGCCGGGCAGAGGACGTGGCTCGGGAAGGCCGGACCACCAACGGCGGTGCGTGCAAGGCGGTCACGGGCAGCGGGCCGGACGAGCGCCCGGGGCCGGAGGTGCGGAGGGCTTCGGGTCCACGAAGGGGTTCGGACGGGCGAACGGGCTCGGAGGCGGACGCCGGGGGCGGGCCGGGGGAGCCGGGCGCCCGCTGGACGTGCTGCGGGGCGGCGGTGGAGGGCGGGGCGGCCCAGCGTGCCGTGACCACGGGGCGGCTCGCCGCGCGGGCAGACATGACGGGGGCCGTCGCGCTTCCCAGGTCCGGGCCGCTGCCGAGGGCCAGGGGGCGCGCTGCGAGCAACTGGACGCTGCGGTGCGGAGCGGCCGGTGCCCGGCCCGGTGCCCCGGACCGACCGGCGAGGACGAGCGGGACGGGCCCGCTCGTCCTCGCCCCTGCGGGCGGCGCGGGAACTCCGGCGCGACCGCCGTGCCGGGACGCACTGGTCGGGGACGCCGTGGTCGGGGACGCGCTGGTCGGGGACGCGCTGGTCGGGGACGCCGTGGTCGGTGGCGTGGGAGCCGGTGACGGGGGCGGGGATGCGGGGTGCTGTCCCGCTCCCGGCACGGGTGCGGGTACGGGTACGGGCCTGCTCCGGACGGTGGGCGGGGCCGCGGGAGGGCTGGCGGTCGGCGGCATCGCGGGCAGCGGGGCCCCCAACCCGGCGCGCGGACGTCGCGCGGTTCGCCCGGGCCCGCCCTCGGCAGCCGGAGCCTCCGGCTGCCGCTGCACGACCGGCAGGGTCGGCGCTGGGGGCGTCGCCGCGGAAGGAGTATCGCCGGCCCGCGCCGGGACGGTCGCGCCATGACCCAAGGGTCTTGCGGTGGTGGGGAGTTCGATCAGCGGAGGACCGAGGGTCGGCCGGCCGGCCGTGCGTTGCACGGGAGTGTCGGTCGTGGTCTTCGTCGGGTGCTGGACGATCGGCATGCCTGGCGTGGGAGGGCTGGGAAGCGCTCCCAGGGGTGCTGGGGTGGTGGGGAGTTCGGCCGGCGGTGTGCCGGGGGTGGGGTGGTCGGCCGTGCGTTGCATGGGCGTGTCGGTCGTGGTCTTCGTCGGGTGCTGGACGGTTGGCATGCCTGGCGTGGGAGGGCTGGGAAGCGCTCCCAGGGGTGCTGGGGCGGTGGGGAGTTCGGCCGCCGGTTCTCCGAGTGTGGGGAGTTCGGCAGTGCGTTGCACGGTTGCGTCGGCCACGGTCTCCGCCTGGCGCCGGAGCGCGGGTGCGGCTGGCGCGGGGGTGACGGCCTCCTGTGCCAAGTGCACTGTGGGAGAGGGGAGTTCGGATGGCGAAGCACCCGCGGCGGGACGGTCGGCCGTACGCTGAACGGGAGCCTCGTCCGCGCCCCGTACGGATGTGCCGGGCCGGTCGAGGACGGTCTCCGCCTGTCGCTGGACGACAGGCATGGCCGGTGCCGGAGCGGGGCCGGCCACGTCCGAGGACGGTGCGGGCGCCGGGACTTCGGTCGGCGGGGTGCCGAGAGGAGGCGCGTGGTCGGCCGCCCGCTGTACGGGTGCCTCGGGGGAAGGTCCGCCGAGGGGTGCCGGGGGGACGGCGGGGCGCACGGCGGGCACCCGGCGCCTGGGTGCGGCGGGTACCCGGGCGCCGGTCAGCGACGGGCCGACAGGGCGCGTCCGCACCACGGTCTGCGTCGCTTCGGCGCGGTCCGCCGGAGCCCCTTCGCCGAGGTCGCCGGGGCGCACGCCGGCGGCGGGTGCCTCCCGACCCGGCCGACGGGCGGCGGCGGGGAGGGGCCCGGCTCCGGTGGCGATCCGCTGCACGGGCCGGGCGGCGGTGGCCGCTTCAGGGGCGCCCTCGCCGGAGGTGCCGGGGACCACCGTGATGCGGCGGACCAGCGGGAGTCGTGCGGGCGCAGGCGTACGGCCGGCCCCGACCGCGGCCACGGCCGGGGCCGCGGCGGCCGCTTCGGCTCGCTGGACGACGTGGTCGGCGTCCGGGCCGAGCGCGTCCGCGCCGAGTACCGCCGCGGACTGCGTGGGCGGGCGTCCGAGGGTGGCGGGTGTACCGGCCGTCGCCCCGGCCCCTGAGGGGGCCTCCGGCCCGCCGCCGGACCGACCCGGCCGCTCGTCGGCCGGCGAGGCCGACGAACGGCCGGTGCCGGTGCCGGCACCGACCGCGGGCGCGGCCTGGGCGGACAGCGGAGCGCCCTTCGCGGATGCACGCGCACCCGACGCACGCGCACCCGACCCACCTGGCTGCGCCCGCCCGGTGGCCTGCGCACCTGCTGCGGGAGGCGCCTCCGGCTGCGGTGCCCCCGCCCCCGCCCATGGCCCGGCGTCCGGCGCGGCGTCCGCGTCGGGCGCGCGCAGCGCCCTGAGCAGCAGCGGGCCGCCTCCGCTGTGGGTGGGGTGCGCGACGGCGGGGCGGGCGATGCCGCGGACGAGGCCGGTCGGGGCGGTCGGCAGCAGGGCGTGGGCGAGGCCGGTGTCGAAGGACGGATCGCGCCAGGCGGCCAGCCCGTCCCGGAAGGCGAGTCCGTCACTGACGCTCATCGGCGCCCGGGAGACCGTCAGGAGGGCCGGCGTGGTGCGGCGCCACCCGCCGTCCCAGTCCGCGGGCACGCCCGGGCCCCGGCCGGCGGCGGCCTCCTGGACCGCGCCCGTCGCGCCCGTGCTCGTCGCGACCGCACCGGCGGCGTTCGGCACAGCGCCGCGTCGGCGCATCCTGTCCCGCCACGCCATGGGTTCAAACCCCTTCGTTCATGCGCGAGTTGATCTGTGCGATCTCGGTGACCCACTGTCGGCGTTCGGCATGGGTCAGGTCGAGGATCTCGTCGCGTTGCCAGTGGAAGTGGTAGGCGACGTACGCGATCTCCTCCCTGAGCCGGGGGAGCGCGTACGTCACGATTCCCCCAGGCGCCCACCGGAGAGGTCGACCTCGAAGCCGCCCTCGCAGTGCGGGCAGGTGACCGCCGCGCGGGTGTGGCCCTCGCTGTTGACGCGCCGGTAGAAGTCCTGGAGGAACGCGACGTCGGTGGCGTACATCCGCTCCACGACCCCGGCGTGCACGTCGGTGACGGTGCCGAGCCGGGTGATGACCTGGCTGAGCAGCACCACGCTCAGGTACGCCGGATTCTCCTTGACCCGCAGGTCGATCTGGGGCCGCAACTCGTCGCGCGCGGTGGCCAGGCGCATCGAGCCGTGCCGGTGCAGGGTGCCCGCCTCGTCCACGTACCCGCGCGGCAGTTCGAACTCGAACTCGGTGCGCAGCGCGTGCTCCTCGCGCCGCGCCGGAACGCCGGGGGAGGGCGCCGTCGATGGTGCCGGGGCCGGGGCGGGCTCCGTGGCCTGGAGGATCTCCTCCAGGCTGCCCGCCGTCACCGTACGTCGCCTCATTCGACGATGATCTCCTCGAACACGATGGTCACGGACTCGGTGGCCGCGGCGGACTCGCCGGCCTTGAGGGAGGGGCCTTCCCATTTCGAGGCCCAGCCGTTCATCAGCTGGATGCGTCGGACGGTCTCGCCCGTGGAGTCCTTGATCTCGATGGTGAGGTTCTGCCGAGCGGCGTCGACGGCCCCGTTGTTCAGGGTCTCCTTGATCCACTTGGTGAACTCGCTGCTCTTGTCGAGTCCCCGGGTGATCGTGACCTCGCCGGCCTGGCGGGCGCCGGGCTGCTTGCGGATGATCTGCTTGCCGTCCTTGCTGACCTGCCGGACCTCGACGACCTCCTCCTCGACGGTCAGGCCGCTGATCTCCTGGACCGACTCGACCAGGTAGCCACCGAGCTGGACGCCGAAGATGTGGGTGGAAAGAGCATCGCCCTCTGCCATGACTGTCTGTCACCTTTCCTTGCTGCTCGTCCCGGCGGTCCCGGGACCTGCGGACCTGCGGACCTGCGGACCTGCGGACCTACGGACCTACGGACCTACGGACCTGCGGGTCACTCGTCGACGAGGCTGGTGCTGTCGGAGAACTGCGCCAGCCGGAACACCACGAACTCGGCCGGCTTGACCGGTGCCACGCCGATCTCGCAGATCACGCGACCCTGGTCGATCGATTCCTGCGGGTTGTTGTCCCGGTCGCACTTGACGTAGAACGCCTCCGCGGCCGTCCGCCCGAACAGCGCGCCGCGCCGCCACTCCTCGGTGAGGAACGCGGTGGCGTTGCGCCGGATGCTCGACCAGAGCCGGTCGTCGTTCGGCTCGAACACCACCCACTGGGTGCCCAGGAGGATGGACTCCTCCAGGTAGTTGAAGAGGCGGCGCACGTTCAGGTAGCGCCAGGCCGGATCGGAGGAGAGGGTGCGGGCGCCCCAGATCCGGATGCCGCGGCCGGGGAAGGCCCGGACGCAGTTCACCCCGATCGGGTTGAGCAGGTCCTGCTCGCCCTTGCTCAGGCGCAGTTCCAGGTCGACCGCGCCGCGGATCACCTCGTTGGCGGGGGCCTTGTGCACCCCCCGCTCGGCGTCGCTGCGCGCCCACACGCCGGCGATGTGGCCGCTCGGCGGGACGGTGGCGTTGCGCCCGGCGGCCGGGTCGAAGACCCGGATCCACGGGTAGTAGAGGGTGGCGTAGCGGGAGTCGTAGCCCGCCTCGTCGTTGCGCCAGGTCCGCACCTGCTGCGCGGAGAGACCGGGCGGGGCGTCCAGGACGGCGACCCGGTCGCCCATCTGCTCGCAGTGCGAGATCACGGCGAGCTGGACGGTGCGCACGCCCTCGGCGTCGATCTCTCCGCGCTGGTGGGAGCCCATCAGGTCGGGCACCGCGACCATGGTGATCTCGTCGATGGTCTCCAGGCCGCCGAGCCCGGTGCGGTCACCCGCGTCGCCGACGAACTCGGCCGGGTCGAGCCGGGGCACCGCGCCCTGGCCGGCGGCCGGGGCGGGCACGGCGGCGGGGGCGTCGGGCAGGGCCGCGGTCCGGTTCGCGGGCCGGGCCTGGGCGGTGCCGCGCTGCTCGGTGACCTCGATCAGCGCCGAGCCGCGGGCCTGGGTGACGAGGTAGCCCTTGACGTTCCGGCGGGCCGACACCTCGAAGGTCTCGGCCACCGCGCCGTCGCGGTGGACCAGCAGCCTGAACCGGTCCTCGGGCGGGTTCTCGCCGTCCGCGTCGGCGATCTCCACCGAGACGCCGGTGACCCCCGGCCGGGCCGCGAACAGGAACCCGTCGAGCGCGACGGGTTCCGCCGCGCGCTGCTCGGGGGCCGCGGCGGCGGGCGCGGAGCCGTCCCGGCCGGAGCCGCCGACCCGGACGACGTACGCGGCGCCGCCGCCGTTGGCGAAGTACCCGTGGACCGCGTGGGGCAGGTAGGCGCCCTCGGTGAACCCGCCGAAGCGTTGGGAGTACTGGTCCCAGCTGGTGACGAGCGTCGGCTCGTGGAACGGGCCGGTCCGGGCGAACCCGACGAACGCGGCGACGGCGGTGCCGACCCCTTCGATCGGGCGGGCACCGGACTGCACCTCCTCCACGTAGACCCCCGGGGTGAGGTACGTCGGCATGCTCGCTCCTTCGTGTCACCGGTGTTCGGTGGACGGTCTTCGGTGGATCTCCGGTCAGGTTCGGCGGACGGCGGACGGCGGACGGCGGAACGCCGTCGACGGACCCGGTCGCGCACCGCCGCGCCCCGTCCCCAGCTTTCCGGCCGGCCGTCACCGGCGGGAGGGGCCGGGGGACCTGCCCAGGGGCAAGGGCGCTGCCCTCCCCGGCCCTCCCCGGCCCCCCGCGACGGCCTCCCGCGACGGCCCGTCGGCCGCTCCGGCTCAGACCCGCGTGACCTGGGCCGCGTACGGTCCGAACTCACCTTCCAGCACCAGCCGGCCGAGCTTGCGGTACTCCTGCGCGACCGCCGTCACCGTCTGGGCCATCGTCAGCGGTCCGCCCGACTCGGCGGCGAGGTACGCGGCGGTCACCGCGCAGGCCCGGATGGAGCCTCCGGCCAGGTCGAACCGGTCCGCGCAGAAGCGGAGGTCGAGGTCGTCGCCCCGGGGCACCCGGTCGCCCAGGCAGCGGTCCCACAGGGCGAGGCGCTGGTCGGCGTCGGGCACCGGGAAGTCCGCGATCACGTCCAGGCGGCGGGTGAAGGCCTCGTCCAGGTTCGCGCGCAGATTGGTGGTCAGGACGGCGATGCCGTCGAAGGACTCCATCCGCTGGAGCAGGTACGCCGACTCCATGTTGGCGTGCCGGTCGTGGGCGTCCTTGACCTCCGAACGCTTGCCGAAAATCGCGTCCGCTTCGTCGAACAGCAGCACCGCGTTGACGGCGGAGGCCTCGGTGAAGATCCGCTCCAGGTTCTTCTCGGTCTCACCGACGTACTTGTCGACCACCGTGGAGAGGTCCACCACGTACAGGTCCATGCCCAGGTCGGCCGCCACCACCTCGGCCGACATCGTCTTGCCGGTACCGGACGAACCCGCGAACAGCGCGATCACCCCGCGCCCCCGCCCGCCGCCGGGCCGCATGCCCCACTGCCCGAGCACCTGTTCGCGGTGGCGGGCGCGCACCGCGAGTTCCCGCAGGCTGCGGTGGGTGGGGGTGGGGAGCACCAGGTCGTCCCAGCCCACCGCGGGTTCGACCCGCCGGGCGAGGCGGGCGAGCCCCGCGCCGTTCTGGGCCCGGACGGCCGTGCGCAGGTCGTCGGGGGAGACCGGGCGGCCGTCGAGCGCGGCCGTGCGCACCGCGGTGCCGGCGGCCCTCCGCAGTTGCCCGGCGTCCAGGCGGTGAGCGGCGACGGACCGGGCGAGCGACTCGACCCCGTCCTCGCCGACGTCCTCGGCGCCCCTCTCGCCGTACTGCTCGCCGGCGCGCTCCAGCGCGTGCCGCCAGCGCGCGACCTGCCGGTCGGGGCCGGGCGCCGCCACCGTCAGGGTGACGGGGGTGTCGGCCGCCCAGGCGGGTTCCCAGCCGCCGGTCCCGTGGGTGAGGAAGGGGAGGCCGCGCAGGGCGTCGCACAGCGTGCGCAGGATCCCGGCCCGCTCGTCGGGCCGGTCGGGCAACTCCTCCAGCGGTCCCAGCAGGACGCCCGCGCCCAGCAGCCGGGCCTCGCGCGCCACGGCCCGGGCGAGGTCCGGTACGCCCCCGGGGTCACGGGCCAGCGCCGCCGGGTCCAGGGCCAGCGGCGGCGACCCGCCCGCCCGCAGCGCGGCGACGGCCAGCCCCTCGGGATCGCCGCCCCGGCTGCGCAGGTGGACATGGCCGGTGCCGGTCCCGGCCGCGGCGGCGGCCCGGCGCAGCTCGGCCGGGTCGACGGCCGGATCACCGGCCGGACGGCCGATCACACCGGTCAGCAGGGGGTCGGGCGCGGTGGCGCCCAGCAGGTGCGCGGTGACCCGGTCCGGGACGACCAGCACCCGGGACAGGGGCGGCCGCTCGGGTTCGGTGACCTCCAGCAGACCGCCCGCGACGAGCGGCGCGGAGGGCGCCAGCCGGAACCGTGCCGTCGCCGACCCGCGGTGCCCGCACAGTTCGAGGGCGAGCCCGACGGTGGGCCGGCGGCGCGTCAGGTCGTCGTTGAGGTAGCCGTAGAGCCGCTCGAAGCGGGGGTCGAGGTCCGGGGCCAGGGCCACCAGCAGCAGGTCCAGGTCCAGGGGCGCCAGGGCGAAGCGGGCGGCGAGCACGGCCAGCGGCGAGCCGGGCGGCGGCGCGTCCGGACCGGGCAGTGCGGGCGGAGCGGGCCGGTCCCCCTCGTCCAGGACGCGGGCGACCGCCTCGGGGGTGAGGAACTGGCCGCGGTACGGATCGTCCGGGTCGGGATCGAGCGCGCGCCGGATCGCGACGGCCTCGCGCACCCGCTCCTCGACGACCCGTAGCCGCGTCCACAGATACGGGGCCGGGGCCCGGGTCGGCGTCGCGGCCGCGGGTTCCGGGGCCCGTGCCGGCGTCGCGGCCGCGGCTTCCGGGGTCCGGGTCACGGTTGCCGCTCCCCGCGTCGGCGGCGGGCGGGGGCGGGCCCCCGCTCCCGGCGGCCGCCGAAGCCCTCCGGACCGGGCTCGGCCACCTCCGTGTAGCGGAGCCGCCGTGCGGCCCCCGGCTCCTCCGGTGCGGTCCGGGCCGCGCCGCGGAGCACGAGCCCCTCGGTGACCGGTGGGGCGGCGGCGGTGGTGACCCCGGCCAGCGGCGCCCTCACCCGGAGCCCCAGCGACGGCTTCAGCTCGCCGCCCAGCGCCGACCACACGTCGGAGGCGGCGGGCGCGTCGAGCCCGGTGCCACCGCCGTCCAGGCCCACGACGAGGCCGAGTTCGGCGAGCGAACCGGTGAGCAGCCGCGGTGGCAGCGCGTCGGTGGACACCAGACACCTCAGCGCCTGGGAGAGCAGCCGGTGTTCGTCCTGCGGCCGGCTCGCCCACGCGGTGACGAGGTACGTCAGCTCGAACCAGCGGGCCGGCGCGCGGCGCGCGGCGAGGAAGCCGTCCGCGTCGTACACCTCGCCCGCGCCGCTGGCGCGCCGGGTGTGGTCCTCGCGGACGTCGTACAGGAACACGCACACCGTCGGGGCGCTGCGGCGGGCCGCCCAGTCGCGGGTCGGCGCGTCGAACACCACGTCGACGCCCGACGCGTCCAGGCCGGACTCGGCGAGCAGTCGGCGCAGTCCCTCGTCGACCTCGTGGATCATCGGCGGACCATCTCGTTGGGCGGCTGGACCGTCCCGCTGACCACCAGGAAGTCCGTCCGCACGGGGGAGAAGCCGGGTCCGCTCGCGGTGATGACCCGGGGGCCGGTCTGATCCTTGGCGAGGATCAGCAGCTGGCCGGTGAACCGGCCGTCCGGCCCGGGGACGGTCGGCGCCGCCGCGGCCGTGATGCCCGGCTGCCAGGTGAACCGCACCGGCGCGCCGGGCGGGAAGTCCTCACCGCGCACCGAGGTGACGAAGCCGGGCTTGCCGATCGGCGGGACCGCGACGATGCGCGGCTGGAGGATCCGCAGCTGCTGACGGGCTTCGTTGTCCCCGGGGTCGGCGTCCGTGCCGGTGGTGGTCAGGGAGCCGGTCACCGAAGCGGTGACGGCCCGATCGGGACTGAGGACGACCTGGACGACGGTCCGGGCGCCCGGGGCGAGGTCGGGCAGCACGCACACCCAGGCGCTGTCGCAGCCCGGCGGCGGCCCGTCGTGGGGCACGCCCCCGGGCAGGCCCACGCGGAGCCGCAGACCGGTGGCCAGCCCTTCGCGGCCGTTGCGAACGGTGTACGTGAGGACCACCCGACCACCCACGTAGCCGGGGTTCGGCTGCGCCGTGAGGCTCAGCACGGGGCCGGCCGGCGGTGCGGGCGGTGCGGGCGGCAGCGGCCGGGGCGTGCCGGTCGGCGACGGGGCCGGCGGAGCGGGGGCGGGTGCGGGTGCCGGGGCCGGCGGGGCGGGGGCGGGCACCGGGGTCGTCGGCGGATCCGCCGACGGTACGGGCGTCGGGGCCGGGGGCGCCGTCGGGGTCGCCGTCGGCGTCGGACCGGGCGTCGGCGGGGCGGGCGCCGGGCGTACCGGCACCACGGTCCGGCCGGTGTTGTCGGTGGGACGGGGGTCGAGGACGGCACCGGTGACCGACCAGTCCAGGGGCTGGTCGCCGGGCTCGACCCCGGTGACGGTGACCGTGACCGGCACGGTGTCGCCCGGGCGCACCACGCCCAGGGCGCAGACCAGCGCCGCCGCGTCACAGGTGGCGCCGGGCGCGGCGAGGCCCGTGACGGTCAACCCGGCCGGGGGCGCGACGGTCAGCCTCGTCCCGGGCGAGGCCGCCGGGCCGTGGTTGACGACGTCCACCCGGACGGTCCCGGAGTCGCCCGCGGTGAGCGGTGCGGCCGTACCGGGTGCCTGGACCGCGAGGTCCACGGACTGCTGGACGCCCGGCTCCTTCTGGCGGCCCGGCAGCCCGGCGGTGAGCGGGGTGCGGGCCCCGGAGACCGCGTCCACCAGGGACAGCTTCTCCGGGCTGTTGGCGGCCAGGGCGGCCCGGGAGCTGATCACCAGCGTCCTGCCGTCGGAGCTCCAGGCGGCGTCGCGGGGCTGGAAGGGCCCGGTGGCGGTGGTGTCGGGCAGCTCCCGGCCGCAGGCTCCGGGCCGGTCGCGGGCCGCGTCGGGCAGCAGGACCCGGCAGGCGCCGCCCGCCGCGGCGGCCAGCAGGATCCCGTTGCGCTCGTCGACCCGGCCGGCGCCGTTCTTGCGGTTGAAGGCGATCGTGGTGCCGTCCGGTGAGAACGCCGGGCTGTCGTCGATGACCTCGCAGGCGCCGGGGCAGTGGGCGGCGCTCAGGTCGCGCTGCCGGTCCAGACGGTCCACGGGCACGGTCCACACGTGCTTGTTGCCCCCGCCGCCGTTGATCACCTGGTCGCGGGTGAACGCCAGGGTCGTGCCGTCGGAGGACCAGGTGGGCTGGGCGTCGCCGCCCTGGAGCTGCCCCTCGGGCGGGACGATCACGCCCCGGACCGCGCCGGTGGCGGCGTCCGCGATGAGGATCCGGCCGGGACCGGAGGCGCCGCCGATCCCGCCGGGCGAGGTCCGGGTGAAGGCCAGGTACCGGCCGTCCGGGGAGAACGTCGGATCGGTGTCCCAGTCCCTGGGGCCGCGGCCCGCCAGCGGGAGCGCCGTCGGGCCGGAGCCGTCGGCGTCCGCGATCCAGATCCGTTCGATCCGCCCGGCCGGCAGGTTCGGTCCGGCCGGTGCGTCCTCGAAGCGGGTCACCACGATCCGGCGCCCGTCAGGCGTGTAGTTCTGCCGTTCGGTCCACGGGTCGTACCCGGCGGCGGGCCGGAACAGCGGGTCCTTCGCCGGATCCGTCTCGGTGTCGGCGGCCGGGTCCTCCTCGAGGACGATCCGGTCGAGGTCACGGGGGTCGGAGCCGTCCGGCCGGACGTCCTGCAGGGTCACCACGTGCGGGCCGTCCGCCGAGACGCGTTCGACCACCGCGCCACCGCCCTGGAGCGGGCCGAGCCAGGTGGCCGGTCCGACCTCGCGGTCCTCGCTGAGCACCACCGTCGGTTCGTCCTCCGAGAGCGCTTTCACCCGGAAGACGTGGTCCCAGTCGCCCTCGCAGCTACAGGTCCGGTCCGGGCTGAGGAAGAGCAGGCCGTTCCCGTCGGGCAGCCAGCTTGCCCCGTGCGTGCGCCACTGTGCCCGCGGACCCGCCAGCAGTGGTCCGCCGGTGCGTCCGTCGGTCCACCGCAGCCGGGGCCCGTCCGGTCCGGTGGCGGTGTACGCGATCCGGTCCCGGGTCGCCGAACCGTCCACCGGGTTCCACACCGGCTCGGTGCCCGCGCCGTCGGCGGGGTCGGAGACCCGGGTGGCGGGCCCGCCCCGGAGCGGCCGGACGTAGACCTGCCGTCCGGCGGTCCGGTCGACGTCGGAGGAGTACGCCAGTCGCGTGCCGTCCGGCGAGACCGTGGGGTGCTCCTCGTTCGCGGGGGTGGCGGTCAGCCGGGTGAGGCCGGTGCCGTCGGTGCGCACCAGCCACAGGTCGCGCTGGGTTCCACCGGCCCCGGCGGGCCGGGCCGCGTCGAAGACGACCGACCGGCCGTCCGGTGTCAGCCGCGGGTTCGCCGCGTCCAGGCCGCTGGTCAGGCGGTGCACCGAGCCGTCGGCGGAGCGCAGGTAGACCTGCGGGGCCTGCTCGTCGCGGCGGCTCGCGAACACCAGCCGGTCGCCCAGGGCGGCGGGCTGGACGTCGAAGTGCGCCGGGCCCTCGCCGAACAGCGGCGGGCTCGTCGTGTCCGTCGCCACCCGGCCGAGGCTCCGGTGCCGGGTACCGGCGTACGCGATCCGGCTCTCCCCGGCGTCGGCCGCCGCGGCCCGGGTCCCGGTGCCGGCCGCGGGGGGCCGGTCCCCGGCGCCGCCCGGGCCGGCCGCCGTCGTCATCGCGAGCAGCGGCGCCAGGAGGAGCAGCGCCGCACCGGCCCTGCCCCAGCGGTGTCGCCGACGGCCGGGGCCACCCGTGCCCATCACGGTCCACCTCACAGTCCGGTCCAGCATCCATGTCCGACGCTGCCACCCTGCCGGTCCGCGGCCGCGGACCGGCAGGGCCCCGGGGCCGCGCCCGGGGGAAGCACCGGCTGCGCTTTCGGGCAGCCGGTGCCGGTCCGGTCAGATCAGCCCGTTGCGCAGCGCGTAGCCGACGGCGTGGGAGCGGTTGCGCAACTGCAGCCGGGTGATGACCTCGTGCAGGACGTTCTTGACGGTCCGTTCGGAGTACGAGGTGTTGCGCGCTATCTCCGCGGTGTCCAGGCCCTCCGACACCAGGCGCAGCATGTCCGCCTCGCGCGGGGTCAGCGTGGACAGGGAGGCGGCGTGCGGGTCGAGGGCCGACCGCTGCAGGCTGCCGACATGGTCGAGGAGCTTCGCGAGCAGGTCGCCGGGCAGGACGCCCTCCCCGTTCGCCATCGCCAGGACCAGCCGCAGCAGCCGGTCCTGGTCGGCCTCCGCGCGCCGCAGCACCGCGGTGACCCCGCACTCGATGGCGCGCTGCAAGGCGTCACCCGAGTCGAAGGTGCCGACCACGAGCCCGGTGCGGGTGGCGGAGTTGTGGCGCAGCCGGTACAGCAGGGCGGTCGTCTCGTCGTCCACGCTGTCGACGGCGACGAGCGAGACCCGCGCCTCGTGGGCGTGGGCGTCGTCGACCAGTTCCACCTCGGGTCGCTGGCGCAGCTGTTGGACGATCCCGACGTGCAGGACCGGGTCCGAGGCGTACACGGCTACGGTGACCCGTCCGCCGGGCTCGCCGGCCGCCGCGTCGAGCGCGGGCCGGGCGGGGGCCGGGCCGTGGGCCGCCGGGCCGCGGGCCGGGGCGCGGCCCTGGGGCGGGACGCTCGGCCGCGGGGTGCCGGTGCCGGTGCCGGACGGGTGGACGGTGCCGATGAGGTCGGTGCGGAGCATGAGGCGTACCTGTTCCGTGAAGCGTATGAGGGTGTACTGCGGGATCTCAGGACAACAAGGCTTATGGGCAGGGGAGTTGGGCCGGGTTCTTCGGGGCATCGGGGCTGCCCGGGCCTTGCCCCCGCGCCCGTGGAGGCGGGCCGGGCGGCGGCGTAGCGTCGCGGCGTGACGACTCCAGCAGCCACCCCCAGTTCCGGCGCGCCCGGCCTCGACATCCCGTCGGTGACGGTGACGCCGGGCGGTACCGCGACCACCAGCCTGACCGTTCGCAACGACGGCGACATCGTCGAGGCGTACCGCCTGGAAGTCGTCGGCGACTGCGCTGCCTGGGCGACGGTCGAGCCCGACCGGGTCTCCCTCTACCCCGGCACCTCGGAAACGGTGACCATCCGCCTGGCACCCCCGCGTTCGCCGCGGGTGCGGGCGGGTGAGGTGCCGCTGGCCGTACGGGTCCTGCCCGCCGAGCACCCCGAGGCGGTCAAGGTCCCCGAGACCACCGTGCGGGTCGAGGGATTCCGGCAGCTCCGGGTCGAGAGCGCCCCCAAGCGCCGCCGCGGCTGGCTGCGCGGGCGCTTCCGCGTCGCCGTCCACAACGAGGGCAACCGCCCCGTCCAGGTCGGATTCACCCCGGCTCAGCCCGGTGAGGACCTGAGGTTCGACGTCCGCCCGGCGGCTCCGAAGCTGGAGCCGGGAGAGTCGGCGGAGGTCGCGCTGCGGGTCCGCGCCGGGAAGCCCGTGTGGTTCGGGAAGCCAGCCACCTGGCCGTTCACCGTCACCGTGGCGGAAACCGTGGCGGAAACCGGGGCGAAGGCCGGAACGGAGGCCGGGGCGAAGGCCGTGGCGAAGGCCGAGGTCCGGGCCGACGACGCCGGTGAGGACGACCGTGAACGGCCTTGCTCGGAGGCCGAGTTCGTCCAGATACCGATCTTCCCGACCTGGCTGCTGGCGGTCCTGGCGGCGCTTCTCGCGCTGCTGATGGCCTGGTTCCTGCTGGTGCGTCCCGCCGTGCGCAGCACCGCGAGGGAGGCCGCCGACCAGGCGGTCCAGCAGCAGCAGCCGACCCCCACCGAGGCGCCGGCCGCCGGCCGGACCCCGGTGGCGGCGGGCTCCGGGCAGCCGGGCTCCGGGCAGCCGGTCCCCGGGGTCGGGAGCACCCTGCCCGGGGCGGGCGCTACCGGAACAGGAACGGGAACGGGGACGGGGACAGGAGGCGGCGTCGTGACCGGATCGGGTGGCGGGCAGCAGAGTTCGGCCACCATCGACCAGACGACGGCCGGCGGGGAGACCAAGGTCGGCACCTACACCGTGCCGGTGGGCATGGCGTTCGGGATCACGGACATCGTCGTCGCCAACTTCCAGGGCGACGAGGGCGTCGTGACGATCGGTTTCGGCGACCGCAAGATCACGACGATCGCGTTGGAGACGTTCCGTAACCAGGACTACCACTGGGTCACCCCCATCAGGATCACTGAGAACCAGACCGTGACGGTCCAGGTGACCTGTGCGAAGCCGGGCACTCCGGCCACTGGCGTGCAGGCCCAGGAGTGCCACGAGGTCCTCAACGTGAGCGGTGTGTTGAGCTACATCAGGTGAACAGATGCATACGCATCGTCTGTCAGGTCGTCCCGTGAGAAAAGGTGAGCCTGAGTCATTCCGGCTGAAAACCGACGGTTCGGACCTCGGGAGGCCGCCATGTGGGTGACCGTACATCCTCATTTCGGCGGCCCCGGGTGGCTCCGGCCGGACGTTCGAATGTGAACCTGACGGACCCTCAAATAAGGCCGGATCCGATCCCTCCCGGCGCCCGCCCGACCGTTCGGGCGCCGATGGGGCGGGACGGCGGCCGTCCCGGGAGTGTCGGCGAGCACCGAGGGCCGGCCCGCGTCACGGGCCGGCCCTCGTCGGATGCCGGGACGCGTCAGGAACCGGCGCGCCTGCGGGCCGGGTCGCCGCCCAGCGACCGGTCGTGCCGGTACGCCTCCTCCGCCCAGCTCGCGAGGTCCCGCAGCTCGGCCTTGAGCTCGTCCCAGGTCTTCATCAGGGAGCCCATGGTCCGGATCTCGAAGGGGACCATCATGGAGCCCTCCTCCTCGTGCGGGGCGATCTGGTTCATACCGCCGAACACGCTCTGCTGAGGGATCTGGGGGACACCCTTCAGCGTCGACTCGGCGAAGGTGAGGAGGGACACCGGGAGGCCGTCGATCTCCCGGGTGGCCTCGTCGCGGAACTCCAGGTTCGCGCTGCCGTCGCCGGGATCCTCCTGGAACTCTGCGAGCAGGTTGACGATCACCTCGCTGTTGGCCGACAGGAAGTCCTGGAACCCGGGGTCGAGGAGCGCGCGGACGTCCGTGAGCTGCGAGCGGGACAGCACGACCGTCAGGTTCTTGATCTGGCCCCGGTCCTCGTCCTGCGCGAGGTAGTCGGCCATGGCCGCGACCTGCATGAAGAACAGCTGGCTGTAGCCGTCCAGGGCGTCCGTCTCCAGCCGCTTGCGCTTGCGCGCCGACTCCTGGCCCTGCTCGTACCGGGCCACGACCCGCGCGGCGAACGTCTTCGACTGCGAGAGCCGGAACCGGGCGCGGGGGAGCGGCGCTCCCTGGGCCTGGGGAGCGGCCTCCCGGAGGTGGTCGAAGAACATCGGCATCCCGGCGAGCGGTACACCGACCGAGTAGTGGACGAACAGCCCGTCGCCCATGCCCGGGGCGCCGGCGTAGTTCGGGAAGTCGAGGTCCGGGGCGATCCGGGCGTCCTGCCCCGCGGGCAGGATCTCCAGCTCCAGGCCCATGCCCGCCAGCGGGGTCTTCCCGGTCTGCCGGTAGAACGCCTCGCGCACCGTCCTGATCTCGTCGACCATCCGTTCGAGGGTCGCCGGCCCGGACTCGCTGCCGGTGCCGACGACCGGGACCGCTCCGGTCACGAACTCCAGGTTCGAGTAGTCGGCCCCGTTGCGCAGCGACCGCTTGTCGGAGACCAGCTTGAAGTCGGCCGAGGTGCTCTCGGCCAGGTCGGTGTCGCCCTCGTACGACGCGCCCTGGGACGTCTCGACGGGCATGTCGATCTCCGTCTCGAAGCCCAGCTTCCGCTGCACGGCGGGCTCGGGGGCCCCCGCGGCGCGGTCCGGCTCCGCCCGCTGCACCGCCTCCGGCCGGCCGGCCGGGCGCGCCATCACCCGCCGCGCGTTGGCCTCGGCCTCGCGCTCGAAGGAGTCACCGGGATCGCTGACCCGCAGCCCGTCCCCCCGGTCGGTACCGGCGACGGCCCCCTTCCGCTGCTGGACCACATGGGTCAGCTCGTGCGCGAGGGTGTGCCGGTCGTTGCCCCCGCGCCCGATGACCACATCCCTGCCGGACGTGTAGGCCCGCGCACCGATCTCGGCGGCGGACCGCTGGGCGGCCGCGCCGGTGTGCAGCCGGACATCGGAGAAGTCCGCCCCCAGCCGCCCCTCCATCTCCTCGCGCACCGGCCCCGGGAGCGGGCGCCCGGCCCCCCGCAGCACCTCGTGCACACCGGACCGCTGGACGGGGTCCGAGCCCTGTGCGCCCCGTCCGCCCCGCGCCATCCGGGCCACGACCGCGTTGCCGATGCTCCGCTGCAGCTCACGAGCCCGCTCCGGGGACATCGCCGCCGCCACGGGCCCGCTCACCCGCGTCTCCCGGGCCTTGCGCTCACCTCCGCCGGCCCGCTCGCCGTCGTTCCCCCTGCGATCGTCCGCCCTCGCGCGCACTGGCCCTCCCGGTCGCCCACCGCTGCCTTGCCTCTCCTCCCTACACCGTCGGCACCCACCGCGCCCATCCCCGAAAGTGCACCCCTGGGGCCGTACCCTTGCCCGACCCGGGTGGTCCCGGCCGCGTCGGCCACCGCTGCGGGAACGCGGACGGAAGCGGGAACGAAACGGGAACGGAAGCGGGAGCTGAGGGGGCGACAGTGCCCCGGGGTGCTCCGCTCGGCGCTCCGCGGGTGTGGCCGGCTCGCGGCGTGCCGCCGTCCCCCGTGTGACGGCGGTGCGACGCTCGCCGGCCACGGACCCCGTGCCGGAAAGTCGAAGGATCAATCAACTCGACGGGCACGAAGCGGTCCTGAGGAAAGGCCAGGACCGTGCGGAGCGAACTTCCGCCTCCGGTTCCGTCGGAGGCGGCTTCGTCGCGATCAACCATCGTTTCCCGGTGCCACGGCGGCTAGGCTTTTGCACCAGGATGCAAACGATCGACGAGCAGGACCGTCAGGGAGTGCTCCCAGGGGTGCCGCGGTGATACAGATCCGTCTGACGACCGACGACCTCGAACGGGCCCGGGTCGCCGACGTTCCCGATTACGGGTACGAACTCGCGCTCGGCGGCCGGCACTTGGCCGTGCCGTCGCCCGCGCGCCACCTCGCGGCCTGGCGGACCGAGGTCGGCCGGGCCTGGAACCCGCGCGACAGCCGGCTGTTCGACCTCTACACCCACCTGTATCTGCCGGCGTTCTTCGACGAGGCCGTCGAGCCCGCGCCGGCGCCGACCGATCCGGCGTCCCCGCCCGCCGTCGCCCATCTGCGGGACCTGGCCCGGTCCGACGCGCTGACGCCCTTCACCCGGGGGCTCGCCGAGGGCCACCCGGGGGCCGCCCTCGCGCTGGACCGGGCGCTGATCGCCCTCCGGGCCACCGCGCTGGACCCCTATCGACGGCGCATCTCCTTCCTCGTCGCCACCGCGGCCGCGACGGCGCTGAACCGGGCCGTCCTCGGCGGCCCCGACGCCCTGCTGCGCTCGATCCACCCGTCCGTGCGCTGGGACGGTCGCCATCTGCGGCTCAACACCCTCACCGATGCCGTGGAATCCCTCGAAGGACGGCCCTTGATCTTCCAGCCCTCCGTCCTGGCCACCGGGATCAGCTTCAACCCGCTCGACGACAAGGTGGTCGTCAGCTACCCCGCGGCCGGGAGCGCCGCCCTCACCCGGGACCCCGGACTCCAGGTGCCCTCCCCGGCCCTGCAGTCGCTGCTGGGTGCGACCAGGGCGGCGGCGCTGGTGGCCGTGGTGCGGGAGCCGGCCCTCACCACCGGTCGGCTCGCGGCGGTGCTCGGTGTGTCGCCCGCCGCCGCGTCGCGCCACGCCTCCGTCCTGCGCGACGCCGCGCTCCTCGCCACCGTCCGCGACGGCCGGACGGTCCATCACCACCCGACCCGGCTCGGTCTGGAGCTCGCCCACGGAACGGCCTCCGACGGCCCCTCGGAGCGCTCCGGCGGCTGAGTCGAAGGGTCGTCGGCGGTCGGGTCGGCGGTCAGGTCGGCGCGCGGGGTGTTCGGATGCCGGGCGGCTGTGTCCGGTGGGACGGTAGTGGTGCGAACGGGGTGGGGGAACTCCCCTGCCTGGTGGGGCGGGCTGTGTCATGCTTCAAGCATGTCTAGACCAATGCTTGAAGTGATCGCGTTGGACGAGCTGGACGCCCGGGGGGCTGTACTCGGGGGTGCAGACCGTATCGAACTGGTGAGCGACATGGGGAAATGGGGGATCACACCGTCGGTGGAGACGGTGCGGGCCGTGCGGGCGGCGGTGGACGTGCCGGTGCGGGTGATGCTGCGGGAGGCGGACGGCTTCGCCGCGGGGGATCCGCAGGTGCTGCGGGAACGGGCCCGGGCGTTGCTGCGGGCGGGGGCCGAGGAGTTCGTCCTGGGCTTCCTCGGGCCGGACGGCGCGGTCGATCTCGCCGCCCTGGAGGCCGTCCTGGAGGTGCTGGACGGCCGGCCCTGGACCTTCCACAAGGCCTTCGACTTCGCCGCCGACCGCGCCGAAGCCCTGGCGGCGATCGAGGGCCTGCCGGGCCTCGACGCGGTGCTCAGCTCCGGCGGCCGGCAGGGCGTCGAGGAGGGGACGCGGACGCTGCTCGCCGAGTGCGCGGCCCGCGCGGGCACCGGCCCGCGGCTGATCGCCGGCGGCGTGCTGCGCGAACGGCACGTCGCACCGCTGCGCGACGGCGGGATCGACGCCTTCCACGTCGGCACCCGGGTGCGCCCGGACGGCAGCTGGGACCGCCCGGTCGACGCCTCGGCCGTCCGGCACTGGCGGGACCTGCTGGCGGACGCGTCGTGAACGGGCCGGGCGCGCGGGTCGCGCCGGGCGGACGGACCGCGCCGGGCGGCCTCTCGGTGACGGTCGTGGCGGAGAGCGAACTGCACCGGCACGGCATCGCCGGGATGCTGGCCGCGCTGCCCCTGGTCGCCGGGACCACGACCAGGGCGCCGGACCGGCTCGGCGCGGTCGCCGAGCTCTGGGAGGCCGACGTGGTGGTGCTGGTGTGCGTCGCCGACGTGGCGCCCTGGGCGCGGGCGCTGCTCGCCGCCCCGCGCGGCGACGGCCGGCTGCTGGTGCTGCCGGACGCCGCCGCCGCGCGCGGCCCCGAGGTCTGGGAGGCCGCCCGGGTGGACGGCTTCCTACCGCTGGAACAGGTGACCACCGCGCTGCTGGAGGACTCGCTGCGCCGCCTCGTGCTGCGGCCCGCCTGGTCCCCGGTCCGCGGCCACCCCGCGCCCCGCCCGGTCGGCGGCCTGCCGGGAGTGGCCGGCGGCGCGCTGACCGGGCGGGAGCGGCAGACCCTGGGGCTGCTGGTGGAGGGCCTGAGCAACAAGGAGATCGCCACCCGCCTCGGCATCTCGGTGCACGGCGCCAAGCGCCACGTGACCATGGTCCTGGCCAAGCTCAACTGTCCCAACCGGACCCTGGCGGTGGCGATCGCCCTGCGCTACGGCATCGTGAGCCCGGTCGGCGACCAGGAGGCCGGGGCCGGACCGCGGCTCGTGACGAAGTCCGCGATGTAGTCGGGCAGGGAGATCTTCGGCTCCCAGCCGAGCGCCCGGGAGCGGGTGTTGTCCGCCCGGCCACTGGTGCGCTCGCCCCGGCGGGCCGGGACCATGGTGACCTCGGCGCCGAACATCCGGGCCACCTCGATCAGTTGGTGCTCCTCGCCGCGGCCGAGCAGGTAGCCGTCCCCGGAGCCGCGCTCCGCGCACAGCAGCAGGCCCTCGACGATGTCGTCGATGTGGGTGAAGTCGCGGCTCTGGGTACCCGGTTCGACCACCGTGAGGGGCAGGCCGGCCAGGTACTGCTGCTCGAAGATGCCGATCACCGTGGCGTAGGAGCCGGAGGCGATCTGGCCGGGGCCGTACACGTTGTAGAAGTACGTGATCACATGGTCCAGGCCGAACCAGTCCGCCGTGTTGCGGATGTACTCGATGTTCTTCGCCTTCGTCCAGGCGTACGGGTTGAGGTGCTCGTCCCGGCCCTCGTTGCCGAACTTCGAACTTGACCCCGCGTAGACCAGCTTCGCGCCGTGCAGCCGGCAGAACCGGACCACCTCCCGGGTGCCGAGCAGGTTGAAGTCCCAGACCCGGTCCGGCTCCTCGAAGGACTGCGGGATCCGCGAGTACTCGCCGAGGTGGTACACGACGGCGGGCGCCGCCAGCCCCCGCTCGGACCAGAGCGCGCCGAGCTCGGCGGTGTTGCCGTACAGGTAGCGCACCCTGGGGTGGTCGATGTGCCGGGCGGGCGAGCCGGTGAAGTAGTTGTCCACCGAGACGACCTCCGTCCGCGGCTCCGCGTCCAGCAGGCCGCGGATCAGCCGGCTGCCGACGAAACCGGCCCCACCGGTCACCAGGATCACCTTGTCGGCCATCAGGCCACCTCCTTCCATCCGAGGCCCCGGTACGTCCAGCCGGCCGCGCTCCAGGCGCGCCGGTCCAGGCAGTTGCGGCCGTCGATCACGATCCGTCCGTTCACCAGGCGGGCCAGGACGGCCGGGTCCGCGTCGCGGAACTCCTGCCACTCCGTCAGCACGCAGACCAGGTCGGCGCCGGCGCAGGCCTGCTCCAGGCCGTCGGCGTAGTCGAGTTCGGGGTGGGTGCGGCGCGCGTTGTCCCGCCCGAGCGGGTCGTAGACGCGCACCCGGGCGCCGGCGCCGTGCAGCAGCCGGGCGACGGCGAGCGCCGGGGCGTCCCGGACGTCGTCCGAGTCCGGCTTGAAGGCGGCCCCCAGGACGGCGATCCGGGTACCGGCGAGCTCCGGCCCGGCGGGGCCCACGACGGAGTCCAGCAGCTCGCCCGCCAGCTGGAGGACGCGTTCGCGGCGACGCTGGTTGATCAGGTCCACCTCGTGCAGGAAGCGCACCGCCGCGCCGGCGCCGAGCTGGTGGGCGCGGGCCTGCAGGGCGCGGATGTCCTTGGGCAGGCAGCCGCCGCCGAAGCCGATCCCGGCCCGCAGGAAGCGCGGGCCGATCCGGTCGTCGTGGCCGAGCGCCTCGGCGAGCCCGGCGACATCGGCCCCGGTGGCCTCGCACAGCTCGGCCATCGCGTTGATGAACGAGATCTTGGTGGCCAGGAAGGCGTTGGCGGCCGACTTGACCAGTTCGGCGGTGGCGAAGTCGGTCTCCACCGTGGGGACTTCGCGTCCTTCGCGCTCGGCCAGCAGGTACACGCCGCGGTGCACCCGGGCCAGCGTCTCGCGCGCCCAGCTCCCGCGGGCGCCGATCACGATCCGGTCCGGACGCAGCACGTCCTCCACGGCGTGCCCCTCCTGCAGGAACTCCGGGCACCAGGCCACTTCCGGGTCGGCGTCGTCGGGCGCGTGCTTGCGCAGCAGCCGCTCGACCCACTCGGCGGTGCCGACCGGGACGGTCGACTTGCCGACGACCAGGGTGCGCCCGTGCAGGTGGGGCGCCAACGCGCGGACGGCGGCCGAGACCTGGCCGAGGTCGGCACCGGTGCCGTCCGCCCGCTGCGGGGTGCCGACGCAGAGGAAGTGCACGTCGGCCCCGTCGGCGGCGACCGCCGGATCGGTGGTGAAGCTCAGCCGGCCGGAGGCGAGACCGCGCTCGACCAGCTCGGCCAGGCCGGGCTCGTGGAAGGGCACCCGGCCCGCGGCGAGGGCGGCGACCTTCTCCGGGTCGGTGTCCAGGCCGACGACCCGGTGGCCGAGTTCGGCGTAGCAGGCGGCGTAGGTGGTGCCGAGGTAGCCGGTGCCGACGAAGGACAACCGGGGCCGTTCGGGCCCGGGAGGGGGCGCTGGCAGCTCGTTCCTCATCGTTCTTCTCTCGTCTCTGCGGGCAGTGCGGGCAGTGCGGGCGGTGCGGCGGGTGCCACGGGCGCGAAGGTGGTGGTGGGCCGGACGACGCTGCCCGGCCCGGCCCGGTCGATCGCCAGGGTGAGCTCGAGGACGTGCAGGGCGTGGTCCAGCGGCAGCCGCGAGGGCCGTGACCCCTCGGCGGCGGCGGCGAGTTCGGCGATGCCCCGGGCGAAGTCCATCGCGTGGGTGCCGGTGTAGCGGTGCGGCCACGGGGGGCCGGCGACGGGCGGGCAGGGTTCGGCCGGGCCGTCGGGGTGACGGCTCACGGTGACGGGCGAGTCGTAGTCCCAGGAGTCCGCGACGGTGAGCAGCCCCTCGTCGCCGACGACCCGCAGCGAGTAGTCCTTCGGCGCGTGGATGCTGGTGGTCAGCCGGGCGGTGACACCGCTCCCGAACGTCAGGCAGGCCAGCGAGAAGTCGGGTGAGAGAGCGGTCCCCGGCGGCACGTGCGGGTTGGGGGCGACCCGGGTGGCGAACGCGACCAGCTCGCGGACCGGGCCGAAGAAGGCCGTCAACCAGGTGAGCCAGTACCCGGCGTGCTCGACGGTGCAGCCGGTCTCGAACTCGTCCCGGTAGGGCCAGGGCGCGCCCGAGGGGCTGATCCACTCCTGGAACGGCATCCGCAGGATCGGGCCGTCGTCGAGCTCCGCGTAGACCAGCCGGGGCGTGCCGATCCGGCCCTCGCGCAGCGCCCGCCAGGCGGTCTGCGCGGCGTCGCCGAGCAACCCGCAGGGGGCCGAGGCGAGCTGGAGGCCGCGTTCGGCGGCGATGGCGGCCAGGTCGAGGGCCAGGTCGAGGTCGGGGGCCAGCGGCTTCTCGACGTAGACGTGCTTGCCGGCCAGCAGGGCGGCCCTGGTGACCTCGTAGTGGCTCTCGGGGTTGGTCAGGTTGACCACGGCCCGGACGGCGGGGTCGGCGAGCAGCTCGGCCGTCGTCCGGTAGGCGGGCACGCCGTGGTGGGCGGTGAAGGCGGCGGCCCGCGCCGGGTCGCGGTCGTGGACGCCGACCAGGGCGAGGGAGGGGTGGTTGGGCAGGGTCGCGGCGTAGAGGTCGGCGACGTAGCCGCAGCCGACGAAGGCGATGCCGAAGCGTTCGGCCGGGCCGTCGTGGTCGCGGTGGTTGTGGTGGTCGTCGTGGTCGCGGTGGTCGTCGGGTGCGGTGCGCCCGTCCTGGTGCACGGCGGTCACCGCCCCTCGTCGGTCGTGAAGCGGCAGAGCACCGCGGTGGCGTCGTCCTGGTGCTTGCCGGGGTAGCGGCCGGGCGCGGTGCGCAGTTCGGCGGCGCGGACGCGTTCCACCAGTTGCACCGGACCCTCCAGCTCCAGCAGGTCGAGGAGTTCGGACCAGGCGCAGCCGTACCGTTCGGCCAGCCGGGCGGCGCCGTCGGTCAGCAGGGCGGCGGTGCCGAGGCCGGCGGCGGGGGTGCTGCCCGCCAGCGCGTGCCGGGCGGCCTCGGGCCTGGGGCCGGCCACCCAGAAGCCGCCGGGCCGGTTGCGGTGGCGGCGCAGCTCGGCCCAAGGCAGGTGGATCAGCCGCTCCAGGCGGTCGTCGGTGACGGTCCGGACGGTGCCGGTGCGCTCCCGCAGGGCGACGGTGGCGTCGCCGAGGACCAGGTGCTGGACGGTGTCCCCGGCCAGCCGCAGCAGGGCGAGGGTCGCGGTGGGGCTGCACGGGTTGTCGAGGTCGCAGGTGCGGCCGTGGTCGGCGGCGAGGTCGGACAGCGCGTCGTGGAGCAGTTCGCGCAGGGGCCGGCGGGCGTCGGGGTCGTGCAGCAGGGCGCCGGTGAGCCGGGTGCCGACCTCGGCGACCAGCCAGCGGACGTCGTGGCCGCAGCCGGTGCTGGCGCCGGGTTCGGCCGTCGCCCCGTCCAGGACGAGGGCGAAGTGCGGGCCGGTGAGCACCAGGTCCTCGTTGGCGCCGCCGGGGGTGGCGATGCTGGCGGCCTCGGTGGACAGCGGGGCGGGGGTCACCGGGCGCCTCCGGGGGTGCCGGGGGTGCTGGGCCCGTCGGCGGTGTCCGCCGCGGCGGGCCGCGGTTCGGCCTCGTAGGCCAGCCACTGCGACCAGGCCCGCAGGCCGTCCGCCAGCGCGGTGCGCGGTCGCCAGCCGAGTGCGGCCGCGGCGGCCTCCGGTGAGCGGGCCGGTTGCTCGCGCTCGGCGGCGGGGTCCTGGGCGGCCGGGGTGGCCACCGGGTCGTCCACGGTCTCCACCGGCACCGGCCGGACGGCGGCGGAGGCGGCCTCGGCGAGCTGGACGGCGCCCAGCGGCTCGGGGCCGCACACGTCCAGCGGCCGGTCCGCCGGGGGCAGCCGCAGGGCGCGGTCCACGGCCTCGGCGAGGTCGTCGACGAAGACCGGCCGCCATTGCCGTCCGGGCTGCTCGGCCACCCGGATCGGCCTGGCCAGCAGGGAGCGGCGCACCGCCTGTTCCAGGACCGAGCCGCTGCGGACGCCGGGGCCGTAGACCAGCCCGGTCCGCAGCACGGTGGAGCCGGAGCCGGAGCCGGAGTCGGAGTCGGAGCCTGGGTCGGCACCGTCGAGGGCGGCCGCCCCCGCCTCGTCGGTGACCAGCACGGCCCGGCCGACACCGGCCTCGGCGGCGGCCTGCCGGACCTCCCGGACCTCCCGGACCTCCCGGACCTCCCGGATTATCTGCGCCTGCTCGGCCGCCGCGGCCGGGCCACCGTCCGGCCCGTCGTCCGGGCCGCCGTCCAGCACCTGCAACAGCGCCGCGGCGCCGGCCAGTCCGGTGCCCCGTTCGGCCGTGACGACCCCGGGGTGCGGGGTGTCCGCGGCGCCCCACAGGGTGACCTCCCAGGCGCCGTCGGCCAGGCTTCCGGCCAGGGCGCCCGCCAGCTCCGTCGCGTCCGCCCCGCCCCGGGCGGCGACCACCACCCGGCGGTCCCGGACCGGCCGGGCCGGTCCTCCGCCGCTCGGGGCCGGGGTGAGCCGGGCGCCGGCCGCCAGCCCCTCGGCGTAGCCGGCCCGGGCGAGTTCCAGCAGCCCGGGGCGCAGCCGCGCCAGTCCGTCGTCGCCGAACCGGGTGCAGAGGCCGCCGGAGCCGACCGTGGAGAGCGCCAGGTCGGCGAGCGCCCCGTCCGGTTCGGCGGCCGCGCGGCTCCGGGCGGCCGTGACGACGCCCATCAGCAGGGTCGTCCGCCAGTGCGCCTCCAGGTCGGACCGGTCGAGCGTGTCCAGCAGGGCCGCGACGTCCGGCCCGGGGTCGGCGAGGAGGACGGCGAGCCGCTTGTCGGCGTCGTCGGGGTCGAGGCCGACGCGCCGCAGGTAGCGGTGGGCCTCGACGCCGGCCCAGCGGCCGTCCGACAGCCGGGTGGCGACCTGTGCCCGGCCGTGCTTGAAGAACGGCACGGCGTCCAACCGGGCCAGGCCGTCGGCGAGTTCCCAGGACCCGCCGGCCGGCATCGGCGCGAAGCAGGCCGAACGGCGCGGCCCGTGGCCGCCGTTGGCGTGCATGCTGGGGACGTCGGCGTGGTCGGCGAGGTTGGGCGCGGCCAGGTAGGCGGCCACTCCGGCGGCGCGCAGGTAGCGGCTCATCACCACGTCGTCCGCCCAGGTGGCGCCGTGCCGCCCGGCGTACTCGGCGAAGCCGTCGGCGACCCCCGCGGGCAGCAGCAGGACCACCGTCGGGGTGTACTCGGCGGTCGCGGGCGCCCAGCGGTGCCCGGAGAGCACGGCCAGCCGGACGGCGGCGGCGTTGCGGGACTGCCAGTGCGTGTAGAAGGCGAGTGCCGCGTCGGGCACCGCGCGGGCCGCGGCCCTGACCTGGTCGAAGAACCCGGGGGTGAGCACGGCGTCGTCCTGGAGGACCAGGTGGTGGGTGGCGCCGGCGGGCACCGAGGACCAGGCCCGGACGGCGGTGCGCAGGCCGGTCGGCGGCCCGTGCGGTTCGGGGTCGAGCACCAGGTCCAGCTCCTCCGGCCGGCACCGCTCGATCAACTCCCGCGCCAGTTCGGCGCGGCGCGGATGCGTCATCACCGCTGCGCTCACGTGTACCTCGTCCATCCCGGGCTCCCTCCGTGGTCCTGCCGCTCGGTCAGGAGGGCGATGCTGGCACGGCGGGCGCGGGGGGCGGCACGGCCGATGCGGCGGTCGGCCGTGGTACCCGGTCGGGTACCACAGCCGTGTACAGACAGCTCCCGCCGGCGGCGGCTAGCTTCGGCCAATGCCTCGAATGACCAGGGACGCCACCACATGGCTGCTCTACGCGCAGATCGCCGCGTACGGCTACTTCCTCTACGGGTTCGGTCCGTTGGTGCCGCTGCTGCGCGACGAGCAGCACACCAGCCGGTTCGTCGCCAGCCTGCACGGCACCGCGTTCTCGGTGGCGATGCTGCTCTGCGCGCCGCTGTTCCCCCGGCTGGTCGCCCGGTTCGGGCGCGGCCGGACGCTCTGGGGGGCGATCGGCAGCGTGGCCGTCGGGGCGCTCGCCCTGGCGGTCGCCCACGGCACCGTGCAGACCCTCGGCGCGACGCTGCTGACGGCGTTCTTCGGCTGCCTGACGCTGACCGCGATCTGGCCCTCGCTCAGCGACCACCACGGCGCGGCCGGGCCGGCGGCGATCAGTGAGGCCAACGCGGCGATGTCCGGGATGGGTCTGCTGGCGCCGCTGGTGATCGCCGTGCTGGTCGACCGGGGCTTCGGCTGGCGGCCGGGCATCGCGCTGACGGCGGTGCTGGTGCTGGCGGTCGTGCTGCTCGGCCGCTTCCTGAGGGTCCCGCTTCCGGAGGCCCCGGCGCCCTCGGGCGCGCCGGGGGCCGGAACCGGGGCCGGACCGGAACCGGCGGACGCCTCGGCGGCGCCGGCCCGCAGTGCGCGGCTCTTCCTGGCCGCGCTCGGGGTGATCGTCGCGGTCGCCGGGGTGGAGATGTGCCTCACCCAGTGGCAGTCCGACTACCTGCGGGAACACGCCGGCGTGAGCGCGGCGGGGGCGACGGCGGCCGGTTCGGCCCTGGTGGTCGGCATCTTCGTCGGGCGGCTCTTCGGCGCCCGCTTCACGCTGCGGTTCGCCGCACCGCTCGTGCTGATCGGCTCGCTCGGCGTCTCGGCCGCCGGGTTCACGCTGTTCTGGGCCTCGACCGTGCCCGCCGTCGCGGTCACCGGGCTGGTGCTCTGCGGGCTCGGGATGGCGCTGCAGTTCCCGATGGCCATCGTGCTGGTGCTGGCCACGGCCACCAAGGGCGTCGACGCCGCGTCCAGTCGGATGGGCTACGCCTCCGGGACGGCCTTCGGCGCGGCCCCGATGCTGCTTGCCGCGCTCTCCGACCGGATCAGTCCCGCGGTCGGGTACCTGCTGGTGCCGGCCCTGCTCGTCCTGGCCGCGGTGCTGGCCGGGCTGATCCACCGAGCCCAGTCACCCGCCGCCGTCGTCGTCCCCGCCCCCGCCGTCACCCCGGAGCTGCAGTCGTGACCACCGCCCTGCCGGGGCTCCTCGGAGCCCACCACGCCGCCTACACCGTGCCGGACCTCGAGCAGGCCGTCGCGTTCTTCACCGCGCTGATCGGGGGCGAGGAGCTCTACCGGGCCGGGCCGGTGGAGGACCGGGACGGCGACTGGATGCGCCGCCAGCTGGGCGTCCACCCGCGGGCCAGTGCCGAGGTGGCGGTGGTCCGGCTGCCGGACGGGCTGGAGCTGGAGCTGTTCGAGTACCGGGCGCCCGGGCAGCGTCGCGCCCTGCCCGCCAACAGCGACTGGGGCGGTCACCACCTGGCCCTGCGGGTCGCGGACGTGGACGCCGCCGCCGCGTTCCTGCGGGCGCGCGGTGTCCACGTCCTCGGCGAGCCGCAGACCATCGGGCCGGGCCACCCCGTCGCGGGGACCCGCTGGGTCTACTTCACCGCTCCCTGGGGCATGCAACTGGAGCTCTACGCCCCGCCGCCGGTCGGCTGATCCGGCCGTCGGGCCTTCGGCCGTCCGGCTTCGGGCCGTCGGGCTCGGGGCCTCCGGTCGTCAGGCGACGGGGGCGCGGGCGGGGTCCTCGACGATGTGGCCGTCGCGGAGTTCGACGACCCGGTCGGCGAGCTCCATGAGGTTGGGGTCGTGGGTGGCGACCAGGACGGTGACGCCCTCGCTGCGGACGACGGCGCGGAGCAGCTCCATGATCGAGCGACCGGTCTCGGAGTCGAGCTGTCCGGTGGGCTCGTCGGCGATGATCAGGTCGGGCTCGTTGGCCAGGGCGCGGGCGATGGCGACGCGCTGCTGCTGGCCGCCGGAGAGCTCGCCGGGGCGCTGGTTGGCGTGGTCGGCGAGGCCGACCAGGGCGAGGAGGGTGCGGGCCCGCTCCTCGCGCTGGGCGGCGGGGACCTTGCGCAGGCGCATCGGGATCCCGACGTTCTCGGCGGCGGTGAGCACCGGGAGCAGGCCGAAGGACTGGAAGACGAAGCCCAGCCGGTCGCGGCGCAGGGCGAGCCGGCCCTCCTCGTCCAGGCCGCCCATGTCGGTGCCGTCGAGGGTGATGGTGCCGCCGGTGGGGCTGTCCAGACCGCCGACCAGGTTGAGCAGGGTGGTCTTGCCGGAGCCGGACCGGCCCTTGAGGGCGGTGAGTTCGCCCCGGCCGATGGTGAAGGAGACGCCGCGCAGGGCGTGGACGGCGCGCTCGCCCGTGCCGAAGCTGCGGCGGACGTCGGTGACGGTCACCATCGGAGCGGTGACGGTGCCGGCCGGTTGCTGTGTCATGCGGCGTCCCCCTGGGAGTTCCCCGGCGTGGCCTGTGGAGGGCGGCCGGCCGAGGTGTTCTTCGCGGTCTTCATATGAGGTATTTATTTGAGGTGTTCATGGCTTCGCAAGAATCGCGGTCATGAATCGCGGACGTGACGTTCCGTCAGCCATCGCCCCACCGCGACGCGGATGCGATGCGGAGCATTTGCTCACTACTTACATCCTTCGCGCAAGTCCCTTCCTTTCCTTGACCGGATCTGACAGCATCGTCCGCTATCCGGTGATCAAGCGCCGGTGATCATCATGACGACGCGCCCAGGGGCGCCCGTCCACGCAGTGCGGGACAGCTGCCGGGACCGGGCGCGGCGCGGACACCATTGAGGACCGGGGGAGGAACAGGATGCTCGGCTTCGTCGTGCGCCGTCTGCGCGGGCGACTGCCCCTGGCCAGTGCCGCTCTGCTCACCGTACTGATCACAACGGCGGTGCTCACCGCGCTGGTTGCCTTCCAGCGCACCGTCGGCGAGATCGGGCAGCGCCAGGCCCTCCAGGGCCGGGGCCACCCGCGGACCACCGTGGTGGTCAACTCCGAGCACGGGCTGGGGCAGCGGACCAAGGACGACGCGGCGGTGGAGGGTTACGCCCGCGCGCTCTTCGGCGACCTGCCGACCGAGACCCGCGGTCTGTCCCGCAGTCGCTCCTACGGTCTGCCGACCGGCCCGGTCGCCGCTCCCGCGGGCGCGCAGGCTGCCCCGACGGGCAAGCAGGCGGGCACCGCCGCCGGCGCACCGACGGGCACCCCGACCGCCCCCGCGTCCGCCCCGACCGTCGCCGCATCCGGCGCCCCCGCGTCCGGCGCGGGCAAGGAGGACGACCTCACCCTCCTCGCCGCCCTCGACCGCCGGTACGTCCGCCTGCTCGCCGGCGGCTGGCCCGCCGCCGCGACGCCCGGCACGCCCGGATCCGTCCAGGCGGCCGTCCCGCAGTCCGTGCTGACCCGCCTCGGCCTCGCCGCCGAGGCCCTGCCCGCCGACGTGCCGCTCACCGACCGCTACGGCGGCGCCCCGCTCACCGTCCGGATCACCGGCGTCTACCGCGCCGCCGACCCCGCCGACCTCTACTGGCGGCTCGACCCGGTGCAGGGCCGCGAGATCCTCAGCGGCGGCTTCACCACCTACGGTCCGCTGCTCGTCGACGACACCGCCTTCGGCGTCGCCGGCATCCCGCAGAACGGTCGCAGCTGGCTGGTCGACGCCGACTTCACCGGGGCCGACGCCGGCGCCGTGAACGCCCTGCGCGGCCGGATCACCCCCGCCGGCGACGGACTCAACCGCGACGCCGGGCTCATCGCCCGCACCGAACTGCCCGAGCTGCTGCGGGAACTGGACTCCGGCGCGATGGTCGCCCGGTCCACCCTGCTGATCGGCGCCCTGCAGCTGATCGTGCTGGCCTCCGCCGCCCTGCTGCTCGTCGTCCACCTCATCGCCAGCCGCCAGCAGGCCGAGAACACCCTGCTCGCCGCCCGCGGCGCCTCCGGCCTGCGGCTCGGCGGCTTCACCGCCGTCGAGGCCCTGCTGCTCGCGCTGCCCGCGGCCCTGCTCGCCCCGCTGCTCACCCCACCGCTGCTGCGCGTCCTCGGCGGCTTCGGCCCGCTGCGCCACGTGCCGCTGGACACCTCGCTGCGCTGGACGCTCTGGCCGGTCTCGATCGCCTGCGCCCTCGGCTGCGTCCTGCTCGCCGCCGTCCCCACCCTGGTGCGCGGCGCCGGCGCCGCCGTTCTGCGCCGGGCCGGCCGGCGCCAGGCCCTGGCCTCCGGCGCGGCCCGCTCCGGCGGCGACCTCGCCCTGCTCGCCCTGGCCGTCCTCGCCTACCAGCAACTCTCCCAGTACAGCGGCGGGTTGTCCCCGGACGCCGACGGCCGCCTCGGCCTGGACCCGGTCCTGGTCGCCACCCCGACCCTCGCCCTGGGCGCCGGCACCCTGCTCGCGCTGCGACTGCTGCCGCTCGCCGCCCGGCTCGGCGCCCGGCTGGCCGCCCGAGGCCGCGGCCTCGGGCCCGCCCTGGTCGGCTGGCAGCTCGCCCGCCGCCCCGGCCAGGCCAGCGGACCGGTCCTGCTGCTGGTGCTCGGCGTCTCCACCGGTGTCCTGGCGCTCGGTCAGCACGACACCTGGAACGGCTCCCAGCAGGACCAGGCCTCCTTCGCCACCGCCGGCGGCCTGCGGATCCACGGCATCCACACGGCGCCGGTCGGCCAGGGCAGCCGGTTCGCCGCCCTGCCCGGCGGCGACCGGATCCTCCCGGTCAGCCGGCAGGAACAGGCGCTGCCGGACGGCTCCCACGGCCAGCTCCTCGCCCTGGACGCCGCCGCCTTCGCCGAACGCGTCCCGGTCCGCCCCGACCTGCTCGACGGCCAGGACCCGAAGCGCCTGTTCACCCCGCTCGCCGCGGGTCCGCCCACCGGCGCCGCGGCCGGAGTCGCCCTGCCCGGCCGCCCGCAGCGGATCGACGTCGACCTCACCTTCACGCCCGACGCGCCCCTGCCGAGCCCCGCCGACCTCCTCCAGCCGGCGGCCAAGGCCCCGGAGGCCTGGCTGCTGCTGCGCGACAGCCACAACCTCTCCTTCGTCGCCCCGCTCGCCGGAGTCCCCGCCGCCGGCGACGGCCGCGCCACGGTGAACCTCGCCGCGCTCACCGACGGCGGACTCAGCTCGGTCTCCGCACCGCTCAGCGTCGTCGGCCTGACCCTCTCCCTCGGCCCCCGGGACGCCGGACTGCTGACCGTCCGACGGCTCGCCGCCGCCGACGACGCCGGCGCCCCCGCGGTGCCGGCCACCGTCCCCGCCGGCCTCGCCTGGGCCACCGGCGGTGACTCCGGCGAGCGCGCGGTCGGCGTGGACGTCGCCGCCACTCCGGCCGACGACCGGCACCTGCTGAGCGTCCGCTACGGGATCGGCGCCAACAGCCTCAGCAACCGGCGCGCCGTCATCACCCCGGTCGACGCCACGCCGCCGACCGAGGTCGCCGGCGTCGCCACCCGCGAGTACCTGACCGCCACCGGCTCCGCCGTCGGCTCGACCGTGCGGGTGCCGTTCGGCCTCACCTCCGTGCCGGTCCGGATCACCGGCGAGGCCGAGTCCCTGCCCGTCGCGGGCTCCAACGCCCTGCTCGTCGACCTCGGAACGGTCGGCCGGGTGCTCGCGGCGAGCGGCCGGGAGACGCCCGTGCCCACCGAATGGTGGCTCCCCGCCACCGGCCCGGACGACACCGTCCCGGCCCGGGCCGCCGCCGCGCTGCGCGCCACCCCCGGCACCCCCGGGATCCAGCTCCGCGACGAGGTCGCCGCCGACCTGCTCGGCGACCCGCTCAGCGCCGCCCCGCAGAACGCCCTGGCCGCCATCGCCGTCGTCACCACCGCGCTCGCGGCGATCGGCTTCGGCGCCGCCGGGGCCGCCGCCGCCGGCCAGCGCTCCCGCGACTCCGCGCTGCTGCTCGCCCTCGGTGCCCCCCGGCGCCGCCTGGTGCGCACCGCCGCCGCCGAACAGGCCGTCCTGGTCGGCCTCGGCAGCATCGTCGGACTCGGCCTCGGCGCCCTGATCGTCCATCTGGTCGTGCCGCTCGTGGTGCTCACCCCGGCGGCCCGCCGCCCCGTCCCGGAGGCCCTCGTCGACCTGCCGCTCGGCACCGCCGTGCTGCTGGCCGCCGTGATCGCCGCCGTCCCCCTGCTCTCGGCCCTGCTCGGCGGTCGCCGCCGGCGCGACGTGGCGCAGCGACTGCGTCACCTGGAGGAGATGTGACCGGCCCGGCCGCCACCACCGCCCCCCGGCCCGCCGGCACCGCCCCGGCGGCCGGCCACGGACCGGCACCGTGGGTGCGCACCCGGCTGCGCGCGACCCCGCTCGCCGCCCTGCTCACCGCCGTGCTCGCGTTCGGCACCGTCTTCCTGGCGGTGGCCTTCCCCCGCGTCCTCGACCGGTCCGCCGACCAGGGCCTGCGCGACTTCCTGCGCGACCGGGGCCCCGCCGCGACCAGCCTGCTCGCCTCCGCCGAACTGCGCGGCGGCGCCAAGACCCTGGACGACGACGCCGCCCTGCTCGCCGCGCACACCGGCCCCACCCTCGGGGTCGGCCCCGGCGGCCCGGTCTACGGCGCCCGCAGCGGCAAGTCGCGCGCCCTGACCAACCCCGGTCTGGCCCGGCCCGAAGTCGTCGACCCGCAGATGGACCTGCTCTACGTCCAGGGCCTGCGCGACCACACCGAGCTCGCCGAGGGCCGCTGGCCCGACGCCCCGAAGTCCGGCGCCCCGGTCCCGATCGCGGTCGTCCGCGACACCGCCACCACGCTCGGGATCCACCTCGGCGACGTGCTGAACACCGCCGAGACCACGGAGGGCGAGGACCCGCCGAAGGCCGAGGTGGTCGGCATCCTGGACGCCGTCGACCGGGCGGACCAGTACTGGGCCGAACTGCCCTGCCCCGTCCAGGCCTGCCTCAACTACACGACGGGCAAGCAGCGCTACGCCTACTGGCGGCTGGCCGGACTCGTCGACGGATCCGCCCTCGACCGGGTCGAGACCTGGCAGACCGGGGCCAAGGACTTCTGGCGGATCCCGGTCGACGTCGACGGGCTGCGCGCCGACCGGCTCGCCCGCACCGAGCAGGAACTCGCCGCCTACCTCACCGGGCACACCGCCAACGAGCTGGCGACCGTCACCCGTCGCCCCGGCCTGCAGATCACCTCCCCGCTGCCGGCCCTGCTGGACAAGGCCGGCGCGCGGCAGCAGGCCACCGCGCCGCTCGCCGCGATCGGCCCGGCCGGCCTGGCCGGTGTCGGCCTGGTCGTGCTCGGCCTGGCCGCCGCACTGGCCGGCGACCGGCGGGCCACCGAACTGCGTCTGCTCCAGGCCCGTGGCGGCTCCCGGGCCGGTGTCGTCCGACGGCTGCTCGCCGAGGGCGTCGTCACCGTCCTAGCCCCCGCCGTGCTGGCCGGCACCTTCGCGCTCCAGTTGCTGCCCACCCCGCGCTGGGGCGGCGCGGTGCTCGCCGGCACGGCCGTCGCCCTGTTCACCCTGCTCGCCCTCCCGCTGCGCGCCGCCCGGCTCTGGTCGCGGCCCCGACCCGGCAGCGCCCGGCGGCGGCTGGCCGGCGAACTCACCGTCCTGGCCCTGACGGTGGCCGCCGTGGCCGAGGTCCGTCGGCGCGGCGTCGCCCCGGTCGGCGAGAGCGCGGACCCGCTGCTGATCGCGGCACCCCTGCTGCTCGCCCTCACCGGCGGGCTGCTGCTCGCCCGGCTCCAGCCACCGCTGCTCGGCACGCTCGCCCGGGTGGCGACCCGGCGGCCCGGCGCCATCGGCTTCCTCGGGCTGGCCCGCGCCGCCCGCGGCAGCACCGGTGGGTCCCGACCCTCCGTGCTGCCCCTGCTCGCCCTGCTGCTCGCCGTCACCACCGCCGGCTTCGGCTCCACCGTGCTGGGGGCCGTCGACACCGAGCGCAGCCGCGCAGCCCGGCTGAGCGTCGGCGGCGACGCCTCCGTGGTCGTCCCGATCGGCGTCACCGTGTCGCAGGGCTTCGCCGAGGCGGCCGGCAGGCTGCCCGGCGTCCGGGCCTCCGCCCCGATCTGGGCCGACACCGAGGTGTTCGTGCTCGGCGGCAACGGCGCCACCCGGGTCTTCGCCGTGGTCGCCGACCCGGCCGCGTACGCGGAGATCTCCCGCTCGCTCGGGCGGGGCGCCTTCGACGCGGCCGCGCTGTCCGGCGGCACCGGCGGCCCGGACGCCCCCGTGCCCGCGCTGGTCTCCACCGCGCTCGCCCGCCGGCTCGGCCCGGGCGCCACCCACCGGGTCCGGCTGCCCAACGGCGGCGAACTGCTCACCGCCACCGCCGGCACCGTCGACGGCACGCCCGCCCTCCAGGGCGACGACCGGCTGTTCGTCGTCCTGCCGGCCGGCCCCGCCGTCGCCCTCGCCCCCGAACTCGGGCGCCCCAACCTGTGGCTGGCCACCGGATCGGTCGACCAGGACCAACTGCAGGGCCTGGTCCGCGAGAAGATCGCCTCCGGCGCCGAACGCGCCGCTGCCGCCGCCCTCGGGGGACCGGACGCCATGCCGGTCGGCTACAGCGTGCGCACCAGCGCGGTCGTGCGCGCCGAACTCGCCGACGACCCGCTCCAGGACGCCGCGGCCCAGCTGTTCTGGACCGCCGTCCTCGGCGCCGGCAGCCTCGCCCTGCTCGCCGTCCTGCTCACCCTGGTCCGGGCCGCGCCCGAGCGCACCGCGCTGCTGGCCCGGCTGCGCACCATGGGCCTGCGCCCCCGGGAGGGCCTGACCCTGATCCTGATCGAGACGCTGCCGCAGACCCTGGTCGCGGCCGTCGGCGGCGGTCTCGCCGCGGTCGCGGCGGTCGCCCTGCTCGGGCCCGCCTTCGACCTGTCGATCCTGGTCGGCACGGAGATCGAGCCCGGTCTGTCGGTCGCCGTCGCGCCGGTGCTGCTGCCGACGCTCGGACTCGCCGCCCTGGTCTCCGCGGGCGTCGTCGCCGAGGCGCTGATCGCCGGTCGGCGGCAGATCGCCACCGAACTGCGGGCGGGGGACCAGCGATGAGGGCCCGGCGCCCCGCCGGCCGCGGGCACCTGCGCACGCACAACCACGAGCGCGACCACGATCACGAGCACCACCGATCCACCCCCACCACCCCGACGCGACCCACGCCGACGAGAGGAGCACCACGGTGAACGGCAGCGCCCAGGACCAGAGGACCGCCCCGGTCCCCACCTTCCAGGAACTGCAGGAGCGGGCGCGCGCCGTCGCGGCCGGCCCCAAGGCCCACGGCGCGGACGCGGCGATCGTCTGCGACCGGCTGGTGCGCATCTTCAGCGCCCAGGGCGTCGAGGTGCAGGCCCTCCAGGGGCTCGAACTGACCATCCGGCAGGGCGACCTGGTCGCCCTGGTCGGCGCCTCCGGCAGCGGCAAGTCCACCCTGCTGACCATCCTCGCCGGGCTCGACGTGCCGACCGCCGGGACCGCCACCGTCGCCGGCTGCGACCTGCTGGAGATGGCCCCGCGCGAACGGCTGCGCTACCGCCGCGAGGTGGTCGGCTTCATCTGGCAGCAGACCGCCCGCAACCTGCTGCCCTTCCTCACCGCCGCCGAGAACATCGCGCTGCCCATGCAGCTGCGCGGCGGCCGGAAGTCGCGCGGCGCCGGGCGGCAGCAGGCCGCCCGGGTCGCCGAGCTGCTGGAGGCCCTGGACATCGGCGAGCTCGCGGGCCGCCGTCCGAGCGAGATGTCCGGCGGTCAGCAGCAGCGCGTCGCGATCGCCGTCGCGATGGCCAACAACCCGCCGGTGCTGCTCGCCGACGAACCCACCGGTGAGCTGGACTCGGAGACCGGGGCGAGCATCTTCGAGGCCTTCCGCACGGTCAACCGCGAGCTCGGCGCCACCGTCGTGATCGTCACCCACGACCCGATGGTGGCCGGTGAGGTCCGGCGCACGGTCGCCATCCGCGACGGCCGCACCAGCAGCGAGGTGCTCCGCCGCACCCTCACCGACGAGCACGGCGAGGAGTCCGTCAACGAGACGGAGTACGTGATGCTGGACCGCACCGGCCGGGTCCAGCTGCCGGCCAAGTTCCTGGAGGCGCTCGGCATGGAGCACCGCGTCGCCGTCGAGCTGGCCCCCGACCACATCGCCCTGCGTCCGGACGACCTGGAGGGCCACTGACGGTCGGCCGCCGGCGGCCGACCGTCAGCGGCGGTGCCGGCGGGCCCGGAGGTACTCGCGGGCCATCAGCCGCAGCGCGGCGGGCTTGGCGGGACTCGCCGAGCGGTGCAGCAGCGCGCCGAGGTCGGCGCGCGCCGCGGCGCTGGTGAGCGCCTCCACCCCGACGATGCAGCGCACCATCGGCCGGTGGGCGGCCGGCACCAGGTCGATCACCGTCCGGGCCTCGGCCAGGGTGCGGTCCGCCTCGTCCAGCAGGCCGCCCAGCAGCGCGCGCACGGCCGGCAGGTCACGGGCCTGCTCCAGGTCGGCACGGGTGACGCCGTGCCGGGCCAGCCGGTCCTGCGGGACGGTCAGCCGACCCTCCGCGAGGTCCTCGGCCAGGTCGTTGACGAAGTCGAGCCGCTGACTGGCGTCGATGAAGGTCCGGCACGCGGCCCGGTAGGCCGACTGGTCGCCGTCCGGGCCGAGCAGGGCGGCGACCACCATGAAGCCCGGCAGCGAGTACCCGTCGACGTACCGCTGGTAGTCCTCCTCGGTCGCGAAGCCGGTGAAGTCGAGGTCCGCGTCCGCCGCGGCGAGGTAGTCCAGGACCCGGTCGCGCAGCACCGGGTGGCCGGCCGCGCTGTGCAGCAGCGGCCGCAGCTCCGGATCGTCCGTCCGGCCCTCGGTGAGGCTCCGGGTGACCTCCCGCTGCCACCTGGCCGCCGCCGCCCGCCGCTCGGCGAGCGGGCCGCTGTCGAGCAGCGTGTCCGTCCGGTGCATGAACGCGGCCGCCGCCATCACGTGCGGGACGGTCCGCTCCGGGAGCAGCAGCCCGGCGGCCACCGCGACCTCCCGCCGGTAACGGCTCACCTGCTGCCGCTGCCGACCGTAGTCGGCCCGCAGTTCGGCGCCCCGCACCCCGGCCGCGTCCAGCGCCCGCTCCCACCTGCCCACTCGGCCCACCGTTCCTCTCCTCGGAAGGACCGAGCCTAGACAGTGGATCACCGCCCGGCCCACCCGGGACCCCTGCCCTCCGACGGTCGGTGGGTGCGCGGTCCGGCGCGGTGTGCACGCTTCACCGCGCGGAGCGGTCGTGTTAGCGTCCGTCGGGTGTCGAAGATTCTGGTGACCGATCTGGACGGCACGTTGCTCGGCGGCCCGCCGGAGGACCGGCGCCGCCTGCGCGGGGCGCTGGTCCGGCACCCCGGGGTGACCGTGGTGTTCGCCACCGGTCGGGGTCCGGCCTCGATCCGCGAGGTGCTGCGCGACCCCCTCGTGCCGCGCCCCCGCTGGATCATCGCCGATGTCGGCGCCACCGTGCTGGACGGCACCGACCACTCCACCGTGGAGCCCCTGCAGACGCGGTTGCGGCTCGGCTGGCCGGGACCGGAGCGGGTGCGTGCCGCGCTGGAGCGCTTCCCGGCGCTGCGCGACCAGGAGGGGGTGCCGCAGGACGGCCGCTGCTCGTACTTCCTGGATCCGGCCGGGCTCACCGCCGAACTCACCTCGGCCGTCGCCGCGTTGGGCTGCACCTGGGTGTACTCGGCGAACCGGTTCTTCGACGTCCTCCCGCCCGGCGTGTCCAAGGGGAGCGCGCTGCGGGGCCTGGCGGAGAAGCTGTCCTGGCCCGTCGGGTCGATCCTGGTGGCGGGGGACTCCCTCAACGACCTCTCGCTGTTCGGGCTCGGCGCCCACGGTGTCGTCGTGGGCGGCGCCGAGCCGGAGCTGAGCACCGCGGTCGGCGACCACCCGCTGGTCCACCGGGCCCGGGAGGAGGGCGCGGCGGGCATCCTCGCGGCGCTGCGGCGGCTGGGCTGGGTGTGACCGACCAAGTGCGGCGCCCGCGGCCCCGGCACGCCCTGGTGGTGGGCTACCACCGGGCGCCGCCCCCGCGGCGTACGGGCGCGGGCCCGTCGACACCCGCCAGCCCCAACGGCATCCTTCCCACGCTGAGCAGCGCCTTCGCCGACGGGCTGCCGGGCATCTGGGTGGCCGGCGAACAGGGCGGAGGGCGGGGCGCACGGGGCACGCCGGACCGGCCGGGCGACGACCGCCCGTCGGCGCCCCGCGCGCGACCCGGCGAACCGCCCCTGTCCCTGGTGCCGTTGAGCGCGCGACGGTGGCGCGGCTACTTCCACCGGGCGTGCAAGGAGACCCTCTGGCCGGTGCTGATGTCCGAGCCGGGCCGCTCGGCCTTCGACCACCGCTCCTGGGCCGACTACCGCGCCGTGAACACCCGCTTCGCCGAGCACATCGCCGCCCGGGCGGCGGCCGGCGCGACCGTCTGGCTGCACGACTACAACCTCTGGCTGGTCCCGGGGCTCCTCCGGACGGCCCGGCCGGACCTGCGGGTCGGCCTGTTCCACCACACCCCGTTCCCGGCGCCGGAGACCTTCGCCGCCCTGCCGGTCGCGGGTGAACTGCGCTCCTCGCTCGCCCGGTTGGACTGGGCCGGCTTCCACACCGCCGAGTTCGCCGAGCACTTCCGGGGCATGTTCGGTGCGGCGGGTGACGCCCCGGTCCTACCGCCCCGGATCGGGGTCCACCCGCTGGGGATCGACCGTCCGGCCATCGAGGCGATCGCGCGCTCCCGGCCGCGGCCGTCCCGGCCGGAGCGGCCGGCGCCGACGGACGGCCGGATCGTCGTGCTGTCGGTCGAGCGCCTCGACTACGCCAAGGCGCCGGTGCAGAAGGTCGACGCGGTGGACCGGCTGCTCGCCGCCCGGCCCGATCTGCGGGGCCGGCTGACCTTCCGGCTGGTCTGTCCGCCGCCCGAGCCGGGGATCACCGCCTACGACTCCACCCGGGCCCGGCTGGAGGAGCGGGTCGCGGCGGTCAACGACGCCTGGCGGAGAGGGGGTTGGCAACCGGTCGACTACCGTCCGGGCCGGCTGCCGTTCCCCGAGGTGGTCGGCGCCTACCTGGCCGCCGACGTGTTCTGGGTGACCTCGCTCCAGGACGGCATGAACCTCACCGCGAAGGAGTTCGTCGCCGCCCGGACGGCCGCGCCCCGACCCGGGCCGCGCGGACCGGGAGTGCTGGTGCTCTCCCGCCACGCCGGGGCCGCCGCGACCTTCGGCGCCGCGGCCCTGCTGACCGACCCCCGCTCGCCCGGGGACCTCAGCGCCACGCTGGCCCGCGCACTCGACCTCACCCCGGCCGAACGCGGCTCCAGGATGGCGCGGTTGTCGGCCCTGCTGGGCCGCGAGCGACCGGTCGACTGGGCGCTGGGGATCGTCGACGCGATCCGCCGCTCCCGGCCGCCCGGGCCCGACGGCTGAGCCGACGGCCACCGGGTCCGTCCGTCAGCTCCCGCCACCCGTCCGGCGGATCAGCCCCGAGCGTTCGGCGTCGGACCGCAGGTCGCCGCCGGGGGCGCCGCGGTCGGTGCGGTCGCCCCGGGCCGCGGCCGTGCAGAGGGCGAAGACGAACAGGGCGCTCGCCGCCGCGGCGAGGATGCCGAGGGCGGTGAGGACGCGGAGCCAGGTCACGGGAGGTGCCTCCAGGAAGACGGCGCGAGGGAGTGCCGCCGGGGATATCGGCAGACCGGCCCACCGGGTCGAGTGTCCACGGGCGGTTCCGTCCGCCGGCCGCCGCGCGCACGGTCGTGTACGCGGGCGCTCGAAGCACGAACGGCGCGAAAGGACGCCGGCCCGTGCGCCCCGGACGCCGTCGGTGCCGGTGAACGGGACGAGCGGAGTCGGCCACGGCGGGGCGGGGGCAGGGGCGGGGGCGAAGGCGGGGGGCGAGGCGGGGTGCGGGCGGGGGGTGCGGCCCGGGGCGGGAACCGCGCGGGGATCCGGCGGCGTGGAGCCGGTGGCGCGGATTGTTATCGTTCCAGGTCGGGCACGGACGGGACGGGTGAGCAGTATGGACAGGTCGGCCATGGTGGGCGGACCGGGGACGGTCCCGCCGGGTGCGGGCCGGACGGCGGAGGCGGGGATGGCGCCGAGGGGCCCGGTGGACCTGCGGGGCGTGGACGGCGAGCCGTTCGCCGTCGACTACCCCGCCGACGCGGTCGTGGTGGTCTCCGGGCTGCCCGGCAGCGGCAAGAGCACGCTGCTGCGGCGCTGGTCGGCCCGCGCGCCGCACGCCGCCACCGTCGACCCGCGGGCCGTCCACGAGGCCTGCGCGGCCGTCATGCCGGACCGCCTGCCCTACGCGGTCTACCGGCCCTGGGCCCGGCTGGAGCACTTCCGGCTGCTGCGCCGCTCGGTGCGCCGGGGCGGGCCGATGCTGGTGCACGACTGCGGCAGCCGGGCGTGGATGCGCCGCTGGCTCGCCCGCGAGGCCGGCCGGCAGGGGCGGGAGCTGCACCTCGTCCTGCTCGACGTCGGCGCCGCCACCGCCCTGGCCGGCCAGCGGGCCCGCGGCCGGTGGGCGTCGCACCGGGTCTTCGCCCGGCACCGGCGGGGCCTGGACCGGCTGCTCGCCGCGCTGACCGCGCACACCCGTGGTGCCGCCGGGACGCCGGTGCCGGAGGCGGCGTCGGTGCTGCTGCTGGACGGCCGGTCCCGCGCGCGGGCGGCCGAGGCCCGGTTCGGGCGCGGTGCGGCGGAGGGTGCCGGACCGCGTGGTGCCGGACCGGGTGGTGACGGCCCGGGCGGCGCCGGCCCGGGCAGCGGGGCGGCGGACGCCCGCTGAGCGGGACGTGGTCGGACGGTCCTGTCCGGTGGGCGGTTGACGCGGGTGCGGGTCGGCCGGGGAGACTGTGCGGGTAGAACGTTCTGCCGATCCGTCAGTCGCGAGGGAGCGCACCCTATGCCCGGCCCCACCGCCGTCACCGACAGTCTCTGGTTCCGCCGATTCCACCCGTCCGACACGGCGCCCGTCCGGGTCGTGATGTTCCCGCACGCGGGCGGCTCGGCGGGCTTCTTCCGGGACTGGTCGGCCGCGTTGTCGCCGTACGCGGACGTGCTCGCCGCCCAGTACCCCGGCCGGTTGGACCGGATCGACGAGCCGGCCCTGGACTCGCTGCCCGAGCTGGCCGAGCGGGTCTACGCGGCGCTGCGGCCGTGGGCCGACCGGCCGCTGGTCCTGTTCGGGCACAGCATGGGGGCGGCGATCGCCTTCGAGGTGACCCGCCGCTTCGAGCGCGACAAGGTGTCCGGTCCGGTGCGCCTGTGCGTCTCGGGCAGCCGGGCCCCGTCGGAGCCGCGCGACTCGGCCGTGCACCTGCTGCCCGACGAGGGCCTGCTGGCCGAGCTGGCCCGGCTCGGCGGCACCGACGAGCGGCTGCTGGCGGACCCGGAGCTGCGGGAGATGATCCTGCCCTCGCTGCGCGGCGACTACACGGCCATCGAGACCTACCTGGCCGCGCCGGAGGAGACCGTCACGGTGCCGGTCACCTCGCTGACCGGCGACACCGACCCGCGGGTGACCCTCGAACAGGCGGGGGACTGGGCCACGCACACCACCGGCGCCTTCGATCTGAAGGTGTTCTCCGGCGGTCACTTCTACCTGACCCACGAGCGGGGCGCCGTGCTGGACGTCCTGAAGTCGTACCTGACGGTCTGATCCGTCCTGGTGCCCGGAGTGTCCGACGTGTCCGAGCACCCGGAGCGTCCGGAGCGTCCGGCGATCCGAGGGTCTGACACCGGCTCGCCGGGGTGCGGTCGCCCGTACCCCGGCGGGTTCCCCGGGACCGTGAGGGCCTGTCATGGGGATGACCGGAATGGGGCTGGACATCGGGGGGACATCAAATGTTGACACGTTTGTGACAACAGGTCACGCGTAAAGCCTTCCCCAAAAGCACACCGTTCTGGCATGTTGCGTTCAACCCCCGTGTGATCCCCTCACACACGGGCCCCGATTCGGAGGACGCCACGTGTCACCCCTGATATCCCGGCGGGTCGGCCGCCCCACCGCCGCGCTCGCCCTGCTGGCCGCCGCGGCCCTGGCCACCCCCGCGACCCTGGCCGTCGCGGCGCCCGCCGCTCCCGCCGTCCAGGCCGCCACCGGCGTCGAAGCCGCAGCAGCCGCCCCGGCCGCACCGCAGGCCCCGACCGTCGCCGCCGCGTGGGCCGCCGGGACCCGCGCCTACCTGGTGATCAGCGCCCCCGCCGACGTCGCCGCCGCCAAGTCCGCGGTGACCGCCAACGGCGGCACCGTCTTCGCGAGCTACGACGCGATCGGCGTCGTCGTCGCCCACTCGACCAGCGGCACCTTCGCCGCCACCCTGCGCGGGGTGGCCGGCATCCAGCAGGTCGGCGCGACCCGGACCTCGGACGTCCCGGCCGACGCCTACAACCCGGCGCTGCCCGCCAACCCCGCCCAGTCGGCGACCACCCTCACCGAGTCCAACCGCTGGGACATGACCCAGATCAAGGCCGACCAGGCCTGGGCCGTCTCCACCGGTTCGTCCGCGGTCAAGGTCGGCGTGCTGGACACCGGTGTCGACGACCAGCACCAGGACCTCGCGCCCAACTTCGACGCCGCCGACTCGGTCTCCTGCGCCTACGGCAAGCCCGACGCCCGCACCGGCGCCTGGCGCGACGTCGACACCCACGGCACCCACGTCGCCGGCACCATCGCCGCCGCGAAGAACGGCAAGGGCGTCATCGGCGTGGCCCCCGGCGTCAAGATCGCCTCGGTCCGGATCGCGGAGCCGACCAGCACGCTGTTCTTCGCCGAGAACACCGTCTGCGGCTTCGTCTGGGCCGGTGACCACGGCTTCAAGGTGACCAACAACAGCTACTACACCGACCCGTGGCAGTTCAACTGCCCGGACAACCTCGACCAGGCGGCCATCATCGAGGGCGTCCGGCGCGCCCAGGAGTACGCCGAGGGCAAGGGCTCGCTCCAGGTCGCCGCGGCCGGCAACTCCAACTACGACCTGGCCAACAAGACCACCGACAGCGAGAGCCCCAACGACTCCACCAAGGTCACCCGGAGCATCACCAACGCCTGCATCGACATCCCGACCGAGCTGCCCGGCGTGGTGACCGTCTCGGCGATGGCCAGCGGCACCGGCAAGGCCTCCTACTCGAACTTCGGCCGGGGCGTCATCGACGTCGCCGCGCCCGGCGGTGACGGTGCCACCGGCGTGTACTCCACGCTGCCCGGCGGCAAGTACGGCACCAAGAGCGGCACCTCGATGGCCTCCCCGCACGTGACCGGCGTCGCGGCGCTGCTCGCGAGCGCCAACCCGACCTTCACCCCGGCCGACCTCCGGGCCCGCCTGGCCACCCAGGCCAACGACGTGGCCTGCCCGTCCGACAGCCGCTGCACCGGCACCACCGCCAACAACGCCTTCTTCGGCGAGGGCCAGGTCGACGCGCTCAAGGCCGTCGGCGGCACCACCCCGCCGACCGGCAAGTACTTCGAGACCCAGACGGACGTGGCGATCACCGACAACACGACGGTGGACAGCCCGCTCACCGTCACCGGCGTCGGCGGCAACGCCCCCACCGCCCTCAAGGTCGGCGTGGACATCAAGCACACCTACCGCGGTGACCTCGTCCTCTCCCTGGTCGCGCCGAACGGCACGGTGTTCCTGCTGGAGGACTTCGCCAACAACGACAGCGCCGACAACGTGGCCAAGACCTACACCGTCAACGCCTCCGCGAGCGCGGCCGACGGGACGTGGAAGCTGCGCGTCAAGGACGGCGCCTCCGGCGACGTCGGCACCGTCGACGCCTGGAACCTCACCTTCTAGACCGTCCTGACCGGTCACGAACCGTCCTGACCGGTCCCGACCTCTCACGACCTCTCACGCCCTGTCAGGCGGCCCGACGGTCGGCACCCGTCACCCGCCGTCCGGATCCACGGGCAGCACGGACGGCCCCGGACCGGTCGGCGCGACTCCCCGCGAGTCGCGCCGACCGGTCCGTCGGCGTTCCGGGCCCGCGGCGGCGCGCCGCACGCTTCACCCGGGTGCGCCCTCCACTCGACTGGTTCGTCTACCGAAGATCCAAGGCAGTGGGGCAACTCCGGCGCCGAAGACCGCCGAACCGTCCGGCTCCGGCCGGCCGGCGCGCCCCTGGGCCGAGAGGACCGTCCGATGACCGACGACATCGCCTTCGCCAGGATCCACCCCGCCATCGGCATCGCCCGGGTGGGCAACAGCAGCCGCGACGACGGCTGGTTCCTCGGCCCGGAGGTCCCGGACCCGCCGGCCGAGGAGCCGGGCTTCTACAAGGACGCCCAGGGCGCGATCAAGCGCCAGGCCGCCCGCTTCCGGATCTACGGCTACACCGCCGACGGCCGCGTGGTGCGCGAGCTGACCGCCGACCACCCGGACGTGAGCATCGAGTGGACGGTGCACGTGGCCAACAAGAAGGCCGCCTGGTACGAGTTCAGCCTCCCGCTCGACATCCCCGACATGAAGGACCACCCGGAGAAGCGCCGCAACGCGGCCGTCAAGGACCGGGCGACCCTGGTCATCGACCCCGGCCCCAAGACCCTGGCGGCGGGGAGCAAGGAGGCCGTCGAGTTCACCGGCGGCTCCTTCCTCGGAACCCCCGTCCCGCTCGGCCGGATGCACACCGACGAGGCCGGCCGGCTGATCGTCCTCGGCGGCCTCGGCACCTCCCGCAACCCCAAGGGCGGTGAGCTGCACTCCTACGGCAACAACGACGGCTGGTGCGACGACACCGCCGACGGCCCCGTCACCGCCACCGTGACCCTCGGCGGCACGCCGCTGCAGGTCGACCCCGCCTGGGTCGTGGTCGCCCCGCCCAACTACGCCCCGGACGTCAAGACCGTGCGCACCCTGCACGACCTGCTGTACGACCTCTTCGTCACCCAGGGCACGCTGGAACCGCCGAAGACCGTCAACTTCGACCGGGACGTCAAACCGATCCTGCACCGCTTCTGCGAACTGCAGTGGGTCAACAAGGGCTTCGCCGCGCACTTCGGCTTCGGCGGACCCGAGCACTTCCTCGCCCCCGACCGCCTCGCCCAACTCGCCAGCCCCTCACCCACCTACGAGGAACTGCGCCGCCAGGTGTACACCGCGCTGCGCGACCCCGACCGCGACGGGAGCTCCCCGGTCCCCTGGCCGTGGATCTACGGCGACGGGATGAAGGGCCGCAGGCCCTTCTCCGTGCTGCAGTACCTGACCGTCGCCCCGACCCAGGACGCCGTCCTGCTCTCCTGGGCGAAGGGCGAGTTCGACACCAAGCCGTGGCCGGGCTTCCCGCGGCGGCTGGAGGACGCGCCGGTCGCCGACCGGCCCGGCCTGCTCGACCGCGCCGCCCTCGACTTCTGCCTCGCCGACGCCTTCCACCCCGGTTGCGAGGTCACCTGGCCGATCCGGCACACCACGATGTACAGCGCCCCGCTGCGCATCCGCCACCGACCGGCCGGCAGCGTCGAACCGGACTACGGCGACACGCTCAGCCAGGCCCGGGCGCTCGGCGACGACGGCCCCCTGCACGAGCAGGGCCCCGGCGACCTGACCCGCTGGATGGCCGTCCCCTGGCAGACCGACACCGCCAGTTGCCGCTCCGGCTACGAGTCCACCAACAACCTCGGGCCCCGCTACGACCCCTACCTGCCGACCTTCTGGCCCGCCCGGGTCCCCAACCACGTCCTCAAGGACAGCGACTACCTGATCGTCAACAAGGAGATCACCCAGACCGACGAGGACGGCCGCGAGGCCGCGTTCGCCCGCCGGGCCTCCTGGCTGCGCGGCCTCAAGGGGGACTACCCCCACCAGCTCAAGCAGGCCGTCGCCGAGTGGCACAAGTTCGGCATCGTCGAGGTCCGCCCGTACACCGTCGGCGACGGCCGGTTCCCGGAGCGGATCCAGGTCGAGTCCGTCCCCGGCTTCGCGCTCGAAGGCGTCCCGGACAGCCGCAACCTGATCTCCATCCACGTCCCGGCCGCGACCCTCGCCGCCGACGCCCTGAGCACCCAGGCGGCCGGCGAGGTCCTCGCCCTCACCGGCCTGGCCCCGCACGAGGTCACCATCGGCTACTTCGACAAGCTCGACCCCTTCGGCGAGGACGCCGGGGAGCCGGGCGAGGGCGGCTCGTGACACCGTCCTACGACGTGGTCGTGGTGGGCGGCGGCCCGGCCGGAGCGGCCGCCGCCCTCGCGCTGGCCGGCCGGGGGCGCGGCGTGCTGCTCGCCGACGCCCCCGGCGGGCCGCCGGCGGTCGGCGAGGCCCTGCCCGCCGTCGCCCGGACGCTGCTGCGCGACCTCGGCGCCGGCGACACCGTCCCCGGGGACGGCCACCTCGCCTGCTACGGCAACCGCTCGGTGTGGGGCTCCGGGACGCAGGGCTCGGTCGACAGCATCAACGACCCGCACGGGCCCGGCTGGCACCTCGACCGGCCGCTGTTCGACCGGCGGCTGCGCGAGGCGGCGGTCGCGGCGGGGGCGGAGGTCCGCGGGGCGACGGCACGGCCGACCGGCCGGCAGGCCGACGGCACCTGGAGCCTCGCCCTGGACCGCGGGCACGCCGGGCCGGCCGTGGGCGGGCCGGTCGTGGGTGGGGCGGTCCCCGCCGGGGTGTCTCCGGCCGGCCCGGCGGAGGTGGTCCGGTGCCGCTGGATCGTCGACGCCACCGGTCGGCGGGCCGCCGTCGCGACCCGGCACGGTGCCCGCCGGCTCGTCGCCGACCGGCTGGTGGGGGTGCACCTCGTGCTCGGACCGGGCGGCGGTCCGGGCTGGGACGGGGGCCCGTCCGACCCGTCCGGACCGGGCGGACCGGGCGGACCGGGCGGCGCGACGGACAGCACCACCCTGGTCGAGGCCGTCCCGGACGGGTGGTGGTACAGCGCCCCGCTGCCGGGCGGTCGGCTGCTGCTCGCGTCGTTCACCGACGCCGACCTGCCCGCCGCCCGGATCGACCCGGAGCTGTTCCGCGAGCGGCTCGCCCGGACCGGCCCCACCGCCGCCCGTGCCGCCGCCCACCCGTTCCCGCCGCGCGCGGCGCCGACCCGGGCGCCGGCCCACACCGCCCGCCTCAACCACGTCCACGGCGACGGCTGGACGGCCGCCGGGGACGCCGCCGCCGCCTTCGACCCGCTCTCCTCCCAGGGCATCCTCACCGCCCTGTTCACCGGCCGCGCCGCGGGCCTGGCGGTCGACGCCCACCTCGCCGGTGACCCGGACGCCCACGACGGCTACGCCGCCGCGGTCTCGGACGTCCTCGCGGCCTACCGGCGCAACCACGCGGCCTACTACGCCCTCGAAGGGCGCTGGCCCGACCGGCCCTTCTGGTACCGCCGGCACCGGCAGCAGGCACGGCCGGTGAGTCCGGTCGGGCCGGTCACGGCGGTGGGCGCGCTCTGAGCGGCGGCGGCAGTCCACCCGGGTGGACTGCCGCCGCCGCTCGGGTCGCTCGGGTCGCTCGGGCCGCTCGGGCCGCTCGGGTCGCTCGGGTCGCGCCGAGCGTGCTCCGTCAGCCGGTCGCCGGGCCGGGGAGCAGGGGCCCGGGGAGCAGCGGGCCGGTGACGCTCTTGACCTCGTCGTCGTCATCGTCGTCGTGGAAGCTCGCCGTGATGGAGCTGGTGGCGCTGGAGGCCAGGCCGAGCAGCAGGAAGGCGATCAGCAGGCCGCGGCCCGCTCCGCTCATGACCAGCGGCCGGGTCGCCGAGACCGGGCCGCCGGGCTCGGAGCCGGGCTCGTCGCCGAAGAGCTGCTTCGGGTAGGCCGAGGTCAGCATCATCAGGTAGGCCAGGTACCGCATCCGGTAGCGCAGGACGGCCGCGGTGGCCTCGAACAGGGGTTCCGGCATCCGCCCGAGGATCAGCACCACCAGCCAGCTGATCCAGCCGACGACCCACCAGCCCGCGTAGAGCAGTCCCTGCACGACGGCCGCCGGGATGGCCAGGAGCAGTCGGAACAGCACCGCCAGCCGGTTCAGTTCGCCGGGCCTGAGGTCGACCTGGACGGGGTGGTCGGGCGTGCGGAAGGCGAACGGCGGATAGCGGTCGTGGGTCAGCATCAGGTACGCCGTCACCCGGGTCTCGTACGGCACGTACCCGGAGAGGTAGTCGGCGGCGAACTGGGGGAGGCGCCCCAGGACGAGCGCGCCGAACCAGCCGATCACCGTGACCACGAACGCCACCACCGACAGCACCCAGACCACGATGAACTGGGGGATCAGCAGCAGGATGCGGAAGAACACGGTCAGCCGGTTCTGCGGTCCGGGTGCGGGCAGGTCGAGCGCGGGCAGCCACTCACGCGGGTAGGGCGTGGCTGCGGGGGGAGCCTGCCACATCGGGACCTCCAGGTCTCGACACCGGGGCGCGGCGAACCCGCGCGTGCTCCGAAGATCGCAGCCCTCCGGGGAGCCCGCGCGCCGCACTGCGCCACTCGGGCGACGGGCGGCCGGCCGGGCCCGAACAGTCTCCGCCGATCATTTTTGCATTCGATCCGACGGGTACTCGATCGCGAGACGGCGACAGGAAGTGCACGAAATGATCCTGATCGATCGATTGTGATCGAAGAATTCTCCCGCCGGTGGCGACCGGGCAGCATCGGTCCCGGAGGGATCGGGAGCCCGCCCGATCGGCTGTCAGATGCGGAGCGTCCGGTCGACTGTCATGTCCGGGGCGGGACGCGACGTGCTCACCCTGGGGGTGCGGATTGCCAACGTTCGACGACTACCACCACCGCCTGTCCGGTCCGGTCGACGACGGAGTCCCGGAGCGGGACGAGGCCGGCCCGCGCGGGCCGGCCGACCTCCTGGAGCTCGCCGACTTCGATGCCTTCCTCCGGCTCTCCGCCGAACTCACCGGATTCGACGAGAACGAACTGCGCGACACCGGCATGGCGGACGAACACCACCGCACCCTGCTCGCCCACCGGGTCCGCGACGAGCACGCCCTCGTCCACCTCTGGTACGTCGGCTCCTGGCCGGACGAACCGCCCTCCTCGCCCCTGGCGCACGACCGTGGCCTGATGTGGCGCACCTTCCACGGCGCCGCCCCCGGCAGCACCGCCCCGGGACACGGCAGCTGGGCCGAGGCACCGCGCGACGGAGCCGGCCGATGAGCCGGTCGACGAGCCGGTCGACGAGCCTGCTTCCGAGCCGGCCGCCGGGGAGCCACCCCCGGGATGCCGGCCACCGCGAGGACCCCGAGGACGCCCAGGCGCACTGGGACGTGATCGTGGTGGGCGCGGGATTCGCCGGCTCGCTGCTCGCCCACCGGCTCGGCGGGCACGGCCACCGCGTGCTCGTCCTGGAGGCCGGCCACGCCGTGCCCGACGGCGTCGAGACGGCCACCGCGTACCGGGCGGCCGGCGGCGGCCCACCCACCTCGCCGTACCCGCGCAGCGCCGACGCGCCCTCCCCGGACGTCGACGACCTCACCGGCCTGCCCGGCGGCGGGTTCACCGCCACCGGCCACCTCGTCCAGCACGGTCCCCTGCCCTACGCGAGCGGCTACCTGCGGGCCAACGGCGGCACCGGCCTGGTGTGGACCGGACTCACCCCGCGCATGCACCCCGAGGACTTCCGCACCGCCGACCTCGGCCACGGCCGCAACTGGCCGATCGGCTACCAGGACCTCGAACCGTACTACCGCCAGGCCGAGCGCGAACTCGGCGTCGCCGCCGACGCCGAGCAGCAGCGGCGCGCCGTCGGACTCCCCATCCCCGACGGCTACGCCTTCCCGATGCGCGCGATCCCCACCAGCCACCTCGACCGGATCGTCGCCCGGGCCCTGGACGGCCGGACAGCGCGTGACCCGGCCGCCGACGAGGACGCCCCGCTGACCGTCAGCACCACCCCGCACGCCCGCAACGGCCGACCCACCGGGTCCGCCCCGGCCGGGCCGCTCTGCCAGGGCTCCGCCGCCTGCGTCCCGGTCTGCCCCAGCGGCGCCAAGTACACCCCGCTGCGGACCCAGGCCCGCTGGGCGGCCGGCGTCCGGCTGCGCACCGACGCCGTGGCGAGCCGGGTCCTCGTCGACGGCACCGGCCGCGCCACCGGCGTCGAGTACCACGCCGACGGCGCCACCCGGGTCGTCCACGCCGACCTGGTCGTGCTCGCCGCCCACGCGATCGAGAACGCCCGGCTGCTGCTCCTCTCCGGCCTCGCCAACCGCAGCGACCAGGTGGGCCGCAATCTGATGGACCACCCGGCACTGCTCACCTGGGGCCTCCTGCCGGAACCGACCGGCCCCCACCGCGGCCCGGGCTCCACCGCCGGACTGGAGGCCTTCCGCTTCGGCCCGGCCCGGACCCGCCGGGCGCCGTTCCGGATCGAGATCGGCAACTGGGGCTGGTCCTGGGCCGGCCGCCCGCCCCAGGTCGAGACCGCCGCCCTGCTGCGCACCGGAGCGCGCGGCACGGACCTGCGCGAGCGCCTCGGCGACCGGCTCGGCCGGCAGTTCTCGCTCCAGTTCGAACTGGAGCAGCCGGCCGATCCGGCCAACCGGGTCACCCTCGACCACGGCCGCCCCGACCGCCTCGGCCTGCCCCGCCCCGCCCTCCACTACGACCTCTCCGACTACGTCCGGCAGGGCATGGCCTCCGCCCGCGCCGTCTCCGACCAACTCTTCGCCCTGCTCGGCGCCGAGGACCACACCCACTACGAAGCCGGCCCCGGCTGGCCCGGACGGCTCGAACACGACGGCCGGCCGTACGGCTACCGGGGCGCCGGCCACGCCGGCGGCACCCATGTCATGGGCGACGCGCCGGGCACCTCGGTCGTCGACCACTGGCAGCGCTGCTGGGACCACCCCAACCTCTACGCCGTGGGCTGCGGCTCCATGCCGTCCCTCGGCACCTCCAACCCCTCGCTCACCATGGCGGCGCTCGCCCTGCGCAGCGCCGACCGGATCCACCGCGACCTGACGGCGCTGCGTCGGCCGGCCGTGCACACCGACGCCGTCGCCGCGCCGCCCACGCGGCGGATCCCGTCACCGCCCTCGTCCGCGCCCTCGTCCCCACCTTCGCCCTCGTCCGCGCCTTCGTCCGCGCCCTCGTCCGCCTCGCCGACCCCGTCCAGGGAGCCCTCATGACCGGTCTGCCGCTGCCACCCGTGCCGGAGCCCTACTACCTGCCCTTCCACTACGGCGCACTGCACAACATCGGCGTGGACTACCTGGTCGAACCCGGACCGGTGCACGAACTGCTCGCCGGACGTCACCCCGCGCTGGCCGCCGCCGACTTCGGCGGCCGGGCCTGCGTCTCGCTCAACTACCAGCTCTACTTCGCCCAGTACCCGACCGGCGGCGGGATCACCGAGGAGGTGGAGATCAACGTCATCGCCCACCCGCGGTCCGCCGCCGACCGCCTCCCGGCCGTCGACTACGGCCAGTACGCCCGGGGCCACGACCAGACCAGGCTGCTCGGCATCGCCCGCCTCCACGTGCTCTGCGACAACCCCCTCGCCATCGACGCCGGCACCCGGCTCTACGCCGAACCCAAGCATCCCGGCTGGTTCACCGCCGTCCTGCCCTCGCTCAACGCGGCCGCCGTGCACGACCGTTGGTCGGTCGCCTGCTACCGGGCCACCCTCGGCCCGGACGGGCTGCGCCGCCACGAGGAGGAGTTGTTCACGGTCGAGGCGGACCTCGCCGGCCTCGACGGCGAACCCGTCGTCAACACCCCGGTCACCGGCTACGGCACGGACCAGGAGGGCCGGTTGCTGGCGGGTCCGCTCACCGTCCACCAGCCCTACCGCTTCCACCCGCTCGACGGCGGCACCGCCGACCGGATCCGGCTCACCCTCGGCGACCGGGGGCCGGGCGACCGGGGGAACGGGAACCGGGGACCGGGCGGCGGGGGCCCGGGCGAGCGGACCCGGGAGGCCGTCGCCGACCTCGCCCGACTCGTCGGCGACGCGCCCGCCGCGGGGGTGTGGACGTACCAGTCCGCGCCGGTGGCGGCCCACCACCGGCCTTACTACATCCCCTGACGGAGCGGGCTCCACCGGGTTCACCGATGGCGCGTCACCAGGACTTCGCCGCGGACAGCAGCCGCTCGCGGACCAGCGCGAGGTGCGGGTTGACGGCCGTGCCCGGCCGCTGCACCAGGTAGGCCGTGTTGATCGGCGGATCGTCCGGCTGGTGGAGCAACCGAAGCGCGCCGGAGGCGAGTTCGGCACGGCAGAGGTAGCTGGGGAGCACGGTCCAGCCGGCTCCGGCGGTCACCGCGGCCGCCACCCCGCGCAGGTCCGGCACGGTCAGGGCGGCCCGGGCCCGGAGCCGGCGGTCGAAGACGTGCCGCCAGTAGCGGCGGGCGATCGGCAGGTCCTCGGCGTAGGCCACCAGCGGGACCTCCTCCAGTGCCTCCGGCAGCGGGCGGCCCGCCAGCCGTTCGGCCCAGACGGGCGCCGCGACCAGGACGAACTCCTCGTCGGCGAGCGGCTCGGCGTGCAGCGCCCGGCCGCGCGGCCGCTGGGTGGCGACCACGAGGTCGTGGTGGCCCGCGCGCAACTCCGCGAGGAGCGGCTCCGTCAGACCGGTGGCCACCCGCAACCGGACGCCCCGGGCCGCCAGCGGGGCCAGCACGCCGAGCAGGACGGTGCAGAGGAACTCGGCCGGGCCGGCCAGGTGCACGGGCTCCGGCGTACGGTCCGGCCCCGCGCCCGCCACGTCCGCGAGCCGGTCCAGCGGCTCCGCCAGCTGCGCGGCGAGCGCGTCCGCGTGGGGGAGCGCGGCGACGCCGCGGGCCCGGCGTTCGAAGAGGTCCCGGCCGGTCCGCTCCTCCAGGGCCCGGATCTGCGCGGTGACCGTCGGCTGGGACAGCTGGAGCCGGCGGGCGGCGGCGGTGAAGGAGCCCGTCCGGTACACCGCCAGGAAGGTGCGCAGCTGGTTCAGGTCCAGCGGTCCCGGCCCGGGGGAGTTCCTGTCGCTCACGCCCGCCAAGCCTACGCGAGGCGCCGCCGCGGGCCGGTCGGGGAGCCGTCCGGGGTAACCGCCGTGAGCCATCCGGGGACCGATGCCCGCCATCGGGCTGCCTATTGGTGCGGGTGGAGCGGGCCGGTCTACGTTCGGGGAGGTGAGCCGCGCTGACGTTCCGCGTGCAGGTCGTCAGGACGTGCAGGTCGTCGGGACGTGCAGCGCGGCGTCACCGCCCGGGTGGCTGAGACGCTCAGCCGAAGATCCCCGTCGAGAACCGGAGACCGCAGTATGTCGAAGAAGATCCTTTTCGTGATGACCGGTGCCACCCACTGGACGCTCGCCGACGGCACCCAGCACCCGACCGGTTTCTGGGCCGAGGAGGCCGTCGCGCCGTACCAGGTGTTCACGGCCGCGGGCCACACCGTGACCGTGGCCACCCCGGACGGTGTGGTGCCGACCGTCGACGGCGGCAGCCTCTCGCCGGAGGTCAACGGCGGCGAGGACGGCGCCCGGAAGGTCGCGGACGGCCTCGCCGCCATGACCGAACTGATGCACCCGGTGAAGCTGGCGGACGTCGACCTGGACGGCTACGACGCGGTGTTCTACCCGGGCGGGCACGGCCCGATGGAGGACCTCGCGGTGGACCCCGTCTCCGGCCGTCTGCTGACCCGGGCGCTGAAGTCCGGCAAGCCGCTCGGGGTGGTCTGCCACGCGCCGGCCGCCCTGCTGGCCGCGGTGGAGGAGGACGGCGCCAACGTCTTCCGCGGCTACCGGGTCGCTGCCTTCAGCAATGCCGAGGAGACCCAGGCCGGCCTGGCCGACAAGGCGAAGTGGCTGTTGGAGACCCGGCTCGTCGAAGCCGGTCTGGACGTCCGGGTCGGCGAGCCCTGGGCGCCGAACGTCGTCGTCGACCGCAACCTGGTCACGGGTCAGAACCCGGCCTCCGCCGCCCCGCTCGCCGCCGAACTGCTGACGAAGCTGTCCGGCTGACCTGTCCGGGAGGGCCTGACATGGCCGGGAGCACGACCGGGAGCACGACCGGGAGCACGACCGGGAGGACGACCGGGAGGACGACTGTGGGCAGGTCCGGCCGCACGACCGGTTGCACGGGCGTCGGCACGACCGGCGCCGGCCGCCGCCGCGACGAGGTCCTGGACGCCGCCTACACCTGCCTGACCAGGTACGGGGTGCGGCGGACGACGATGGACGACATCGCCGCCGAGATGGGGGTGTCGCGGTCGGCGCTGTACCAGTACGTCCGGGGCAAGGACGCGGCCTTCCGGCTCCTGGCCGAGCGACTGCACGCCCGCGCGCTCGACCGGGCCCGGGCGGTCGCCGCCTCCGCCGCCCCGGTGGACGACCGCGTGCTCGGGGTGCTGGGGGTCAAGCTCGACCTCGTGCTCGAGCTGCGGGGCGACTCCCCGCACACCGCCGAACTGCTCGACACCAGGGGTCGGTTGTTCGGCGACATCTGCGGAGGCTTCACCGCGGAGCTGCGCGGGTTGCTCGTCGGCCTGCTGGGCGAGTGCGGTCTCGGTGACGGTGACGGCGCCGCAGTGGAGTCCGGTGCCGCCGTGAAGTCCGTTGTCGTTGTGGGCTCCGGTGACGTCGTCGGTGACACCGCCGAGATCCTCCTCGCCGTGGTCGCCGGTCTCGAAGGCGGCGCGAGCGAGCCCCAGCGGCTTCTCGCACGCGCCGTCGACGCCCTGCTCACCGGTCCGCGGTAGCGGTCGGTCGGTGGACGCGGGAGCGGCCGCCCCGGCCGGGAGCCGGGGCGGCCGTCGCCGCCCGCGGGCAGGCGCGCGTGGGTCGGTAGGCCCTCCGGGTCAGGAGTGCGGGGGCGCCTGGGGCTTGCACTCCGGGACGTCGGTGAGCCAGGCGGGCCCCTGGACGTAGATGTTGGTGATCCAGCCCCGGTAGTCCGGCAGGTAGGACCACGCGTCGTTGGTGTAGCCCTCGGCGGTGACCGTCTCGGCGTGCAGCTGGCAGGAGACCCGTATCGTGGTCGGCCCGGCGAGCACGGCCACCGGGGTGCCGGAGGTGGACGGGGCCGGGCGGACGTTCACCCCGCTGCTCCAGGTCCGGTGGGTGGTGGTGCCTGGCGGCTGGCCCTGGTCGTCCGGTGCGAACCGCACCGCGCCGGCGTAGTCGGACATGGTGTGGCTGGTGAGCTCGGAGACCATGAGGTGGGTGTCGGACTCCCGAGCCTCGACGATCTTCCCGGCGCCGAGGTAGATCGCCACGTGGTGCACCCAGGAACGGCCCCAGAAGACGAGGTCGCCGGGGCGCAGCGCGGCGGTGTCGGTGCCCAGCCGCTGTCCGGGCAGCTCGGCGATCCCGGCGGCGTCCTTCTGCCCGACGACGTCGTGACCGACCGCCCGGGACCAGGCCCACCGGACCAGTCCGGAGCAGTCGAAGCCGATGCGGTACGGGTCGTTCTTGGACCGCTCGGGGTCGCTCGGGTCGACGTAGCCGTAGGTGGCGCCGGGGGTCGGGCCGTGTCCGCCGCCCCAGGTGTACCAGGTGCCGGCGGCGACCTGGGTGCAGGCGGCCGCGATGGCCCGGCCGGCGGCTTCCGAGGTCGGGGTGCCCTGGGGCGCGCAGTCCGCGGCGATCGTCGACGGCGGGGCGATGGGTGCGGTCGGGGCGATGGGTGCGGTCGGTGCGGTCGGGGCTGCCGGCAACGCCGCCGCCGGCGGCAGGGCGGTGGTGGTCAGGAGCCCGGCCAGCAGGGCGATCAACACGCCGGCCAGGGTGGTGCTGCGGTGCTTCGCTCGCACGGATTCCTCTTCTCGTCCTGTTCCGGTGGAGCAGTGGTGCGGGCGCCCGGGGTGGCGGTGACGGGTCCGAGCCTGGCAAGGCCGCGCGGACGCCGTCCAGCGGGTCGCCGTCGCCCGTCGCGGCGGGAAACGGGAAACGCCGGCGGGAAACCCCTGGTGAGCTGCCCGGACCGGGAGCTGCCCGGACCGGGGCCGGTCAGCCCGCCCCGCCGCACCCCCTGCGGTACGGCTGCCCCGGCAGCAGCTGCGACCAGCGGGCCGGGTCGACGGGGCCGAGGAGTCCGCAGATCGCCGCGGACCGCTCCGCGACGTCCTGGCGCCACAGCCGCACCGTCCCGTCGCTGCCGCCACTGGCCAGCGACCGGCCGTCCGGACTGAAGTCGACCGACCAGACGGCGTTGCCGTGGCCGGTCAGCGTCGCCGTCGGCGCGCCGGTGGCGGCCTCCCAGACGCGGACGGTGCCGTCGTTGCCGCCGCTGGCGAGCGTGCGGCCGTCCGGCGCGAACGCCACCGCCCGCACCGCGCCGGTGTGGCCGGTGAGGGTGACGAGCGGGCCGGGGGTGGCCGGGTCCCAGGTCCGGACGGTGCTGTCGTTGCCGCCGCTGGCCAGGGTGCGGCCGTCCGGGGCGAACGCCACCGTCCGCACCGCGCCCTTGTGTCCGGTCAGCACGGCGATCGGCCGCCGGTCGGGGATGTCCCACAGCCGCACGGTCAGGTCGTCGCTGCCGGTGGCGAGGGTGCGGCTGTCCGGGGCGAAGGCGACGCTGTTGACGAAGTCCTGGTGACCCATCAGGATCCACTCCGCGGCGCCCCCGCCCTTCTCGACGTTCCAGAGCCGGGCCGTGCGGTCGTCGCCGGCCGAGGCGAGCAGATGGCCGTCCGGGCTGAACACCACCGCGAACACCGAACCGTGGTGCCCGGTGAGCCTGGCCCGTTCGCGCAGGGTGGCGAGGTCCCAGAGCCGGACGGTGCCGTCCGAACCGCCGGAGGCCAGCAACCGGCCGTCCGGGCTGAACGCCACACCGAGGACCTGGCTCTCGTGGCCGGTGAGCACCGCCTTCTCGCGGCGGGTGGCGACGTCCCAGAGGCGGATCGCGCGGTCGGCGCCGGCGGTCGCGACGGTGCGGCCGTCCGGGCTGTACACCGCGCGCGCGACCTCCGCGTAGGGGCGCGGAGTGAGCGCCGCCGCGCCGAGGTTCCACAGCACGGCCGACTGGTCGAAGCCGGCGGTGGCCAGCAGCGTGCCGTCCGGACTCGCGGCGACGCCCTGGACGTAGTCGGTGTGGCCGCTCAGGGTGGCCGTCACCCGGCGTCCGGCGACGTCCCAGAGGCGGACGGCGCCGTCGCCGCTGGCACTCACCAGGGTGGCGCCGTCGTCGGCGAAGGTCACCGCGTTGACGTCGTCGTTGTGGCCGGTGAGCGTCGCCGTGGTGGCGCCGGTGGCGATGTCCCAGAGGCGCACGGTGCGGTCGGCGCTCGCCGAGGCGAGGGTGCGGCCGTCGGGGCCGATGGCGAGGGCGAGGACCGTGTTGCGGTGGCCGGTCAGTGTGGCGCGGGCGGTGCCGGTCGCGGTGATGACGCCGGTGGTGGGGCTGCTGGTGGTGTCGGTGGTGGGGCTGGTGACGATGTCCCAGAGGCGGACCGTCTGGTCCGTGCCCGCCGAGGCGACGGTCCGACCGTCCGGGCCGGTGGCGACGGTCTGGATCTCGCCGTCGTGGCCGGTCAGCGTCGCGAGGAGACGTGAGTCGACCGGGGGCTCCTCGGCGGCGGCCGTGGGGTCGGCGGTGGGGGCGGTCGGGGAGACGGCGGCCGGTTCGCGGCTCGGTTCGCGGCTGGGTTCGCGGTTCGGGGAGAGGGTCGGCGTGAGGGGCGGGACGGCGCCGGGCGCCGAGGTCCGGGCGGAGGCGGGCACGTCACCGGACCGGGCGGTGGTGACGCCGGGCCGCTCGGTGACCGGAGCGTCCGGGCGGACGGCGGACCACACCCGGACGGTCCGGTCGGTCCCGCCGGACACGACCGTACGGCCGTCCGCGGCGAAGGCGACCGAGCGGACCGGCCCGACGTGACCGCGCAGGATGATCGGCGGACGGCGCTGCGCGACGTCCCAGAGCCGGATCGTGCCGTCCGATGCCACCGAGGCGAGCAGCTGCCCGTCCGGACTGAACACGACCGTCCGCACGGGACTGTTGTGCCCGGTCAGCGTCGCGACCGGCCGGCGGTCCGGCAGGCTCCACAGTCGCACCGTCTCGTCGGTGCTCCCGGTCGCCAGCAGTCGGCCGTCGGGGCTGATCGCGCAACTGTTCACCGCACCCGTGTGCCCGAGCAACCGGCCCGCGAACGGCTGCGACTGGGTACTGAGCAGGGCGCCGCGCGCCTCGGGGGTCGGCGCGACGCGGAAGGCCCGCTCGGCGAGGAGCATCGCCGCCTCCGGGCGGCCGGCCGCGAGGCGGGCCGACTCGGAGGCCATCGCCCGGGAGGTCGCCCGCCGGCCCTGGTCGAGCGCGGTGGTCCGCTGCTGGTGGGCGAAGACCCCCGCGGTGAGCGCGACGACGAGCAGAACGGCGAGCGTGACCAGGAGTTGACGCTCCCGTCTGGCCTGCCGCCGGGCACCGCGCCGACGCTGCTCCTGCCGCTCGTCGCTGGCCCGCAGGAAGGCGTCCTGCGACCCGGTCAGGTCCGCCCGGCGGAGCGGGTCGCGCGCCCACTGCAGGGCGGTGGCGAGCCTGGTCCCCCGGTAGAGGGCGGCCGGGTCGCGCCGTTCGCGCTCCCAGTCGGCGGCCGCCTCCGCGAGCTGTCGGCGGATCAGCAGTCCGGCGCGGTCGGCGTGCACCCAGTGGCGCAGCCGGGGCCAGGCCCGCAGCAGCGCCTCGTGGGTGATGGTCACGGTGTCCCGGTCGACGGTCAGCAGCCGGGCCCGGACGAAGGCGTCGAGCACCGGGGCGGCATCGGCCCGGTCGGTGCTGGTGGCGGCCGTGCCGTCCGGGGTTGCCCGGGCTGCCGGGGTTTCCCGCGCACCCGGCCGGTCCTGCGGTGCTTGCGGTGCTGACGGGCCGGGCAGGGGAGCCAGCAGCTCCGCCCGGGGCACCGGCCGTCGGAACTCCTCGCCCTCCGGCCCGACCTGCACCAGCCGGAGCAGGAGCTGGCGGGCCAGCTCCCGGTCCTCGGGGCCGAACCGGGTGAAGACCCGCTCGGCGCTCGCCGCCACCGCGCCGTGGATGCCTCCGGTGCGCAGATAGCCGTCGACGGTGAGCGTGCGCGCGGTGCGCTGCTGCCAGGTGGCCAGCAGCGCGTGCGAGAGCAGCGGGAGGACACCCGGGCCGCCGGTGAAGGTCCGTTCCGGAGTCGGACCGTCCGTCCTGTCCGTGCCGTCGCTGTCGCTGTCGCTGTCGCTGCCGAGCGCACCGCGGCCGAGGACACCGCCGTCTGGTGCGTCGCTGTTCGGGATGCCGAGGTCGCGCAGCAGGACCTCGACCAGCCCCGGTTCCAGCCGCAGTCCCGCCTCGGCCGCCGGACGGACGATCGACTCGCGCAGCTCGGCGGCGGTCATCGGTCCGAGGGCGAACAGCCCGTGGTCGATCACCGGGACGAGCTCCGGATGGTCGAGGCAACGCCCGCAGAAGTCCGCCCGCACCCCGAGCACCACCAGTGCGGCGGGGTGCGCGGTGGCGAGCCCGCAGAGCGTCCGGACGAAGGCGCGCCGCTCCTGCTCGTCGGTGCAGAGGGTGAACGTTTCCTCGAACTGATCCACGATCAACGCCAGTTCGACGCCCGTCGGCACCTCCTGGTCCAGGCCGGCCTCGTTCAGGGCGACGCTCAGGGCCTCCATCGGGTGCGCCGTCGGCGTGCACACCACCACCCGCCGGACCGGCTCGCCCTCCGGGCTCGGTGCGCCGGCGCGCAGGGCGGGTACCAGTCCGGCCATCAGCAGCGAGGATTTCCCCGCCCCGGACGGCCCGACGAGCGCCAGCGGGCCCTGCCCGGCCCGTTCGGTCAGACGGCTGAGCAGGGCGGCGGTCGCGCCGGTCCGCCCCGCGAACCAGCGGGCCTGGTCCGGACCGAACGCCGCCAACCCCGGATAGGGGCAGAGGCCGTCGTCGGGAGCGTGCGGTTCGGGCCCGTCGTCCCCGGGCCGGGCGTCCCCGGGCCGGACGCCGTCGGGCTCCGTGCCGCGCCCGGCCGCCGACGCGCTGTTCTCCGCGGCTCCGGTCGCGTCGACCGCGTCGACCGCTCCGAGTGCTTCCACCGCTGCGACCGGTTCGAGCAGTCGTACCAGCGCGCCGTCGGCCCGGAGCACGTCGTCGCAGCGCTGGGCGAGGTCGAGCGTGGCGGGCTTCCCGCCGTTTTCGATCTTGCTGAGATACCCCTTGCTGTAGTGGACCAGCCGTGACAGCGCCGCGAGTGACAGCCCCCGTTCGTGCCGCAGTCGTCGCAGCTCCGCCCCGAACCCCGGCGGAGCCTGTGCCCCTTCGTCGGCGTCCCACCGCATCCTGGCCCCTTTCAGGTTGACGCGCTCGCCTCATCCTCGCCGCCGGGGGGCCGGGGGGTGCCCGGAAGGCCGAAACTCCTCCGCCTCGTGGGCCTCCTTTCTGATGACGCGTCATGGCAGGGTCGCCGCTGGCCGAGGGGTGGAGTGCGGGCCGTCCTCGGTGGACGGGCGAGGGTGGGTGATCGACGGGTGCGCGGTGGGCGAGCCGTGGGGGATCCGGGACGCGCAGGTGGGAGTGGTTTCCCGAGGCGTTTCCCGTTTCCTGTCGACACGGGCAACGGCGCCCGGCTGGACGCGGTTCCGGGGGTGCGGCGAGTCTCGAAGCCGACGCCGATCGGGAGTTCGGTCGGTTCTCCGGGGGCACCGGGACCGGCCCGTCCGGCCCCACCCGGACACTCCCGCATCGGCGCACCATCGGGGACCATGAACCTGGAGGTACACAAGTGAGCACGACCCAGCGCACCATCAAGCGCGCCGTGACCGCCGTCGTCGCCCTCGCCGGCGCCGTGACCCTCGCCCTCACGCCGACGACCGCGGGTGCGACGACCACGGGCGACAACGAGGGCGCCTCCGTCGTCGGCGTCGCCGGCCACCCGGCCGACCCGACCCACTGGGACTGCGCCTCCGGCGCCGTGTGCCTCTACACGCGCGCCAACTGGCAGGGCACGCGCTTCGACCTCTACTACTACAAGACCTACAGCCTGAAGAACTGGAACGGCTTCGGATCCTGGTTCAACAACCAGACCGGCAACGCCTTCATGAAGATCACCGATGTGAACGGCAGGACCATCCTCAGCAACGTCGCGGTGGACAAGAGGGGCTCGTTCGACTTCAACCCCGCGTGGTACGTGACGCTCTGCTCGAGCACCTGCTGATCCCGCGCCCGCTGTTGCACCCCGGGTTCCCGTCCCACGGACGGGAACCCGGCGACGCGTGCTCCGGTACGTCAGCCTCGGGCGGCCGCCCCGGGGGAGGCGCGCGCGGGTGGCCCCGCCTCCTCGGGGGCGCTGTCGGGGGCGGGCGCGGCGGCGGGGGCGCTGTCGAGGTCGGCCGGTGCCGTGCTCGCCGCCCGGGACCAGCGGCCGGCGAGCACCGTGCCCGCCAGCAGTTGCGCCTGGTGGTACATCATCAGCGGCAGCACCAGGAGACCGGCCTGGGTGCCGAACAGGACGGTGGCCATCGGCAGGCCGTTGGCCAGGCTCTTCTGCGAGCCGCAGAGCACCGCCGCGACTCCGGAGGCGTGGTCCAGGCCCAGCAGCCGCGCACCGAGCCGGGCGGCGGCGCCCGTGGCCACCAGGAGGAGTAGCAGGACCGCCGTCAGACCCAGCAGGACGGACGGCGTGACGGTGGCCCAGACACCCTGTTCGACGGCTCCGCTGAACGCGGTGTAGACGACCAGCAGGATCGAGCCCCGGTCGACCGGGGTGAGTGCCCTGCGGTGACGGCCGAGGAAGCCGCCGAGCCACGGTCGCAGGACCTGCCCCGCCACGAACGGTACGAGCAACTGCCCGCAGATCCGCACCAGGCCGTCGGCCGACAGCGCCGCCCCGGCCCCCAGCAGCCAGGCCGCGAGGAGCGGCGTCAGCACCAGACCCGCCAGGCTGGAGTAGGTGCCGGCGCAGATCGCGGCCGGGACGTTCCCCCGGGCCACGCCGGTGAGCGCCACCGAGGACTGGACGGTGGACGGCACCAGGCAGAGGAACAGCACGCCCGTCCGCAGCGGCCCGGTGAGTCCGAAGGGGGCCGCCGCCGTCACGGCGAGGCCGAGCACGGGGAACAGTACGAAGGTGCAGGCCAGGACCAACCCGTGCAATCGCAGGTGTCGCAGGCCGGCGACCGTCTCGCGGGTGGAGAGCCGGGCCCCGTACAGGAAGAACAGCAGCCCCACCGCGAGGTCGCAGGCCAGCTCGGCCCCGCGCGCCGCCCGACCGGTGGCGGGGAGCAGCGCCGCCAGCGCCACCGCGCCGGCCAGCGCCGCCACGTACGGATCGAGCACCCGCCACCACGGCCGCCGACGTTCGCCGCCGCCCGGCGAACGTCCCGGCGAACGTCCCGGGGAACGCCCTGGCGGACGGCTTGGCGCCCCCGCCGGGGGCGGCGCCCGGTGCTGACGGGTCGTGGTCATTCCTCGTCCCCCTGCTCCGTGCCCTGGGATGCCGGGACGGTCTTGGCGATCCTCAGCAGGCCGGGTACGAGGGCCGTGGTGGACCCGTCGTGGTCGCTGCCGGCCGACCCGTGCCCGATCAGGAGGTCGGCCGTCCGGTCGATCTCGATGATCGAGTCCGCCCCGGAGTTGTCGATCACCGTGAGGAGGCTGCGCTCCGCGACGGTCGACCCCGGCGCGGCGCCGCCGAGCAGGGCCCAGGCCGCCAGGGCGAGCCCGACGGCCATCACCCGGTGCCGGCCCCGGCGCGGCCACTCTCCCGCGGTCCGGGTCCAGGTCCGGATTCGGACGGACGGGCCGGGCACCCGGAGCGTCACACGCCCACCTCCTCGCGGGCATGAGGACGGGCGATGTTCCGCTCCAGCAACTCGGTGGACTCGCGGACCCCGATCTCCTGGCGGCCCACCGTGCCGGCCGGCAGTCGGCCGTCCGCGCCCTTGAGGCCGGCCAGCGCCTCGTCCATCGCCCGGTGGGCCGCGAACAGGCACGGGGTGCTGTAGATGGCGACGTCCACCCCGAGGGCGTCCAACTCGGAGAGCGACAGCCGGGGCGACTTGCCGCCGCCGATCTGGTTGAACAGCAGCGGCTTGTCGCCCACCACCCGGCGGATCCGCCGGATCCACTCCTCGCTGCGCACGCCGTCGACCAGCACCACGTCCGCGTCGGTGGCGGCGAGGGCCTCGGCCCGGCGCAGGATGTCGTCCTCCTCGGTCGCGTCCGTGCGGGCCACCACGACCAGGTCGGTCCGGGTCGCGAGCACCCGGTCCAGCTTCTCCAGGTACTCGTCGAGGGGGAGGACCTGCTTGCCGTCGGCGTGACCGCAGCGGCGCGGGCGCTTCTGGTCCTCCAGGATGATGCCCGAGGCGCCGATCCGCTCCAGCCGCCGCACCACGTGGCAGGCCACCTCGGGATCGACGTAGCCGTCGTCGATGTCGACCAGCAGGTGGTGCCGGGGGAAGGCGCCGCGCAGTCGCTCGACGAAGGCGACCATGTCCGGCCAGGCGATGAAGCCGATGTCGGGCAGGCCGTAGTAGGAGGCCGCGAACCCGAAGCCGGAGACGAACATGCCGTCGTAGTGCTCGGCCGCGATCGAGGCGGAGTACATGTCGTAGACCCCGATGAGCGGGGCCGTCCCCGGGGCGGCGATCCGCTCGCGCAGCCGCTGCCCGTAGCTGTCGTGAAGGTTTTCGTGCCGCATCGTCATCTCCTCGTCCGTCAGGGGTCCGTGCGCGACACGCACGGGACTTTGCCATAAATTGGCCATTACTAGAGCCAACTGAGGTGCCATCACTATGCGCGCTTTAATGATCCGTGGGCAAATCTTTAAAGGATGTTCCCTCGTTGGAGTGAGCCCGATCGGATTTATCTGACCAGTAATATTTCGCTGACGAACTCCGGGGAGCGAGGGTGCGTTCAGAGCGCGAGCCAGCCGCCCCGCACGTACCAGTGACCGCCCGCCCGCAGGTGGTCGACCAGGGCGCGCTGGACGACGGTGTCCCGGGGGAGCGACCCCAGCGGTCGTCCGACGTCGCCGAAGACGTACTTCAGCGGGTTGGAATCCTCGGGGACCGGCGGCCGGTGCGGGCGTTCCAGCGGGGTGAACCGCCGCTGGAACCGCAGGATGTTGGACTCGGCGGGCAGGTACGCGGCGAGCTGCGGGTCGAGCAGCCAGGAGAAGACGCAGGCGCTCCGGTACGACTCCCCGGGGAAGTGCCGGGGGAAGAACGCGCGGGCGCGGTCGAACGCGCGGTCGCACGCCCCGGGGGAGAGCGGGCCGCAGTGGTCGGGGATGTGCACCTGGAGCGCCCGGTCGCCGAGCCCCGCCGCCCGCGCGGCCTCGGCGTCCGCGCCGGTGAGCCGGCTGCGCTGGAACTGGAGGCGACCGAGCTGGAACAGTTCGCCCCGGAAGTGCAACGTCAGCCAGCGCGCGTTGCCCAGCCCGGAGTGGCCGCGCCACCGGCTCACCACGAGCTGGCGGCCGAGGTCGGCCAGCGTCGACCGGGTGACCTCCGCCGGGACGCCGAGCGCGCGGTGGTGCGCCCGGGCCAGCGGCGCCAGGGCGACGAACAGCAGGGCGGCGAGTCCCTCGCCCCCGGCCGCGCCGGCCGCCCAGTCGCGGTCGAGCCGGGCCGGTTCCCCGAGCGTTCCCACGGCCCGGGCCTGGGCCTCCAGCATCTCCTCGAAGAGCACCCGCAGCCCTCGGTCCCGGTCCAGCCGGGTGCGGGCCGCCAACAGGCCGTTCACCTCCTCGAACGGCACCGCGAGCGCGAGCAGCGCCTCGACCAGGTCCTCCTCCGCGGGCAGGTCCGAGAGCACCGGCGGCCGGGCCGGGACGGCCGGGCCCGGCCGCTGCGCCGGAGGGTCGTGCGGCGGAGGCGGCAGATGGGGAATTCGCGGTTGCACGGCGGCACCCTCCACGGCTCGGATCGGCCGGCCCGCCCCGTCGGCGGGCCCGACCGGGCGACCCTATCGGCGGTCCGGCCGCACGGCGGGGGCGTCCGGGGGGTGGGCAGCGTTCGGGGATCGGGAGCGTCCGGGAGGCAGCGTCCGAGGGGATCGGGGGCGCCCGAGGAGCGAGCTCAGCGCAACAGCGTGAACACCAGCGCGGAGACACCGCCGAGCGCCGTCCCGGCCACCACCTGAGCGGGCGTGTGCGCCCTGAGCACCAGTCGCGACCAACCCGTCGCCACCGGCAGCGAGGCCGCCGCCACCAGCAGGGCCGCGGTCGTCGGGGCGAGCGCCAGCAGCAGGATCATCGCCGTGCCGCCGGCCACCGCGTTGTGCAGCGAGATCTGCCACCGGACCGTGACGGCCAGCGCCGAGACCAGACCGACCAGCATCGCCACCACCAGCGCCCCGACCTCCGCCGGGGCGCCCAGCAGGTACAGCAGTGCCACCCCGGTCACCACCGACACCAGGCTGACCGCCATCGGCACCACCCGCTGGCGGCGCAGCCGGATGTGCCGGTCGGTCAGCGCGCCGCGCCGCACCCCGAACGCGATCACCCCGATCGGCACCGCCCCGCAGAAGAGCGCCGCCAGAAGCCCCCAGCCCAGCCCGGACCAGCCGTCCGTGGCGTGCGCGCCGACGAGCAGCAACAGGGCGATCACCAGGTTCGCGGGGGCGAGCACCTCGGTGAGGATCCTGGCCGCCCGCTCGCGCCGCGAGGCGGTGGCGTAGGCCGGGGGCTCGGGCGGGACGAAGGTGCTCATCGGCGTGTCCCGGCGCGGCGGGCGGCAGCGGTGATCGTTCGGTGCACGGCCGAAGGCTACCGGCCCGCGCGACCGGCCCCGGTCCCGCGCCGTGCCGCGGACCCTCCCGGCACCCTCACGCCCCGGAGGCCCCCGAGGCTCCCGAGGCTCCCGAGGTAACTGAGGCCCGCAGCGTCCGCAGCGTGCCGAGCGCGCGTCGCACCGCCCGGGTGGCGACCGGCGGCAGCAGGTCGAGCAGCAGCCGGCGCGGGCCCGAGCGCGGCGCCGCCGACGGCACGGCGTTGTTGAGCCGCAGCACCCGCCGCCCCGCGATGGTGTCCTCGTCGACCGTGAAGCCCTCCGCCGACCAGTCCCGCGCCAGCAGCACCCGCCGGACCGGCTCCGGATCGCCCCACGTCCCGTAGAACTTCATCGGCGTCAGCAGCACCGGCCGCAGCCCCCCGGTGAACACCGCCTCCCAGACCGCCGCCGACACCCCGGGCGTGTGCTCCGAGCGGTAGTCGTCGAGCACCACCAGGCCGCCCTCGGTCAGCGCGCACCGCGCCACCTCGATGTCCCCGGCCACGTGCTCGTAGAGGTGGGAGGCGTCGACGTGGACGAAGCGGCAGCTGCCGGCCGGGACGCGGCCGTCGGCCAGCACCGAGGTGGGCGCCTGCACGATCGTCGGCAGCTCCGGGTGGAACGCGAGGTAGTTGGCCTCGAAACCGCTCCTGGTGAGCGAGGCCCGGTAGGACATCGTCATCTCGGCCGCGTTGTCGGCGTCGCCCGCCGCGGAGTCGAACAGGTCGCAGACCGTCAGCCGCTCGCCGGGCCGCAGGTGGTCGCCGAGCAGGACGGCGCTGCGCCCCAGGTAGCTGCCGAGTTCGAGGACGTCGCCGGTGACGCCGGCTTCGCTCTGGGCGCTGAGCAGGTGCCGGAAGGCCTCCTGGTCCAGCCGGAAGAACCAGCCGGGGATGGACTCCAGGTGCGCGGCCGGCCGGGGCGCACCGGAGGGGCGGGCCGCCGTGGAACGGCCCGTCGTGGAACGGCCGGTCGTGGAACGGCCCGTCGTGGAGCGGTCGGCTCCGGCGGCGTGGGCGTCTCCGGTGGCGTCGGCGGTGTCGGCACTGGGCACGGCGGTCTCCCTCGGGGCGGGCGGAGCGGGCCCGGACAGGCCCGTGACCTGGTCACTCGCGGCGGTGCCGGGGTACCGGACGGATCGGCCGTGGTGAGTGGCGGCTCATCATAGCCACGCCCGGCGCCGCCGGGACCCCTTCGGGACGACCGAGTGGCGGCAGTCCGCTCACGCGTTCGACGCGAGGTGCTCCAGATCGGCGATCGTCTCGGCCAGCCAGGCCCGCTCCGCCGCCCCGGAGGCCCGGGCGACCAGCAGCATGCCGCGCCGGAACGGGTTGGATTCCTGCTCGGCGGAGACCGGGCGCCCGTCGCTGTCGTAGAAGAAGCTGCTCGGCGCCTCGAGGAAGGCGAGGCGGCGGCGGAGCACCGCGGCCTGCCGGGCCGGGTCGGTCAGGCGGTCCAGGAACGTGGCGACGGTGAAGAAGCGGATCTGGTCGGAGATCTCGACCTCCTCCGGCTCGGACAGCCGGCGCTCCAGTTCGGCCCGCCCCCCGGCGGTCAGCTCCAGGACCTGCCGGGGGGCGGCGCCGGTGCCCGGCTCGCTGCGGCGCCGCAGCAGTCCGGCCTTCTCCAGCCGGGTGATCGCGGGGTAGAGCGCGCCGTCGCTGACCGGCCGGACATGACCGGTCAGGCCGGTGATCCGGGCCTTCAGCTGGTAACCGTGCAGCGGTTCGTCGTACAGGAACCCGAGGATCGCGAGCGTCAGCACGGGCGAGGGCCTTTCGGTCGTCGTGGTGTTCGTTCGGCGTGCTGTTCCGTCCGGACCGGTGGCCGGACCGGTGTTCGGGTCGGCGTCCTGACCGGTTGACGTGCGGCCCGCGGTCGCGCGCCTGGTGACGGAGTCACAATACCTCTTGTCGATGTGCCTCGATTCGATGTATCTCTATTCGAGGTCGGATCCCCGGTCCCGCGCGGCGCGGGAGCGGCGGCGGGAGCCCCGCACGGGTAGCTCCGGTCCCGGGGACGCCAGGACGATCGGGGAGGACACACATGCGGGGGCACCTGCCACGGCTCGTGGCACTGGCCGGACCGGTCTACGGGGAACTGCTGTCGGGCGTGGTCGCCTCGGTCATCGGCGCCTACTGGGTGGCCGGGCTCGGCGGACCGGCGGTGGCCGCCGTCACCCTGGCCGGCACCGTGGAGAACCTGCTGCTTGGCCTGGTCCTGGTGGCGGCCTCGGGAACCACCGTGCGGCTCGCGCGCGCCCACGGCGCCGACGACCCCGCCGCGGCCGGACGCGTCGCCCGCGCCGCCTGGCGGCTCTGCGCGCTGGGCAGCCTCGCGATCGCCGTTCCCGGCTTCCTCGCCCGCGACCGGATCGCCGACGCCTTCCTGGACGGGGAGGCCGCGCGGCTCGCCGCCGACTGGTTCACCGTGGCCTTCCCCGCCTTCGCGCTGTTCTTCGCCCAGCGGATCGCCGACGAGCTGTTCAAGGGCGTCGGCGACACCCGCACCCCGCTGCGGACGGCCCTGCTCGGCAACGCCCTGCTGCTCGTCCTCGATCCGCTGCTGATCCTCGGGCCCGGCCCCTTCCCGGCCTTCGGGGTGACCGGCGCGGCGCTCGCGCTGACCGTCTCCCGGGCGGTCGCCCTCGCGGTGACCGTGCTGCTCCGCCGCCGCCACCGGCTGCCCGCCCCGGCGGGCGGGCTGCTCGCCGAAGCCCGTGCGATCACGGCCACCGGCGCCTCGTTCGGCCTGGACTTCACGGCCCGGATGGGCGTCGGCACCGCCCAGCTCGCCCTGGTCGCCTCCTTCGGCGTGCCGGCCGTGGCCGGCTACGGGGTGGGCTACCGCGTCCTCCTGATCGTCACCATGGCCTTCTACGCCGTCCGGCAGGCCGCCGCCATCGAGGCCGCCCGGCTGACCGGCGCGGCCCGGCGGGCCGGCACCGACCCCGCCGCCGTCGTGCGCTCCCTCGCCCGCGACACCGCCGGACTGGCCGCCGCCCTGGGCGCGGGCGCCGCCCTGCTCTGCGCGGCGTCCGCGCAACCGGTGGCGGCGCTGTTCACCGACGACCCGGCGGTGGCCGGCGAGGTCGTCGGCTTCCTCCGGATGGCCGGCCTCTACCTGCTGCCCTACGCGCTGGTGGTCGCCCTCGGCGGAGTGCACCAGGCGGCCGGCGCGGGACGCCCGCTGGTGACCGCCGTGCTGCTCGGCCTCGCCGTCCAACTCGGCTCCGGCGCCGCCCTGGCGGGCCCGCTCGGTGTCCACGGCCTCTGGGCCGGCATGACGATCGGCGCACTCGGCCAGCTGGCCCTGCTGCGGATCCTGCTGCCCCGCCACGGGCGGGTCCGGGCCGGTCGCGCCGCCCCGGCCGACGGTCCTGACCGGCCGTCGGAAATTCGATTGATCGAACGGGAGACAGCTGCTTAAGCTGCACACGATCGATCGCGCGATCGGTCGAACGAGACCACGGGGGTCACCATGGAGCTGAACAGCCGTCACACCGCCCTGATCGGTGCCGCCACCGCGGCCCTCGCGGCCGCCGCCGTGGTGGGCGGCGTCAGCGCCGTCCAGGAGCCCGCCACCGCCCCCGGCATCGTCGTCGAGGCGCACATGGCCATGCTCGGCCAGCCGGTCGGCGGCACGGTCGGCGCCGAGGCTCTGGCGCTCCAGGACCACGTCGCGATCTGACCTCCGACCGCACACCACCTCACTCCACCGGACACCGCCGATGACCAAGCCGACGGCGCAGCCCGCGCGTTCGGGGTCGGACGGCACGGCCGGGCCCGGCGACCCCACCGCCCTGATGGTCGCCGGGACGGCCGAGCGGCTGATCCGTCTCTGGGCCGGCCGGTCCGAGCTGCACCACCCCGGGTGGGGCCGCCCGTTCCGGCAACTCGGCGACCTGCTGCCCGTGCAGGACGTCGAGTTCGCGGCGCACAATCCGCAGATGGTGCCGCTGCTGTGGTATCCGGCGCTCCGCCACGGCAGCCGCACTCGACCGGTCGTCGACGTGTTCGACCACCTCCCCGCCGAGCTGGGACCACCGCTGCCCCGACGGCAGGAGCTCTCCCGGGTCTACAGCTGGGCGCTGGCCTCCCGCACCGCCGTGGACTGGGTCGCCGACTGCCTGGACGGCCGGGGACTGCTGGAGGTCGGGGCGGGCAGCGGCTACTGGGCCTGGCTGCTGCGCGCCCGCGGCATCGACGTGCTGGCCACCGACGCCGAGGCCCGCACCGAACGGAACGGCTTCACCGACCGCTTCCAGTACACCGACGTCCACCCCGGCCGCGCCGCCGAGGACGCCGCCGCCCACCCCGAGCGCGTCCTCGCCCTCCTCTGGCCCCCGCACCACGACCCGATGGCCACCGACACCATCCGCGCCTACCAGGGCCCCGGCCTCCTCTACATCGGCGACCGTCCCGGCGGCCTCTGCGCCGACCCGGACTTCTTCGCCGAACTGACCACCCACTGGCGCCCGACGTCCCGCTGCCCCCTCACCCTCCGCTGGCTCGGCAACCACGACACCGCCACCTACTTCGTCCGCCGCTGAAACCCTGCCGCCACGGGGGTACCGGGCCCGCGGTGACGTACGGCAGAGGGGCGCCAAGAGCCCACCCGACCGGTCCCGGCGACAGCTACTGCCCTCAGAGGACGAGACCGCTTTGGAGAACACCCTGCCGCCGAGGCCCGGACCGCCCCCCTCCGCCGGCACCGGTACCGGACCCGCGCGTCCGCGAGGTCGTTCTCGACCGTGCGGGCGTGGGCGCCATCGTGGCCGACCTGGTTCTGCCCAGCGAGGCGTCCGTGGACGTCATGAGCCAGCCCGAAGTCCGACTCGCCCGGCTGTGGGAGCGACGCGCGGCGTTCCCTGGGAGCTTCCGCGGCATCGCCGTCGAGGGCGTGGAGTTGATCTCCTGGACGCCGACGCGGCCGGCCTCGTCCGGCGTGAGCTGAACGGCGGGCTCGACAGCAACGACATCGCCACCTTCCGGGCCTGCATCGCCGATCTCGACAGGATCGTGTCCCTGATCAACGAAAAGTACTGCCCCGTCAGGGCTGACGCTGCCGGTACGGTGACCAACCGGCAGGTCGTCGAACGACCGTGCGCGCGGGAGGAGGGCCAGTGACGTTGCCGCGGAAGGGCTCCAGGCTCAGGACGGTCGACGGGGTGCCGTACCGGTGGGTCGTGCGGCGCAGGCCCACGTACAGTCAGGGGATCGGGGAGTCGCCGATGACGGTGGTCGTCGAGCATGCCGAGCGGTCGGGTTCCGTGCTCGTGGTCCGGTTGCCCCGAGCACATCCGGGCAACTGGCTGGGTCTGCCTTCCGTCGGGGTCACTCCCGCGAGCGTGGCTCTCGCTGTCCGCGAAGCGCGGGACCAGGGCTGGCAGCCGGAAGCGCCCGGACGCCCGTTCCACCTGGACCTGCGCCGGTCGTCGAGGCCCGTCGCAGGAACCCTCATCCCGGTGGACTGTCCCGGCGGCGGACCGGATGACACGGTGGCGTCATGAGCCGCCGCCGAACCCGCTCGGCCGGGGAGCGCGTCCAGAACCACCCGGACCCGAGTCACGGCTGTGCCGATCCCGTGAGCTGCAGCCGTCCGTTCTGCGCCCCGTCGTCGGCCGGCGTCCGCCTCGTCGCGGCAGGGAGCACCCGGGTGGTCGTGCACGAGCTGCCCGGCTGGCCGATCTCCGCATCGGCGCTGTTCGAGCGGCTCAACGCCATGATCAGCCGCGAGCACCTGGTGGACATCGCGGGCACCGACCCGTTCGGGGCGCACCGGCACTTCCCGCTCCTCGTGGGCATCCGGGTGTCGGGGCGGGTACCGCAGCATCTGGACTTCGACCCCGGTGAGGCGCTGCGGCTGTCGCGGCACGGCAGCGGCCCGGACGTCGACCACCTCGTCCGCGCCTGGTGCTGCGCGCTGCTGGTGATCACGGCCGGCGACCACACCGACGATCTCAACGACACGGCCCCGCAGTTGGTCGAGAGCTGCCTCGCGCTCGGTGGGGACGTGCCGCGGTTGGCCGAGCGGCTGCTGGCCTGGCGGGCGGTCACCGAGGAGCCGGGCACCGTCGGTCGGCCGGGCCGGGATCACGGCGGCGCCGACCCGGTGGCCCTGCTGGGGCTGGTCCTGCTGCGCGCGGCCGACGATCCCGCCGACCCCCGTCTCGGAGACCTGGCCCGCACTTTGGCCGACACGTTCACGGTGCCGGCACGGCTGCCCTCCGGGCACCCGCCGCGGCCGGTGCAGCAGGTCCGCCGCCGCTGGCGGCACCTCATCGACACCGTCCTCGCCCCGCTCGCCCCGACCGGGTCCGACCTGGACCGGTTGATCACAGCCCTGCGCCCGGCCGACCGCGGACGCCGGGCGCCGCGGCAGAAAGCCCCTGCCCCACGGTGATGCGGCGGCCAGGAGGACGAGCGCCGTGACCAGGGCGGCGGGAGTTCGGAGGCTTCCCATGACGCTCACCGTGCTCGGCACGCACGGGTTACGTCCTGTCCGTCCGTCCGCCGACTGCGGTTCCTGCCGCGCGCGGAGTGGCGGGCTTGGGCTCAGGTGGCTCGCGGCTCGCGGCTCGCGGCGGGCGGGGCGGGCGCGGCGGGAGTGGGAAGTCGGCTCCGTCGACTTCCCACTCCCCTCGCCCAGGTGCTCGGAGCGGCGTGCTCGGCGCGGCGCAGGACCGTCCCCCATCGTCCCTCCGCAGATCGGACGACCTCGACAGGTCCTACGGTGCTTCGCGGCCGAGGGGTCCGTCGGCCGGGACGGGGCTCCGGGACGCCGGGTGGTCGGCCGGGAGGCGGGTGGCGAGGAGGGCGCCGGCGGCGGCGACGGCGGCGAGGGTGACGAGGGCCGGTGAGAGGGCGTCGGTCAGGGGGCGGCCGGCGGTCAGCGTGGTGGCGACGGCCACGCCGAGGGCGGGACCGACGTTCATCGCGGTCTGCTGGAGGCCGCCCGCCACCCCGGCGTCGCGGACCGGGGCGGCGCGCACGACCGCCGCCGTCGCGGTGGCCATCACCGAGCCGAAGCCGGCACCCAGCAGGAGGAAGGCCGTGCCGATCACCGGGACCGGGGTGTCCGGCCCGAAGGTGGCCACCAGGAGGGAGCCCAGGGTGAGCGAGGACATCCCCGCCACCACCGTCCGGCGGGGCCCGTGCCGCCGGGCCAGCGCCGCCGAGGAGGGTGCGGCGACCACCATCGCCGCCGCCAGCGGCAGGGACCGGACCGCACTGGCGAGCGGGTCGAGGGCGAGCACGTCCTGGAGGAAGTAGGTGGCCAGGAAGAGCGTGCCGAAGAGCGCGGCCGAGGCGGCGAGCAGGACGCCCAGCGCGGGGGCGACGGTCGGGGCCCGCAGGACGGTCGGCGGCAGCAGCGGATGCCGGGTCCGACGCTCGTGGCGGACGAAGGCGGCGCCGAGCGCTCCCGAGGCCGCCAGGCCGAGCCAGGTGCCCGGCGCCGGACCGCGGTCGGGCACACCGACCAGGGTGAACACCAGGCAGGCCAGTGCGGCGCCGAGCAGCGCGGCACCCGGCAGGTCCAGCCCGGTGCCGGGCCGGACTTCCGCTGCCGGAGCGCCCGACCGGGCTCCCGCTGCCGGAGCGGTCGCCGTGTCCTCCGCCGACTGCGGCAGCCGGACCAGCAGCGCGGAGACGCCGGCGACGGCGGCGGGCACGACCGTCAGGAGGAAGACCGACCGCCAGCCCAGCTGGGCGGTCAGGGCGCCGCCGACCACCGGTCCGGCGGCGGCCGAGAGCCCGATCGCGACGGTGCGCAGCGCGATCGGCCGGCCGAGCCGGTCGGCCGGGTAGACGGCTCGCAGCAGGCCCAGGGTGGCGGGTTGGAGCAGCGCGCCGGCGACGCCCTGGAGGACGCGCAGGCCGATCACCCAGCCGATGTTCGGGGCGAGGCCGATCGCGGCCGAGGAGGCGCCGAAGCCGAGCACGCCGACGGCGAAGACCCGGCGGTGGCCGAACCGGTCGCCCAGCCGGCCGGCGAAGACGAGCAGGGCCGCCACCGTGACCAGGTAGGCGGTGCTGGTCCACTGCACGGCGGGGAGGGAGGCGTCCAGGTCGTGCTGGAGGCTCGGCTGGGCGACGGTGAGCACCGTGCCGTCGAGGGCGACGATCGCGGCGCCGAGGATGCTGCCGACGAGGGTGAGGCGCTGTGCGCGGACCGGTGTCATCGGGACACCGGGCCGAGGTGGGCGTCCAGGGTGGCGCGCAGGACCGGTTCGACGATGTCGGTGCCGGTGGCGAGGCGGAGGCTGCCCCAGGCGCGGAGCTGGGCCAGGCCGTGGAGGTTGGCCCAGAACGCCGCCGCCACCACGGCCGGGGGCACCTCGGCCCCGCCGGCCCCCGCGGCCGGCGGGCGGATCGCGGCGACGAGGTGGGTGACGGCCTCGAACAGGGGGAGCGAGGTGCGGCGCAGCTGCGCACCGCTGCCCTCCATGACGTCGTGGCGGAACATCAGCTCGAACATGCCCGGCCGGTCGGCCGCGAAGGCGAGGTAGCCGCGGGCGAGCGCTTCGAGCCGGGCCCGCGCCTCGGTGGCGTCCTGGACGGTCGGCGCCCCGGCGGCGGGGTCGTCGAGCCCGACGGCGGCGGCCAGTTCGCCGAAGCCGTGCCGGGCGATGGCGGCCAGCAACTCGGCGTGGGTCGCGAAGTAGCGGCGCGGGGCGCCGTGCGAGACGCCGGCCTGGCGGGCGATCTCGCGCAGGGTGAGCGCGTGCACGCCCTCCAGGGCCAGCAGTTCGACCCCGGCCGCGACCAGGCGGGCACGCAGCCCGGTGGTCTTGTCCTGTTCCGTTTCCGTCATGGGGACGTGTCTATCAAGATCGAGTAGACACTGTCTACTCGCGCCGTCGGTCGGTCCGCGCGCACACTCGCGGCATGGACGAACGCGGCACGGACGAGCCCGGCACGCATGAACGCGGCACGCACGAGCCCGGCATGGAGGAACGCGGCGTGGACGAACGCGGCGAGGGCCGTACCGATGAGGGTGGCGAACCGGCCTGCTGGCTGGACCGGGTGTGCGAGGAGTGCGGGAAGGTGCGGGAGCGGCCCGGCCCCGGCGCCTGCGAGCACTGCGGGAGCGGTGCGGAGGTGCCGGAGAGCGGGGCGGCCGGCGACGCGGGCACGGCGAACGACGAACGCCCCTGGGCGGACCACCGGAGGTGAGTCGCCCAGGGGCGGGGTGTCGGGATCGGCCCGACGTCGGGGAACGGGGAACGACGACCGGCGGGGTGGGCCGGCCGGACGTGTCGGTGGGTCAGGTCAGCGCGACAGCCCGTCCAGCGCCTGGCCCGGTCCGGGGCCCAGCGCGTCGTCCGCGTCCTCCAGCGGCTCGGCCGTCTGCGCGCTCCCCTGCGCACCCACCTGTGCGGCCGCCTGCGCACCCACCTGCGCACCCACGGGCGCGCCCGCCGTCGCGCCCGTCCGCCCCTCCGGCGCCCAGGCCGCCCCGCGGCGTCGCGCGACCACCACGCCCAGCCGCTCCACCGCCGGTTGGGTGTACCGCGCCGCCAGCGGTCCGGTGACCACCAGGATCAGCACGTACGCCGTGGCCAGCGGCCCGAGCCCGGGCTCGATGCCCGCCGTCACGGCCAGCCCGGCGATGACGATCGAGAACTCGCCCCGGGACACCAGCGCCCCGCCGGCCCGCCACCGACCGCGCGTGGCGATCCCCGCGCGCCGGGCGGCCCAGTAGCCGGTCGCGACCTTGGTGAGCGCGGTGACCAGGGCCAGCAGCAGCGCGGGCAGCAGTACCGGCGGAATGCTGGTCGGATCGGTGCTGAGGCCGAAGAAGACGAAGAACACCGCCGCGAAGAGGTCGCGCAGCGGGCTCAGCAGGGTGTGCGCACCCTCGGCGGCCTCGCCGGAGAGCGCGATGCCGACCAGGAACGCGCCGACCGCCGCCGACACCTGGAGCTGCTGCGCGATGCCCGCGACCAGCAGGGTCAGTCCGAGGACCACCAGCAGCAGCTTCTCCGGGTCGTCGTGCGAGACGAACCGGGAGATCAGCCGCCCGTAACGGAGCGCGACGAACAGCACCGCTCCCGCCGTGGCGAGCGCGATGGCGAGCGTGATCGAGCCCGCGACCAGGCCGGCCCCGGCCAGCAGGGCGGTGAGGATGGGCAGGTAGACCGCCATGGCGAGGTCCTCCAGCACCAGGATGCTGAGGATCACCGGGGTCTCCCGGTTGCCGAGGCGGCCGAGGTCGCCGAGCACCTTGGCGATGACGCCCGAGGAGGAGATCCAGGTGACGCCGGCCAGCACCACGGCCGCGACCGGGCCCCAGCCGAGCAGCAGCGCGGCGACCGCGCCGGGTACGGCGTTGAGCAGGAAGTCGACCGCGCCGGCCGGGTACTGGGCCTTGAGGTTGGTGACCAGGTCGGCGGCGGTGTACTCCAGACCCAGCATCAGCAGCAGCAGGACGACGCCGATCTCGGCGCCGGTCGCCACGAACTCCTCACTGGCGCTCAGCGGCAGCAGCCCGCCGGTGCCGAAGGCGAGCCCGCCGAGCAGGTAGAGCGGGATCGGCGAGAAGCCGTACCGCCCGGCGATCCGGCCGAGCAGGCCGAGGACGAGGATGACCGAGCCGAGCTCGATGAAGACGGTGGCGGTGTGCACCCCCCGATCACCCCCGCTCCAGGATCGCCGCCGCCGCGTCCACACCCTCGCGGGTGCCGATCACGATGAGCGTGTCGCCGCCGGCCAGCCGGAAGTCCGGGGCGGGGGAGGGGACGGCGCCGGTGCGCCGCAGCACCGCGACGATCGAGGCGCCGGTCTCGGTCCGCATCCGGGTCTCGCCGAGCAGTCGTCCGTTCCAGTACGAGGCGCCGTCGACCGGGAGCCGTTCGGCGACCAGGCCGAGGTCGGTGGTGTGCAGCAGGGCCGGGCTGTGGTGGGCCGGCGTCAGGGCGTCCACCAGGGCGGCGGACTCCTCGGCCGTCAGCCGGAAGGCCTGCGAGCAGGCGTCGGGGTCGTCCGAGCGGTAGACGTTGAGACTGCGTGAGCCGTCCCGGTGGGCGATCACGGACAGGTGCCGCTGTTCTCGGGTGGTGAGGTCGTACTGGACGCCGACACCGGGCAGCGGAGTGGTCCGGACACGGGCGATCGACACGGCGGCTGTCCTCTCGTCAGGGGGGTTCCCTCGGTGGCGCGCGGCGCGGGCGCGCCTGGGCAGGGGAACGCCGGCGCCTGACCGCGTACGGGACGCGAACGCGCAACCGGACTAATAGTAATGAGTGTGTAAAGTCCGAAAATAATGCCCGGTCCGTGCGGGCGCCGGACGGCGTGCGCACGAACCGGGGAGGCGGACCGGAGGCGACCGCGTGACGGTCCGTCGAGGTGGAAGGTGAAGAGGTCGAAGCGGAGTACGAGAGGGGTCGGAGCGGATGCGGAGGCCGGACGGGCCGGCCCCGGCCGCCCTACTGCGGCGGGCGGTCGTCCCGCAGCTGGTCCTTGAGCTTCTCCTGGCCCGTGTCGACGTGCCCGCTGTACTTGCCCTGCGTGCGCTCGTCGACCATGTCGCCGGCCTTGTCGACGCCTCTCTCGGCCTGGTCCTCATGGCCCTTGAGAAGGCCCTTGATCTTATCCATCATGGACATTTGGTCACACTCCCGGATGAGACGGCCCCACCTCCTCCAGCATCGCCGCACAGCGGAGTGTCCGCATCCGGTCAGCTTGCGCGCCGGGGTTGGCAAGGAGGCCCGGAGCATGTCAAATCGGGAGTCCCACGGACCGTTGGAAGGACTCACCTTGAACGCTCGGACCGGTCGCCCGGCCGTCGCCTCCCGCTCCCACGCCGCCCCCACCCGCCGCGCGGCGGGCGCCGCACTGGCGGTCGCGGGCCTGGTGACCCCGCTGCTGCTGGTCGGTGCCGGCGGTGCCGCCGCCGACCCGGACCCGGCCCGCAACGGGGCGAAGCTGGCCGCCCGGCTGATCGCGGGCAGTGACGCCGACGACGCCTTCGAGACCCTGGAGGCGTTCCAGCGGTTCGCCGACCGCAACGGGGGCAACCGGGTGGCCGGCGCCCGCGGACACGAGCAGTCCGCCCAGTACGTCTACGAGCAGGCCCGCCGGGCGGGGCTGAAGGTCTCGAAGCAGGAGTTCGAGTACACGTTCTTCCAGGCCCTGTCCGAGCGGCTCGCCGTGGTCTCCCCGCAGGCCGAGGAGGTGCCGCTGAAGGCCATGACGTACTCCCTCAGCGGCCCGGCCGGGGGCATCACCGCCCCGCTCGCGGTCGTCCCGGTGGACGGCACCACGGGCTGCGAGGCCGCCGACTACGCGGCGGGCGCGTTCACCGGCAAGGTCGCGCTGATCAAGCGCGGCGGATGCAGCTTCGCGGCCAAGCAGGCGGCCGCGGCCGCCGCGGGCGCGGTCGGCGCGATCATCTACAACAACACCGAGGGCGACCTCAGCGGCACGCTGGTGGAGCCGGACGCCGGGCGGGTCCCGGTCGGCAGCACCGACCGGGCGTCCGGCGAGGCCCTGGCCGCCAAGGCCGCCGCCGGACCGGTCACCGTCACCCTGGACGTGCGGACCTTCCAGGAGAAGCGCAAGACCTGGAACGTCCTGGCCGAGACCCGCGGCGGCGACGAGAACAACACCGTCGTGGTCGGCTCGCACCTCGACTCGGTGGTCACCGGGCCCGGCATCAACGACAACGGCTCCGGCTCGGCCGGCGTCCTGGAGGTCGCCAAGAACCTCGGCACCAAGCCGGTCAAGAACAAGGTGCGGTTCGCCTGGTGGTCGGCCGAGGAGTTCGGCCTCAAGGGCTCCGAGGCCTATGTGAACGCGCTCTCCGAGGCGGAGCGGAAGAAGATCCGGCTCTACCTGAACTTCGACATGATCGCCTCGCCCAACTCGGCGCAGTTCGTCTACGACGGCGACGACTCCGACCACGTCGGCTCCGGCGCCGGCCCCGCCGGGTCCGCCCAGATCGAGCGCCTGATCACGGACTTCTTCGACGACTGGAGCGTCCCGCACGAGGGCACCGACTTCACCGGCCGCTCCGACTACGGACCGTTCATCGAGGCGGGCATCCCGTCCGGCGGCACCGACACCGGCGCCGAGGTGATCAAGAGCGCCGCCCAGGCCGCCAGGTACGGCGGCACGGCCGGGGTGGCCTTCGACAAGTGCTACCACCAGGCCTGCGACGACCTGGAGAACCTGGACCTCTCGGCCTTCGACCTCAACATCGACGCCATCGCCCACGCCGTCGGGACCTACGCCTGGGACCTCTCCTCGCTGACCGCGCCGGTCACGCCGAAGCAGACCGACGGGCAGGCCGGCAGCGGCGGAGGCCTGCAGGAGAGCCACGCCCACGAGGTCGCCTCCTGACCCCCGGCCTGACCTCCGGCCTGATCCCCGGCCTGACCCGGGCCTGACCCGCCCCGGCCCCGGCCCCGCCCCTGCTCCTCGGCCCTCAGGGCCAGGACCAGGGGCGGGGCCGGCGGGGTGTCCGGCGATCGGGGGTCCGATGGGTGCGCGGCGCGGCGGCCTGACACCATGGCACGGAGATCACGACACCGTGACACCCTCGGAGGAATCAGCACCATGAGCAGCACGCACTACGACGTCGTCGTTCTCGGCGCCGGCCCCGGCGGCTACACCGCGGCCGTCCGTTCCGCCCAGCTCGGCCTGAAGGTCGCCGTGGTCGAGTCGAAGTACTGGGGCGGGGTCTGCCTGAACGTCGGCTGCATCCCCTCCAAGGCCCTGCTGCGCAACGCGGAGCTCGCCCACATCGTCACCAAGGAGGCCAAGACCTTCGGCATCAAGATCGAGGGCCAGGTCACCTTCGACTACAGCGAGGCGTTCAAGCGCAGCCGCACCGTCGCCGACGGTCGCGTCAAGGGCGTCCACTACCTGATGAAGAAGAACGGCATCACCGAGTACGACGGCCGCGGCACCTTCGTCGACGACCACACCCTGCAGGTCGCCCTCAACGGCGGCGGCTTCGAGGTCGTCACCTTCGACCACTGCATCATCGCCGCCGGTGCCACCACCCGGCTGCTCCCCGGCACCAGCCTGAGCGACCGCGTGGTCACCTACGAGGAGCAGATCCTCACCGAGGACCTCCCGGGCAGCATCATCATCGCCGGTGCCGGCGCGATCGGCGTCGAGTTCGCCTACGTGCTGCACAACTACGGCGTGCAGGTCACCATCGTCGAGTTCCTCGACCGGATGGTGCCGCTGGAGGACGCCGACGTCTCCACCGAGCTGGCCAAGCAGTACCGCAAGCTCGGCATCCAGGTCCTCACCTCGACCCGGGTGGACTCGATCGACGACAAGGACCCGGCCGCCAAGGTCAAGGTCACCGTCACCACCAAGGACGGGCAGCAGCAGGTCCTGGAGGCCGACAAGGTGCTCCAGGCGATCGGCTTCGCTCCCCGCGTCCACGGCTACGGCCTGGAGAACACCGGCGTCAAGCTGACCGAGCGCGGCGCGATCGCGATCGACGGCCGGGGCCGGACCAACGTCCCGCACATCTTCGCCATCGGCGACGTCACCGCCAAGCTGATGCTGGCGCACGCCGCCGAGGCGATGGCCGTGATCGCCGCCGAGACCATCGGCGACGCGGAGACCATGGAGCTGGACTTCGCGATGATCCCGCGCGCGACCTACTGCCAGCCGCAGATCGCGAGCTTCGGCTACACCGAGGCGCAGGCCCGCGAGCTGGGCTACGACGTCAAGGTCGCCAAGTTCCCCTTCACGGCCAACGGCAAGGCGCACGGCCTGGGCCACCCGATCGGCTTCGTGAAGGTCATCTGCGACGACACGCACGGCGAGCTGCTCGGCGCCCACCTGATCGGCCCCGAGGTCACCGAGCTCCTCCCCGAGCTCACCCTGGCCCAGCAGTGGGACCTCACCGTCCACGAGGTCGCCCGCAACGTCCACGCCCACCCGACCCTGGGCGAGGCCGTCAAGGAAGCGATCCACGGCCTGGCCGGCCACATGATCAACATGTGATCGACCACGTGCGTGACCGGGCCCGTCCGGTGGGGAGTCCTCCCCGCCGGACGGGCCCGACGCATGCCGGGCGGCCTCCGGCGTCCTGAGGACCCGCCCGGCTCCTGGCGGGGCGCCGGGCGGTCGGCCGGCGCAGGGTCAGGGGGTCGGGGACGGGGGGCGTTCGAAGAAGGACTCCAGGACGACGGTGGCCTGGGTGCCGTTGACGCCCTCGATGGCGTAGAGGCGGCGGAGGACGTCCTGGAGGTGCTCGGTGGTCGCCGTGCGGACCTTGACCAGGACCGAGGCGGCGCCGGCGATGACGTGGGCTTCCTCGATCTCGGGGACCGCGGCGAAGGCCTCGGCCGAATCGCCCATCCAGGCGGACGAGTCGACCATGACGAAGGCGAGCACGCCGAGCCCGAGGGCCTTCGGGTCCACGTCCACCGTGGTGCGGCGCACGACGCCGCGCTCGCGCAGTTTGCGCACCCGGTCGTGGGCGGCGGCGGTGGAGAGCCCCACGGCCTTGCCGAGCGCCGCGTAGGCCTGTCCGGCGTCCTGCTGGAGCAGTGCGAGGAGGGCGCGGTCGGTGTCGTCCAGATTGTCGATGGCCATGGTGAAACCATATCTCGTTCTGCCATACTCTTGATCATCAGAATGACGTTCGGTCGTTAGCGATAGGACATGAATGATGTCTGGTGAGATTGAGTTCGGACTGTACGAGATCCTGGACGACAGGTTCCGGCCCTGCACCTACGGTGACACCCGGCTCGAACTGCTCCACGGCGACTGCCGCTGGGCCGAGGGCCCGCTCTACCTGCCCGCCTGGCGTCAGGTGATCTGGAGCGACATCCCCAACGACCGGATCCTGCGCTGGGACGAGTCCACCGGAGCGATCAGCACCTTCCGTTCGGCCGCCGGGCACAGCAACGGCAACACCCTCGACCGCGAGGGCCGTCTGATCACCTGCGAGCAGGGCAACCGGCGCGTCACCAGGACCGAGCACGACGGGACCGTCACCGTCCTCGCGAGCCACTACGGCGGCAAGCGGCTCAACTCGCCCAATGACGCGGTGGTCCGCTCGGACGGCGCGATCTGGTTCTCCGATCCGGACTTCGGCATCACCAGCGACTACGAGGGCCACATCGCCGAGAGCGAGATCGGCGCCTGCAACGTCTACCGGATCGACCCGGACAGCGGCGAGGTCCAGCTCGCCGCCGACGGCTTCCGCGGCCCCAACGGGCTCCTGCTCTCCCACGACGAGCAGCGGCTCTACGTCTCCGACAGCCGTGCCGCGCACATCCGCGTCCTCGACATCCGCGAGGACGGCACCCTGGGCGGCGACCGCGTCCACATCGAGGGCAGGGGCAGCCGCTTCGACAACATCCGCTTCGACCGCGACGGGCGGCTCTGGGCAGCGGCCTTCGGCGACGGGGTCCACTGCTACGCCGAGGACGGCACGCTCATCGGCCGGCTGCTCGTGCCCGAGCCGGTCTCCAACCTCACCTTCGGCGGCCCGAAGAACAACCGCCTCTTCATCACCGCCACCACCTCGCTGTACTCGCTGGTGACCTCGATGAGCGGCACCCACCGCGTCCGCCGCCACCCGTGACGCACCGCCCGGCCCGGTGCGACGCGTCGACGCGTCCCACCGGGCCGCCGCGAAGGTGCCACCGGGGTGGCGTGGTCGTCAAGGCGCCACGGTCGTCAAGGTGCCGTCAAGGCGGGGCCGGTCCGCGTAGGCCGTGCGTCAAGGAGGGGTGACCGGGGGCGACGGCGGGGGTGGACTGGAGCTGCGGGCGGGACCGTCCGAGGCCCACGCCGCGACCGGAAGGATGCGACCCACCATGACCGAGTACCAGGTGCTCTCCGACGACCCCCGGAGTCCCCGGGCGGCCGGAGCCGCGGAGGAGGCCGTGCTGCGCCGGCTGCTGCACGGGGCCGTCTTCGACCCCCGGAGCGCCCGGATCGCCCGGAGCGCTCAGCCGTCCCACGTCGCCCCCGCGACGGTGACGGACCCCGCGCCGGAGCAGCGTCGTACGACCGCCGCACACTGCCGCTACGCCATGGACTACGAGGACTGACGCCCGCCGGCCGGCGCCCCGAGCCCCCGAGCCCCCGCGCCGCCGACCCCGTCCCGTCCCCCTCCCGTCCTGTTCCGACCAGGAGCACCGTGTGACGACCACCCTGCGCACCCCTCAGTCCACCGCGTCCACCCACTCCACCCACCCCACCCCGCCGCCCGCCGCTCCGCTCGGCAGCCCCTGGCCCGCCTCCGCCCGGCCCGGCCCCGGCGGCGACCTGCTGATCGGCGGTGTCGGACTGGCCGAGGCAGCCGACCGCTTCGGCACCCCGCTCTACGTCCTCGACGAGCAGGAGTTCCGCTCCCGCGCCCGGGCCTTCCGCCGCGCCCTGCCGACGGCGGAGGTCCTCTACGCCGCCAAGGCCTTCCTCTGCAGCGCGGTGGTGGACTGGGCCGCCGACGAGGGGCTCGGGCTCGACGTCTGTTCGGCCGGCGAGCTGCGCCTCGCCGCGGCCGCGGGTTTCCCGTCCGAGCGCATCCTGCTGCACGGCAACGCCAAGACCCCCGAGGAGCTCCGTCTCGCCCGCCGTCTGCGGGTCGGCCGGATCGTCGTCGACGGCGCCGCCGAGATTCCCCGGCTGGCCGCCCTGGCGGTCGCGGACACCCCGCAGCGGGTCCTGGTGCGGGTCCTGCCCGGCGTGGCCGCCGGACACCACCGCGCGGTGCGGACCGGCGTCGACGGGCAGAAGTTCGGCTTCCGGATCACCGGCGGGGACGCCGCCGACGCGATTTCCCGGATCCTCGGTCAGCCCGGCCTCGAACTCACCGGCCTGCACTGCCACCTGGGCTCCCAGATCACCGGGACCGGGCCCTACCTCGAGGCCGTCGACCGACTGGTCGAACTCCTCGCCCAGGTCCGCGACCGGCACGGCGTGGAACTGCCCGAACTCGACCTCGGCGGCGGTCACGGCGTCCGCTACCTCGCCGGGGACGAGGAACTGGACCCGGCGCGCTTCGCCGCCGGGGCCACCGCCAGGCTCACCGCCCGTTGCGCCGAGCACGGTCTGGCCGTCCCCCGGCTGCTGGTCGAGCCCGGCCGTGCGATCGCCGCCCCGTCCGGCGTGGCCGTCTACCGCGTCCTGTCGGTCAAGCGCGGCACCGACGGGCGGGCCTTCGCGGCGGTCGACGGCGGCATGAGCGACAATCCGCGCCCCGCGCTCTACGGCTCCGCGTACGAGGTGCGGACGGTCGGCCGGCCCGTCGAAGGACCGACCGCGACCTTCGACGTGGTCGGCCGGCACTGCGAGGCCGGCGACGTCCTGGTGCACGGCGCCACGCTGCCGGCGGACCTGCGCCCGGGGGACCTGCTGGCCGTGCCCGCCGCCGGGGCCTACCAGCTCTCGATGGCCTCCGGCTACAACCTGGTCGGCCGGCCACCGGTCGCCGCCGTGCGCGAGGGCCGGCTGCGGCTGCTGATCCGTCGGGAGACCGTCGAGGACCTCCGCGCCCGCGAGGTCGGCCGCTGACGGTCCGGCTCCCGACGGCGCCCGACCGCCGTCGCCCGGTCCGTGGGAACGGTCCCTGGGAACGGCCCGTAGGAAGGCCCCGTAGGAAGGCCCCGTAGGAACGGTCCGTCGGCAATCCGTCGAACACCTGCCCACGCATCCCCAACTGCCCTTCTCCACCGGGAGTTTATTGCTCATCGAACCCTGGGTACTGGTGCGTCGCCCGTCCGGGGACAGGCCCCGGAACCACCGGGACAAGGGGGGAGCACTCCCGTATGCGCACGTATCGAACGCGCCGGAACGGCGCCAGGGCGACGGCGCTGCTGGCCACCGTCCTCATGCTGCTGCTCGGCCTGCCGAGGGGAGCCGGCGCCGTGCCGGTCCGCGGCTGGACCGGCTGGTCGATCCTCATGTGCAAGGTCTCGGACAACGCGTCAGAACCGCACACCGCCGCCTGGCTCCGGAACTTCTTCACCGACTCCGGGGCCGGGACCGGAGGCATGTACGACTACTTCAACCGCGTCTCGGCCGGAGCCGTGCAGATCCGCAACTCCAACGCCGCCGGCTGGTACACCATGCCCTACACCCTCGCCCAGGAGCAGGGCCGCGACCGGTGGACCCGCTTCCAGGACTGCGTCGCCGCCGCCCGCGCCGGTGGCTACAACGTCCCGGCCGGGCACCGGACGATCGTCGTCACCAACGTCGGCATCGACTGGTGGGGCGCCGGTGGCGCGGTCTACCTGGACGGCACCGGTCTGGGCTCGGTCTCCGTCGCCCACGAGATGCTGCACGGCTACGGACTGGGCCACTCCTTCTCCAACGACACGAGCTACCGCAACGCGCCCTGGTCCGCGCCGGGCGAGTACGACGACCCGTGGGACGAGATGAGCGCCGCCAACGTCTACGCCTCGGGCACCGGCGGCACCTACGGCAACAGCCAACCGGTCGGCCTGGCCGGGTACCACCTCGACAAGCTCGGCTGGATCGACCACAGCCGGGTGGCCGTCGCACCGGCCGGCTGGAGCAGTTACACCCTGACCTCGTTCCAGAGCGACGACGGGGCGCACCCGCAACTGCTCCGCGTCCCGATCGGGTCGGACCCGTTCCACTACTACACCGTGGAGTTCACCCGGAAGCTCGGTTACTCCGCGGGCATCCCGAACGACGTGGTGCTGATCCACGAGATCGTCAACGGCACGCCCTACCTCCAGCGGACCCTGGACGGCGGCGCGCGCCTGCCCGTCACCTCGCTCAACGCCAACGGCGACTCGATCTCCACCTCGATCAGCGGCGGCACCGCGAACGTCACCGTCCACTCGGCCACCTCGGTGGCGGTGTACGGGCCGAACAGCTGTGTCTCCGGGTACGTCTGGCGCGACGGCGACTACCGCGACTACACCTGCGTGCCGCCGGCGACCCGCTCCCAGGCCGCCGCCGACAACGCGGTGCGCTACAGCCGCTGGGTGTCCGGCCCCTACGGCCCGCACACCTGTGTCTCCGGGTACGTCTGGCGCGAGGCCTGGCCGGGCGACGACGTCTGCGTGGTGCCCGCCGTCCGCTCCCAGGCCGCGGCCGACAACGCCGCGGCGCCCTCCCGGGTCCTGCACCCCTGACGCGGCCGGACCCGGTCCTGCACCCCTTGACGGACCCGGTCGGGAGCGGGCCAGGACGGTGCGGTGCCCGCGCGGCGGGAGAGCCGGGCACCGCACCGTCCGGTCGGGCACTACCCGACCGGCCAGCCGTCGACCGTGGTGACGGTGCGGTGGTAGGGGCCGTCCGGCCCGCTGCTGCGGTAGTCCTCCGTGGAGGTGCCGGTGCGGACGGTGGTGTCGCCGTCGTGACGGTGGGCGGACGGCCGCAGGGTGTGGTCGACGGTGCTGCGGTCGGTCACCCGGGCGCCGGTCGCCGTGGTGGCTTCGCGGTGGTAGCCGAGGTCCATGGCGGTGCGCTGGTCGGTGCTGCCGGCCGGGGCGTCGACGTACCGGTAGGTGACGTCCAGCGGCTGGCTCTCGCGCACGGTGGTGGTGCGGCGCGGGCCGGAGCCCCAGGTGGCGGTGGTGCGGGTGAGGTCGGTGCGGTTGCGCAGGGTCAGGTCGTTGCCGCTCGCCCGGAACTTCTGGGTGGAGGCGAAGACGAGGTCGTCGCGGACCTCGGTGGTGACCCGGCCGTGCGAGGTCTGCACCCAGCCGCGGGCCAGGTCGTGCCGGGCCGCGGTGACCGTCCAGTCGCCGCTGCCGCCGCCGTGGTCGGCGAGGGCGGTGGCGGTGGTGGCGTCAGGGGCGACCCGGTGTTCGGTCAGCTGTCCGGTGGTGCGGGCCGCGCCGTGGTCGACCTCGGCGAAGAGGTTGACCTGGCCGCTCCAGAGGTCGTTGGTGCGGGCCTCGGCGGCGTTGACGGCGATCCCGATCCGGTGCGGGCGGCCGTCCACCAGCAGCCCGGCGTACGGGGTGAGGTCCAGCCGGTAGGCGGGCAGGTCGAAGGCGAAGATTCCCGGGGTGGGCCGCCAGAGCAGCGGGTCCCAGCCGCCGGTGTAGATCACGGGGTACGGCCAGACCGCGCCGGCCACCCGCCCGTCGATGCTGAGCCGCAGTTCACGGAACGGGCCCTGGCCGCAGACACCGGTCCCGGGGTTGGCCCGGGCGAACTCCTCGGGCGCGGAGGCGTACGCGAACTCCTCGCAGGCACCGCCGCCGCGGGCGTACACCTCGGCGGTGAGGCGCTCCAGGTTGGGCGGGAAGGTGAGCTCGGCGGTGCTGCCGGGCGTCGCCCGGTCCAGCCCGAACGGGCCGGTGGTGAGCAGCCGGTCGGCGGTGCGGGCGGCGGGCCACCGCGCTGAGGTGGTGTAGAAGGTCAGGCTGGCGGAGATCCGGAACACGCCGGTGTAGGTGTCGTCCGTGACGTTGGCGAGGTCGAAGGCGAAGGGCTGCGCCCCGCCGGCGAACAGCGGCGCGTAGCGGGTGACATCGCGTTCGAGCGCCCACTCGATGCCGTCCTTGGACGGTTCGGGCGTGGAGGAGAGCAGCACCTGCACCCCACCGATCCGGACGGTGAACAGCCGGTCGAACTGCCGCCCGGCGACCTGTCCGTGGAGGTCCAGCACGACCGCGGACCAGGGGCCCGCGCAGTCGGCGGGCGGGGTGGCGGTGGCGGTGTACGGGGTGTCCGGCGGGTTCCCGTAGCCGCTGCGGAAGGGCTGGTCGTGCATGACCTCGACGGTGCAGGACCGGGTGTCCGGGCGGGTGAGCGGCTTCGCCGCGGTGAACGGGTCGTGGTAGTCGGTGCCGAAGTCGGCGTGTGCGGGCCCGGCGGCCGTCAGCGCCCCGGTGAGGGCGAGGAGGACGGCGCCGGCGAGCCGGCCGGCTCGGCGGATCAGCGGATGGACGGCCAAGGGTGGCCCTCTCCCGGCCGACCGGAGGCCCGGGGGCCCGGAGGGCGGGGGCGGGAACGGTCGGCGCGTAGCTCGTCGGACGGTTCCGGCATCCTCCCGAGTGTGGCATGCAAGCGTCAAGCGATGGGTGTCGGCCTCCCGGCGACGTCTCCCCGGCGGTGCTTCCCCGGCGGTGCGCACACGGCAGGATGGCCGGGTGACCGACACCATCCTCAACCTCTGGCGGCAGCACCTCGGCGCCGTGCCGGAGGAGACCTGGGACCGCACCGACCTGACGGTCCTCATCCTCGCGGACACCGGCATCTCCGAACTGCCCCCCTCCCTGGGCCGGTTGCGCCGGCTGCGCACCCTCGACCTCGGGCACAACCGGATCTCCGCCGTACCGGAGGAGATCGGCGAGCTCACCGGACTCACCGACTTCCTCTACCTGCACGACAACGCGCTCACCGCCCTCCCGGCCTCCCTCGGCCGGCTCACCGCGCTCCGCTACCTCAACGTCGGGGAGAACCGGATCACCGAACTCCCCGACACGGTGGGCCGGATGACCGGTCTGGTCGAACTCCGCGCCCAGCACAACCGGCTCACCGCGCTGCCCGACCCGCTCGGCGGCCTCCCCGCACTGCGCGAACTCTGGCTGCGCGGCAACGCGTTGACCGGCCTGCCGGCGTCCTTCGGCGGTCTCGCCGAACTGCGCGAACTCGAACTCCGCGAGAACGCGCTCACCGAGGTGCCCCCGGCCCTGGCCGGCCTCCCGCGGCTGCGTCGGCTCGACCTGCGCGGCAACCGGATCGCCGAGCTGCCGCCCTGGCTGGCGGACGGGTCCGGGCTGCCCGCGCTGGAGAAGCTGGACCTGCGGTGGAACCCGGTCGACCCGGCGCCGGCCCTGCTCGCCTCCCTGGCGGCGCGCGGCTGCGAGGTCCTGCACTGAGGTCCTGCACTGAGGGCTTGCACCGAGGGCCTGCACCGAGGGCCGGACCACGGGCGGGTCGCCGGTGGAAAACCGGTGGCAGGCCGGGACGGTCCGCTGTTAGCGTGGACGACATGAAGCGCGCTGCAGCCGTCCTCACGACGACGCCGGAGAGAGTCCCGGCGCGCTGACTGCTGATCTGGTCCGAAGCCCCGGGGCGAGTGCCCCGGGGCTTCGCCGTACCGGTCCACTCGCCCGTACCGCAGAGTGGAGACGCCCTCATGAACAGCCACCCGATCGCGGCCGACACCCCGTCCGCGCCCGCTCCGATGCCCGTGCCCGTGCCACCGGCCCCGGCCGTGGACCACCGCCGGCTCGGACGCGAGCTGGAACTCTTCGACACCGACCCGCTGATCGGCTCCGGCCTCCCGTACTGGCTGCCCGACGGCGCCGAGATCCGGCACACCCTGGAGGAGTTCGTCCGCGACCGCGAGCGGCGCGCCGGCTACCGGCACGTCTGCTCCCCGGTCCTCGGCAAACGCGAGCTGTACGAGGTCTCCGGCCACTGGCAGCACTATCAGGACGACATGTTCCCGCCGATGGACCTCGGCTCCGAGCAGGTCGTGCTGCGCCCCAGCCTCTGTCCGCACCACGCCCTGATCTACCGTTCACGCGCCCGCAGCCACCGGGAACTCCCGCTGCGGATCGCCGAGCTGGGCGGCATGTACCGCTCCGAACCCTCCGGCGTGCTCGGCGGGTTGACCCGGGTGCGGGCGATCCAGCTGAACGACGCCCATGTCTTCTGCACCCCCGAGCAGGCCGCCGACGAGGCCGTGGCCGCCCTCGAACTCATCGGCGAGGCGCACCGCGCGCTCGGCATCCGGCCCGTCCGGTACCGGCTCTCGCTGCCGGGCGCGGGCGGCAAGTACGTGGCCGACCCAGCGCTCTGGGAGCGGGCGGTCGCGCTGCTGACCGAGGTGCTGCGGCGCACCGGCGTGCCGTTCGAGGCGGCGGAGGGCGAGGCGGCCTTCTACGGACCGAAGATCGACGTCCAGGTCGCCGATGCCGCCGGGCGGGAGTCCACCCTCTCCACCGTGCAGATCGACTTCCACCAGCCGGAGCGGTTCGGCCTCCAGTACATCGGGCCGGACGGCGCGAAGCACCGTCCGGTGATGGTCCACCGCAGCGTCATCGGCAGCGTGGAGCGGGTGGTCGCCCAGCTGATCGAGCTGTACGGCGGGGCCTTCCCGGCCTGGCTGGCGCCGACCCAGCTGGTGCTGCTGCCCCTGTCCGAGGGCGAGCGGGCGCGCGCCGAACAGGTCCGGGAGCGCTGCCTGGACGTCGGACTGCGGGCCGAGGTCGCCGGTCCCGAGCGCGGCACCCTCGGCGCCCGGATCCGGGAGGCCCGTCTGGTCCCGTACCAGGCCGTCCTCGGCCCCCGCGAGGCAGCGGACGACCTGCTCGCCCTGCGACTGCGCGACGGCCGCCGGCCGGACCCGCTGCCGGTGGAGGAGGCACTGGCCCGGATCGGCGCCCTCGTCGACGGGTGCGCCCAGGAGTTGTGGGACTAGAGGCTGTCGCGTTCACCCCTCGCACCCTGGTGCGTCCGGAGCGGCTCTGACACCATCGCAGCTGCCGCGCACAGAAAGTGCGCGAATCGTCCACCGCGGCTACATCAATGTGGCCGCGGAGCGCCGAGAGGATCCCAGGATGGCTGTGAAAGCCTTACGGAGCCGCATACCGCATCTGGTGACGGCAGTGCTGTTGCTGCTGGGGCTGATGACCGCCGCGGCCGCCCAGGCACAGGCGACCCCGCAACGACTGACCGGCAGCGCGACCATCTGCTCCAACTCGCCCGTCCCCGCCGGCTGGGTGGTGACCAGTTCGTACAGCACGAGCAGCTGTCCGGGCACCGGCTACGCCTACACCATCGTCGATGCCAGCACCCTGACCAACGCCACGGTCTGCTCCTTCTCGCCGCTCCCGACGGGCTGGGCGGTGACGAGTTCGTACAGCACGAGCAGCTGTGCGGGGACGGGGTACGCGTACACCATCGTCAAGTTGACCACGCAGAGCAATGCGACGGTGTGTTCGTTCTCCCGACGGGTTGGGTGGTGACGAGTTCGTACAGCACGAGCAGCTGTGCGGGGACGGGGTACGCGTACACCATCGTCAAGTTGACCACGCAGAGCAATGCGACGGTGTGTTCGTTCGAGCAGCTGCGCGGGGACGGGGTACGCGTACACCATCGCCAAGATCACCACCCAGACCACAGCCACGGTCTGCTCCTTCTCCCCGATCCCCGCGGGTTGGGTCGTCACGGGCTCCTTCAGCACCAGCAGTTGTGCGGGCAGCGGCGTCGCCTACACCATCCGCAAGGCCTGACGGTCCACGGCCCGAGTGCCCCCGTGCTCCACCGAGCGCGGGGGCACCCCCCGTCCGGGGCGCGAGCTCTCCCACCGCACTCTGGCTTCACTTGATCAACTCTGACACCATCTCAGCCACGACGAACAGGCAGTGAGTGAGCGGTTCGTCCCGGCTGCGTCACCGGCAGCCGTGGAACATCGAGAAGATTCGAGGCCGGAATTGAAGACCTTACGGAACCACGTCCCGCACCTCATAGCAGCCCTGCTGCTGCTCCTGGGGATGACGACCGCCGCGACCGCGCAGGCACAGGCGGCCCCGCAGCGGGTCACCGCCAGCGCGACCGTCTGCTCCAACGCGACCATCCCGGCCGGGTGGGTCGTCACCTGGTCGTACAGCAGTAACAGTTGTCCGGGGACCGGTGTCGCGTACACCATCACCGATTCGAGCGGCGCGACGAGTCTCAGTGTGTGCTCGTTCTCGCCCATCCCGCCCAACTGGGTGGTGACGTGGTCGTACAGCACCAACAGCTGTGCCGGTACGGGTGTGGGTTACACCATCGCGAACGTCACCAACTCGACGAGTGCCAGCGTGTGCTCCTTCACGCCGATGCCGCCGAACTGGGTGGTGACGTGGTCGTACAGCACCAACAGCTGCGTGGGCACCGGCGTCGGCTACACCATCGCCAAGATCACCACCCAGACCACCGCCGCCGTGTGCTCCTTCTCGCCCCTCCCGGCGGGCTGGGTCGTCACGAGCTCCTACAGCACCAACAGCTGCCTCGGCAGCGGCGTCGGCTACTACATCCGCAAGGCCTGACCGACCGGGGCGGGCGGCCGGTGGGCGCGTGGCCGGGGGCGCGGTGGGGGCGCAGTCCTACACGTACGACTAGCGGCGTGCGCGGTGTGTCGGCCGGGCCACCCGGTGCGCCCGCCGTTCGAATGGGCACGGCGGCCGTAGTCCCCGGTCGCCGTCGTCCCTCACCCGCGTTCCCCGGAGGTACCCCATGCGCCTCGCCCGCCGAGCCACCGTCGCCGCCCTGGCGGTCGGGCTGACCCTCGCGGGAGCGGCCGTCGCCGCGCCCGGTGCGGCAGCCGTCACGCTGCGCCCGCTGCCGGTACCGAACGGCCGGTACTGCACGGTCGCGTCCGGCCACGCACCGGTTTCGGCGGGCCACGCCACGCTGCCCGGCCGGGCCTGCTCCGGGCTCTACTACCTGGACGCGCCCCGGTAGGCCGCCGGCCGGGGGCCGCGGCGAGCCCCCGGCCCGCGGTCGCCGGGTCAGTAGGACTGGAGCTCGATCAGCCGGCCCTCCGGGTCGCGCAGGTGCGCGGTCCGCAGGCTCGGGCCCCACTCGGGCCGGTCGGTCGGTCCGACGACGGGCGCGCCGCCGTGCCGCAGGCAGAGGTCGAGTGCCCGGTCCACCTCGTCGACCCGGAACACCAGCATCGCCCCGTCCTGGGCGGCGGCCGGGGTGACGGGCAGCGCGGCGGTGCCGACGGTGGCGGCCAGCAGGCCGCGGTCGAACAGTGACAGCACGGCCTCACCGTCGAGGTCCCAGGTGGCGTACGGGCCCTCGGGGGAGCCCTTGACCAGGGCGGCTCCGGTCAGCGGGGCCAGCACGGCCTCGTAGAAGCCGAAGCAGGCGGGGAAGTCGGCGACGAGCAGGCGGTGGTACAGGGCGTCCATGACCAGGATTCCTTGCCTCGGATGACTCGGATGACTCGGGGGAGCGGTCGCGCTCATATCGTGGGTCGGCACCCACTATAGGCCTGCACCCTAGACTCTTCCCATGGCTTCCGAGGAACCCGCCCCCGACGCTCCCGCCCCCGACGGCCCGTCACCGGACCGGGCCGGCCCGCCGGTTCCGGCGACCCCGCCGACGCTGCTGGAGTTCAGCACCTACCTGCTCTCCCGCACCGGCAAGGCCGCCCGCGGCCGGCTCGCCGAGCGGCTCGCCCGGCGCGGACTGCGGCTGTGGGACCTGGCCGTGCTCGCCGCCCTGGCCGACTTCGGCCCGCACGCCCAGCGGGACCTGGTGCGCCGGCTGCGGGTGGACGCCAGCGACATGGCCAAGGTGGCCGACCACCTGGCCGTCGCCGGGTACGTCGAACGGGCCCGCGACGCCGCCGACCGGCGCCGGGTCTCGGTCACCATCACCGAGGCCGGGCGCGTGCTGCTCGCCGAGCTGCACGAGGAGGCCCTGGAGGTGCAGGACGAGGTGCTGGCCCCGCTGGACGCGGCGGAACGGCGGGTCCTGCACGAGCTGCTCGGCCGGATCCACGCGGAGTTGCCGGGTTCCCCGTGAGGCCCGACCCGTGCCCCCCGGCGCATGACTCCCGGTGCATGGCCGCCGGTGGGCGACCTCCGGTGCGCGACCCGGGGGGCTACCGGTCGAGCGGCAGCGGTCGGCGCGCGCCCGCGAACTCGCCCGCCCAGCGCGGTACGTCGAGCACGCCCTCGACCCGCGCGACCAGCGTGCCGGTGCGCTCCGCGTGGATCATCGCGCCGTCGCCGACCCAGAGGCCGACGTGGTGCAGCGGCGCGTCCGGCCGGGAGAAGAACAGCAGGTCGCCGGGGAGCAGCCCGGACCGCTCGACGGGGGCGGAGCGGTGGAACTGGGCGACCGTGTAGTGCCCCAGCTCCACCGCTCCGGCGCTCGCCCGGAACCAGCAGAACAGCGACAGGCCGCTGCAGTCGAAGCCGACCGTGCTCTCGCCGAGGCAGCGGCCGTCGAGGTAGCCGTTCTCCTCGTCGCAGAAGCCGAGGCTCGCGCCCAGTCGGTCCCCGCCGCCCCAGGCGTACGGCACGCCGATCTGGGCCGAGGCCACGGCCGCGACCCGGCGGCCGAGCCCGAGCTCCGGCTCCTCCTCGCGGGGGCGGGCGGCGGCGGACCCGGCGCCCAGGGCGGGGGCGAGACCGGCCGCCGCGGCGAGCCCCAGCAGTCGGCGGCGGCCCCGGTCACCGGTGGTGCGCGGAGACGGCACGGGAACCCCCTCGGTCGTCGGCGAACCACCAGGATCCCGGCCGGGCACCCCGCCCGCCATCACCCGTGGAGGTGAATTCCCCGATCGTCGGCCCCGATCCGCCCGGGTCGGCGCGGTAAATCGATTGACGGTCCCCGCCCCGGGTTCGAACGATGGGCCCGACACGACCGAACGACCATCCGGAAGGCACCCATGGGCAGCGCCGTCAAACTGATCCGCAACCACCGGCTCACCCAGGCCGTCGACTACGCCTACGCGGCGGCCGTCGACGCGCCGGTCCGCTCGCTCTGGCTGGCCGGCGCCTGCCCGCTGGACACCGAGGGGCGCACGGTGGCCGTGGGCGACTACGCGGGCCAGGCCCACCAGGTCATGCGGAACCTGATAACCGTGCTGGAGGACGAGGGGGCCGCGCTCACCGACCTGGTGCGCACCACGGTCTACGTCGCCTCCTCGCGGCAGAGCGACCTGGTGGCCGTCTGGGACGTCTACCGCGAGTACCTCGGCGCGCACGACGTACCGAGCACCCTGCTGGGCGTCTCGGTGCTCGGGTACCACGATCAGCTGGTCGAGGTCGAGGCGGTCGCCGTGCTGGGGAGCTGAGCCACCCTCCCCGGCCGGACCTCCCCGGCCGGACCTGGTGCGGCGCGTCCGGTGCCGGGGTCCAGGTTCAGATCAGACCGCATGGTCGGTATTCTCTGACAGCCCGTGTCCGGGTGCCCTCGCGGGGAGGGCAACCGGGCCGGGCGGTGGCCCCGGGTAAGATACGGGCTGTTTGGTTTGGTTTGGTCTTGTTTCGGTGCGGGCGTGGTGGGGGTGGTCGTGGTGGTGCGACAGGAGCGGGCGCTGCGGACGCGGCGGCTGATTCTGGAGGCCGCGGCCTCGGTCTTCGACGAATTCGGGTACGAGCGGGCGACCATCGGCGAGGTCGTCGCCCGGGCCGGGGTGACCCGGGGTGCGGTCTACTTCCACTTCGCCTCGAAGCGGGACCTCGCGCAGGGCGTCATCGAGGGGCAGTTCGAGGCCGAGGCCGTGCCGGAGCGCTCCTGCAAGCTCCAGGAGTTCGTGGACACCGGGATGGTGGTCACGCACCTGGTGCCCATCGACCCGCTGGTCAGCGCCGGGGTGCGGCTCTCGGTGGACCAGGGCGCCGACAGCAAGATGGGCATCGACGCCGCGCCGGGCTGGATCGCCCGGCTGGAGCGGTTGCTGATCGCCGCGGGCGAGCGCGGCGAGCTGCTGCCGCACGTCGTGCCGGCCGACACGGCCGGGTTGATGACGGCGTCCTGGGTGGGCGTGCAGCTCCAGTCCCAGCGGTTCACGGGCCGCGCGGACCTGGCCGAACGGGTCGCGGTCCTGTACCGGCACCTGATGCCGAGCATCGCCGTCCCCGGTGTGCTCGCCTGCCTCGACCTGGCCCCGGACCGCGGCGCCCGCGTCTACGCCGAGATGACCGCGGCCCGCGAGCCCGCGACCGACGGCGGGCCGGCCGAGAGCGGCCCGGCCGAGAGCGGGCCGACCGACGTCGAAGCGGAGGGCAACGGACCGACCGGCAGTGCGGACCGAGGCCCTGTCACACCCCTTGAACCATACGGCGCGTCCGGTTTCCCGCCCTGCTCTCCCCTCCGGCGCGACAGCGGAGCGTAGTCACCCCGGCCCGGATCGCCTGACAGGCCGCTCGACAGACCGCCCGGCAGGGCGCTCGACCGGTGTCCCGACGGGCCGTCAGCGCGGCGCCGGGCGACCGTCCAGGGCCCGCAGGGCGTCCAGGACGTCCAGGCCGAGGTCCGGTGCCGCGTCCTCCGGCAGGCTGACCGAGATCCGGGTGGCCCGGCCCGCGTAGCGGCGGTGGATCTCCCGGGCGGTCTCCTCGACGGTGCCCGCGACCGCGAAGGTGTCGAACACCCGCTCGTCGATCAGCGCGGCCATCTCCGGCCACCGCCCGCGCAGCGACAGCCGGTGCAACTCCTCGTGCAGGTCCTCCCAGCCGTGCTGGGCCAGCACCGGCCGGTAGGCGGGCGTGGAGGCGTAGAAGGCGAGCCGCTCCGTGATCGCCGCGCGGTTGGCCCGCAGCTCCTCCTCGGTGCGCCCGGTCGCGGTGAGCACGCTCCCGACGATCTCGAACGGCCGCCCCGTCCAGGCCTCGCCCGCCGCCTCGGCCGCGGTGCGCTCCTCGGCCAGCGCCGGCAGCACCTGCCGGGTCAGGTAGTCGACCGAGGTGAACGGGTGGCTCAGGAATCCGTCGGCCACCGCCCCGGCGGCGCGCACCATCAGCGGGCCGACCCCCGCCAGCAGGATCCGCGGCACCCCGGCCGGGACCGGGTCCGGGGCGAAGACGGGCGTCATCACCGTGTGGGTGTAGAAGTCGCCCCGGAAGCGCAGTCGGTCGCCGGTCTGCCAGCTGTGCCAGATCGCCCGCACCGCGTGCACGTACTCGCGCATCCGTGCGGCGGGTTGGTCCCAGGGCATCCCGAAGCGCTTCTCGATGTGCGGCTTGACCTGCGAGCCGAGTCCGACGACGGCCCGGCCGCCGGAGGCCGCGTGCAGGCCCCAGGCCTGGTAGGCGAGGGTCATCGGGGTGCGGGCGAGGGCCACGGCCACGCCGGTCGCCAGTTCGATGGAGCTGGTGCGGTCGGCGGCCCGGGCCAGCTGGAGGAAGGGGTCGTAGGCGGTCTCGGAGACCACCAGCCGATCGGCGCCCCGCCGTTCGGCCCGCTCGGCGGCGTCGAGGATGCCGGCCGGGTGCGCGGGGGCGAGGGCGTCGAGGAGGAGGGCGGGGGCCTGCGGGCGGTCCATGCGGTCGGGGCTCCTGAGGGGCGGGCGGGTGTTCCGGCAGGTGTCCCGGCCGGTCGTCGGGGCGGGGGCACCCGGTGGCGGTGGCGGTGGCGGTGGCGGTGGGTCAGGGGCGGGGCCAGGGCCGGCCGTCGAGCCGCTCGACGCCGGAATTGAAACGTCGCGGGAAGGCGGCGAAGGTCCGGACGTCCTCGGCGGGCCGGTCGGCCATCACCAGATCGAGGGCGTGGGCGTGCGCGGCGCGGTCCTCGTCGGGGCGCCGGCCGCCCTCCTCGGTGACGCGGAACTTGCGGGCCATCCCGCCCTCCGGGTCCGGGATCCGCTCGACCAGTCCGGCCCGGGTCATCGCGGCGGTCTGCCGGTCGAGGGTGGAGGCGTCCAGTCCGAAGGCGTCCCTGAGTTCCCCGATCGACATCGGCCCCTGCATGCGGATCCGGCTGAGCAGGATGTACGCGCTGCGGTCGAGTCGGCTGCCCTCCGGGCGGGCGCCGGCCGGGCTCAGGTAGTGGTGCCGGCTGAGCACCATGTACTCGAACGCCACCTCGTCCGTGGGTCCGCTCATGATGTCGTCCTTCCCGTCCCTGGCGCCGGGGCCCTGACCTGCGGTGTTCGCGCACAGTATGGCAGGCGGCGGCCGGCCGTGATCGATGGGCGCCGGTGTACACCGACGGTGCGGGCCGGGCCGGCGCCATCGCCGACCTGGTCCGTCGTCGGCATCGCCACCGACCACTGCGTCCACCGCGCTGGAGGACCTCCGCGGCGCCGGGGTCGACCTGACCGGCACCCCGGTCGATCTGGCCTGACCGTCCTCGCCCGACCCGCCGGACCCGCCCCACCCGCCCCACCCGCCCGTGGCCGACATGCCCGGGGCGCCGACACCGGGCCCGCGTCCGAGCCGTCGGGGCGGTACCGCGGAATCGGCTGACGGGGTGGGGCGGGCTGCGTAGACTCGGTCGCCCCGTGCCCGGACGAGTCCTGGAGCCGTCGCCATGACCCCGCCCCCTCCCGCCCCCAGCATCAGCGCCGGCAGCACCTCGGTGCCGCTGCTGGAACACACCATCGGCGTCGCGCTCGACCGTGTCGTGGCCGCGTTCCCCGACCGCGAGGCGCTGGTGGACCTGCCGAGCGGGCGCCGCTGGACCTACCGGGAGCTGGCGGCGGAGGTGGAGCGGGTCGCGCTCGGGTTGCTGGGACTCGGCCTCGGGCCCGGGGACCGGGTCGGCATCTGGGCGCCGAACTGCCCCGAGTGGGTGTTCACCCAGTACGCCACCGCGCGGATCGGCGCGATCCTGGTGACCGTCAACCCCGGCTACCGCACCCACGAGGTCGAGTACGTGCTGCGGCAGGCGGGGATCCGCACGGTGGTGGCCGTGCCGGACTTCAAGACCTCCGACTACGCGGCCATGCTCGCGGAGGCGGGCCCGCACTGCCCCGAGCTGCGGGACGTGCTGCTGATCGGCTCGCCGGCCTGGCGCGAGCTGCTGACGCAGGGGGAGGAAGAGGCGGCGGAGCGCGGCGGCCGTGACCGGTTGGCGGCGATCGGCGCGGGGCTGAGTCCCTACGATCCGATCAACATCCAGTACACCTCGGGCACCACCGGCTTCCCCAAGGGGGCCACCCTCTCGCACCACAACATCCTCAACAACGGGTACTTCGTCGGGGAGCTGTGCGGCTACACGGAGGCGGACCGGATCTGCGTGCCGGTGCCCTTCTACCACTGCTTCGGCATGGTGATGGGCAACCTGGCGGCGCTCTCGCACGGGGCCTGCGTGGTGATCCCGGCCCCGGCCTTCGAGGCGGTGGCGACCCTGCGCGCGGTGGCGGCCGAACGCTGCACCTCGCTCTACGGGGTGCCCACCATGTTCATCGCCGAGCTCAACGACCCGGGCTTCGCGGAGCACGACCTGTCCAGTCTGCGCACCGGGATCATGGCCGGCTCGCCGTGCCCGATCGAGGTGATGAAGCAGGTCGTCGACCGGATGGGCATGCGCGACGTCTCCATCTGCTACGGCATGACCGAGACCTCCCCGGTCTCCACCCAGACCCGCGCCGAGGACCCGCTGGAGCGGCGGGTGTCCACCGTCGGCCGGGTGGGCCCGCACCTGGAGGTCAAGGTGGCCGACCCGGCGACCGGCGACCCGGTACCGCGCGGCACGCCCGGCGAACTCCGCACCCGGGGCTACTCGGTGATGCTCGGCTACTGGGACCGGCCCGACCGCACCGCCGAGGCGATCGACGCCGAGGGCTGGATGCACACCGGCGACCTCGCGGTGATGGACGACGAGGGCTACCTCAACATCACCGGCCGGCTGAAGGACATGGTGATCCGGGGCGGCGAGAACGTCTATCCGCGCGAGATCGAGGAGTTCCTGCACACCCACCCGGACGTCCTGGACGTCCAGGTCATCGGCGTGCCGGACGTCAAGTACGGCGAGGAGCTGATGGCCTGGGTCCGGCTGCGGCCCGGCGCGCCCGAGTTGACCGCCGAGGCGCTGCGCGCCTTCTGCGCGGGCCGGATCGCGCACTACAAGGTGCCGCGCTACGTGCACCTGGTGGAGGAGTTCCCGATGACGGTCACCGGGAAGATCCGCAAGGTGGAGATGCGCGAGCGGGCCGTCGAACTGCTGGGTCTGGACGGGGCGGCGGGCGTCGAGCACGCCTGAACGGCCGGAGCCGGAGCCGGAGCCGGAGCCGGAGCCGGTACCGCTGCCGCTGCCGGTGCCGGTGCCGGTGCCGGTGCCGCTGCCGGAGGCGGAGCCGGTGTGCCGTGAGGAGGCCGGACCGGCTCCCGTACCGGGGCGGATCGCTCAGCCGGCCGCCCCGGCCTCCCTGCGGCGCACCAGCTCGGTGATCCAGACCGGGGCGAAGGGGGAGGTGCAGCCCGGCGGCGTCGGGTAGTCCTTGAGGACCTCGAGGCGCTCGCCGATGTCGATCGCCCGGGCCCGGTGCTCGGCGTGCTCGATGCCGATCTGCGCGAGGCAGTGGTTCATCGCCCACTGGAGGCGGTCGGGCGCGTCCTTCAGCTCCGCCTCGACGACGTCGAGCAGCGCCGGGAGGTCGAGGCCCTCGGGCCGTTTCACGACGCGTTCGGCGGTCAGCGCCCAGCCCGCGCTCGCGACCACCGGATCGGGATCGGCGGACCAGGCCAGGCGCAGCTCCTCGGCGTGCGGGCCCTTCTTGACCACGTAGTTGACCAGCCAGTCGTGCACCTTGGGCGTGCGCGCCCCGCGCAGCATGGCGTCCAGTTCGTCGCGCCCGAAGGCCTTGGGCCGGCAGATCAGGAGTGCCAGCAGCCGGGCCGCGCTGTCGCCGGTCGCCCAGAGTTCGCGGGCGAGGTCCTGGTCCGGCCCCAGGCGCTTCGCGAGGGCGCGCAGTTTGGCGAGGTTCACCCCGTGGTCGTCGCCGTGCCGCTCGTTGACCCGGCGGGTCTTCGGGTCGTCGAGTCCGGCCAGTTCGGAGGTCACCTCGGCGAGGGTCGTCCCGGGCACGTCGGTCTCCTGTTCCGTCGGTTCCGGACCAGCCTACGACGGGGGTCCGACGGGCGGGGTTCCGACGGACCGGCGTGCACACGCACGCGGTGAAGCGCGTGAAGACCTCCGGCCGTCCGTCCGCGTCGGTCCCCGGCACGATCCAGCACGCCTGGGGGACCGACCCCGGTGACCGGTCCGGCGGGTGGTCGCTCGGCACGCCCTGACGGGCCCGGCCCCGGGCGGCGGACGCGCCCGGGGCCGGTGGCCGGCCGCGGCCGGGTGAGGCGGCCGTCGGCCGTCAGACCGCGGCGACCTCGGCCCGCAGCGCCGGCAGGGTGCCGTACATGGTGCCGCCGGGGCAGTCGGTGGCGAGCCAGTCGCGGTGACCGCTGATCAGGTCGACCGGCTTGGTCACCCCGTTGACCGGGTTGGTGAAGGTGACGCGGGCCTGCGGGTCGAGCCCGTGGGTGCGGGCGGCGAGCGCGAGCACCAGGGCGAGCGAGCGGCGGGCCCGGGGGGTGGCGTCCTGGCTGTTCAGGGTGCCGAGCAGGGCGACGCCGAGGTTGCCCGAGTTGAAGCCCGCGGTGTGGAAGGCGGTCACCACGTTGCCGTTGGCGTCGTGCGCGGGGATGCCGTCGTCGCCGGACCAGCGGCCCTCGTAGATCCGGCCGGCCTCGTCGATCAGGAAGTGGTAGCCGATGTCGCCCCAGTCGTTGGTGATCGCGTGGTACTCGTAGATCGCCCGCACGGTGGCGGCCGGGTCGGCGTCGCCGTTCGGGGTGTCGGTGTGGTGCACCGTCAGGGTCTGCAGCGGGTAGTACTTGGCGGGGGAGTTCTCCACGCCGTTCTTGAAGCGCTTGGACTCGTCGGCGCCCCAGGCGGCGCGGCTGAGGTACTCGACGCCGCAGAGGGTGGCCGGCGCGGTCGGGGACAGCGCGGCGGTGCGGGCCGGGCCCGCGGTGGTGTCGAGGGCGGTGGAGCGCAGGTTGGCGGCGCCGTCGGGCAGGCGCAGGTCGTAGCCGACCGCGCCGCCGGCCGGGACCAGCACGGCCGAGGCCGGGGCGGCGGCCTTGCCCGCGACGTCGGGGCCGCCCGCGCAGCCGGCGGTGATCGGCTGCCAGGCGCCCGGCCCGGTCTCCTCGTGGTGGAGGCGGATCGCCCCGCCGCGCCGGGGGCCGTCCCAGCTGATCCCGACGTAGTGGATCGGGAAGTCGGTCCGCACTCCGGCGGCCGCGCGCCCGGCGACCGACCGCGCCCGGGTGGCCGGAACGGTCACGGTCCGGGCGGCGGCGGGGGCCTCCGGAGCGGCCGGCGCGGTCGGGGCCGGAGCGGTGGGCGCGGCGGCGTGCGCGGCCGGGGCGGTGGCGAGCGCGGCGGCGGTGGCGCCGATCGCGGTCACCAGCGTGCGGCGGCTCACGGTGGAACTGGGGTTGGACATCGGGATCCCGTCTCGGAGCAGGGGGGAAGCGCAGCCTGACTGGTCAGGAGCCGATCATGAATGTACCCAAATGATCGTTTCTGATGGCAACCCCTATCTTTCCGTTGCCCGAACGGGCAGCTCATCGCCCGGCTGGGGCCGGGGCCGCGGCCTGGCGGCGGCGGCCCCGGCCTCGCCGTCGATTCCGGGGGGTGCGGCGCGGATCGTCGAGGAAGGCTGCACGCCTCGCACATCCCGGACCGTCAGGCGTGGCTAGATTCACGGGAGTTGCAGACGGCAGCTTCCTGATGAAAGGCATGTCATGCGCAAGCCAGCAGTGTTCCTGTCGGCGGTCTTCCTGGCGGTGGGCTTCCACACGGCGATGGCCCCGCAGGCCTCGGCGGCCGGCCCCAACTGGGGCGAGCTCTTCACCCCGGTCGGCCCCGGCACCTGGTACCCGGCGAAGTGCGCCACTCCCAAGGGGAACAGCACGGCCAGCGGGACCATCATCACCCTGTGGACCTGCACGGGGGACGAACTCCAGCGGTGGGACCACGACGGCTACCAGATCGTCCACAAGGTGAGCGGGAAGTGCCTGACCCCGCAGGGCGACGCGTACAACGTCAACGGCGCGGTGCTCACCCTCTGGCCGTGCGACAACAGCGGCAACAACCGCAGCCAGCAGTTCTGGACGGACACCTGGTCGCTCAAGACCAACTACTCGGACAAGTGCCTCACCAACAAGGGCGGTTCGACCGGCAACGGCACCTACCTCACGCTGTGGACCTGTGCCTCGGACTACCCGCCGGAGCAGCACTGGCAGATGCGGTACTGACGCACGGCACCCCGGTGGACGGGGCCCGGCCCCGGCGACCGCCCGCAGCCGTGCGGGCGATCCGTCCACCGGAGACCCGCCGGCCGCACCGGACGTGCGGACCGGCCGAGACACCCGCACCGGCGGGGGCGGCCCGTGAAGGCGCGGTCCCCCCGGCCGGGTGAGCTCGCCGTGCCCGAGCGGGCACGGCCACGAACCGACGAGACACGGGGGAGTCCTCTCTTGAGATCCATCCGACGGGCCTGCGTACCGCTGGTCGCGGTGGCCGCCTGTGCGGCCCTGACCGGCGGCCTGCTCCGGGGCGGTCCCGCGGCCGCCGCGCCGGCCCCCTCCGGCGCGGGAGCCCCGCCACCCGCCGCCTCCTTACGCGTGGACGGCCCGGACGAGACGCTCGGCAAGGGCTGGAAGGCCTCCGAGGACCGTGCGGTGACCGGCGCGGCCGACGCCGAGGCCTTCAAGATCCTCGTTGCCGACGAGGCCGAGGCGTACGAGTGGAAGACGGTCGCCGCACTGACGGAGCCCGGAGTGCCGGCCGACTCGTGGATCGGCAACCAGTGCGTCATGGACGAGTCCCACGTGGCCGCCGTGTACGCCCCGCGCGCGTTCACCAACAAGCCCGACCTGATGCAGGGCGGCGCGTTCACGGCGATCGTGAACACCCGGACGGGCGAGGTGACGAAGCTGCCGTTCACCGCCACGCTCGCCTACTTCGACCCCGCCTGCAACACCACCACGCACACGGCCGCCTTCACCCAGTACCGCGACATGAACGACGCGGCGCAGGTGAAGACCCAGGTGATCACCGTGGACACGACCGGCACCGCGGTCACGAAGACGGGGGAGCTGCGGGGACAGGTGTCGTCGGCGGTACCGGTGAAGGACGGTGTGGTCGCCGGCCTCGGTCGCGACCTCGTCCGGATCGACGGCGAGGGGGCCGTCAGCCGACTCGCCGGGGGCGACGGCATCCCCTTCGACATCCGCCCCATGACGGGGGACCGCATCGGGTTCGTGGACCGCACGGACACCGGGACGGCGCAGGCCAAGGTGTACGGCGGCGGCGGTGCGCCGCTCACGGTCGCCACCGGCGGCGTCGGCGAGCTGGAGCTGGTGTCCGGCGCGCAGGGCAGCGTCTTCCTCACCGGGCGTCCCCGGGACGTCAAGGTGGAGGGGAGCGGCGTCACCCGGCTCGACGTACCGGCGGGCACCGAGGTCTCCTCCCACGGCCACCTCGCCGTCGCCCCCGTGCTCACCCCCGGGGTCCGCGCCGGGCTGACCAGGATCAAGGCGGCCGGGAAGGGCTTCGAAGGGTCGGCCGAGTCCGGTGCGGACGGGCGCGCCCCCGCCGGGACGGCCCCCGGGACGCCGGACGGCGACACCACGACGACGGTGACGTCGACCGTCACGGCGACCGGCAAGGAGGTCCGGCAGCGGGTCGCCCCGGCGCAGCAGGGTGCCGCCGACGGTCCGTCCCCCGCCCTGACCGGTGACACCGAGCCGCGTACGCAGCCCCGTTCGGCCGCGGCCGCGCCCGTCTCCCACGACCCCCGGGACACCGACCGCTGGTGCTCCGTCTCCCGCAACGACATGAGCGTGCAGGCGCTGCAGCCGACGCCCAACCAGGTCGAGTGGGCGGTGGACATGGCCGTGCGCGGCGAGCTGCGCGCCAACTGGATCCGGCAGGGCGACTACCGCGGCCAGGCCGGGCTCCTGTCGATCGACCCCCAGGGGCTGTTCCCCCGCCCGGAGCTGAAGGGCGGCGGACGGATCCCCGCCAACGTGCTGCTCGGCATCCTGGCGCAGGAGTCCAACCTGTGGCAGGCCGAGTCCGGCGCGGTCCCCGGCCAGATGGGCAGCCCGCTGGCGGCCGTGGACGGCTACTACGGCCACAGCGCGAAGGACACGCTGCTCGGCTACTGGCGCATCAACTGGGACAAGTCCGACTGCGGTTACGGCGTCGGCCAGGTCACCGACGGCATGCGGCTGAAGGGGCACGAGAAGCCCGGCGAGACGAGCCTCGATCCGGCGCTGCAGAAGGCGATCGCCGTCGACTACGCCACCAACATCGCCGCCTCGATGAAGATCCTCGCCGACAAGTGGAACGAGGTGCACGCCGACGGGCAGCGGATCACGGTCAACAACGACGACCCGTCCCGCGTGGAGAACTGGTTCACGGCGGCCTGGAACTACAACCTCGGCTTCAACCCCAGGTCGGCGGCCGGCCAGAACGGCGGCAGCTGGGGTCTCGGCTGGTACAACAACCCCGCCAACCCCATGTACAAGAAGGGTGCCTGGGACCACCCGTTCATGGACGTGAGCCTCAACGCGAACAACATCCGTGACGCGGCGACCCCGCAGTACTGGCCGTACCAGATGAAGGTGATGGGCTGGTCCGCCTGGTCCATCGACTCCGGCTTCTCCTACGGCACGGACGGCCGTCAGGACTGGAAGGGCGAGTCGGGCTTCAACTCCGCCGGCTTCAACCCCGCCTGGTGGGCCACCGCGGCCGACCGCTCCCGGGTCAGCCCGCCGATCAGCACCTTCTGCAACACGCAGAACCACTGCAACCCGGCCAGTCCGGTCGACTGCCCGGACGAGGCCTGCTACCGGCAGTTCTGGTGGAACCAGGAGAACGCGACCTGGAAACCCGACTGCACGCAGACGTGCGGGCACGAGAACATCAAGTACCAGACCCTGCGCGCCGAACCCGGCCGGGGCTACCGGCTGAAGAACGGCACCCCGGTGTGCGCCGGCGCCCCGGCGGGCTCCGACGTCGTCACCTCCGTCCCCACCGGCACGCCGACCTGGTCGGCCTGCGGGGCGGCGGCGTCGACGGGCAGCTTCCAGTTCACCTTCCACCCCGACTGGGACCAGCACTACGAGGCGAAGGCCGATCTGCACTCGATCGGCGGCGGTCACGGCGGCCACTTCTGGTACACCCACACCCGTGACGAGGAGCACTACGGCGGCGACGGCAACCGGATGACGATCGAGGGCGAGTGGACGGCGGGCCGGACGTACGACCTCGCCGCCGTCTACGCCTACGTCCCCGACACCGGAGCGCAGACCAAGGACGCGAAGTACGTCATCAGCGGTGCCGTCGACGGCCCGTACGAGCGGTACGTCGACCAGGACGCCAACAACGGCCAGTGGGTGTCGCTGGGGGCGTACCGGTTCACCTCCACGCCGAAGGTGACGCTGACCAACTACTCGAAGGCGGGCACCGCCGACCGCGACATCGCCTGGAACTCCGTCGCGTTCAAGCCGATCAGGGGCACGTTCGTCCACCGCTCCCTGACCGCGGCCGCGATCTTCGACCCGAACCAGGAGCTGAACTCCAACTGGCCGGTGTCGACGGAGATCAACTCGCCGGTGCGGTCCATGAAGGCCCTCTACGACTGGGGGCTGGGCCTGGCCGACCAGGGGCCGCTGTGGAACAACCCGGACGGGGCCGACGCCCGCGGGCTCTCCTCCTTGGCGCGCTGCCCGACGGCGCAGGCCGTCGGCGAGTGCACCGGGCAGCAGACCTGGGACGCGGCCGACCAGTGGGCCAAGGACATCAGGGAGGGTGGCTGGGCCCCGCGCACGGACGGCTCCGCCCCCACGATGTCGATCCCCGTCTGGATGGCCATGTCCAACCCGCGTCCGGAGGCCTCCAAGACCGCCTCCGAGGCGTACGGCGACCCGAACAGCTACAAGATCAGGTCCGATCTGACCGTGACGTTCGTGGTCGGCGAGGACGGGAAGATCGTCGACGGCAGCGCCGGCTCCGACTACCGGGCCCGGGTCGGCAACGCCCACCTGCCGCAGTTCGTCACCAGGATCATGAAGACGATCGAGGCGGACTACGGGATCCCGGCGCCGGACATCGACTACACCACGCAGGACGCGCTGGAGTACGGCAACGTCCACACCTCCCACCCCTACACGGACGGGGACACCCCGGGCCAGGCGTACTTCCCGCACGTCCGCGGGGCCCGCGTCGACGACGCCAAGCAGTGCGTCGACGTCCGTGCCGTCGGCGGCGGTGTGCACGGCTACCGCGCGATGATCGGCCACAAGTCGATCAACGACAACGTCAAGGCGTGGGTGGACAAGGTCGACGCGAGCCTGAAGACCAACCACGCGGTGAAGCGGTTCGCCGGGGACGTCTACGCGATGTTCTTCAAGAACTCCGGATCCTGGAACAACAACATGGGCGGCTCCATGATCGGCAACGCGCCGCCGATCTGGCAGGACATCGCCGCGGCCTTCTGCGCCGACGGGTCCGTCAAGCCGACGCACTACCAGCGCAACGGCGACGCGCATCCGTCCAACGGCATCGTCTTCCAGTCCTACATGCCCGACCTCTACCTGTACGTCGACGACCGGCTGACCGACAACCTCGGCCGCCCGTCGAACCAGCGGATCAACGTCGGGGACTGGAGGAACTTCTCCAACTTCCCCGCCACCGCTCCCAACGGCAACGCCTACGCCACCTGCTCGGCCGCCACCCGCGGCAGCGGCGGCAACCCGTGGGGGGTCGACGCCCCGGCACCGATCATCGGTGACGGCCCGGGCAACCGGCCGAACAAGGTCGTGCACTGCGACGACCCGGCCAACGAGTTCACCGTCAACCTCACCCGGTGACCGCGTGACCCCGTGAGCGGAGCAGGGGGACGGCCCGTCGCGGCCGTCCCCCTGCTCCGCTCCTCGCGCAGCTAACCGAAGAACCGCCGGGCCGCCTCCGCCCGCGGCCCCACCGGCGCCCCGGCGCGCGCCAGCTCGTCGAGGTACAGACACACATCGGCCCGCGCCGCGCGGGCACCGGGCACCGCGAGGAACGCCCGCGCCAGCTCCACCGGCTCGACCTCCCCGGCGACCAGGCCGTGCAGCAGCTTGCGCACCCCCGGCTCGAACGGGTCCTGCGGATCCTCGTAGGGACAGTCCAGGAAGGCCTCCCAGGCCTCCGCCGAAGCGGCCGGCCCCTCCGTCAGCAGCCGCAGCACCGCCACCTCCACCAGCACCGTCGAGGCCGCCGCGACCTCCGGCGCCAGCTCCTCCAGCACCGTCCGGGCGTCGTCGAACCGCCCCGCGTGCCGGTACGCCGCCGCCAGCGCGCAGCGCACCGCGACGTCCGCCGGGTCCCGGGCGAGCACCGCCACCAGATCGGCCACCGCCTCCGCCGGACGCCCGGCCTGCCGGTACGCCTGACCGCGCTCGGCGAGCGCCCAGGTGTAGTCCGGGTTCTGGTCGACGGCGGCCGTGAGGTCGGCGATCGCCTCCTCCACCAGACCCGCCTGCCGCCGGGCCTGGCCCCGGGAGCCGAGGGCCCAGGCGTCGTCCGGTTCGAGCGCCAGCGCGGCACTCAGGTCGGCGACCGCCTCCTCCAGATCGCCCGCCAGCCGGTGCGCCTCGCCGCGCAGCGCCAGCGCCCAGGCGTACTCCGGGTCGATCGCGAGGACGGCGGTCAGGTCCGCGATCGCCTCGTCCAGCCGCCCGGCCTGCCGGTGCGCCTGCCCGCGCGCCCGCAGCGCCCACACGTCCGAGGGGTCCAGCAGCAGCGCCTCGGTCAGGTCGGCCACCGCCTCCGCCGGCCGGCCCGCCTGCCGGTGCGCCTCACCGCGCTCCGCCAGGGCCCAGGCGTACTCCGGATCCAGCGCGAGCGCGGCCGTGAAGTCGGCGATCGCCTCGTCGAGCCGGCCCGCCTGCCGGTGCGCCTCACCGCGCTCGCCGACCGCCCAGGCGTACTCCGGGTTGAGCGCGAGCGCGGCCGTGAAGTCCGCGACCGCCTCGTCCAGCCGGCCCGCCTGCCGGTGCGCCTGGGCCCGCGAACCCAGGGCCCACGCGTGCTCCGGATTGAGCGCCACGGCCGCCGTGAAGTCGGCGATCGCCTCCTCGGGCCGCCCGGCCTGCCGGTGCGCCTCGCCGCGCTCGGCGAGCGCCCAGGCGTTCTCCGGGCCGAGCGCCAGGGCGGCCGTCAGATCGGCGATCGCGTCGTCCAGCCGGCCCGCCTGCCGGTAGGCCTGGCCCCGTGAACTCAGCGCCCAGGCGTCGCCGGGATCCAGCGCGAGCGCCGCCGTGAAGTCGGCGATCGCCTCGGCCAGCCGCCCCGCCGTCCGGAACGCCTCGCCGCGCTGGGTGAGCGCCCAGGCGTACTCCGGGTCGAGCAGGATCGCGGCGGTGAGGTCCGCGACCGCCTCCTCCAGCCGCCCGGCCAGCCGGTGCGCCTGGCCGCGCGAGCCCAGCGCCCAGGCGTCGTCCGGGTCGAGCGCCAGCGCCGCCGTGAAGTCGGCCATCGCCTCCTCGGCCAGCCCGGCCAGCTGACGGGCCTCGCCCCGCCGGGACAGCGCCCACGCGTACTCCGGGTCGAGGGCCAGCGCCGCCGTGAAGTCGGCCAGCGCCTGCTCGTGGTGGCCGTGCCAGTTGAGCACCCGCCCCCGGTAGGCGAGGGCCTGCGGCAGGTCGGCGGCGATCGCCACGGCCTGGTCGAGGTCGGTGAGGGCCTCGTCGTCGCGGTCCTCGACGAAGTGCTGGTAGCCGCGGTGGGTGAGCGCCCAGGCCCGCACCCGGACCGGCAGTCCGGGACCGGCGAGCACCCCGAGGGCCGCCAGCGCCGGCTGCTCGCCGCCGGCCGCCGCGTGGATCCGGCGCGCCCAGCGGGTCAGTTCGGCGTCGTCGCTGTCCTGCGCGGCCTGGCTGAGCATCTCCGCCCACGGGGCGAGCGCGTCCGGCGCGTCCCCGGCCGTGCGCGCGGTGTGCTCCAGGGCGAGCGCCAGATGGACCAGCGGGTCCGCGCACAGCCGGTGGTAGGTCTCGTTCAGCAGGTGCCGGCGCCACCGCGGGTCGGTGCCGCGCCGAGCCGCCGGCAGGTACTGCTCGACGGCCGTCCGCGCGGCGGCGTGGTGCTCGGCGAGGCGGTTGTGCGCGGCCGTCCACTCCCGCGGGGTGTGGATCCGGCGCCGGCGCACCATGCTGGTGCGGACCACGGCGTGGTACTGGAGGAAGTCGCCGCGCCCGGTCACGAAGGGCTGCGCCGACAGCCAGTCCCAGGCGACCGGTTCGGCGTCCGGGACGGCGCAGGCGAACAGGTCCCGGTTCAGCTGCAGCGGGAGCGCGGCCGCCAGCACGGTGTCCCGGCGGTCCGGCTCGGGGATCCACTGCAGGAAACGCACCACCGCCTGGTCGACCATGTCGGCGCCGACGTCCGCGACCTCCTCGACCGCGCCGGGATCGGCGGCCGCCAGCAGCGCGACCAGCAGGGGCAGCCGCATCGACATCCGCAGCACCGCGTCCACCACCAGGGGATCGGTGACCCCGCGGGCGGTCAGCAGGTCGCGGGCCTCCTGCTCGGTGAACACCTCCAGCGGCACGTCCACCAGCACCGGCCGCCACGGCGCCCACTCGCGCTCGGCGAGCTCGTCGCGGCCGGCCAGCACGAACACCACCTCCAGCGGCAGCGGGCCGAACGCGTCGTCCAGGATCTCCCGCAGCCACCCGTCGAGATAGCGGCCGGTCAGCTCCCAGGTGTCCAGGAACAGCACGATCCAGGGCCGTCGGCCGCGGTCCCGGTCGCGGTCGCAGAGCCGGGCGAGTTCGGCGACGAAGGCCCGGCTGAGCGCCGACTCCTCGACGTCACCGCCGCGCCGGCGCTGACGCACCCCCGCGATGAGGCGCTCGGCACCCTGGGCCACCGCGTCCGGGTTCGCCATGGCCGCGACCACTCCGGCGCCCGGCAGCACCGCGGCCGCCCCGAACGCCGCCTGGGTCACCAGCCGGGTCGGCAGCGTCGCGCCCTCCCCGCCCGGCGGCTGCTCCGGCTCGCGGTCGGCCGCGGCCTGGACCGAACGCCGGTACTGCTCCAGCGCCTTGTCGAACTCGCGCAGCGGGCCCGCCTGTTCGGCGAGCTGCCGGGCGAGCGCGGTGAGCGCCGTCTCGACGCCGTGCACATCGGTCTCGTCGACCACCGCGGTCAGCGCACCGGCCCGCCGGGCCGTCTCGCGCCACTGGGCGAGCAGCGTGGACTTGCCGACCCCGCCGACCCCGCGCACATGGAACAGGAAGTCCGCCGGATCCGGCCCGGAGTCCGGATCGGGATCGCGGGCGAGGTTGTCCACGAACAGCGCCAGCTGCGCTCTGCGGCCGATGAACTGCGCGCCGGTGCGCTGACGCACCGCCTCCGCACGCGACAGACGCCTCCGTGCCTGTGCCATGCCACCCCCTGCCGCCCCGCCCGGCGGCACCACCGACCACGAGTCCGGTGCCGCCGGTGCCGCTGTCGTGAGGACGACCGTAGTGAATCGGCCCGGGCGTTGTCCTGCTTTCGGCCATCTGTCGTGTGCGGGACGTGAGCCGACGGTCACGCAGCGGTTCCGCCGGAGCCCGTCCGGGGACCGGCCCCTACGAGGACGGGACGACCGTGATCTCGAAGCGGGAGGTGCTGTCCGCCGGTGTCGGGTCGCCCGGCAGGTCGGTCTCGACCGTGCCCTCCAGGACCCCGGCGGGCATGCCGGAGGCGACCGAGATCCGCACGTCGGCGGCGACCGCGGAGCCCGGCGCCAGCCCGGCCGGCACGGCGCAGGCCACGGTGTGGCCGTGCGGCAGGGTGCGGCAGGCGGCCGCCGGGGACGTCCCGGTGCCCACCAGTCCGGGCGGCAGGTGCACGTACAGCGTGAACGGTTCGGCGGTCGCGGCGTCACCGGTGTTGACCGCCACCGGGTGCAGCAGGGTGGTGCCCCCGTCGGCCACCGGGGCGGGGTCGGCGGCCGTCACCGCCAGGTCGGCGCCGAGGCAGCCGGCGGCGGCGACCGCCGGTCCGGCGGCCAGGACCACCGCCGCGCAGGCCGCCTGCACGGCCCTCGACACCAACGGCCGGGCCGGCAGCGGTCGGGACAGCAGCGGTCGGGACAGCGTCGATCGGGACAGCGTCGGTCGGAACATCAGCGGTCGGGACATCGCGTTCACCCGTCTCCTCCGGTGGGCGCCGGCCGGGCCCGGCCGTGCCGTCGCCAGCATCGACGCCCACCCGCCCTGCCGGGCCGGGACACGGCGGCGAACCACCCGGACGAGTGGCTCCGACGCGGGTGACTCGATGTCCGTGGGTCGCGCCGGGTCGCGCCTCGCACGTCGGGGCCTTCTGCCGGACGGGCCTTCGGCCGGACGGGCCCGTCGGTGTCACCCGCGGGGCTGATGTTCTCACCCGTTCGCCCCGTTCGGGTTGCGGGAAGGCCCGGCTTTCCACGTTCGTGTGCAAACGTGTGTGCCGCCCGGCCGTCCTCGGAGTCGGCCGGCCCAGGCTATTGACCATCCATCAAGGAGAACCTGAGATGTCGGTTCGTGGAAAGCTCCGCCAGTTCGCCGTGATCGCGACCGTCGCCGCCGCGGCGGCCGTGATCGCGCCGACCGCCGCGGTGGCGCACGGCGGGGGCCCGCAGCCCTCCGCCTCGTCGGGCCTGCAGGCCGGCAACGCGGCGGTCGGCCTCGTCGGCCCGCGTGCCAACTGGCTGCAGTGGTTCGACCGTTCCAACGGCTGATCCCACGCTCTTCACGCCCCGGAGCCTCGGCTCCGGGGCGTTCGCGTGCGGTGCGGGTCCGGCCCCCCGGCCCCTTCGGGGTGGGCCCGGGGGCCGGGGTGGTCGGCGCAGGGTGATGCCGACGACCGCGTACGGCGCGATCGTCAGCGGCACGCTCACCACCGCCCCCGCCACCGTGACCGGCACCGCGCGCGGCGTCGGGTCGGTCCCGTCCGGGGTGGCCACCGTGACCGCCGCCGGCAGCCGGTCGCCCGCCACCGGGTCGGCGGTGCTCAGGTGGGCGAGCCCCGGCAGCTCGCCGCCCAGGTACCAGCAGACCCCCGCGCCGAAGGGGTCGCGCCGGCTCGCGGGCAGCGGGTCGGCCCGGCGCAGGCCCAGGACGTCGGCGAGCGCGGGTGCGGCGAGGGCGGACGCGGCCGGCACTGGGCCCCTCGGAGGACGCTGCGGAGTGTTGCGCCGGACCGTGACCGGAGCGTCCGCCCATAGTCGGTCATGACCTTCTCCCGCACCAGGGCACTCGCCGCCGCCGTCCTCACGGCCGCGACCCTGACCTCCGTCGCCCTGCCCGCCGGGCCGCCGGCCGCCGCCCGAGCCCTCCTCAAGACCCCCACGCCCTCGCACGCCTGTGTCCGCTCGGACCCCGACGCCGACCCCCGGGCCCGCGAGGTGCTCGACATCGCCCGGCAGGTCCAGGAGGAGCTCGACCTGAAGTCGGTCCTGCTGCGCGTCACCGTCGACGGCCACGAGGTCGTCACCGGCGCCCTCGGCGAGTCCATGACCGGCGTCCCGGCCGAACCCGCGATGCACTTCCGGGCCGGCTCGGTCGCCTTCCCGTTCCTCGGCATCATCCTGCTCCAGCTCGCCGAGGAGGGCCGGATCGGTCTGGACGACCCGGTCGCCCCCTGGCTGCCGGACCTGCCGCGCGCCCACGAGATCACCCTGCGGATGCTCGGCGACACCACCTCCGGGCTCGCCGACTACGTCACCGACCAGGCCTTCCTGGACGAGCTCGCCGCCGAGCCCTTCCGGCACTGGACCCCGGAGGAGCTCGTCGGCTTCTCCACCAGCCAGAACTTCTGGTACGACCCCGGCACCAACTGGAGCTACTCGCACGCCAACTTCGTCCTGCTCGGCGCGGCGCTGGAGCGGATCACCGGCACGCGTCTCGACCACCTGCTGGAGCAGCGGATCTTCGAGCCGCTCGGCATGCGCCAGACCGTCAACAACTTCACCCCCGACATCCCCACCCCCGTGCTGCACGCCTTCACCGCCTCGCGCGGCACGTACGAGGAGTCGACCTTCTGGAACCCGTCCTGGACCACCGCCCCCGGCGCCGTCCTGACCAGTGACGTCTGTGACCTGACCCGTTCCATCGAGGCCGTCGGCACCGGGGCGCTGCTCTCCCCGGAGTCCTTCCGCACCCAGCTGAACCCCGGCACCGTCGGCCTGCCCGGCCCGGTGCACGGCTGTCCGCAGGACGTCTGCCTGCCGCAGACCGAGGCGCAGCACTTCGGCCTGGGCGTCATCGTCGACAAGGGCTGGGTGCTGTCCAACCCGTCGTTCTCCGGCTACGCCGCGATCGAGGCCTACCAGCCGGACGAGCGCCTGGCCATCGCCGTCAGCACCACGCGGGGCTGCGCGGCTCCGGACCGCAACACCGCGCAGGACATCGCCCGCCGGATCGCCGACCGACTCGCGCCGAACCACCCGCTCTAGACATCCTCGTTCGGGCCCGCCGCGCTGTCAGGAGACGGCCGGCGGGCCCGGAGTCACCGGGGGTCGGTGCCGTCGCGGACGCACCGGCTGTCGGCGTCGATCCGCCAGGTGTCGCCGTCGGGCGTGGCGCCGCACAGGCCGGTCAGGGTGCCCGGTTCGACGAGGGCGGCCGCGCGGGCCGTGCCGGTGGACCCGAATCCGAAGGTCCGGGCCGGGTCCCAGCCGTCGCCGAGTCGCAGCCGTCGGCTCATGCCGGCCCAGCCGTGCGGTCCCGCGGCCACCACCCAGGCGTCCGGCGCGGCGGCGGTGAACCGGCGCGCCTGGCGCAGCCAGGAGGCGGCCTGCTCGGGCCAGTCGACGACATCGAGCACCGTCCCGCCGTCGGACCGCCACCGCTCGGCGAACGTGTGGGCGGCCGCGGTGGCCCGGGGGCCGCGTCCGTGCCCGACCACCACCGAGCCGTACCGCACCCCGGCGTTCCTCAACAGCCCCAGCACGGAGGTCAGTTCGGCCTCGGTGTGCGCAGCGGACGGGTGCTCCGGGCCGGCGGAGGGAGAGTTCGGGGTGGCGGCGCCCCGCGCGCCGCGGGTCTCACGCGGCATCGTGGAACACCAGACCGAGCGTGTGCCGGAGGCCGGAGCGCACGGTGCTGACGCCGTGCCGGACCGGCGCCGCCGACCAGCCGCGCGCCGAGCGGACCGGGCGGTCCCGGGTGGTGAAGATCAGGCCGTGGCCCTGGGGGAGGGCGACGGAGGTTCCCCGGGACTGGGCCCTGGGCCGCTGCTCGACGGTCAGGAACTCGCCGCCGGTGTAGTCCGTCCCCGGCACGTCGAGGCCGATGACCACCTGGAGCGGGAAGACCAGCTCGCCGTAGAGGTCCCGGTGGAGCGCGTTCCAGTCCCCGGCGCGGTAGCGCAGCAGGATCGGTGTGGGCCTGGTCTGCCCGGCGGCGTGGCACTGCGCCAGCCAGGCGGGGAGGTCGTCCGGCCACGGGGCCGGCCTGCGGAGCCTGCTCGCCCAGTCCCGGGCGATCGGCAGCAGCCGCGGGTACAGCGCCTCGCGCAGGGCGGCGACGGGCGCGGGGAACGGTTCCCGGAAGTAGCGGTACTGGCCGGAACCGAACCGGTGCCGCGCCATGTCCACGGTGCTCCGGAAGCGTTCCACCTCCTCGTAGAGCCCGGCCACCTCCGCGCACTCGGCGGGGTCGAGCAGCATCGGGGTGAGCGCGCTCCCGTGCTCCCCGACCTCCTCGGCGAGGGCCGCCCAGTCGGCCCCGTCGACCCGCCGCGCCGGGCTCTCGTTCTTCGTGTGCACGCTCACGTCCGCTCTCCGCTCCCTCGCGCCGGTCCCTCGGCGGGCCTTCCCGCACCACCCACTGTGCGGCGTCGGCCCCGGGCCGGGCCGGCGGGATTCCGCCGTCGCGGTCCGGTGGGACGGTGGGTGGGTCGGTGGGTGGCGGAGCGGGTGCGACTAGCGGGCGGCTAGCGGGCGGCCGGTTCGGGGTCGGTGGCCAGCCGGGCGTGCAGGTGCTCGTCGTGGTGGGCCCCGTCGCCGAAGAGGTGCGAGGCCCGCAGGGTGCCCTCGGGGAGGTAACCGCAGTTCAGGGCCACCCGGCAGGAGGCCTCGTTGGCGACCGCGTGGGCGAGCTCGATCCGGCGGGCGTCGGCGGTACGGAACGCCCAGTCCGTGACGGCGTTGGTGGCCCGGGTGATCACGCCCCGGCCGCGTCCGGTGGGCAGGGCCCAGTAGCCGATCATCGCCAGGCCGTCCGCGCGGTCGATCCAGCGCACGTTGACGCAGCCCAGCAGGGAGCCGTCGGTGGCGTCGAGCACGGCGAAGGGGGCGGCGGCGCCGCGCTCCCAGGCGTCCTCGCGGGCCTCCAGCCAGGCCACGGCGGCGTCGTGGTCACGGGCCGCGAGCGGGTTCCAGAGGGCGATCAGGGGGTCGGCCGCGGCGGTGATCAGGCTGTCCAGCAGCGGACCCGGGCCGGCGTCCTCGCGCCCCCACGGCCGGAGCACCGCGTCGCCCAGGTCGAGGGTGGTGCGGCGGAAGGTGCGCGGGTCGGTGGCGGCCTGGGCGGCGGCCGGGGGCGTGGGAGTACTCATGGCGCCTTCCTACCGGGTCGTCAGGGGTGCCGCCAGCGGTTTTCCACCGGGGGAGGACCGCGGTCCGGGGTTGGAGGGCGGTGGGCCGGGCCGGACATGCCTCGGGGGCGGCAACCGTGTGACGGTTGCCGCCCCCGAGGAACGGAGCGCCGGGCCCGAATCGAACGAACTCTTCCCGCTGAAAGCGGGCGTGCTGCCAATGCACCACCGACGCCTGACCGACCTGGTCGTTCCCGCACCTGTGCGGGTCGCCCTGTCGACGAGGAAGAACTTACCAACGGATGATCGGAATCCGAAATCGACCCGAACGCCGGGTCCGTGACGGTCCGGCGGCCGGACGGAACGGCCGGACGGAACGGCAGGAGGGCGCCCGGGCGAGGGCGTCGGTCAGCCCGGGAACAGGGTGCCGGGGCGCGGTCCGCCGCGGCGGCTCAGCCGGCGCAGGAAAGCGAGCACCCCGGGCGTGCCGACGGCCCAGGCGGGGGACTCCGCCGAGGGGTCGGGGCCGGGCAGCAGCGGTCGGTGGTACGGGCCGCCGGCGCGGGTCAGGATCAGGCCCGCCACCTCCTCGGCGGCGCGCCAGTGGCGTTCGTCGCCGGTGGTCCCGGCCAGGTCGACCAGGAGTTCGCCGACGCCCGCGAGGCCGCAGCACTGACCGACCTGGCCCATCCGCGGTGCGAGTGCGCGGCAGGCGGTCGCGGCCTCGGCGGCGCGGGCGACGAGGTCCGGCTCGCCGTAGTGGCGTCCGGCCTGGAGGAGCACGGTGCCGACACCGGCCAGACCGCGGCACCAGGAGCCGTGGCGTCGCGTCGCGCCGGGGAGGCGGGCCGCCGCGGCGAGGCGGGGAACGTCGGCGGCGAGTCCGTCCACGATGCGCCGGGCGGCCGCCGCGACGCCGTCGGCCTCCGCGCCGGGGTTCGCGCCGGTGCCGGGCAGGGCGAGGAGGAGGTGCGCGACGCCTGCCCGGCCGTGGGCGAAGCCCTCGACGAGGGCGGCGGTGCCGGGGTTCGGGGTCTCCCGCGGGTCGACGGGGCGGCCGTCGGTCAGTCGGCGGGCGCACGCGGCCGCCCCGGCCAGGTGCTGCTCGGCCTCCTCGCGGCGGCCGTCGGAGCGAGCCAGCCGGGCCAGCAGCAGCCGCGCGGTGCCGAGGCCGGCGGCGCCGGAGATCTGGTCGGCGGGGAGGTCCTCGCCGAGCGGGTCGGTCCGGACGGCCGGCGGTTCGGTGCCGAGCAGGTGGGCGGCCTGGGCGAGGAACAGGTCGACCCCGGCGCGCCCGTCGTACAGGCCCGGGCCGAGCCGGTCCAGGGCCGGGTGGGCGGCGGTCCAGCGGGCGAGCGCGACGGCGGCCGTGCGGACCTCCGGGCGGTCCGGGTGCTGGAGCAGTTCGAGGCCGAGACCGGCGGCGCCGTCGTAGCGGGAGAGGAGGTTGCGCGGCCGGCCGGGGCGGACGGCCGCGTGGGTCCGGCCGTCGACCAGCTCGTGGGCCATCCGGACACAGCGGTCGAGGGTGTGCCGGACGGCCCGGTCGAGCAGGTCCGCCGTCACCACCGGGGGCCGGTGGGCGGGGTGGGGCGGCCGGGCCGTCCGCGTGGGCCGGCCGCCGGGCGGGGCCTGGCGCAGCTCGGCGGCCGCCGCGGTCCGCTCCTCGGCGTCGAGGCTCAGCAGGCCCGCCACCGTGCCGATCACCGCCTCGGCCACCGGCTCGGCCACCGGCTCGGCCACCGCGTTCGCCGTCCGAGCCGGTCCGACGGCCCCGCGCGGCACCGGTGCGGGCAGCGCCCGTGGGGCGGTCAGCACGCCGGTGAGGCAGGCGAGGGTGCGTTCGCGGTTGACGGCCGGGTCCGGGTCGACCACCACGGGGTCCAGGCCGGTGGCGGCCCAGTGCAGGGTGGCGCCGAGCGCGTAGTAGTCGTCGGCGGGGTGGGCCCGGGCGGCGCCGGGCAGGCCGTAGCCCCGGGTGGCGCCCTCGGGCCGTTCGCCGGACAGGGAGCTGACGCCGAAGTCGACGAGCGAGCAGTGGCCCGGGGCGTCGAGCACCACGTTGGCGGGTTTGAGGTCGCACACGACCACGCCGCGCGCGTGCACGGCGTCCAGGATCGTGAGCAGGCCGCGGGCCAGGGCCCACCAGCTGCGGCCCGGTCCGTCGCCGGGGCCGCTCCCGGGGCGGGGTGTCCCCGCGTGGGCGCCGGCGAGGTCGTCGACGAGGTCGTACGGGCCGGCTTCGAGGACGGCCCGGCGCAGGTCGCGCGGCCCGCAGGCGGTGCTCACCAGGTACTCGTCCTCGCCGTGCCGGAAGTGGTCGACGACCTGCGGGACTCCGGGCACACCGGCCAGCGCGGCCAGCACCCGCCGCTCGTGCCGGAGCCGGCCGCGCGCGTCGGTGCCGCCGGAGTCCTCGGCGACGAAGGCGCGCGCCTGCTTGACCACCACCTCGCGCCCGCCGGCGACCTCGACCGCGCGGTACACGTGCCCGTTCGGCGAGCGGGTGATCCCGGCGGTGAGCCGGTAGCGGCCGTCGCCGAGCCGGGTGGTCGGGGCCGGGCGCGCGGCCCGGGCGGCGAACGGGTCGGCGGCCCAGGGGGGTTGGCGGTAGGCGCCCTCGGCGAGGCCGGGGAAGGTCTCGCCGGCCGGGCCGGTCATGACCAGTTCCGGGTCGTCGCCGGAGACCCGGAACGGGCCGTACCGGTAGTAGACGGGGGCGTCCGGGCGCAGGCGCCGGTCGCTGACCACCCGGGGGCCGGGGCGGCCGGCCAGGACGTCGCCCAGCTCCACCGCCAGGGGCTCGGCCTCGTCGGGCGCCGGGTAGACCGTGACGGCCTTGCCGACGGCGGCGGGTCCGCGGAGCCCGGAGTTCAGCTCCCGCAGGACGTCGGCGCCGGCGGCGAACTTGGCGTCGCAGGTGCGGCGGAGCAGGACGGGCAGCACCAGGTCGACCAGGTCGGGGAGTTCGTCGGGCCGGGCGGAGAGGTGCAGCTTCCAGCCGTGGCCGAGCGCGGGCATCCGCGGGTCCTGGAGGTACAGCCAGCCGTCGCCGGCGTGCAGTCGGTGGCGTGCGCCCGGTGCCGCCGCCAGTCGGGCCGTGAGCCGGGCGCGGACGTCCCCGTCCGCTGCCGGGCCGGGTCCCCGGTCCGTCGGTGCCGCTGTCGCCATGGCGTCGCCACCCCTCCTCCGGGACCCGTGCGTCGGGAACCTGCGCATCCCGCGCGGGGCGGTGCGACCGCCGTGCCGGGCCCGCACGGCGGTCGCACCCCTACTGCTCCGACCGGTCAGGGGCGGTCGGGGAGATCAGTAGTCGAGGCCGCACTCGAAGCGGGTGGGCACGTAGGTGACCCACGGGTCGGCGAGGCACGCCACCGGGGCGAGGTCCGCGTCGAACTCGTCCTCGAAGGCGATGGTCTCCTCGTCGACGTCCAGCGGGCCGGCGTCGCGGATGTCCAGGACCTGTGCGCTCATGGGTGGTTCCTCCCATACGGGTTGAGGGATTCCTTTGCGACGGCATGGTCATGCTAGCCATCCCCGCGTGTTCACCATAGGGGCGCGGCACCATCACATTCGTGACACCCGGGTGTGCGTGGCCGGGGGCGGAAGGTTCGTCCGGTCGCGGTGTGTGACATGGCATCAAGGGGGTGATCGGTGGGGGCCGCGGTGCTACGGTCGGATCATGTCCAAGGCCGAAATCGACCAGCTGACCGCCGAGTTCTTCGGGGCGTTCGACAACCGGGACGGCCGGGGGGCCGATGTGGCCCGGCTCCGGCGACTGATGCTCCCCCAAGGGGTGATCGTCTCCACCCGCCCGACCTTCACGGTCTACTCCGTCGAGGAGTTCGTCGAGCCGCGCGAACGGCTGCTGGCGGCGGGCGGGCGGCTGGTCGGGTTCTCGGAGTGGGAGACCTCCGAGCGGACCGAGATCGAGGGGGACGTCGCGTCGCGCTTCGGCGAGTACCGCAAGTCCGGTGTCCTCGACGGCGCGACCTACGAGGGCGGCGGGACGAAGACCCTCCAGTTCGTGCGGACCCCGGAGGGGTGGCGGATCGCGGCCTTCTCCTGGAGCGACCGGACCTGAGCCGGTCGTCCCGCCCGGCGGCCCCGCGTCGGTGCCCGGCCGACGGCATGGCAGCATCCCCGGTGTGGTGATCTACGACGAACGACTCTCCGTCCCGCTGCGCTGGTGGCTGGCCGCGCTGGCGGCCGCCGCCGCGCTGACGGCGGCCCTGCTCCCGCTCTCCCCGCTGTTCGCCGTCGCCGCCGGCACGATCCTGCTGCTGGCGCTCGCCCCGGCGTTCGGCAGCTACGGCGGCGTGCGGATCCGGGTCTGCGACGGGATCCTGGTGGCCGGCCCGATCGTTCTGCGGGGTGAGCACGTGGGTGCGGTCGAGGTCCTCGACGAGGCCGCCGCCTTCGCCTGGCGCACCCGCCTCGCCGGCCCCCGGGCCCGCCTCCTCATCCGCAGCTACCTGCCGCGGGCGGTCCGGGTCGAGGTCGCCGAACCCTCCCTGCTCTGCCCCTACGTCTACCTCTCCACCCGCCGCCCCACCGCCCTCGCCGCCGCCCTGGCCGAGGCCCGCGACCACTGCACCCGCCCGGCCGCCACCTCGCGCTGACCCGGATGGACCCGGGTTGACCCGGGTGGACCCGCGCCCGCTGCTCCGCGCCCGCCCCCCGCTGCCCCGGCGCCCGCGCTCCGTGGGAGCGCCCGGGGCCGCGGCCGCGCCCGGCCGTGCTTCTTGGCGCCGCCCCCGGTGGGCGCTGCGGGGCCGGGCCGGTGGGAATGGCCCTCCCCGTGAGTGACGGATGGGACTGGTGGTACTGGTGCGCATGCAGGTGCTGGTGGGGTTCGGCGCGTTCGGGGTCTTCTGGGGCGCCTGGGGTGCGCTGATCCCCGAGGTCCAGCGACGGGCCGGGGTGGGCAACGGAGAACTCGGCGTCGCCGTGCTGATGATCGGACTCGGTGCGCTCGGCTCGATGCGCCCGGCGGGCACGGCGGTGGACCGCTTCGGCCGCTCGGCCGTCGCCGTGGTCGTCCTGCTGATGGCGGTGGCCGCCGCCCTGCCCGGCCTCGCCCGGGGCGCGGGGGCGCTGATGGTGGTGCTCACCGTCCTCGGCGCCGCTTCGGGCGCCGTCGACGTGGGGGTCAACGCCCTGGCGAGCGAGGAGGAGAGCCGATCGGGCCGGCTGATGAACGCCGCGCACGCCTGCTTCTCCGCCTGCGTGGTGCTCGGCGCGCTGGCCTCCGGCCTCGCCCTGGAGCGGAGGCTCGCGGCGGACCGGGTGCTCCTGTCGACGTCCGTCCTGCTGGTCGGCGCGGCCGCCGTGATCGGGTTCCCGGGCCGGGCCGGTGCGTCGGCCGTACCCCGCCCCGGGCGCGACCGGCGGCGGGCGGCCGTCACGAACCGGCCGCTGCTGGCGCTCGGGGCGCTGTGCGGGCTCGCCTACCTGGTCGAGAACGCCTGGCAGAGCTGGAGCGCGGTGATGCTGCGCTCGGTGTTCCACACCGGGTCCGGCGCCGCTGCCGCCGGTCCGGTGGTGTTCGCGGCCTCCGCCGCCGTCGGCCGCCTGGCCGGGCACGGGCTGTCGGCCCGACTGCCGCAGCGTCATCTGCTGGCCCTGGGCGCGGCGGTGGCGGCCGTCGGGACGCTCGGCGCCGCGCTGGCCCCCGGCGTGCGGTCGATGCTGGCGGGCCTCGTCGTGGCGGGCCTGGGCACCTCGGTGTGCGCGCCCACGATCCTCTCACTGGCCGGGGAGCAGGCCCGCCCCGAGGGCCGTTCGTCCGCCGTGGCCGTCGTCGCCTCGGTCGGCTACGCGGGCTGCCTGCTCGGCCCCGCCGTGGTGGGACTGACCGCCGCCTCCGCCGGGCTGCGGGCGGCCCTCTGCGGCGTCGCGGCGATCGCGGCGGCGCTGGCCCTCGCCGCCCTGCTCGCCGGCCCGCACCCGGCGGACGCCGAGGGCTGAGCGGCAAGGACTGGGGGTCAAGGGCTCACCCGCACGGCCGGCACCGGGACGTCCCCGCGCCGCGTTCGCCGGACGTCCCGCGGGCTCCCGGACCGGGGGTGGTTCGGCCCGTTCGTACCGACCGACCCCGGCCGGCCCCCGGGGAACAGGGGGGCGACCGGGGTCGGTGTCCGTGCGAGGTGGGTCACCGTGCATCCGGCGTCGGCGTGACCCGCGGGACGACGGTACGTCAGATCTGGTAGGTGAAGCAGCCCAGGGCCATGGCCGCGGCCTTCTGCTGCCAGGTGTAGCCGTAGCTGCGGGAGGCCCAGGCCCCGCGCCCGCACTTGATCAGGAAGGGCCTGGTCCACGTCCAGGCCTTGCGGGCCCAGCCCCAGCCCCACTGTCCGTCGAGGTCGAAGTGGATGTTCGGGTCCTGGGAGACGTAGTCGTAGGCGGTGGCGTTGCCGCCCCTGATCGGGTCGGTGGTCAGGAACCGCCCGAGCGTCGGCGCGTAGAGCCGCACACCCATCAGGACGGCCCCGGTGGGCGTCTCGGCCGAGCGCTGCTGGCCGCCGAGCCAGCCGTACCGGAGGGGAGCGGTGCCGGGGAGGCGGTTGCCGTATTCGTCGAAGGTCACGGCGGTCGGGGGCTTCCCCGGGTCGAGCGGCAGGGCGACCACGATGTCGCCGTGCAGGTTGGCGAGTTGGAGCACCACGCCGCCGGTCCTGGCCGTGGTGGCGCCGAGGCCGCCGGCGGGCGTGGTCACCTGGCGGGTGAGGTCGCCGGTGCCGGTGTTCTCGACGATCCAGGTGGGGCTGTCGCAGGCGCATCCGTAGTGGTTGAGCCCGGTGCGCGCGGTGCTCCAGCCGCTGCCGGGGTTGACCTCGGTGGTCCAGGCCCGCAGGCGCAGTGCCGGGTCCAGTGTCCAGGTCTGGCGATCAGTGGCGGTGCTCTGCTGCCGGACGAGGTCGTTGGCGAAGTAGGAGGTGGTGGCGCCGGGCTGTGTCGTGGTCCGGCCGAACGCGTCGTAGCCGTAGCCGGGGTCGACCAGGCGGTCGGCGGAGTCGTAGGCGTGCTGCTCCGTGGTGCCGCCCGACGTCGCGCACTCGGTGCCGGGTGCGGCGTTCGCGGAGGCCCGGGTGGTGCGGTTGGTGTTGCGGTCGAAGGCGTAGGTCCTGGTGGTGCAGACGCCGTCGGCGGTCGAGGTCGTCCGGGTGAGGCGTCCGACGGCGTCGTAGCCGAAGGCCTGCTGGGAGGCGGAGCCGAAGGTCGCGGTGTGGGTGGCCCACTGGCCGTGGACGGTCGTGCTGATCCCGTCGCTCAGGACGGTCGTGCCGTCGCTGTCGCGGGTGTACGTGCGGTCGAAGAGGGTGCCGGTGGGGCTCTTGAGCTGGCGCATGGTGTAGCCGCCGGGGAGGCCGGTGCTGGTCACGGTGCCGTCGGCGTCGTAGCGGGCCGTGAAGGTGCCGGCCACCGAGTCGCCCACCGACGTGGCCAGGCCGCGCGGTTCGACGGCCGTGTCATAGGTGTAGGTGGTGGTGGACGGTGCGGTGTCGGTGACGAGGGTCGGCCGGTCGAGCTTGTCGTACCGGGTGGTGGTGGTGCCCCCGTCGGCGTCGGTGTAGGCGGTGAGGCGGCCGAGGCGGTCGTAGGCCGTGGTGACGGTGCCGGAGCCGGTGGTGGCCGTGGTGGTCCGGCGCCCGCTGGCACTGTCGTAGCCGGTGGTGACGACGGGCACCTCCTGGCCCGGGCCGCTGACGGCGGACCGGGCCTGGCGTCCGGCCGCGTCGTAGCCGGTGGTCGTGGTCCGTTGGGCCCCGTTGGCCGTCTCGGTGGTGCCGGTGGTCTGGCCGTACCGGTTGTACTCGAACGTCTTCGACGGGAGTTGGACGGGGTTGGCTCCCCCGCCGGTGATGTCGGCGGCCGGTCCGACCGAGCAGACCTGGTCCGCCCACTCGGGCCGGCCGGCGCACGGGCCGGTGCCGTCCCCGGTGTAGTAGGCGGTGGTGGTGGTGCCCGCATCGGCGCCGGTGGAGGCCGGCAGGCTCGCGCTGGTCACCCGCCCCTGGGAGTCGTACGCGGTGGACGTGGTGAGCCGGGCCCCGTCGGGGTCCTGGACGGTGGTGCTGGGCAGCCCTCTGGCCCAGTCGTAGCCGGTGGCCGTGACGCGGGCGTCGGCGAGCAGCGCGGTGTCGATGCGGGGCTGTCCGCCGCTGGTCTCCCTGGTGACCCGGTCCCGCACGGTGGCGGTGCCGTCGGTGGGCCGGCCGCCGTCGTACTCCTTCACCGTCCGCTGCCGCAGGGGCAGTTGGGTTCCGGCTTCGGCGATCACGGTCTGTCCGGCCGTCAGTTTCCGTTGCAGCGTGCCGTAGTGGAGGGGGCCGAGGGTCTCCAGTTCGCGGCTTCCGTCGGCGCTGTACGTCGTCGCGGTGGAGAGCAGGTTGGCGCGTTCGGCGCTGCCGAGGGACGCGATCCCGAGGGACGCGAGGGTCGAGCGGTCCTGCTCGGTGGTGCCCAGGGCCAGCGCGCGGTTGGCCGCGGTCAGTCGGCGGACGGTGTTGCCGAAGGCGTCGTGTTCGGTGACCGTGACGGCTCCGCCCGGCCGTGCGGCGTCGGTCTCCTGGCCGGAGGCGTCCAGGTAGTACAGGTCGGCGCGGCCGTAGCCGGTCGCCGGGAGCTGCGTTCCGGCGTTGGCGGCGGGGGTCTGGTCGGGCGGGAAGACGGCGGTGGCATCCGTGGGCGCCTCCCGCTGGCCCCACGCGGTGGTGGCGGCGTGGCCGAGGTCGTACGGTGCGCCGCTGCCGGTGACCGGCACGCCGTAGACGAGGCTGGTGGTGGCGGTGCCGTCGACCTGGTCGGCGGAGCCGGCGGCCAGGGTGGGCCGCGAGGCGGTGAGCAGCATGCCGTCCCCGGCGGCCGGGGAGCCGTCGACGCGTCCGTGGCCGAAGGTCCAGGGGAGTTCGCCGGGCGGGGTGAGGGTGGTGACGCGGCCTGCCGCGTCGTAGTCGTAGGCGGTCGGCACCGCGGGGGCGATCCTCGGGTCCCAGGTCTGCCGCAGCCGGCCGTTGGCGTCGTAGGCGTAGCGGCTGACGTCGACGGAACTGGCGGCGCCCGCGCCGGGTTCGGTGGACCACAGGCGGATCGCGGTGACCTGTCCGGCGACGTCGCCGAGGGTGGTGGCGGTCGCGGTGGTGGTCGGGGCGTAGACGAATTCCAGGACGCGGCACCCGCGGGTGGCCGGGTCGTCCGCGCAGGCCGTCGAGGCCACGGCGCTGGTCGGGCTGATCACCCGCTGCGGCCGGGTGAGGATCCGCCCGTCGGGTCCGGTGACGTTCTGGGAGATTATCGTGCTGGTGGTGTTGTCGAGGCCGCGGGTGGACGAGCGGGTGAGGGCCCAGGCGGCCGCGGCGGGGTCGGTGCGGGCGAAGTCCGAGGCGCCGCCGTCGTTGTCCGTGAGGGTGAAGCCGGCGGCGAACGAGCCGGTCAGGGTGAGTTGTGCGGCGCCGGGTTCGGCGATCCAGCCGGTGCCCGCCTCGTCGGCGGTGAAGTGCAGGCTCGTGCCGTCGAGCCGCAGGACGTCCAGGGAGGTGGCCGAGGTCCGGTTGATCGCGGTGTAGCCGGAGTCCTTCCGGCCGGTGGAGGTGCCGGACAGCCACTCCTTCCCGAAGATCGCGGCCTGTCCTGCCTGGGCTCCGCCTTCCTGGGGGTTGCGGGAGGAGGCGGTGCGGGTGATCGCCGTCCCGAAGAAGGCGGTGTCGGTACGGCTGAGCCGGTAGTCGCCGGTCAGGAGGTTGACCTCGCCGGGGCCGACGGGGACGGTGGCGGCGCCGTCCGCGGTGTGGTCGACGATCGCCTTGAGGGGGTCGCTGGAGGCCCTGGCACCGGCGGGGCCGGTGAAGTCGGCCTTCAGCTGCACCGCGCCGTCGGGGCTGACGGTGGTCGCGGCGTCCCAGGCCAGCTGCGGGCTCCGGCCGGCGGTGAGGGCGACCGGCCAGGCGGTCAGCGGGGTGCCGGCCGCGCTCACGTGGCCGGGCGGGACGGGTGCCCAGGCGTCGGCGTCCGAGCGCCGCCAGGAGAAGGTCACCGCGTCGTAGCGCGAGTCGTCGGCCTCGGCCTGGAGAGGCAGCCGTGCCGCCGTGCGCACGCCGTCGGACGGCCTGGTGATGCCGCCGGCGCCGACGTGGAACTGGTACCCCAGGGGTTCCGAGCGGTTGTCGGCCCGGTCCACGCTGCGGACCTGCAGGGTGTTGGTGCCGCCGCGGGTCGGGGTGGCGAGCACGACGACCGGCGTGCTGGTGCCGTCGGTGGCGATACGCGTCCAGGTGGTGCCGTCCAGGGTCCACTCCAGCCAGCGGTGGTCGCCCTGCGGGGGTGTGACGGTGAATGTGCCGCTCTGGCCGACTCCCTTCACCCAGGAGGTCGAGGGGTAGTCCGTGGAGGTCACGGCGCCCGGCGCGGAGGGCGCCCGGGTGTCGACCGTGAAGGTGCGCCAGGGTGACCAGGAGAGGTTGTAGTGGGTTCCGTCGTACGGGTTGCTGCGGAACCGGTAGGTCCGGCCGTCCTGGAGGAGGCCGGGCGGAACGGTGGCCGACAGCGGCTGTCCGCTGGCGCCCCACGGGGACACCAGGTACTCGCCGACCTGCTGGTCGGTGGCGGTGTCCACGATCTGGAAGGTGCCGTTGATCCGGTCGTTGTTCGAGTCCGTGTAGGTGTCGCGCAGGACCGGGGTCGAGGTGTTGACGGTGTAGACGCCGTTGTCCGCGAAGAAGGGCGGGCCGGCCTGTTGGTCGGTGCCGGTGCGGGGGCGGTAGTTGAACGTCACCGAGAGCTTCGGGATCTGACCGGCGGCGGCGTTGCCGGAGTAGAACTTCTTCCAGGAGCCTGTGTCGGCCTCGTTGGCGGCGCGCAGGCCGAGGCCCTGGCGGCCCACCGAGGTCTGGCCCGCCCAGTACTGCAGCAGGGGAGTGACGTCGGCGTTCACGTAGGCGCCGTTGGCGCAGTTCTGCCCGCGGGTCTCGGTGGACGTCGCGTACTTCGCCAGCCAGGCCGGCTGGGTGGTCCAGCGGCTGGCGGTGGTCGCGGTGTTGGTGTCCCAGACTTCCCAGGCGGCGGGCTTCGTGCAGTCCCAGGAGTGGAAGTTGTAGAGGGACAGGGTTGCCTTGGAGACCAGGGCGTCCTTGATGGGCGCCATGTCCCAGCTGATGAAGGAGCGGGCGATGCGCGGTTTGGTCCGGGCGGTGTCCGCCCAGTCGCCGGGCCAGCCGAGTTTCAGTTCGGTGGCGCTCGACGCGTCGACGGTTTCGCCCTGCTGGACCCAGGTGTCGAAAACGTCGGAGAGCACGGTGTCCGACGGGTCGACCGTCACGGGGTACGCGGTCGCGGGGTCGGCGAGGAACGCGGGGTCGGGGCTGAGGCGCAGTTCGATGGTGTCGCCGGACTGCACGACCTTCAGGCCCACCGGCGCCCGGTGGGTGTGCTCACCGGAGTTCTTGTCGACGGTCGCGTCCCACATGACCGGGGCCGGCATCGAGGCGAGTTCGCGTCCGGTGGCGGCTTCGGTGAACGTCACTCCGCCGTCGTCGTTCTGGCGGGCGTTGACTCCGGGCGCCTTCAGCGGCAGCGTGTAGTCGGCCGGGCCCGAGGGGCGCTTCTTGAGGACCACGGACTGCTCGTAGCCGGTGCGGGTGGCGTCGATGACCAGGTCCGCGCCCGGAAGCACGTCCGGATAGGTGGCCCGGGCGCCTTCCAGCCGGGGCGCGGGCAGTCCTCCCCGCCACTGCATGGCGACGTTCCGGCCGCCGGCGGCGAGGCTGAGGAGGTCCTGGACGGGCGTGTCGGCGGCCTCGGCGAACGAGCCGGCCCGTCTGCCCTTCGTCTCCCCCGCCAGGGCCAGTCCGCGCGGGTGGGCCTTGGAGGCGACGGAGCCATCGGGGCGCTTGGTGAAGGTGACGTCGACGTCCGACCAGCCGCCGTCCGGGCGGCGCATCCGCACCGGCCCCGCCGCGACCTCCAGGGTGACGCTGCCGTCGGGGTTCGCCCAGGTCGTGGAGGAGTCGGTGCGTTCGGCCGGCACTTCGACGGGCTTCCCCCGCAGCCGGGCCGCCAAGCGGGCGGAGGCCAGGTCCCCGGTCGGCTGCTGCGTCGCGGCAGGCACTCGGGGGCCGGGCGGGGCCTCGGACGGGGGTCGTGCGGCGGCGTCCTGCACGCCGAGGAGCAAGCCAGCCACCAGGGCGGCCGAGGCGGTGGCCGCCGTCCATCGGCGGCGTCGTACGCGTGTGTGGGACCGGGAAGGCAGGCCCCCGGCGGTGGTTGGAGACGATGACACAGGCACACTCCAGGGGTGATCGTGGGAAACGGAGCACGGTCCTTCGGTACGCAGGTGCTTCTGTCGCGCGCGGCGGTCCGCTCTGCGGAGTCCGCCACCGGTACGGGGACGTGTCTCGACGGCCGCCGGGCTCGGGCGGCACCCTCGGTCGCAGCTCTGTTCCTCGCGCTCATCGCAGCGGGCCGCTCCGCCGGTGCGCGAGGGAGCGGTCGGGCACTGTCCGCACAGTTCGAGTCACGCTCGTCGAGACGTGTACATAACTACGTCATCGAGGGCCGCCGGACCGGCCGGGACGGCGGCCACGACCGATTCCCGCCGACGAACGGCCGGTTCCGCCCTCCGGCGAATCACCTCCGGACCGAGCAGCACCTCCAGCCCCTCGCCCACCCGCGCAGGATGCGGGCACCGGCCGAGACCGTCCGACTGCAGACACGACCAACCTCGCCGCGACCCCGCCCGCCACCTCTTCCCGGGCTGGCGACTGCCGCCGCTGGAGGTCGGTGACCACGTCGAGCTCCCCGTCGTGGCCGCTTGGGCCCCGGTCGCGGACGAGTGCGCGAACACCTGGTACGCCACCATGGCGTCACCGGCCCGACTGCTGGGCCGGGCCGGTGACGGGGCGACCCCCGGTCCGATCACGGCCTGAGCCGTGGACGGGGACAGGGGGGTGAGGGGCGCGGTGGACACCTTCGTGTGCCGTCCGTCTGTTCGGTCGGGCCTACGGTCCTCCCGGGTGTGGTCTGATGGGCAGATGATCGACGAACGTTTCGCCGCGGAGTGCCTGGGCCCGGTGGAGGAGGCGGTCCGGCGGGCCGCGGCCGCCGAGATCATGCCGCGCTTCCGCGCGCTGACCGCCGACCAGGTGGCCGAGAAGAAGGGCCCGCACGACCTGGTGACCGTCGCCGACCGGGGCGCGGAGGCGCACCTGACGGCCGCCCTGACGGCGCTGCTCCCCGGCTCGGTCGTGGTGGGGGAGGAGTCGGTCGACGCGGACCCGGGCCTGTACGCGGAGCTGGCCGGCGACCGCCCGGTCTGGATCGTCGACCCGATCGACGGGACCCGCACCTTCGTCCGCGGCGACGAGGGCTTCTGCACCCTGGTCGCCCTCGCCCACCACGGCGAACTGCTGGCCTCCTGGACGTACGCCCCGACCCGCGACGAGATGGCGACGGCCCTGCGCGGCGGCGGCGCCCACCTCAACGGCGTTCCGCTGCGCGCCGGATCGCCCGAGCCGGGCGCGTCCCTGGAGATCGCGGCCTCCCACCCCCGCTACACCACGCCCGCCCGCAAGCGCGCCCTGCTCGGCCTGCGCACCGAAGGCGTGCGCACGCGGCCGTGCGCGGGTTCGGCCGGACTCGAGTACCTGGCGATCGCCCGCGGCGCCGTCGACGCCACCGTGTTCGCCTGGGAGAACGCCTGGGACCACGCGGCCGGGCTGCTCCTGGTCGCCGAGGCGGGCGGCGCCCACGCGACGCTCACGGGTGCGCCGTTCCGCCTGGCCGGCGGCAACACCCTCCCCTTCACCACGGCCCGGGACGCCGCCACCCTCGCCCGGATCCGCCGCCTCCTGCTCGGCGAGGACGACGAGAAGAGCGGGGACCCGGAGGCCTGAGCGGCCTGAGCGGCTCGAGCGGCCTGAACGGACCGAGCGGCCTGACGCCGCGACCGGTCGTCCGGGACCTGCTCCCGCTCAGCCCGCGAGCTGCTCCCGGACGGCCTCCGGCAGCCGGCGGCCGGTGACCGAGCGCCAGGCCCGTTCGACGGCCCGCGGGCCGAGGGCCAGGGTCAGCCGTCGCAGGCCCACCACGCTCGGCCAGGTCATCGGGTGCGGGAACTCCTCGAAGCAGGTGATGCTGCGCACCAGCCACTCCATCGCCTCCCGGGGGCGCCCCTGCTCCGCCGCGAACAGCCCGAACTGCCCGAAGGTCCGCGCCAGCCCGAGGGTGTCGCCGATCCGGTGCGAGACGTCCAGCGCCTTGCGGTAGCGGGCCTCCGCGTCCGCCGCCCGGCCGCCCGTCTGGGCGGTCAGCCCGAGTTGGTGGTGGCCGGCCGAGATCCCGGCCTGGTCGCCCAGCTCCTCCCGGACCGCCAGGGCCCGCGCGTACCAGCGCTCCGCCCCGGCGAGGTCCCCGCGGCGGGTCGCGACGACGCCGAGCTGGTGCTGGCTGGCGGCCGCGCCGGCCCGGTCGTCGATGTCCTGCCGGATCGCCAGGGCCTTGCGGTGCCGGGCCTCGGCCTCCTCGAACCGTTCCTGCGCGGCGGCCAGCACGCCCAGTCGGTGGTGGGCGTCGGCGCTGCCGGGCCGGTTGCCCGCCGCCTCCGCGAGGTCCAGTGCCCGCTCGCACCAGCCCTCGGCCTCGGCGAGCCGGCCCAGCTCGGCGGCGACGGCGGCGAGCCGGTGGAGGAGCTCCGCCGCACCGGGCAGCTCGGCGGGCCGGCCGACGGCCGCCAACGCGCGCCGGTAGCAGCCGTGCGCCTCCTCGAAGCGACCCCGCTCCTCGGCCAGGAGACCGAGCTGGTGGTGGCAGGCGGCCGCCCGCCCGGTCTCGCCCAGCCGCTCGAAGAGGCCGAGCGCCTGCCGGGTCCGCTGCTCGGCGTCGTCCGGGCGGCCGAGCCGGTGGGCGATCACCCCGAGCTGGTGGTGGCCGAGGGCGAGGCCGTCCAGGTCGCCGAGCCGCTCCAGCAGGGCCTGCGACCGCAGGTACCACGGCTCGGCGTCGGCGACGTCGCCCCGGTCGACGGCGAGCCGACCGAGCTGCTGGTAGCAGTCGGCGAGGTCGTCGAGCTGTTCCGGGCCGGGCGGCTGCCGTTCGGCGGCCTGGTGGATCTCCCGGAGGGTCAGCTCGGCCTCGTCGAGCCGCCCCAGCCGCAGCCGGCGCCGGGCGTCGGCACCGACCAGGTACAGCCAGAGCGAACCGGCCGGGCTGTCGAGGTCGGGCGGGGCGCCGTCGGGCTCCTCCAGGGCGAGCCGCACCCGGTCGATCCAGTGCCGGGCCTCGGTGTCCAGGCCCCGGGCGTCCCAGTGGTCGTGGAGCGGCCGGACGAGCGCCAGCGCCTGCAGCCACAGGCCCCGATCGACGGCGCGGTCGAGCAGGCTGCCGATCGTCCGCCGCTGGAGGTCGAGCGCGGTCAGGGCGAACTCGGCGCTGCCACCGTGCAGTTCGCGGGTGAGCAGCAGGCAGAAGTTGACCTGGGCGCCGAGCAGGGCCTGCTGCGCGGCCTCGTGCTGCTCGGCGAACCCGGGCTCGGCCGCGCGCCACCGGGCGGTGAGCTGCTCGGCGAGCGCGGGGTGGACGTGGTAGGCGGTGCCGCCGCAGGCCGTGAGCAGACCGAGATCGGCGGCCCGCCGCAGCAGCCGCTGCCACTCCTCGGTGCCGCGACCGCGGAAGCGTTCGGGCGCGAGCGGATGGCGGGAGAGCAGGGCGAGCACCGTGGCGTCGGCGGTTCCGTGGCAGAGCGCGACGGCCGCCAGGGCCCGCCGGTCGGTCGCGTCGAGCCGGGCCAGCGCGTAGGCGGTGCTCACGGTGAGCACGGTCGGGACGGAGCCGTCGGCTCGGAGGCCCGACGCGGTCGGTGCGGCCGACGCGGTCGACGCGGCCGGTTCCTCACCCGTGCTCCGCATCAGGGTGTCCAGCACCTGCCACGGCTCGTGCACCTCGAACGAGGAGAGCACCAGCCGCATGCTCAGCGGATGCCCGCCCAGCCGCTCCAGCAGCTCGCCGAAGACCCGCAGTCCTCGCTTGCGGACGGTGTCGGGGGTGGGGGTGAGCACCTGCTCGGCGTAGTCGACCGCCTCGCCGGGGTCGAGTCCCGGCACCTCGATCCGCAGCGGCCCGGGGCCCAGTCCGTCCTCCCGGGTGCGGGCGGTGAGCACGACCGTGCTGCGTCCGTGCCGGGCCACGCGGTCGAGGAAGGCCCGGAGTTCGGCGCGGTCCTGGTCGGACGCGGCCGGGTCGGCGGCCGCGGCGTCGACGTCGTCCCAGATCAGCAGCAGGTCCCGGGTGGCCAGCGCCCGTTCGACGACCTCCTGACGCGCGGCCGGCGTCAGCGGGTCGAACTCCTCGGCGGCGAACAGCCGGCGGCCGATCCGCTCGACCGCCCCGGCCAGGCCGCGCCCGGTCGCGCCCGGTTCGAAGGAGTGCGGGAGAACCGCGCCCGGCCCGTCCACCGCGCCGGTCTCCCGGCACCAGCGGCCGAAGGCCTTCGCCAACTCGGTCTTGCCGACTCCGGCGACGCCGTGCAGCAGGATCACCCGGTGCGCCCGGGCCGCGGCGTCCATCGCCAGCAGCAGGCCGTCCCGTCCGACGAACCCCCCGAGTTCCGCCGGGGTCTGCGCCTCCTCGTCCTCCCGCAGCTGGGGCGCGGTCGCGACGCCGCGGTCCGGTCCGGTGGGCTCGGCGCGCAGTCCGGGCAGGGCGACCTCGCCCCGGTCGTGCAGGACCGGGACCATCCAGTCGGCCAGCGGCACCGGCCCTCTGGGGGAGGTCCGCCGGTCCTGCGCCGCGAGCCACCGGCGGCCGGCCGCCACGGCCGGGGCGACCCGGTCGCCGGCGCGCAGGCGCTCGTAGCAGACGGTCAGGAACCCGGCGGCGGCCGTCGCGTCGATGCCGTAGGGCAGTGCGAGTACGGCGTGGACGCCCTCGCGGAGCAGCCGGGCGGCGGCCACGGCTTCCGGCAGTCCGGCCCCGGGGCCCGCCGGGCCGGTGCCGAGGACCACCAGCGGGACGTCGGCGGCGGCCAGCACCCGGGCGACGCGTTCGACCGGCACCGGTTCCCTGCCCCCACCCGGCCGTTCGAAGGCCAGCGCTCCGTGCGGACCGGGCACGCCGGAGCCGTCGCCGACGGCCCCGGTTCCCTTCACCCCCGCTCCGGTGAGAGCCCCCGCTCCGCTGGGCGCCCCGGCTCCGATGAGCGCCCCGGAGCCGTCGAAGTGCACCAGTTGGAACGGCCGGCCCTGCTCCCGCGCCTCGCGCAGCACCTCGCCCAGCCGCGCGAGCGTCGGCGGCCGCAGGACGTGGAGGTCGACCGCACACCGTGCCGCCCGGACGCGCCGCAGCAGCGGACCGGCGATCGTACGGTGGCCGGTCGCGGCGGGGTCATCGGGCCCGGCGGTCACCAGCAGCGCCCGCAGGCGCGACCCGCCGATCTCGAACACCTCGAAGTCGCCCCGGCGGTCGCCGCCGGTCCCCCCGGCACTTCCGGGGTGCGCCGTCCGGCGGCTCAGCACCACGCCCTCCTCCAGCACCAGCGGGGAAGGGCGGGCCGGATCCGCCATCAGCTCCCAGGGCAGGGCGAGCAACTGGGGGGAGCCGGAGCGCAGCACGATCTCCAGCCCGCCACTGCGGCGGCGGGCCCGGTGGTAGGCGTCCCGGCCGGGTCCGGTCCCGAACAGGGCGGAGAACACGCGCGCGCCCCACTCCGGGAGCTGCCGGGCGATCTGCGGTCCCCGCTCGCCGTACGGGCCGAGCGGGGTCCGCAGATACTCCTCCAGGTACCAGCGCAGGCTCTCCATCGGTGCGTCGGCCAGGGGCCTGCGCAGCCATCCGGCGTCGACGGCGGGGCCCGGGAGGGCCTCCCCGGACGGCCATTCCGTCACCAGCACCCGGCCGTCTGCGTGGAGGTCCAGCACCAGACGTTCGACCACAATCGCCCCCAGCCAGAGCGGGGCGGCCGGGCGGCCGTTCCGCTGCGGAGCACAGGGTAGCGGCGCCGTCGCCGGACCCGCGCGCCCGGAGGCAAAGAGCCGGTAACGATCCGTCAAAGGCCGCTGCCGGACACCGCTCCGACCTGGGGCCCGGGGCGTTCGGCGGCGTCGGCCGGACCGCCGCGCGCACCGGTCCGGCCGGGTCAGTCGTCCTCGGGCTCGGGGACGTACGGGCGCAGCTCCAGTCGCCACGGGTCGGTCGGCTTGCTCGGACTCAGCTCCAGCAGGCCGGCCCTCGGGACCAGGAAGGTGCGCAGTGCCTCGCCCTGCCCGTAGGCGGCCAGTGTCAGGTGCCCGGGCAGGCCGTTCGGCACCGGGCAGCCGCATTCCTCGAAGAGATCGGGTGCCCGACCGCAGCCGCAGACGAACCTCGCGGACCAGTTGGAGGACTTGACGTGGGCGACGCAGTGGACGGGCGCGTCCGGACGGACGGCGAGCACGGTGGCGCCGCTGCCCTCCAGGGATCCGGTCAACTCGTCGATCTCGGCGGGTGTGTACAGCTGGACGGACCACTCGCCCGGGCCGGTGGACTCCACGCAGAGGTGGGTGACGTCGCGGGTCAACACGGTGCGGACACCCGTCCGCCCTTCGGAGGAGGAGGCGTGGATGAGGGAGGAGTGCGTCTCGATGCGGTCGGGCGTCCTCGTCAGGGGTTTGATCATGATGAAGCGCTCGGTCGAGACCTCGATCTGGGCCACGACCACGGGCGCGTCCTCCGGCCATTCGACGGGGAACTCGAACTCGCCGTCCTCCTCGTCGCCGCACCGCCCCGAGTAGTGGAACCGCTCGCCGTTCCGCGGCCGGGGCACCGGTCCGCGGGAGTCCCGGGGGCCGGACGCGGGGCGCAGCCGGGGCAGCCCGTCGTCGACGGGCACGACCACCACGGGGCCCGACGGTGGATCCGCGACGTCCGCCACCTCGACGGCGCTCTCGCCGTCCTCGTCCGGGTCCGGGGCCGGATCCTCGCGGTCCTCGCTCTCCGAACCGTCGGAGACGTCCTCCGGGGGCAGGGCCTCCGCCGACGGCTGCTCGTCCACCGCGGGTGAATCCGGTGAATCCGGTGCGACCGGTGAAGCCGGTGCGACCGGTGCGACCGACGTGACCGGCGCGGCGTCGTCGTCGGCGGCGGCACGGGTGGCCGCGGCCTCGGCCGCCACCTCAGCCGCTGCCGCCGAACGGGCGGCGCGCCGGGCGGCCGTGAGCGCCTGGCGCCACATGACCGCGGCCGTGACCAGGCAGCCCAGCGCGAATCCCACCAGCAGTCCTACGGCCACGCGCGACGCCCCCCTGGCTCCGAACGATTCCCCGACCGAGACTACGCGCGCCGCACGGGCCCAACCATGCCCCGGGCGAAGGGAATCGGAGCGAGCCGCCTGCTCGCCGTCCGGCCCCTCGCTCCGCCCCTCGCGCTGCCCCCTCACCGCCCGCACCGCCGTCCGACCGCACACCGGGAGGCCTCGACCGGGCAGCCGCCGTGCCCCATGGGGCAGACCGAACGTTCCGTTGGGTCCCTCCACCCCCTGCCGTGCCCCCGACCGGAACGGCCCGTTCACCTGGTCGCCACCGTCCGGCCGTGGCCCTGACCAGCGCTGGCGCGCTCGCGTCAACGACGGCCGGGGTCGTGGAGGGAGGGTCAAACCGACCGGACCGTCCGTCCTTCGAGTGATCTGCGTCACACTTGACCGTGAATTGCGGCTGGGATTCACTCGTTGCGGCGGGGGGAAGCGGAACCCGAAATTCGGCGGAGTTCTCTCCGCGAACCACCGTCAGGTTGTTGTCCGTCATTGTTTTCGCAGACATGGAGGTGCTGTCATGAAGCTCGTTCACTTCGTGAAGAAGGTCATGCCGGAGAAGAGCCTGAAGGCCTACGCCTGGTACGGCTGGATCTAGTTCCGGCGGTCCGCACGTCGGACGTGTGCCCGGCGAGTGCCACCCGGACTCGCCGGGCACGGCCCGTTCACCGTGCGTGGGTCGCTCACCGTGAGCGGGCCCCCGTCACCACAGCCGCCCACCCTTGGAGTCACGGATGGTCATGTCCAGCACCGGGCGGAGTGCCCGCGTCACCGTCTTCGCGCCGCGGATCGACGAACTCCTGAACAAGTACCGAGGTCAGGACCTGTTCCGTCTGGAGGCGGACACCGTCGGAGTGGCGGGCGTCGACCTCATGGACGCGCTGCTGCGCAGCAGGCCGGCCAACGCCGAGGAGCGCCCGACCTTCAAGCCCGTGCGGGGACGACTGGTCACCCGGCCCGACGCGGCGGCGCTGATGCAGGCGGTGTCCGCCGACGTCCGGACGGCGCTGAAGAAGCCGTTGGACGACGGCGCGGATCTCGCCGGGAAATGGCCGAACGCTCCGCACGTGTATTTGCGGGACCTGGTCTTCGGGAAGGAGAGTTTCCGATTCCGGGTCCTCGTCGACCGCCGCCTCGAACTCACCCCCAAATTGACCTGGATGGCCGTCACCTCCGGTACGGCGATGCTCGGAAAACCGGGTACCCGGATTCCGCTGTCCAATCTGGCGGCCCGGGTGCTGGACGCCGAGACCTATGAGGACCGTCGCTACGCGATGTACCTCTACCGGCGCGTCGCGGGGCCGATCTGCTTCACCGTGGCGGCGCTCGTGACCAATGCCGTCTGGCTCGGGGCGCCGTTCGACGACGACGTGCCGAACCGGGACATCCTGCTGGAGGCACTGCGGCTGCTGCCGCCGTCCTGGAACATCCTGCGGGTCGCCTCCCCGGAGTTCGGCGCGGTCGACGGGCGGATCGGCCCCGAGGACGACCTCCTCGTCCTGCCGTTGCTCAGCCACCGCGACCCCCGGCTCTGGGACGACCCTGAGGCCTTCCGCCCGGAGCGCTGGAAGGGGCTGGACCCCGACAACCAGCCCGGCTACCTGCCCTTCGGGCACGCCAACGAGCGTTGCTGGGGGCGGCACATGGTGATGCCGCTGGCCGAGCGGATCCTCGACATCGTCCGCCGGGACGGACTGGTGGTGGACCCGGACCAGCGGGTCGGGAAGGTGGAGCTCGACGGCCTGCTGGAGGTCGCCGGCGTCCGCATGGTCCGCCGCTGACCCGCTGACCCGCCGCCGGTCGGAGGGTCACCGGCCGGCGGGCGACGCAGCGTACGGCCCGCCGCACCCCGGCCGCTGCCGAGCACGAGTACGACGGCCCGGCACCTCCGCCGGGCGCTCGTCCATCGGTACGGTCACGCCCGGAGGCCGGGCCCCGACGCCGCCCGGCCGCCTACGCTGAATCGTCATGCGCCTGACATTCCGGAAGCGCGCCGCGCGCGCCGTGCTGCCCGTCCTCACCGCCGGTCCGCTCCTCGCGGCCGTGAACGTCGACTTCTCCTCGTACGTGTACGACGAGTACGAGGGCGGCGCCGCGACCAACGAGGGTCTCACCGGCGTTCACGGCAGCGACGTGCCCTGCGCCTGACGACTGACGCCTGACGACTGACGCCTGAGCCGGCAGGCCGGACCGGGCACCGGCCTGCCCGCGTCCGACCTGCTCCGGAACGAGCTTCAGGACGCGTGCTGCGTCAGCCCCGCCCGGACGGCGACCTCCAGTGCCGGCTCGAAGCGCAGCTCCTCCCGGTCGTCGTCCCCGGCGCCGGCCGCCGCGAGCAGCTCGGCCACGGCGGCGGCATCGACCGTACGGTCCTCGGCGCGGCGCAGGAAGCGCAGGAGGGCCGCGGTGAACGCCGGCTCGTCCGCGCGCAGCACCCAGGCCGTGCTCGCCGCCTCGCTGAGGAACTCCTGCTCCGAGCCGAGCCAGGGCGCCGCGGAGGCCAGGCCGTCCTCGATCAGCGCGTCCGGGTACGGGATGCGGTGCCACGCGTCGTCCTGCCACCAGTAGAGGAAGCCGAAGAGGTTGCCCTCGGCGTCCTCGCGCAGCTGCTCCCAGGGCAGCCACTCGGGACCACCCGCCAGGAAGTCGATCTGGCGGTCGTCGACGTGGGTGTGACTGCCGTCGGCGTCCTGGCCGCAGAAGACCGCGTGGCCGTCGTCGAGCAGGGTGAGGCGCCACCAGTAGGACCCGCCGCCGTTCTCGCTCCACACGCCCTGCTCGTCCAGCCAGTGCTCGCGATTGCCCTGCGCGGCGTCCAGCAGGGCGAACACCACCGCGCGCGGCCACACCTGCTCGGCGCGGTCGAGGTCCTCGGGTCGGCTCGGCCTGTGCATGATCGTCTGTTCCCTCCGTCGGATGGCGGACAGCCTGTCACAGCCCCCCGACACCCCGGGCGGGCCCCCGCCCGCGGCCCGCGCGCCCCGGGCCACGACAATGGCGCCGTGAACGACACGAACACCCCGAACACCCCGAACAGCACGGACGCCGTGGACGACGGCATCGACTACCGGGCCCTCGTGCACGACGCCATGGCGGCGGCCGTGCGCTCGCCGCTGCGCGGCCGGGTGGCCGACTACATCCCGGCCCTCGCCGAGGCGGACCCGTCGGCGTTCGGCATGGCGATCGCGACCGTGGACGGCCGGGTGTTCGGCGCGGGGGACTGGCGGCAGCCGTTCTCCGTCCAGTCGGTGTCGAAGCTGTTCACCCTCGCCCTGGCGCTGGCCGAGGGCGGCGACGGCCTGTGGAGCGGGGTGGGCCGCGAGCCCTCCGGCAATCCGTTCAACTCCCTCGTCCAGCTGGAGTCGGAGCACGGGATCCCGCGCAACCCCTTCATCAACGCCGGCGCCCTCGTGGTGACCGACCGCCTGCTGGAGCTCACCGGGGACGCGGTGGGCGCGGTCCTGGACTTCCTGCGCGCGGAGTCCGGCGACCCGGCCGTGGCCGTGGACCGCGCGGTCGCCGCCTCGGAGGCCGAGCACGGCCACCGCAGCGCCGCCATGGCGCACTTCATGGCCAGTTACGGCAACCTGCGCAACCCGGTCGAGGACGTCCTCGCCCACTACTACGCGCACTGCGCGATCGAGGTGAGCTGCCGCGACCTGGCCCTGGCCGGCCTCTTCCTCGCCCGCCACGGCGTGCGGGCCGACGGTTCGCGCCTGCTGTCGCGCAGCGAGGCCAAGCGGATCAATGCCGTACTGCTCACCTGCGGCACCTACGACGCGGCGGGCGAGTTCGCCTACCGGGTGGGCCTGCCCGGCAAGAGCGGCGTCGGCGGCGGTGTCCTCGCGGTGCTGCCCGGCCGGGGCGCGGTCTGCACCTGGAGCCCCGGCCTGGACGCGGCCGGCAACTCGGTGCTCGGCGTCGCCGCCCTGGACGCCCTGACGACGGCCACCGGCTGGTCCGTCTTCTGACGCTCGACGCGCTGGGGCGCGCACATCCCCATAAAAGGTGCGAAGCAGCCCGAACGATGCGCGCCGGGTGACGGTCGGGCAGCTGACGGTCACCCATTTGTTATGTCCCCTTCACCGATCCGACGACCGGCCCGGTCATGCTCTGCACCGGCGGAGCCACCGCCGAAGGCGCGCCGGCCCGCAGGCGCACTGACAAGGGGACAGACACCGTGACCGTCCGCCGTACCCTCATCGGCACCCTCACCGTCGGCCTGTTCGCCGCGGCCGCCGCCCTCCTGCCGCTCGGCTCCGCCGCGCAGGCCGACGCCGGCAGCTCCGGTGAGCTGCCGTTCGGCTCCGCGACCACCGTCGGCCTGCACAACACCTACGACCCGGCCGCCTTCGGCTACCTCGCCCAGGGCCTGGACACCGGCACCGGCATGATCGAGCTGGACGCCTGGCCGAACATCGTCACCAAGGAGTGGAAGGTCAGCCACTCCAACCCGCTGGGCAACGCCAACAACTGCGTCAGCGCCACCACGCCCGCCCAGCTCTACACCGGCAGCGGCAACAAGAACCTGGAGACCTGCCTGGACGACGTCCGGGTCTGGCTCGCCGCCCACCCCGGCGCGGGCCCGCTGGTGATCAAGCTGGAGCTCAAGCCGGGCTTCTCCGGGAACCGCGGCATGGGCCCCGCCCAGCTCGACGCGCTGATCGCCGCCCACCTCGGCTCTGCCGCGCTGCGCCCGGCCGAGCTGCTCGCCAAGCCCGGCGGCGGCAGCTACCCGAGCCTGGACGACGCGGTCCGCGCGGGCAACTGGCCGACCCGGGCGGCGCTCGCCGGCCGCGCCCTGGTCTACGTGATCCCCGGGACCGTCGAGCTCGACAACCCCTTCGACACCCTGCACACCGACGTCGAGTACGGCCGCCACCTGCGCGACCTGGCCGCGGCCGGCCGGATCGGCGAGGCCCGGATGTTCCCGACCGTCCTCGGCGCGGCGGCCGGCGACCCGCGCACCCGGTACAGCGAGACCTCGATCCGCCCCTGGTTCGTGGTCTTCGACGGTGACGCCGCCACCTACCTGAACGGCATCGACACCTCCTGGTACGCCACCAACCACTACCTGCTGACGATGACCGACGCCCACAACGTCGCCCCGGCGATCAGCGGCACCGACCCCACCGCCGACCAGGCCCGCGCCCGCACCGAGCAGCTCGCCCGCGCCCACGCGAGCGTCGTCTCCAGCGACTGGCGCAAGCTCCCCGCCGTCCAGTCCCTGGTCCTGCCCCGCGGCTGACCCGCCACGGGTCCCACGGCTCCGGTGCTCAGGCGCCGCGGGCCGCGTCGAGCTCGTCCTGCCAGGCGGGGCCGGTGAAAGCCGTGCCGTACAGGGCGGCGCAGCTGCGCAGGTGCTCGGCGTACGCGGCGCGCAGCCGGCGGGCGTAGTGGCCGCACAGTGGGGGTGCCGGGATGCCGGCGGCGTCGGCGTCCACGACGGCGGAGGCCAGGATCGCCGTGCGCAGGGCCTGGGCGGTGCCGGTGCCGCTGAGCGGGTCGAAGCGGATCGCGCCCGCCCCCACGGTCAGCCGGCCGTGCGGCCGCGCCGGGGTGGGGGCGAGCGCGGGGGCGGGATGCAGCCGCGGGGCGGCCGCGACGGCGGCGGCGGACCGGGGCGGCCGGCCCAGTGCGGCCCCGAGCGGGGAGTCGGCGAGGATCCGTCCGAGCAGGGCGGCGGGGTCCCGGGCCGGACCGGGCACCATCGCCTGGACCAGGCAGTCGCCCGCGCCCAGCGGGGTGAGCTGGAGCCAGCCGAGGTCGGTGGTGGCCAGGACGGCCGTCGCGGCGTCCTCGCCGGGCCGCAGGGTGGCGGTGCCGACGAGCAGATGGCGCCGCCCCGCCTGCCGCAGGTGGCCCGCCGGCGCCGGTTCCGCCCCGGTCCGGGCGGTGATGGTCCACCGGCCGGGGCCGTCCGGGGCGGGGAGCGGTCCCAGCCGTGCGCGCATCCGGTGGGCCAGCACCGCGCCGTCCACCACCCACGCGGGCTGGGCGAACCGGGCCGCCGGGGCGTGCGCGCCCCAGCGCACCCGGCGGTGGGTCAGCCGGGGCGCGTCGTCGACGAGTCCCCCGCCCCACAGCGACCGGAGCAGGTCCAGGGTGGGCGCGGTGAGCAGCAGCGGTCGCGGTCCGGCGTCCGGGGCGGCGGGCGTCAGCCGTACGGGGTGTCCGCGTCCGGCCAGCAGCCGGGCGCAGGTCAGCTCGGCGAGCCCGGAGCCGGCGACGGTGACACCGGACGCCGCTCCCGTCGGCACACCGCCCCGGACGCCGGACGGACTCACCCGCCGTCCCCGTCCCCGTCCGTGTCCCTGTCCGTGTCCCCGTCCCCGGTGTGCAGGGCCAGGACGGTCAGCAGGGCCCGGACGTCCCGCTGCTGCCGGTGCGCCATGGACCGCGCCGTCGGGTCGCCCAGCCGGCCGATGGCCCGCTGCGCCTCGATCGCGGCCAGCGCCGCCGCCCGGGTGGCCTGCCCGTCGACGAGCCCGCCGGCCACCGGTGCGCCGGCGGCGCCGCCACCGCCACTGCCACCGGCTCCACCCGCGCCGCCGCCGGCGCCGCCACCGCCGGCCGGTGCGGTGAGCCAGGCCGGCAGGGTGAAGCGGGGCGCCACGCCGCGCGCGGCGAGCGCGTGGTGGACCTCGTGCAGGTTGGTCATCGTCCGCCGGGACTGCTCGATCAGCACCCCGCCCGCCCGGTCGCCCAGCGAGAGCGTGCTGTGCAGCGCGCCGAGCAGGATGGCGTAGTACTGGTCGGCGAGGTCGAGCAGCTGGGTCTGCAGCGGGCTGCCGTCGCCCGGTCCGAGGGTGCGCAGGTACTGCTGAGGGTCGAGCGCCGAGAGGTGCCGTTCGACGGTGGTGAACCGCCGGAAGTGGTCGCCGCCCTCGTCGATGATCAGCTTGACCAGGTGGCCGAGCCGGCCGTCCGGGTCCTCGGGGAACAGCTCGGGGCGGCGGACCATCGTCTCGTGCAGCGTGACGTACATGCCGTCGACGCCGGTGCCGGCCATCTGGCTCGGGGCCTCCACCTCGATGAACCACCGGAGCACCTCGGGGTCGAGCCGCCGCAGCTGGAAGGGGTGCGGCCCGTCCCGGTCGATGGTCGCGGCGCGGCCGAGGACGACCGGCTCGCCGAGGGTGCCGAGCGCCTCGTTGACCCACCGCAGGTGGCGCATCTCGTCGATCGCGACGGCGAAGACCTCCGCCGCGGCCGCGTGGATCCGCCCGGTGAGCGTGGTCGGGCCGGTGCCGCGCGGCAGCTCGCGGGGCGCGTTGAGCGAGTAGTGGGCGAACAGGTACTCCACGCAGAGCGCGTGCTCGACCGTCGCCAGCTCCTTCAGCCTGGCGATCACCTGGGCGCGGTCCAGCAGCTGCACGGGCGGCGCGGCGGGGACGCCGAGGGCGTCCGCCTCCCGGTCGTTGAGGACCGGCGGCAGGACGCCCCAGTCGCTGATCAGCCCCTGGTAGGTGAACTCCAGCTCGGTGCGTACCCCGCGTTCGGCGCCGGGCGCGCCCACGTCGGTGTCCAGGTCAGGGGTGAGCGCGCGGTCGCGGCGCAGGAAGTTCAGCTGCGGGACGGCGCCGTCGGGGCTGCTGGTGACGTCGGGCTTGGAGGCGGCCCAGTAGAAGCAGGCGCAGTCGCGGAAGTCGTACTGCCAGGGCGCGCACAGGGTGCGGGTGAGGTCGCCCGGCTCGTAGACCTCGGGGTCGATGACCCCGTTCTCGTCCAGGTAGCGGGCGCGGTCGGCGATCAGCACGGCGAGCTGGAACCGGCCGCCCGCCGAGCGCCGGACGAACGAGCCGTTGGTGCGCCGGGCGTTGTTGAGGTCGCCGACGATGGCGGCGCCGGGGGAGGAGAAGCCCGGACCGGGGCCGAGCAGCACGGCGATCCGCCCGGGCAGCAGGTCGTGCACCCGCCGCCAGACGTCCAGGCCGTCCATCCCCCGGCAGCTGATCACGGGGGCCTGTGCCTCGGTCTGGTCGACGGTGGTGCGCCCGCACAGCGCCCAGACGAAGACCGGGTTGGCCTCGTCGGCGAGGTCGGTGTCGCGCAGGCCCTGGACGGCGGCCGGGCCGCCGGGGGTCACGGTCAGCGCCCGGCTGCCGTTGAGCCGCTGGAAGTCGACCCGCAGACCGGGGAAGAACGCCCGGTCGAGGTTGCGCTGGTCGAACTCCAGCCCGGGGAAGCAGTTGTCGACGCCGCTCTCGGGACGGGTGGCGGCGGGGTTGCCGCGGACCACGTGGTCGGCCCTGGCGGTGAGGTTGCGCGGGAAGATCTTCCCGTCGGGTGTCGGGTCGGTCATGACGGTTCCCTTCGGCCGGCGGCGCCGACGGGGCCCGCCTGATCGGCCGGCGCCCGGAAGTACCCGGGCGCCGCTTCGCAGAGTTCGACGTAGGCCCGCAGGCAGAAGGCGAGCCAGCCGCGGATGTAGTCGCAGCCCGGCCGGCCGCGCCGGCTCACCTCGTGGTGGCAGCCGCCGCCGCAGAGGTAGCGGGCCCAGCACGAGCGGCACGGTTCGGCGCGGTCGACGTGGCGTTGCGCCAGCAGGCGCTCGCGGGCACCGCGGTCGGGCCCGGCGGCCAGCGAGCCCATCGCGAACTCCGGGTCGCCGACCAGCCGGTGGCAGGCGTAGAGGTCACCGTCCGCGTCGGCGCTCAGGTAGCCGGCGCCCGCGCCGCAGGGGTAGGGGCGGTGGGTGCCCCGGTGCAGCTGGTGCAGGGCGGTCTCGAAGTTCCCGAACGGGTAGCGGCGCCCGGCGGACAGTTCGCCCAGCGCCCGTTCGCCGCACTCGACCATCTGCGCCAGGAAGCCCTCGAAGGCGGCGGCGGTGATCTCGTAGCCCGGGTCCGGCGCGCTGACCACGGCGGCGAAGCCGACCTCGTCGAAGCCCAGGCCGATGCCGTGCTCCAGCACGTCGAGCAGCCGGCCGGTGTGCGGGGTGACGCTGACCCGGGCGGCCAGGTGGCGGGGGCGCCCGTGCCGCTCCAGCAGGTCCAGCCCGGCGCGCAGCCGGTCGTACGCGCTGGCGCCGCCGGGTGCGCGCCGCAGCGCGTCGTGTCCGGCGCGGTCCCCGTCGAGGCTGACCGTGACGGTGAACGGGTGCGCGGCGAACAGCCGGGCGTCCTCGGGACGCAGGACGGTCAGGTTGGTGGTGAGCGCGAAGCGGACCGGGTGTCCGGTGGCCGCGCCGGCCCGCTCGGCGTACTCGACCACCTGGTGCACCAGCTCGCGGGCCAGCAGCGGTTCGCCGCCCATGAAGCCGACCACCACGTCGGCGCCGGGCGCCGCCTCGGCGAGCAGCCGGTCGACGGCGGCGAAGGCGGTGGCCGCGGGCATCGCGCGGGCCGAGCCGCCGAACCGGCCTTCGTCGGCGTAGCAGTGGCCGCAGCTCAGGTTGCACGCCTGCATCACGTTGAGCGAGAGCGAGGCGAGCGGCGGCACCTCGGCGGGCGTGCCGTCGATCCGCGGCGGCCGCTCCCACAGCGGCAGGCCGAGTTCGCGGGCGAGCTCGTCGAGCGCGCCGTCCGGGGCGGCGGCCCAGCGCTCCAGCCGGGCGGCGGTCCGCTCGTCGGGCAGGTCGTACACCCGGCTGCCGTCCGCGAGGAACAGGTGGGCGCCGTGCGCGCTGCGGAACACCCGCAGGTCGGGGTGGCCGGTGGGCGGGGCGGCGGGGGCGGGGAGGACGGGCGCCGCGGGCCCGGGCGGGCGGCGGCCGATCTGCAGCAGCACGGTCACGAGCCGACCTCCGTGTCCGCGCGCAGCGAGCGCGCCCAGGCGACCAGCAGGTCGTACTGGCGGCGGGTCAGGTGCAGCGCGGCGGCGTCGGCGCCGCGCATCGCGACGGGCATCCGGGCGTCGAAGCCCGGGTCGTCGGGGACGGGTTCGCGCACCACCTGGCCGATCAGCTCCGGTTGTTCGCGCAGCAGGTCCTCCAGGACCTCCAGGGCGACGAACCTGCGGTGACGGCGCCGGCCGCTCTCGGTGAGCCCGAGCACCACGCCGGTGAGCTCCTCGGGGACGGGCAGCGGGGAGCCGACGCGCTCGTTCTGCACGTCGACGTTGATGTTCCCCATGGTCTCCAGGATCCGTTCGAACAGGTCGCGGATCTCCAGGGCGGTCTGCCGTGCGTCGGCGAGGTAGGCGGGGTCGTGGACCTCGCCGCGCCGGACCCGGTCGGTGAGTCCGTCGGCGAGCGAGACGAACGGGCGGCGGTCCGGCGCGAAGTCGGGCGGGCCGGCGACGATCCGGGCGGTGGCGCGCAGTCCGCCGGGCAGGGTGACGGTGACCGTGCCGTCGCAGACGTCGTCGATCAGGCCGAGGCTGACCTGGTTCTCGGCGTTGGCGAACAGCCCGGGCGGCATGGTGCGCGGGTCGTTGCTGGTGACGGCGAGCGGGAACCCGCACCAGACGGCGTCCGGATTGAGGATCAGGCGCTCGGGCGGCAGCAGGTACGCCTCGGGCTCGCCCGGCGGGGCCGGCTGGTTCGGCAGGTCGGTGGGGCCGTAGACGGCGCCGACCGCGGGGGTGAAGCGCAGCCGGAGCTCGGGCAGCAGGTCGTTGGGCGCCGGCACCTGCACCGTGCCGAGCGGCAGGGTCTGCCCCGGGGCGACCAGCGGCGGGGCGGCGCCCAGCGGGGAGGTGCCGCCGAGCGGGTGCGGCATGTGGTCGTCGCCGCGGACCTCGGCCCGCGCCTCGATCCGGTCGCCGGGGCTCTGGGTGTAGTGGTGCGCCTTGTGGTTGGCGACGGCGACCTCCCAGCGCAGATCGGCCGGGCCGAGGCCGAACTGGGCGAGGACCTCCGCGGTGAGCGGCCCGGTCCGGCTGGTGCCGTCGACGGTCCAGCTGCCGTGCAGCTCGAAGTAGGGGCAGATCGGGCGCCAGCCGTGCTCGTCCTTGAACACCACCCGGTCGGGGGTGCGCTCGGTCAGCGTGCCGTCGGCGGCGAGGTCCAGGGTCGGCGCGGGCTCGACGGTGGTCTTGCCGGAGCCGCGCGGCGAGAGGTCGCTCGGTCCCCAGCGGTAGTTGTCGCACGGCACGGGGGAGGGCCCCAGCCGGGCGATGGCGAGCGGCGGTTGGAGCCAGAGGCGGTCGATCACCGGCGTCTCCTCGGTGGCGGGAGCGTGCGGCCCGGGGGAGGGGAACGATCGTGTGCGATCCCAGGGGTCGCGGAGTCCGCCGAGGCTGCACCGGACATGACGAGAGGTGACCGAATGTACGCGAAAGGTGATCGGACGGACCGTCCGACACGACCTGCTGCCCGGCTTCCCTCGCTGCCGCCGCCGATCGGCCGCGTGACCCGTAATGCGCTTGCCGCCGGACCGTCCGCCGCCTAGCGTCCCCCGTATGTTGCCGCTGGTGGAGACTGACGAGGAGTGGGACGCGGTCGTCCCGGACGAGGCGGTCGTGCGCCCCGGTGCGGAGGACCTCTGCGCCCGGCTGGGGCTGGCCGGGCTCCCGCTGGAGCGGTTCTCCGAGGGCACCCAGCCGGTGTACGCGGTCGGCGGGGCCCACGTTCTCAAGCTCTACCCCAAGGCCGCCGCCCAGGACGGCGTCACCGAGGCCCGGGTCCTCGACCACCTCGCCGGCCGGCTGCCCGTACCCACGCCCGAGCTGCGCGACGCCGGCGAGTACGAGAACGGCTGGCGGTACGTCCTGATGTCCCGGCTGCGCGGCACCGAACTCACCCGGGCCTGGCCCGGGTCGTCCCCCGCCCGTCGGGAACGGATCGCCACCGAGGCCGGCGAGGCGCTGGCCGCCCTGCACGCCCTCGACCCGGAGCCGCTCGCCGATGCGCTCGGCCCCGGCGACTGGGGCGCCTTCACCGACCGGCAGCGCGCCGGAACCGTCGGCCGCCAGCGCGAGCGCGAGCTCCCGGACGCCTGGCTGGAGCGCATCCCCGCCTTCCTGGACGCCACCGAGCTGCCGCGCGATCCCGAACGCGTCCTGCTGCACACCGAGTTCATGCGCCAGCACCTCCTGGTCGACGGGACCACCGGGCGGCTGTCCGGCCTGTTCGACTTCGAGCCCGCGATGATCGGCGACCGGGCGTACGACTTCGTCGGCGTCGGCCTCTTCGTCACCCGTGCCGAACCGGGTCTGATGGCCCGCTTCGCGGCGGGCTACGGCGGCACCGTCGACCCGCGCACGGCGATGGCCTGGACGCTGCTGCACGTCTACAGCAACCTCCCGTGGTACCTGCGCGAGGTCCCGCCGCCGCCGGGCGCGGACACCCTGGAGGCACTCGCCGAGCACTGGTTCGGCACCGGCTGACGCGGGCGGCGGTCAGCGCCGGTGCGGCGCACGCGGTCCGCGGAGTCGGCCGGCCGGCAGGCTTCGACGTGCTCGGGCGGGCGCCGTTGCGGCGCCCGCCCGTTCGACCGCCCGCGACGGGAGTGGGGCGGGGCGGTCAGTGGGCCGGGTGGACCAGTTCGACGGAGAAGGGGCGGTCGGTGGGCGTGGACGGGGTGCGGACGGTGGTCACGCCGGTCGTGGCGTCGTAGTACCAGCCGGTGGTCGCGGCGTCGAGGGCGGCCGCCGAGGACAGCCGGGGGAGCGGGCCGCCCTGGGTGACGACCAGGCGCGGTGCGCCCTGGCCGTGCACGGTGAGGCGGTAGGACCGGGTGGCCGGCTTGCCCGCGTAACTGCCCACACTGGCACCGATCCTGACGGCGGTCACCGGGCCGGCCCGGTGGACGTCGATCCGCTGGGTGGCCGACGCGCCCTCGGCGAACCGGCGGGTCACGCCGTCGTCCTCGTAGAGGGTGTAGGTGGAGTCGCCCTGCGGGTAGAGGTCGTAGTCGAGCTCGGAGCGGTCCCGGGTCTCCCAGGACAGCGTGCCCTTCGGCCACATCGGGACGATCGCGCCGCCGCGGACGAACAGCGGCAGGGTGTCGAGCGGCGCCGAGTAGCCGTTGATCGTGGTCGGGCCCTGGTAGGTGCGCCCGGTCCAGTAGTCGGTCCAGGTGCCCTTCGGCAGGGAGATGCCGTCCCGCACCGAGGTGTCCGCGTACACCGGCGCCACCAGGAAGTCCGGCCCGGCCAGGAACTCGTACGTGGCGTTCGGCCCGAGCGCCGCCGGGTCGTCCGGGTACTCCAGGGCGAGCGGGCGCACCGGGCCGACGCCGGTGCGGGTGGCCTCAGCCGCCAGGGTGTACATGTACGGCAGGAGCCGTTCCTTCAGCTGCAGGTACTTGCGGTTGATCGAGGTGTAGGGCTCACCGTCCAGCCAGGGCTGCTGGTCGCGCTGCTCCTTGCCCGTCATGTCCCGGGCCCAGCCGTCCATGGTCATGACGGCCGGGAGGAAGGCCTTCCACTGGAGGTCGCGGGTGTACATCTTGGGGTCGCGGCGGTAGATGGAGCCCACGTCGCCGGTGTTGTAGGCGATGCCGGACAGGGTGGCGCCCGCGTAGGTGGGGATCTGCCAGCGGATGAAGTCCCAGGACAGCGACTGGTCGCCGCTCCACAGCACGCCGCAGCGCTGCGCGCCGGCCCAGGAGACCGGCAGCCAGACGAAGCCGCGGGCGTCGCTGTTGTCCTCGATGCCGGCCTTGGCCCGGTCGCACGCGTTGAGGGCGAAGTCGTAGCCGTTGCCGACCCAGGCCACGTCCAGCTTGCGGACCCGCACGCCGGCCCTGACCTCCTCGGCCTGGTTGGGCAGGCCGTCCTGCGTCCAGAGGCCGAGCTGGGCGTGGTCCTTGCGCAGGCCCTCGCCGGTCCTGGCGAGGTCCTCGTAGCCGCAGCCGTAGCCGTCGTTGACGAGCATCCAGCCGAGCGGCATCTGGTTCTGCACCCAGCCGTCGGCGACCTTCACGGCGTCCAGGGTGTGCCGTTCGCCGCGGTTGGCGTTGTGCAGGTAGCAGTCGGAGTCGCCCGGCTCCAGGCCGTAGACCGGTGGCATGAAGGGTTTGCCGACCAGAGCGGTGTACTTGCCGATCACCGATTTCACGTCGCCGGTGAAGTAGTAGGCGTCCAGGCGGCGTTCCTGCTGGCCGGTGCGGACGGGCGCGCCGAACTCGTAGATGCCGGGGGTGAAGGTGTTGCGGAAGACGCCGTAGCCGGCGCTGGACACGTAGAACGGCTGGGAGTTGTTCCAGCCGCCCTCGTTCCAGTCGAAGCTGTTGCCGACGTGCACCGTCCGGTCGCGGTGGGAGAAGGAGCCGTTCTGCTCGCCGCCGCCGAAGAACTGCTCGTCGGCGCCGCGGACCAGGCTCTGCCGCAGTCCGCCGGTGCTCCAGCGCAGCGGGGCGTCCTCCTGCCAGAGGGCGGTGCGGTCGTCGGCGCGGTAGAGGCCGAAGCGCAGGGGGTGCTTGTAGACCCGGAGCACCACGTTGCCGGAGCGGATGCCGTAGTAGTCGCCCGCGTCGAACGAGCTGGTGTCGCGACGGAGTTCGGGCTGCTTGCGGATGATGGTGGAGCCTGCCGGGTCGGTGAGCACGCCGTCGGGGGCGGCCCGCAGGCGCAGCTGGTCGTCGGCGAGGAGGTCGACCTTGGCCCGCAGGGTGCCGGCGGTGATGTCGTAGCTGCCGGCGCCGCCCTCGAAGGAGGTGAGGTCGCCCGCGTCGGCGGTCTGCGGCAGGTAGGCGCGGGCGGTGAAGGAGCCGCCGTGCACGTCGTACGGGACGACCAGGACGTGGTAGGTGCCCGAGGCCTTGGGGATCACGGTGGACTCCGGGTCGGCGGTGCCCGCGCTCTGGGCGACCTCCTTGCCGGTGGCGTCGTAGACGTAGAGGTCGAAGTCGTCGGCGGTGTTGGGCCACTGGACGGAGAGCGGGACGCCGCCCTCGGGGTTGTCGTCCCAGTAGCCGGCCGGCACCTCGACGGTGAGGTCGAAGCGGTGGCAGACGGCGCCGTCCGGGTCCTGCGCTGCGGGCGGGCAGGACCCGGCGCCGCCGAGCGTCCCCTTGGCGTAGGCGGGGCTCTGCCAGCTCGCGTTCTGGTGGCCGAGGTCGAGGCGGGCCGAGCCCGGGGTTGCGGCCCGGGCCGGGAGGGTGGGGCCGGCCAGGGCCGCCACGCTGGTCACGGCGGCGGCGAGGGAGGCGAGCCGGAGGTGGTGTCGCAGTAGGCGCATGGGTGCGTACTCCTGTCGACTGGAGGGGGTGTCCGATCGGAAGTCACTGGACGGATCCGGCGGTCGGTCCGGAGACCGCGCGGCGGTCGACGAGGGCGAGGAACGCCGTCACCGGCGCGATCGCGGCCACCGAGGCCCTGTCGCCGTGGTCGGCGACGACGAGCCCCGGGGGCGGGGGAGCGAGCGCAGGTCTGTTCACCGCGGTTACCGCCTTCGCGTGACTGAAGTTGGCGCGATATGTGCAGCGATGCTTGAACGATGGCTGTTTCGCGCAGATCTGAGCAAAGCGCGCCATGATGCGCCAGTATTCAGGAGGCGGACCCCGGGGTCCAGACGGCGGGGTAAGAATGTTGTGTGCATGTCATGAGACCGGCCGGAAGCGGGTCGATCCGGGCCGGGGCCGGGTCAGGCCCGGAGGACCCGGACGCCGCTCTCGGCGATCGCCCGCTCCTGGGCCTCCGTCACCTCGTCGTCGCTCACCAGGTCGTGGACCTCGGAGAGCGGGCAGATCTCGGCGAAGGTGACCCGGCCGATCTTGGTGCTGTCCGCCAGCACCACCGACCGCGCCGCGCTGCGCATGAACGCCCGGTCGGTCTGGGCCTCCATTTCGTCGTACGTGGTGCAGCCCTCCCGGGCGGTCAGGCCGTCCACGCCGATGAACGCGAGGTCCAGGTGGTACCGGGAGAGCATCCTGTCGGCGGCCGGACCGACCAGCTCGTAGCTCGTGGTCCGGGCGATGCCGCCCACCACCACCAGCTTGATGTCGGGCCGCACGATGAGGTCCGCCGCGATGTTGACGGCGTTGGTCACGATCGTGAGCCCGCCGCGCTCGGCCAGCACCCGCGCCAGCTCGCTCGTCGTCGTACCGCCCGTCAGACCCACCACCGCGCCGTCCGGCACCAGCCGGTCCGCCGCGAGCGCGATCCGCCGCTTCTCCGCCCGCCGCTTCCCGTGCCGGTGGCGCAACGGCAGTTCCAGGTTGACGCCCCCGGTGACCGCCCCGCCGCGCGTGCGGTGCAGCAGCCCCTGGTCGTGCAACTCCTGCAGGTCCCGGCGGACGGTGGCCGACGACACCTCGAGTAGTTCGGCCAGCTCGTGCACGTCGGCGCTGCCGACCTGGGCGATGTGCGCGAGGATCCGGGAGGTCCGATCAGCTTTGAGCATGCCGAAGAGTGTAGATCGCGACCCTCGCCATCGGCCGATCGTGAGCGTGGATTCGGGGGACGGCCTCCCGGGGCGACATCGGGGTCGGCCCGGGATCCCTCAGGCGGGACGGGAGGCGCTGGCTGCCATGGAGACACGGCCGCTGTCGCGGTCGACGTGGTGCGGTGATGCGGTCTGCGGCGGTTGGCCGAGCGCCGATGCCGGTGGCCGCCCCGCCCGGAGACCGGCTCCGGGCGGGGCGTGCGTCGCGGGCGCCCCCCGCATCTCGCAGTCCCGCAGTCCCGCAGCCCCGCGGCCGCGCAGCCTCAGCAGTCGGCGCGGAGGCTGTAGACGGGGTTCCAGTCGCCCCTGACGGGACCGTAGTTGGCCGGCGTCGTGTAGATCAGGGTGCCCTTGGAGCCGAACATCCTGACCTTGCCGTTCCGGGGGAGGCGGTTGTTCCAGTAGCCGCCGCCGGTCCAGTTGTCGGTGATGGACATGCCGCAGTACAGGACGAAGCTCTCGCCGCGGTCGTTGGTGGCGCAGAACGCGCCGGACACGGTGCACGACGCCGCCGCCGTGCGGCCGGTGCTGACGCTGTCGGCTGCGACGGCGCTGGTGGCGGTGCCCGCCAGGACGGCGGCCGTGGCGGCGAGGACCGAGACGGTGGTGCGGATCTTGCGCATGATGCCTGCTTTCGGGTTCGTTCGGATGCTGTGGCATCACCGTGCCGGAACGGTCTTCCGGAAAACTTGAACGAACCTTGAATCCGCTGACGGCCAGTGCCGCGTACGCACCTGCGGGCACGGCCGGGCCGGTGACCGGCGGCGGGCCGGGTCTCAGGGGCGGGCGGTGGTGGGGTTCGGTCCGAGGTCCTCGGTCCAGTCGTCGGCCAGCAGGCCGAGGACGACCTCGTCGAGGAACTCGCCGTACACCCAGGCGGAGCGGCGCAGTCGGCCCTCGAGCGCGAAGCCCGCGCTCTCGGCGGCCGCGATCATCGGCCGGTTGTCGGCGAGGGTGTCGACCTGGAGGCGGTGCAGCCCGCGCACGGTGAATCCGTAGTGGCAGAGCAGTCGCACCGTCTCGCCGGCCAGTCCGCGCCCGCGGAAGGCGGGTCGTAGGGCGAGGCCGAGGTGGGCGAGACGGTTGTGGGTGTCGATGCCCCAGAGCAGGGCCTCGCCGGCCAGTTCGCCGGAGGACAGCTCCACCACGGAGAACAGGGCGGCGTCGTCGGCGGGCGGCGTCACGGCGTACGGGGACTCGGCGGCGCCGGGTGAGAGCGGGCGCCAGGGGCGGGAGTCGGCGCGGGAGCGGGTGGGGACGTCGTCGTGGAGCTCGCGCTGGAGCACGGGGACGTCGCTGTCGTGGCGGGCCCGGAGGGCGATGCGAGAGGTCTGTAGCATGTCACATTGCTAACAGTCGTGGGGGTGGCTCGGCCATCGGATTTCCGCTGCCCCGCCCGGTCGCCGGGCGGGGAATGCCGGCGCCGAGGGTGGCTGTTGCCAGGGAGGTGACCGCCTCGCCCGCCCTTCGCCTCTCCGTGCTGGACCGTTCCCGGACCCGCCGTGGGGAGGAGCCCGCGCGGGCGCTGCGCGACACCGTGGCGTTCGCGGTGGAGGCCGAGCGGCTCGGCTACCACCGGTTCTGGGTCTCCGAGCACCACGGGGTGCCGGGTGTGGCCGGTTCGGCGCCCACGGTGCTGGCGGCGGCGGTGGCCGCGGCGACCTCGCGGATCAGGGTCGGTACCGGCGGGGTGATGCTGCCCAACCACCAGCCCCTGGTCGTGGCCGAGCAGTTCGGTGTGCTCGCCTCGCTGTTCCCGGGCCGGATCGACATGGGCCTGGGCCGGTCGGTGGGCTTCACCGACGGGGTGCGCCGGGCACTGGGCCGGGAGAAGGACGCCGCCGACGAGTTCCCCGAGCAGCTGGCCGAACTCCTCTCCTGGTTCGACCACGCCGCGCGCGGCCCCGGCGGTGTGCACGCGCGCCCGTCCGAGGGCCTGGACGTCCCCGCGTTCGTGCTGGCCACCGGCGCGGGCGCGGACGTCGCCGCCGACGCCGGTCTGCCCCTGGTGATCGCGACGGTGCGCGGGGAGGAGGCCGTGCGGGCCGCGATCGACCGCTACCGAAAGCGCTTCCGCCCCTCGGCCCGCGCCGAACGGCCGTACGTCGTGGTGTCCGGGACGGTCGCCGTCGCCGAGACCGAGGACCGGGCCCGCGAACTGCTCGTCCCGGAGGCCTGGTCGAGCGCCCACAGCCGGACGCACGGCGAGTTCTCGCCGCTCGAGCCGGTGGACGAGGTCCTCGCCCGGCCGATGACCGCGCGGGAGCGCGCCGCCTTCGAGCAGGCCATGACCGGCCACATCGCGGGCACCCCGGTCCAGGCGCTCGGCGAGCTGAAGGGCCTGCTGGAGCGCACCGGTGCCGACGAGTACCTGCTGACCACCAGCACCTACGACCGGGCGGACCTGCTCACCTCCTACCGTCTGCTCGCCGAGGCCGCCGGCCTGGTGTGACCGCCGTGCGCGTGAACGGGGGCGTCCTCGGGGGTCACCGGTCCGGGAGTGCGGTGAACGGCCCGTTCAGGGCGGCGAGTTCGTCGGCGTCCAGGACGAGGTCGGCCGCCGCCGCGCTGTCCCGGATGCTGGCGGGTCGGCGGGCGCCGGGGATCGGGAGGACGGCGGGGGAGAGCGCGAGCAGCCACGCCAGGCCGACCCGTTGGGGCGACACGCCGCGCTCCGCGGCGATCCGGTGGAAGGCGGTGCGCGCCGGGGCGCAGGCATCCGGGGCGCCGCCGGTCGGGGTGCCGTCCGTCGGGACGCCGTCCGCGGGGCCGTCCAGGACGCTGCGGGCCAGGCCGCCGAGCGGGCTCCACGGCAGGAAGGCCAGGCCCAGCCGTTCGGCGAGCCGCAGTTGGGGCAGGGCGGCGCGGTCGGCGGGGGAGAGCCGGTTCTGCACCGAGACCAGGTCCGGGCCGAGGATCTCCCGGGCCGTCAGGATCTGCTGCTCGTCGACGTTGGAGAGGCCCGCCGCGCGGATCTTCCCGGCGTCCAGCAGCTCGCGCAGCGCCCCCACCGAGTCCGCCCAGGGCACCCGGGGGTCGGGCTTGTGCAGCTGGTAGAGGTCGACGGCGTCCACGCCCAGGCGGCGCAGCGACCCTTCGCAGGCCCGCCGGAGGTGCTCGGGCCGGCCGTCGACCGTCCACGAGCCGTCCCCGGGGCGCCCTCGGCCGCCCTTGGTGGCGACCAGCACGGCGGCCCGGTCGGCGGCCGGCCGGGCGGCCAGGGCGCGGGCGATCAGGCGCTCGTTGTGGCCGACCTCGTCGGCGTGCCAGTGGTAGGAGTCGGCGGTGTCGAGCAGGGTGACGCCCGCGTCCAGCGCGGCGTGCACGGTGGTGAGGGCGGCGTCCTGGTCCGGGCGGCCCTCCACCGAGAGGGGCATCGCGCCGAGCCCGATCGCGCCGGTGCTCCGCTCTCCGAGGGTGCGCTGTCGCACGGTCAGGCCGCCTTTCGGTCGTTCGGGTGGGTGCTGCCGGTCGCCGCGGGCCCGCCCGTGGACGCCCGTGGCCCGCCCGGCGCCGTCGCTTCGACGGCCTCGGTGACGGCGGCGGGCAGCCAGTCGTGGAGCGGCGAGAAGGCGAGGCCGAGCGACTGGGCGCGCCGGGTGTCCATCGGGTACCAGCGGTCGAAGGAGAACGGCGAGTGGTCCGCGCCCTCGGCCCGCCGGTACCGGGCGGTCGTGCCGAGCCGGTCGGCGACCAGCTCGCTCAGGCCGACCGCGTCGAGCGGCTCGGCGGAGGCGGCGTTGACGGCGCCGACGGCCGGTGAGGCGGCGACCGCGGCGAGGGCGGCGGCGATCTCCCGGTGCTGGACGAAGGAGGTCGGGCGCGGCTGCTCGTGCACGGCGACCGGTCGTCCGGCGGCGACCAGCTCGGTGTAGTGCGCGAGCCGGCCGGTGAAGTCCCGCGCCCCGCCTCCGAGCACATGGGCGCTGCGCACGCTCGCCCAGCCGAACGGCGGCCGTCCGGCGGCGAGCACGGCCTCGGCCTGGCGCTTGCCCTCGGCGTAGGCGGTGGCCCCGCCGAAGTGCCGGGCGATCGCCGCCGGGTCGTGCCACGGCAGGGCGAGGTCCACCGGCCAGTGCGCCGGGTCGACGGTCTCCTCCGTCACCGGCACCCCGGGCGCGGTGCGGACGAGCGGCGAGGTCGCGGGGTCGTAGACCTCCATGGTGGACGTCATCACGTACCGGGCGGTGCGGTCGGCGAAGACCCGACGGGCCACCGCGGCCTGGGCGGGCGTGTACAGCACCTGGTCGATCACCGCGTCGAAGGTGCGGTCGCCGAGGGCGGCGGTCAGCGCGGCCTCGTCGTCGCGGTCGGCCCGGACGTGGTCCACGCCGGGCGGGGGCGGGGCGGACCCGCGGTTGACCAGGGTGACCCGCGCCCCGGCGTCGCGCAGCAGGGTGACCAGGTGACGGCCGAAGTACCTCGTCCCGCCGATCACGCACACACGGCGCGGGACGCTGTCCCAGGCGGTGTCCGGTCCGGCGTTCGTCGTGGTCTCCGGTGGTACGGCGTTGCTCATGGCGATCACTCTGCCGCCGAACGGTCATCAGCAGAACTGCCGATCTGCTGAACACGTCATCAGCTGAGCTGGTGACCGGTCGACCTCCCGCCCGCGAGGTCAGAGCCAGCCGCGGCGCGCCGCCTGCACCCCGGCCTGGAAGCGGGTGGTGGCGCCCAGTCGGGCCAGCAGGGTGGCGACGCGCCGGACCACCGTGCGCCGGCCCAGGCCCAGCCGTCGTGCGATGGCGTCGTCGGTGGCGCCGCTGGCCATCAGGACGAGGATGCGCCGGTCCCGGTCGTCGAGCTGGAGACCGGCGCCGGCGGTGGAGGCGGGCACGGCGAGCCGCCAGAACGTCTCGAAGACGGCGGCCAGGGCGTTCAGCAGGCTGGACGGGCGGACGAGCAGCGAGACGACGCCCGGCCGGTCGTCGGCGGGGAGGGTGACGACGGCGAGGTCGTCGTCGCCGAGGGCGAGCTTGAGCGGCGGTTCGTCGAGCGTCCTGGCCTGTTCGCCGGCCTCGATCATCCGCGCCATGTTGGGGCCGGCCACGGGGTCGTCGAAGGCGCAGCCGCCGTAGATCGAGCGGTAGACGACCCCGGCGGCCATCCGCCGGCGCTGCAGCACCTCCTGGGCGAGGTAGTGCGCGGTGTCCCCGGAGTACGGGGGGACGTCGATGACCCGTACCTCGCGGCGGGCGGCGAGCTGGAGCCGCCGGGCGGCCGCGAGCACTTCGGCGGGGTCCTCGACCACCTCCAGGGCGGCGTAGCCGCCGGCGCCGCGGCGGGCGAGGCGGTAGAGCCGGTCGAGTTCGGCGCCCGCCCGGCGGGCGTCGGCGCGCCGGGCGGCGTCGCGCTGGAGCGCGGCCTCGACGACCTGGGCGGGCGGCAGTGCCTCCCAGGTGAGGTTGCGGTGGTCGCAGGGCATCACGATGCCCTCGGCGGCGAGTTCGGCGAGCAGGGCGAGCAGGGCGTCCTCGTCGATCCCGGCCCCCGCCGCGAGGTCCGGCAGGCGTGCCTGCGGCCGGCCGATCAGCCAGTGGTAGACCCGCCCGCGCTCGGAGTCGGGATCCAGCACGTCGTGCAGCACAACACCCCCTTGCCTGCCATGTCCATGGCGACATGGTCGGTGGGCGAAGCCTACCCGGCCCCGTGGCGCACATGCGCCGGTGGCCCAACCGGGCCGTCGGGCGCTCTGGCGCACGGCGGGGTCGCCTCGCGAGAGTTGCTCGGTGTCCGCACAGTTCGCCGAGCGCCCCTCCGGGTGCTCGGTGCACGGCCGCGCCCTCACGCCCAAGGACGATTCATGACAGCTGCTCCGCCCGCCGCCGCCCCACCCGCCGTCAGGCCCGCCGGGACCGCCGGGACCGCCGGGACCGCCGGGACCGTCAGGTCAGCCAGGCCCGCCAGGTCCGCCCGCGCGAGGACGGCGGTCGCCGCTCTCGTCGGCGCTCTCGTGCTGCTCCTCCTGCCCGGGGTGTCCTCCGCACGGGCCGAGGCGCCCGCCCCGCCGCCGATGCGGGACGGTTACGGCCTCACCCAGGTCGGCGCCGCCACCGGCAGCGCCACCGACTTCGTCATCACCGTGACCACCCCGGAGGTCGCCGGCGCGCACACGGTCCGGATCCTGCTGCCCGCCGACTACGCGACCCGTCCGGACGCGCGTTACCCGGTCCTGTACTTCCTGCACGGCGCCTCGGCCGGCCCCACCGACCCCCGCCTGGCCTACCCCGCGCTGACGGCGTCGAGGTCGATGATCACGGTGATCCCGGACGGCGGCCTCCGCGGCTGGTACACCGACTGGATCGACCGGACCACCGCGGCCGGGGTCCAGAACTGGCAGACCTTCCACCTCACCCAGGTGGTCCCCTTCATCGACGCCAACCTCCGCACCCTGACCGACCGGAAGCACCGCGCCGTCGGTGGCCTGTCGATGGGCGGCTTCGGCGCGCTGCACTACGCCCAGGCCCGGCCGGAGCTCTTCGGCCACGTCCTCACCATGTCCGGCGCCAACGACCTCTCGGCGGACGAGATGGTCATCCGCGGCGCCGTCGTCGGCACCCTCACCAACGCCGGCACCGTCCTGTGCGCCCCCGCCCCCGGAGAACCCTGCGGCTTCGACTACGGCCCCACGGTGTCCAGCGACGCGATCTTCGGCACCCCGTACCCGGTCTTCAACCTGGACTGGCGCTGGAACGCCGCCGACCCGGTCTCCCACGCCGGCCTGCTGGCCGACACGGACGTCGCCGTCTACACCGGCAACGGCAACGGCGACCCCGCCGGCATGGAGTTCTGGGCCGAGGGCACCGCCAAGCGCCTCACCGACCGCCTGACCGCCCTCGGCATCCCGCACCGCTACGTGAACTACGGCGGCGGCGCCGGCTGGGGCCCGGCCTGCGACGGCGGCCACAGCCACGGCTGCTGGGCCCAGGACCTCGTGGACTACGTGCCGCGCCTCGAAGCAGCCTTTGCCGCCTGAGACCCGGTCGACCCGTTCGTAGGACCGCCCCCACCGGCCCGGCCCCACACCGGCGCCGGCAACGCCCCCCATCCGGGCCCGTCCCCACGCGGGCCCGCACGTCAGACCGGCCCGTCCCCACGCGTGCCCCGAGCGTCACCGGCCACCACCGAACCACGGTTCCCCTCCCGACGAAAGGACCCGATCTGTGCCGTCCACCTCCGCCCCGCCCGCGGCCCCGCGCCGCTCCGCCTCCTGGCTGCGCCTGCTCGCGGCCGTCCTGGTCACCTGCTGCGCCGCGCTGGGCCTCACCGCCGCGCCGGCCACGGCGGCGCGCGCCGAAACGGCCACCGCCGAAACGGCCACCGCGAGGGCCGGCGCCGCGGCCTGCGCCACCCCGCAGCAGTGCCTGACCATCACCTCGCTCAGCAACGGCCGCCGGCTCGACGTGCAGAACGGCTCGACCGGCGACGGCGCGTACGTCGTCACCAACTCGGCGCCCGGCTACCACCAGTCCTGGCGCCTCAACGTCGACCCGGCGGACTCCTCGTTCACGATCGTCAACAACACCACCGGCAAGTGCATCGACCTCGCCTGGTTCACCCCGGCGCTGCGGCAGCAGACCTGCGCGGGACAGGCCAGCCAGCGGTGGTTCCTCCAGCCGGTCGCCGGGGCCGAGGACTCGTTCATGATCCGCCACCAGGGCGACAACACCTGTCTCGACCTGCTGCTCGGCGGCAACTACGACGACGCCTGGACCGACCAGTACACCTGCAACGGGACGGTGAACCAGCGCTGGTCCACCGGCTTCCCGGTGGCGGCCCGCAACCTCGCCGTCGACCACGCGGCCAAGCAGTGCCAGAAGGACGTCTCCAGCTGCTCCTGGGCGCTGAAGAGCGAGGCCCCGGCGGCGCCGCTGCCGAAGATCTGCGTCTCCTCGGTCTGGTTCAACAACACCTCGGGCAACGTCCAGCAGGCCTTCTCGGTCACCAACATGAGCGGCTGGTCCAACAGCATCGGGGCCGACATGGGGACGCAGATCTCCGGCGGCGCGCCGGGCGGGGCGCTCACCGCCGTGGTCAGCTCCGCGCTGCACTACAGCAACGTCTGGCAGGGGTCGACCACCGTCAACAACAGCGTCGCGGTGAACGTCCCGCCCCAGCAGTACGGCTGGGTGACGCTCGCCGAACTCGCCCGCAAGGTCACCGGCACCTGGACCTTCGACGCCCACGGCCTCCCGTGGACGGCCGAGGACACCATCACCGTCCCGCTCACCTCCGACCCCCAGGCCGGCGCGACGCTCTACATCGCCAACACCAGCCCGACCTTCACCAACTGCGCCTGATCTCCCGGTCACGGGGGCCACGGAGGTCACGGCGACCACGGGGGCAGGACGGACGGACCGGACGGCACGACCGCCCGGTCCGTCCGCCTGCGGTCCGTCCGCCCCGTGGTCCGGTACGGTTCGGGCGCGGAAGCCCGGTCGGCGGCCGGTCGTCGGGCTCGTGCGAGGGAAGGGACGACCAGGATGTGGCCCCGCGTCAACGGCATGCGCTCGATGGAGCTCGGCACCCCGGGCGGGCTCCGGGCCCAGCTGAACGCCCTGGTCCTCGCGGGCCGGAAGACCGCCACCACCGGCCTGCTCGCCGAGTACGCCGAGGAGTCCGAGGAGCTGGAGCACCCCGGTGAACGGCTGGCCCTGGTCGACGACGGGGGGAGCTTCGTCGCGGCCGTCGAGATCACCGGCGTGGAGGTGACCACCTTCGGCGCGGTGACCTGGGACCACGCCCGGGCGGAGGGCGAGGGCGACGCCTCGCTCGCCGCGTGGCGCGACGGCCACCGCGGGTACTGGAACCGCCTCGGCACGCCGGTCGACGACGGGACCGCGGTGGTCTGCCTGGCCTTCCGCCTCGTCGACGACCACTGAGGCCGCCCGCCGGCCGGGGAGAAATAGCCCCCGGGTAGTTCGGGGTCAGGGTTCGTCGTAGTACCGGTCGTAGAAGGCGGAGTGCTCACCGGCCGAGAAGCCCTCGAACTGCCCGTCCGCCTCGAGCTCGCGCAGGCGGTCCAGCGCCGCCGCTGCAGCCGACGAGGAGTGGGCCGAGAGGTGGGCCTTCGTCGCGGCGAGTCCGTGTCCGAGCATGAGCTCGATCTCGATCGAGCACGCCGCGTCGAAGCCGGCTTCTCGCGCACCCCAGACGAGAAGCGCGTCGTCGATGTCGCCGCTGTTGAACAGCTGGACGCAGCAGAGCTTCATCAGCTCGGTGTCGCCTTCGCCCTGGGCGCGCCGCTCGCGCTCCGCGTGCTCTCCGAGCAGTGCGCGGATGTCAGCCAGGTCCGCGGCGGCGGGGCGGAGTCCGTAGCGGCGCAGGCTCTCCTCGTCGTCCATCGGCAAGCTCCTTCGATCGTCCGGCTCGTCCGTACCCGTCGGCCCGTCGGTGCGCCGGTGCGCCGTGCGGGTGGACGCCCCACCCTTCCACAGGTGCACCGGGACCGGAGTCGCGCTGGGTCGCAAGGGCCACGGTCCCGTTCCTCGGTGGCGGGTCAGTCCGTGAGCGCGTCCAGGGCCGCGTGCAGGCCGGCGGGGGTGAGCGTTCGGTGGGGGAGCCGGGGCTCGCGCGGGAGTTCGGTGCGTCCAGACTATTGTCAGGAAACTTTACTTTTCACTAGGCTCCCCGTCGGCGGCTTGGCGCGGCGCCCCACCACGGGGGCGTGACGTGCTCAGCGAGAGCTCTGACCCGGCCGCCGCGGTGGTGCGGGCCGCCGCTCTGCCGGCAGGCTCGTGCACGGGCCGCGCCGGAGTCCAGCTCTCGCCGTCAATCGAGGTCAGGGAGTCCAGGGATGCGTCCCGAAGTCTCAGTGAGGCCTGTTCACATCGGAGTGTTCGCCGCCGTGCTGGTGCTGGTCGGCGGACTGTTGCTCGGCTGGTCCGGGCGAGCGGGAGCGGCGGCCGATCCGCTGCTCTCGCGGGGCAAGGCCGCGACGGCCTCGTCCACGGAGGGCTCGTCGTACGCGGCGGGCAAGGCGTTCGACGGGAACACCGGCACCCGGTGGGCCAGCGCCGAGGGCAAGGACCCGCAGTGGCTGCGGGTCGACCTCGGCGCGAACGCCACCGTCTCGCGGATCAAGCTCGCCTGGGAGGCCGCGTACGCGAAGGCGTACCGGCTGGAGGTGTCGGCGGACGGGGCGACCTGGACGACGGTCGCCGAGGAGAAGGCCGGCAACGGCGGGACGGACGAGTGGACCGGGCTGGCCGGCAAGGGCCGGTACGTCCGGATGTACGGAACGGCGCGCGGCACCTCCTACGGCTACTCGCTGTTCGAGATGGAGGTCTACGGGTCCACCGACGCGACGCCGTCGCCCACCCTCCCGACCCCGACCGGGACGACCACGCCGGGCGGGGCGTTCACCGTGGTCGCGGCGGGCGACATCGCCGCCCAGTGCACCGCCTCGGACAGCTCCTGCGCGCACCCCAAGACCGCCGCGCTCGCCCAGCGGATCGACCCGAAGTTCTACCTGACGATGGGTGACAACCAGTACGACGACGCCCGGCTGGCGGACTTCAAGGCGTACTACGACAAGACCTGGGGCGCGTTCAAGGCCAAGACCCGCCCCGTCCCCGGCAACCACGAGACCTACGACCCGGCCGGTTCGCTCGCCGGCTACAAGGCCTACTTCGGCAGCATCGCCTACCCGCAGGGCAAGAGCTGGTACAGCTTCGACGAGGGCAACTGGCACTTCGTCGCCCTCGACTCCAACGCCTTCGACCAGAGCGCCCAGATCGACTGGCTGAAGGCCGACCTCGCGGCGAACGCCAAGAAGTGCGTCGCCGCCTACTGGCACCACCCGCTGTACTCCTCCGGCGGGCACGGCAACGACCCCGTCTCCCGGCCGGTCTGGCGGATCCTCTACGACGCCAAGGCCGACCTGGTGCTCAACGGCCACGACCACCACTACGAGCGGTTCGCCCCGCAGGACGCGGACGGCAAGGCCACCGCGGACGGCATCGTCGAGATCGTCGGCGGCATGGGCGGCGCCGAGCCCTACCCCATCGAGCAGATCCAGCCGAACAGCCAGAAGCGGATCAGCGGCGACTACGGCGTGCTGAAGCTGGACTTCACCGACTCCGGCTACGGCTGGAGCTACGTCGGCACGGACGGCAAGGCCAAGGACACCAGCCCCACCTACAGCTGCCACTGATGATGTACCTGGCCACCACGGGCCGCCGTTCGGACGCGCCGCCCCGCCCCGAGGGGGTGGGGCGGCGCGTCCCCGGCACGGTCGTCGCGCTCGGCGCGGTCAGCCTGGTCACCGACGTCTCCTCGGAGATGGTCACCGCCGTGCTGCCGCTCTACCTGGTGCTGGGCCTCGGCCTGTCACCCCTCCAATTCGGCTTCCTCGACGGACTGTTCAACGGCGCCACGGCCCTGGTCCGGCTGCTCGGCGGGCGGCTCGCCGACCGCGGTGGCGGCCGCCACCGCACCGTCGCCGGGGTGGGCTACCTGCTCTCGACGCTCTCCCGGCTCGGCCTGCTGCTGGCCGGCGGGGCGGCCGGCGGGATCGCCGCCGCGCTGGCCGCCGACCGGCTCGGCAAGGGCGTGCGCACCGCGCCCCGGGACGCGATGATCACGCTCAGCGCACCGCCGGAGGCCCTCGGCCGGGCGTTCGGCGTGCACCGGGCGATGGACACCACCGGGGCGCTGCTCGGCCCGCTGGTCGCGTTCGTGGTCCTGTGGGCGACCGCGGACGCCTACGACGCGGTGTTCGTGGTCAGCTTCGCGATCGGGCTGCTCGGCGTGGTGGTGCTGCGCCTCTTCGTCCCGGCCGACCCGGCACGGCCCACGACCGTTCCGAAGCCGGTCGCCGCCAGGAAGCCGGCCACCACCACCACGCCGACGCCGGTCGCCGTGCCGAAGCCGGCCACCGCGCCGAAGCCGGTCGCCGCCGAGAAGCGGGCCACCGCGCCACGGCCGGCCGGCACCGTCCGCCGGATGCTCGCCGACCCGGCCTTCCGGCGGGTGATCGTGGCCGCCGCCCTGCTCGGCGCCGCGACCGTCGGCGACTCCTTCCTCTACCTGCTGCTCCAGCGCGGCCTCGACCTGTCGCCGTCGCTCTTCCCCCTGCTGCCGCTCGGCGCGGCGGCCGGCTACCTGCTGCTCGCCGTCCCGGCCGGCCGGTTCGCGGACCGGTACGGACGACGGACCCCGTTCCTCCTCGGGCACGGCGCGCTGCTCGCCGCCTACCTCACCCTGCTGGCCCCGGCGGGCCTGCCGACCGCGGCGCTCGTCCTGGTCCTGCTGGGCGTCTTCTACGCCGCCACCGACGGCGTGCTGATGGCGCTGGCCGCGCCCGCCCTCCCCGCCGACGGCCGGGCGAGCGGGCTCGCCGTGCTCCAGACCGGCCAGGCCCTGGCCCGGCTGGTCGGCGCGGCCGGCTTCGGCGCGGCCTGGACGTGGTGGGGGCCGCGCCCGGCCCTGGCGGCGGCCGCCCTGGCCCTGGCCGCCGCCCTCACCGCCGCCTGGCGGATCCTGCCCGCGAGGCAGGCCCGACGAGGAGGGCAGGCCCGATGAGTCAGCAGGCGCCGATGCAGGCCCCCACGAAGACGAAGGCCCCCACGAAGACGAAGGCCCCGATGAAGTCGCGCTCGACCGTCCTGATCCTCGCCGTCCTCGTCCTCCTGGGCGGCTCCTTCGGCTATGTGCTGCACGCCCGGCAACGCGGCGACGGACCGCAACTCGTCGCGGCCGAGGCCTCGTTCACCCTCCACCAACCCGGCCTCTACTACCGCGACACCGCCACCGGCCGGGTCGCCCGCAGCCCGGGCGGGGTGGCCGACGGCCCCTCCTGCGCCCGGTTCTACGCGGCGGGGGACCGGGCCCTCTGCCTGCGCGCCCTGCCGGGCACCCCGGCCCGCACCCAGGCGGTGGTCTACGACCGGCAGTTCACCGAACTCCGCTCGGTGACCGTCCCCGGCATCCCCAACCGGGCCCGGGTCTCGCCCTCCGGCCAGGTGCTCTCCTGGACCACCTTCGCCGTCGGGGACTCCTACGCCGCCGGCCGGTTCTCCACCCGGACCTCGATCCTCGACCTGCGCACCGGCTACCTGATCAAGTCCGTCGAGGAGATCCCGCTGACCATCGGCGACACCCGCCACCACGCCGCCGACGTCAACTACTGGGGCGTCAACTTCGCCGCCGACGACAACCGCTTCTACGCCACCGTCTCGACCGGCGGCCGCACCCACCTCGTCGAGGGCGACCTCAAGGCCTGGTCCGCCCGCACCCTGCGGGAGAACGTCGAGTGCCCCTCGCTCTCCCCTGACGGCACCCGGATCGCCTTCAAGAAGAAGGTCTCCGCCGATCCCGTCGCGCCCTGGCGCCTCTACGTCCTCGACCTCGCCGACCTCCAGGAGCACGCCCTCGCCGAGACCCGCAGCGTCGACGACCAGGCCGCCTGGCTCGACGACACCACCCTCGCCTACGCCCTCCCGGCCCACGGCGGCAAGAACACCGACGTCTGGTCCACCCCCGCCGACGGCAGCGGCACACCCACCCTCCTCCTGCCCGGCGCCGCCTCCCCGGTCACCGTCCCGCCCCCGCCGGCCTGACCCGTCCGCCCTCCCGCTCGGCGCCGACGTCGGTGACGTCCCCGCCTCCGGAGTCGGCGGTGTCCCGCCGATCCCGGACGGCGCCGCGCGGGCCGGGGGCCTGCCCGATCGGGCGATCATGGCCCGGCGTCCGTCCCGGCGTGGCCGACGTCTTGGCAACGCGGTGTCCGTCGTGGGACCGTGCGGAGGCGGTCGGGCGAGCCCGGCGAGCCCGGTGGGGTGGTGCGACGGGTCCCGGGTTCACACGGGTGGGCGTCGACCGTGCGGCGGGGTTTACGTACGGCGTGCGGGTTCGTGATCTCGTGTTAATGCCGACTTCCTACGGTGCCGGAGGTGGGAGTTCCCACGTCGGACGGCACGGGTCGGCAGGGGCCGGGGCCGGCGATTGCTACCTGAGAGGGAGCCGTAGTGACGGTACCGGGCCCGAACCCCGTCCAGAGCGTGCGGACCGTCTGCTCGTACTGCGGCGTCGGCTGCGGCATGCTGCTCGACGTCACCGTGGACGGGGCGACCGGCCGCCGTACGGTGGTCAAGGCGTCCGGGGACCGGAACCACCCCGCCAACGGCGGCCGGCTCTGCACCAAGGGCGCGACCACCGCCGACCTGCTCGCGGCCCCGGGGCGGCTGGACACCGCGCTGGTGCGGGCCGAGCGGGGCGCCGAGGCGGTGCCCGAGGACGTGGACGCGGCGATCTCCGCCACCGCGCGGCGCCTGCGGGCGCTCCTCGACGAGCACGGGCCGGACGCCCTGGCGTTCTACGTCTCGGGCCAGCTGACCCTGGAGGCCCAGTACCTGGCGAACAAGCTCGCCAAGGGCTTCGTCCGCACCAACCAGATCGAGTCCAACTCCCGGCTGTGCATGGCGAGCGCGGGCAGCGGCTACAAGCTGTCGCTGGGCGCCGACGGGCCGCCCGGCTCGTACGGGGACTTCGACCACGCGGACGTCTTCCTGGTGATCGGCTCCAACATGGCCGACTGCCACCCGATCCTCTTCCTGCGGATGATGGACCGGGTCAAGGCGGGCGCCAAGCTGATCGTCGTCGACCCGCGGCGCAGCGCGACCGCCGACAAGGCCGACCTCTTCCTGCAGATCCGGCCCGGCACGGACCTCGCCCTGCTCAACGGACTGCTGCACCTGCTGGTCCAGAACGGAGACACCGACCCGGCCTTCATCGAGGAGTTCACCGAGGGCTGGGAGCAGATGCCCGGCTTCCTGGCGGACTACCCGCCCGCCGAGGTCGCCCGGACCACCGGGCTCGCCGAGGCGGACATCCGTGCCGCGGCCCGGCTGATCGGCGCGGCGGGGGAGTGGACGAGTTGCTGGACGATGGGGCTCAACCAGTCCACCCACGGCACCTGGAACACCAACGCCCTGGTCAACCTGCACCTGGCCACCGGCGCGATCTGCCGCCCCGGCAGCGGCCCGTTCTCCCTCACCGGGCAGCCGAACGCGATGGGCGGCCGGGAGATGGGCTACATGGGGCCGGGCCTGCCCGGGCAGCGCTCGGTGCTGGACCCGGCCGAGCGGGCGTTCACCGAGGAGCTCTGGGGGCTGCCCGCCGACACGCTGCGCACCGACGTCGGACGGGGCACCGTCGAGATGTTCGAGCGGATGGCGGAGGGCGCGATCAAGGCCTGCTGGATCATCTGCACCAACCCGGTCGCCTCGGTGGCCAACCGGAGGACCGTCATCGCCGGCCTGGAGGCCGCCGAACTGGTCATCACCCAGGACGTGTTCGCCGACACCGAGACCAACGCCTACGCCGACGTGGTGCTGCCCGCCGCGCTGTGGGCCGAGGCGGAGGGGGTGCTGGTCAACTCGGAGCGGAGCCTCACCCTGGCCCGGCCGGCCGCCGACCCGGTCGGCCAGGCGCTGCCGGACTGGCGGATCATCGCCCGGGTGGCCTGCGAGATGGGCTTCGCCGAGGGCTTCACGTACGCGAGCGCCGAGGAGGTCTTCGAGGAGCTCAAGCAGGCCTGGAACCCGAAGACCGGCTGGGACCTGCGGGGCGTGACGTACGCGCGGCTGCGGGACACCCCCGTGCAGTGGCCGGCCGCCGACCCCGACGGACCGGCCCGCAACCCGGTCCGCTACCTCAACGACGGCGTCAGCCAGGCGCTGCTGGAGCGGCCCGACGGCAGTCGCCCGCGGCTGGTGTTCCCGACCGCGTCCGGCCGGGCGGTGTTCTTCGCCCGGCCGCACCTGCCGGCCGCCGAACTGCCGGACGACGACTACCCGTTCGTCCTCAACACCGGCCGCCTCCAGCACCAGTGGCACACGCTCACCAAGACCGGTCGGGTCGCCAGGCTCAACCGGCTGAACCCGGGCCCGTTCGTGGAGGTCCACCCGCAGGACGCGCGGGCGCTCGGGGTGGCCGAGGGCGACCACCTGGAGGTGGCGTCGCGGCGCGGGCGGGCGGTCCTGCCGGTCGCGGTCAGCGACCGGGTGAGACCGGGGGACTGCTTCGCACCGTTCCACTGGAACGACCTGTTCGGCGAGTACCTCAGCATCAACGCGGTCACCAGCGACGCGGTGGACCCGATCTCCTTCCAGCCGGAGCTCAAGGTCTGCGCGGTCGCGCTGCGTCCGGTCGCGGCGCCCCGCCCCCGGGAGGCCGCCGCCCCGCCGGCGGCGGAGCCGGTCGTGCGGCCGACCCGGACGGTGGAGGCGGCTCCGGCCGCGCCGGGGTCGCAGATCGCCACGCTGGCCGGGCTGTTCGGGGTCACCGGGATCGAGGCGCCCCGGCTGAGCGCCACCGAGCGGATCTACCTGGCGGGTTTCCTCGCCGGACTGCCGTCCGCGCCCGCCCGGCCCGCGGGTGTGCCGGTGCTGCCGGCCGGGGCGCCGGTCGACCCGGAGCGGGCCCGCTGGGTGAACGGCGTGCTCGCCGGGGCGTACTCCCACCTCACGGCCGGACCGGCCGAGGGCACGGGTGCGGCCGACGGCGTGGAGGGTTCCGCGCAGGACACCGGGCAGGACACCGCGGCGGCGGCGCCCGGCCGGGAGGTGACCGGTCGGGAGGTGACCGTGCTGTGGGCGTCCCAGACGGGCACCGCCGAGAAGGTCGCCGCCGGGATCGCCGAGCGATTGGCCGCCGAGGGATGGCAGCCGCTGCTGCTCGGCATGGACCAGGTCGGCCCCGGCGCCCTGGCGGCCGGAACGCCGGTGCTCCTGATCACCAGCACCTTCGGCGACGGCGAGGCCCCCGACAACGGCTCCGCCTTCTGGGAGGGGATGCTCGCGGACGGCCCGCCGGACGCCGGCGGACTGCGGTACGCGGTGCTGGCCCTCGGCGACTCCAGCTACGCGGACTTCTGCGGCCACGGCCGCCGCCTGGACCAGCGGCTCGCTGAGCTCGGCGCGACCAGGCTCGCCCCGCGCACGGACTGCGAGCCCGACTACCACGACGCGGTCGAGCGGTGGCTGGAGCAGGTGGTGGCGGCGCTGGCCGTGCCGGTCGCGGTGGAGGTCCCGTCCGCCCCGGCCCAGGCCCAGGCCCCGGCCCCGGCCCCGGCGCCGGAGTCCGTCTCCGCGGGTCCGATGGTTCGGGCGACCCCGGCCCACCGGACCAGCTACTCCAAGGCCGCCCCCTTCGGCACCCTGCTGACCGGCAACCGGCTCCTCAGCGGGTCCGGATCCGCCAAGGAGGTCCGGCAGTTCGCCCTCGACACCCGGGGCGGCGAACACGGCGACCTCGGCTACCGGGCGGGCGACGCCCTCGGCGTCCGGCCGCGGAACTGTCCGGAGCTGGTGGCCGAGTGGCTCGCGGTCACCGGTGTCGACCCGGACGCCCCCGTCACCCTCGGCGACGTCGGGGAGGTCCCGTTCGCCGAGGCGCTGGGCAGCCACCTGGAGATCGCCAGGATCACCCCGGACCTGCTGCGCTTCCTCGGCGAGCGCTCCGGCGACCGCGCCCTCAAGCGGCTCCTGCGGCCGGACAACACCGGGGAGCTGGCCAAGTGGAGTTGGGGCCGGCAGGCCGTGGACGTGGTGGGCGCGATGCCCGTGCGGGCCGCGGCCGCCGAGTGGGCCGGGGTGCTGAAGCGTCTCCGGCCGCGGCTGTACTCGATATCCTCCAGCCCGCTGGTCCACCCCGACGAGGTCCGGCTCACCGTCTCGGTGGTCCGCCACCCCAACGGCTCCGGGCGGATCCGCAAGGGCGTCTGCTCCACCTTCCTCGCCGACCGCGCGGACGACGGACCGGTGCCGGTCTTCGTGCAGCCCACCGCGCACTTCCGGCCCCCGGCGGACCCGGCCGCACCGATGATCATGGTCGGCCCGGGCACGGGCGTCGCGCCCTTCATCGGCTTCCTGGAGGACCGCCGGGCACGCGGTCACACCGGCCCGAACTGGCTGTTCTTCGGGGAGCAGCGCGAGGCGACCGACCACTACTACCGCGAGGAGCTCGCCGACTTCCGGGCCTCCGGGCACCTCGACCGGCTCGACCTCGCCTTCTCCCGGGACCAGCGGAACAAGGTCTACGTCCAGGACCGGATGCGGGAGCACGGCCTGCCGCTCTGGGACTGGCTCCAGAACGGCGCACACCTCTACGTCTGCGGCGACGCGGCCCGGATGGCCAAGGACGTCGACCGGGTGCTGAACGAGATCGCCCGCACCCACGGTGGCCTCACCGGGGAGGAGGCCGCCGTCCACATCAAGCAACTGGCCGCCGACAAGCGCTACGTCCGCGACGTCTACTGAACCGGCAGGTCGGTCGTGGACGGAGCACGCCGACCGACGCGGCCGGCCCGCGCGGTCACAGGGTGGCGGTGTCGATGACGAAGCGGTAGCGGACGTCCCCGACCAGCAGCCGGTCGTAGGCCTCGTTGACCTGCTCCGCGCGGATCGTCTCGATCTCGGCCGCCAGGCCGTGCTCGGCGCAGAAGTCCAGCATCTCCTGGGTCTCGGCGATGCCGCCGATGCCCGAGCTGCTCATGCTGCGGCGGCGGCCGTTGAGCGACTGGAGCCCGATCTGCACCGGCTCCTCGGGCAGGCCGAGGTTGACCATCGCGCCGTCGGTGCGCAGCAGGGCGAAGTAGGCGGCGAAGTCGAGCGGCGCGGAGACGGTGTTGAGGACGAGGTCGAAGGTGCCCGCGAGGTCCTCGAAGGTCCCCGGATCGGCGGTGGCACGGTAGTCGTCGGCGCCCAGCCGCAGACCGTCGTCCCGCTTGCGCAGCGACTGCGAGAGCACGGTGACCTCGGCGCCGAGCGCGTGGGCGAGCTGCACGGCCATGTGGCCGAGCCCGCCCAGGCCGACGACGGCGACCCTCCGGCCGGGACCGGCCTCCCAGTGCCGCAGCGGCGAGTAGGTGGTGATGCCCGCACACAGCAGCGGCGCGGCGACGTCCAGGCCGAGCGCGTCCGGGACGCGCACGACGAAGCCCTCGTCGACGACGATCTCCTGCGCGTAGCCGCCGTAGGTGGGCTGCCCGTCCTTGCCGACGGCGTTGTACGTCCAGACCGGTCCCTCGGCGCAGTACTGCTCCAGGCCGGCCCGGCAGTTCTCGCACACCCGGCAGGAGTCGACCATGCACCCGACGCCGACCCGGTCCCCGGCCCGGAAGCCGGTCACGGCGGCGCCGACCTCGCGCACCACACCGGTGATCTCGTGCCCCGGCACCATCGGGAAGATCGCCTCACCCCACCCGGCCCGGACCTGGTGGAGGTCGGAGTGGCAGATGCCGACGTACGCGATCGCGATCCGCACGTCGCGCTCGCGGACGGCGCGGCGCTCGATCGTGGTGCGCTCCAGCGGGGCCTTGGCGGCGGGCGCGGCGTAGGCGGTCACGGTGGACGGGCCGGGGGTGGTGGACGCGGTGGACGGGGTGGTCATGGCGGTTCGATCCCTTCCCGGTCGGCCGGCCACCGGAGGGGGCGGGACCCGGGGCCCGGACGGCCGTCACCCTCCCCATCGTCGCGGAGCGGGCCGGAGTGAACCACTCGGGGCGCTCCCCGCGTGCCCCTGTGCGGTTGTGTTCCCGGCCGGTTGTGCCCCCCGCCGGTCAGACCGCGGGCTCCGCCAGCAGGGCGCGGGCGGTGGCGAGCTCGTCGTGGGTGGCGCGGGCGGCGGCGGTGAGGTGCTCGTGGCTGCCGGGGCCGATCGGGATGCGCACGGGCAGCGGGCCGGGGGTGTCGGCGATCCGGAGGACCTCGCGGGCGAAGTCCGCGGGGCGCCCCATGCCGGGGAGGTCCGCGAGGTCGCGGAGCTGCTCGCGCATCGGCTCGGTGGTCGCGCGGTAGGCGGCGGACCGGCCGGCGGCGTCCGTGACCGAGGCCCCGTACCGGGTGGCGTACCCGCTGGCGGCCAGCGCCGCGACCCGGATGCCGAACGGCGCGGCCTCGGCGGCCAGCGCCCGGGTCATGCCCTCCAGCGCGTGCTTGCCCGTGACGTAGGCGGCCAGACCCGGGAACGCCGTCCCCCCGGCGAGCGAGGAGACGTTCAGCACGAGCCCGCCGCCCTGCGCGCGCATCACCGGCAGCACCAGCCGGGCCAGCCGCCACGGCCCGACCACCAGCGTCTCCAGCTGGTCGCGCAGCTCGTCGTCGCCGACCTCCTCGACCGTGCCGAACACCCCGTTCCCGGCGTTGTTGACCAGGACGTCCAGCCCGCCGAGGCGCTCCACCGCCGTGGCGACGGCCCGCTCGCACTGCGCGGCGTCGCGGACGTCCAGCGGGAGGGCGACGATCCGTCCCGGGTGTGCGCGCACCAGCTCGTCCAGCGTCTCCGGTCGGCGCGCGGTCGCCGCCACGCTGTCCCCGGCCGCGGCCACCGCCGAGGCCAACGCCCGCCCCAGCCCGGTCGAACACCCCGTCACCAGCCAACGTCTCGTCATGCCCACGCCCCCGTTCCGTCCCGCGCGGCCCGTCCGCGATCCGACACCGTCCCACCGCGGCGGCCGTTCGCCCAGCCCTCCGGCACCCGGCGCCAGGGGCGCGTGGGAGTGCATCGGTGGCGCGCCGGGCGGGACTGCGCCCCACCGGCGTCATTCGCTCCGGGCGCCCTCGGGCCGGAGTGCGGTGAGGAACCGCAGGAGGGCGCAGTTCCTCGTCGGTGAAGCGCCGGGTCAGTGGCCGCGGGGTGCGTACATGATGACGCCCACGCCGGCGAGGCAGATCAGGGCGCCGACGACGTCGGCGCGGTCGGGCCGGTAGCCGTCCACGGCCATGCCCCACGCGAGCGATCCGGCGACGAACACGCCGCCGTACGCGGCGAGGATGCGGCCGAAGTCGGCGTCGTCCTGGAGGGTCGCGACGAAGCCGTAGATGCCGAGGGCGACGACGCCGGCGCCGATCCAGGCCCAGCCCCTGTGCTCGCGCACGCCCTGCCAGACCAGCCAGGCGCCGCCGATCTCGAACAGGGCGGCGGCGGCGAACAGGGCGATGGAGCGCAGGACGGTCATGACCGGTAACCCTACGGGCGTCCCGTCGGGGTGACCGTCAGCGGGTCCGGGGCGCCCGAGCGCAGCCGCCCTCCCGCTCCGCCGGCTCGCGCACGCGCTCCTCGGTGGGCAGCGTGCACGAGGCCGGCACCCAGTCCGGACCACTCGTCCCGATCACTCCCGTCGTCCGGTCCCCGATCGGGGACGTCTTCGACGACAAAGCCGTACCGGGGCACCGGATGCAAGCGCGGACGGGTGCGAGGGTCCGCCGGGCAGCGGCCCGGGATCACCGTGCCCGGTGCCCGCTCAGGGCCGGCAGGTGTAGTCGAAGGCGGCCGTCGCGGTCAGGGCGCGGGGGGTGAGGACCTCGACGGTGGCGGTCGCGTGCATGGTGCCGTGGCCGGTGAAGGACCAGCTGAGGGCGAGGTCGGCCCGGAACTCGCCGGTGCGGACGGGCTGGAGGAGATCGGCGGAGGGGGTGCCGTCGTTGCGGAGCCAGCGGTAGCGGATGGTGCCGGCGCGGCCGTCGGTGGTGACGGTCGCGGTGACCACGGCGGTGCCGCCGCACGAGGGGCCGTCCAGGGGCTCGGTGGCGATGGCGATACCGGTCAGACCGAGCGGAGGATCGGCCCGGCACGCGGCGGGCACGACGGTGAGCAGGGCGATCACGACGGCGACCGGGAGCAGCCGGCGGAGGATCCGGCGGAGCCGTGAGGGGGTCGGCCTGCCGTGCCACTTCGCCGCGACCGCCCTCGGCACGCCGGGGCCGAACCGTTGCGTCCGGTGCGGCTGAGGGGTGGGTGAGGAGGGTGGTGGCGCAGTCGGTGGAGGTGGGGGTGGGGACGGG
>JOHN01000030.1 GCA_000719695.1 Streptomyces sp. NRRL F-6131
CGGCGGGGGCGGCTGGGGGGCCGGGTCGTCCTCGGGCCACAGCAGCACCGTCGCCACCACCGCGAGCAGCACCGCGAGCACCGCCGCGACACCGGTCCGCAGCCCCCGGGACGGCCGGGCCGCGGCACCGTCCGGACGGTCGGCGGCGGGCCGGTCCCCGCCGGGCGGCTCGGTGGGCTCGGCGGCGTGCTGCTCGGAGGTCATGACCACGAGAATGGCGCAGACCGGCGGCGCCCGGCAGGCGGTTGGCACAACTCGTTCGATCGGATGGTCGGCCCGGTCCCCGCGGGGCGCCGCGCCCCAGCTCACGGGCGCCGCCGCGATCCGGACGGCGATCCGGGGGGCCGGACCGGGCTGACACAATGGCCCCATGTCCACCACACCCGCCGCCCCCGGTTCCACCGCCCTCGCCCCGGAGATCGCCGCCCGGCTGAAGCGCACCGAGGACGGCCTGCTCCCGGCCGTCGCGCAGCAGTACGACACCGGCGAGGTGCTGATGCTGGGCTGGATGGACGACGAGGCGCTGCACCGCACCCTGACCACCGGCCGCTGCACCTACTGGAGCCGCAGCCGCCGCGAGTACTGGGTGAAGGGCGACACCTCCGGCCACGTCCAGGAGGTCAGGTCGGTCGCGCTGGACTGCGACGGCGACACCCTGCTGGTCAAGGTCGACCAGACCGGCGCGGCCTGCCACACCGGCGACCGCACCTGCTTCGACGCCGACGTGCTCCCGCTCGGCTGACCGACCGTTCCGCCCTCCCCCGTAAGGTGCCGCCCGTCATGGATCTCGAAGCCTTCCGCAAGCTCGCCGTCGACACCCGGGTCATCCCGGTCACCCGCAGGCTCCTCGCGGACGGCCTCACCCCGATCGGCCTCTACCGCAGCCTGGCCGCCGAGCGCCCCGGCACCTTCCTGCTGGAGTCCGCCGAGCAGGGCCGCAGCTGGTCGCGCTACTCCTTCGTCGGGGTCCGCTGCGCCGCCACCCTGACCGCCGGCCCGGACGGCGGCGCCCGCTGGCTCGGCGAGCCGCCGGTCGGCATCCCCACCACCGGTGACCCGCTGGAGGTGCTGCGCGCCGCGCTGCGCGCCCTGCACACCCCGCGGCACGCCGACGACGGCCTGCCGCCGCTCACCGGAGGCCTGGTCGGCTATCTCGGCTACGACGTGGTGCGGCGGCTGGAGAAGCTGCCGGACCTCAACCCGGACGACCTGAAGCTGCCCGAGCTGACCCTGCTGCTCGCCACCGACCTCGCGGTGCTCGACCACGTCGACGGCACCGTGCTGCTGATCGCCAACGCGGTCAACCACAACGACCTGGCGAGCGGGGTGGACGAGGCCCACGCGGACGCCGTGGCGCGGCTCGACGCGATGGAGGCCGACCTGCTCAGGCCGGTCGACCCGGGCCTGGCCACCTTCACCCCGACCGGCCCCGGCGAGGTCCGCTCGCCGTTCGGCGGGGAGCCGTACCGGGCCGCGGTGGAGGAGATCAAGGAGCGGATCCGGGCCGGCGAGGCCTTCCAGGTGGTGCCCTCGCAGCGCTTCGAGGCGCCCTGCCCGGCCTCCGCGCTGGACGTCTACCGGGTGCTGCGGACCACCAACCCCAGCCCGTACATGTACCTGTTCCGCTTCCCCGGCCCGGACGGCGGCGCAGAGGGCGGCTTCGACGTGGTCGGCTCCAGCCCCGAGGCACTGGTCAAGGTCACCGACGGCGAGGCGATGCTGCACCCGATCGCCGGGACCAGGCACCGCGGCGCCACCCCGCACGAGGACGCCGAGCTGGCCGCCGAACTGCTCGCCGACCCCAAGGAGCGGGCCGAGCACCTGATGCTGGTCGACCTCGGTCGCAACGACCTCGGCAGGGTCTGCGAGCCGGGCAGCGTCGAGGTGGTCGACTTCATGCAGATCGAGCGGTACAGCCACGTCATGCACATCGTCTCCACGGTGACCGGCCGGGTCGCCCCGGGGCGGACCGCCTTCGACGTGCTGACGGCCTGCTTCCCGGCCGGGACCCTCTCCGGTGCGCCCAAGCCGCGGGCGATGCGGATCATCGAGGAGCTGGAGCCCACCCGCCGGGGCCTGTACGGCGGCTGCGTCGGCTACCTGGACTTCGCCGGGGACTCCGACACCGCGATCGCGATCCGCACCGCGGTGCTGCGCGACGGCACCGCGTACGTCCAGGCCGGTGCCGGCGTGGTGGCCGACTCCGACCCGCACGGCGAGGACACCGAATGCCGCAACAAGGCCGCCGCCGTCCTGCGCGCGGTGGCCACCGCCAATACGCTGCGTAGGCCGTAGGCCGTAGGCGGAGGGCCCCGCGCGGGCCGCGCCGGCGGAAGGGAGACCGGGATGCCGGACGTGCAGCGGCGGATCGTGGCCGCCGCCAGGGAGCAACTGCTGCGCCAGCCGGGCGGCCACGGCGGCGTCCTCTCGCAGGTGAGCCCGGACGGGCGGGAGGCCGCGCTGGTGCTGCTCGCCCCGGGGGCCTCCTCGGACGCCGCCGGGGGGTACCGGGCCGGGGACGCGCTGGTGGTGCTGGAGGTCGCGCCGGTGCCGGAGCGGGCCGGGCGCCACCGGGTCCACGCGGACGCGCGGGTCCCGCTGTACGTCGTGGTGGACCCGGGGGAGGCGGTCTGCACGGTGCACAGCCGGCCGCTGCCCGGCGTGGGGTACCGGGAGGCGGAGCGGGTGCCGTTCGGGAACGATCTCTTCCTGCCGCTGGGGGAGCGGACGCTGGTGCTGGAGACGGGGGACTTCCCGGTCGAGCCGCCCACCCCGGGTGCGGCGGCGGAGTGAAGGCGGGGGACACTGGTCCGGTGAGCGCCGAAACCCCCACCGACACCGTGTCCGCCGAGCCCGCCGCCGCACCCGCGCCGTCCGCGCGGGCCGGGCGGCGCACGCTCCTGGTGATGCTGCTGCTCACCGTGCTGGGCGCGGTGCTGGTGCTGACCGCCGCCGGCCGGGTCTGGGCCGAGGGCCTGGCCGGCACCCTGGAGGTGTCCGTCACCGGTGGGCGGATCTCCGAACTGCCCGCCGGGCTGGCCCTGGTGGCGCTGGCGGCGGCGGTCGCGGTGTTCGCGGTGCGCGGCGCCGGCCGGTCGGCGGTCGGCGTGCTGACGGTGCTGGCCGGGCTGGGCGCGGCGGTCGCCGCCGCGGCGGGGGCCGGGGACACCGGCGCGCTGGACGCCGAGGCGGCCCGCAAGCTGGCGCTGACCGGTTCCACCGCGACCGGGGTCGGGCACACCGCCTGGCCGTGGGTGGCGCTGCTGGGCGGACTGCTGCTGGCGCTGGCCGGCTTCCTGACCACCCGGTACGGGCGCGGCTGGCCGGCCATGGGCAGCCGCTACGAGGCGCCGACCGGCGGGGCGCCGGCCCGGCGGAAGGCCGCGGGCGAGGCCCCGGCGGACCTGTGGAAGGCGCTGGACCGGGGCGAGGACCCGACGGCGGGCTGACCGCGCGGGCCGGAGCGCACTGTGACGCGATAGACCCGCCACCCGCTTTGGGCCGCCGGTGTGTGGCCCGGCACAATGGAGGCGTCAACCTGCCAGGGTCCCGAAGGCCCGGCCGGGCCCCGAGAGCGTAGGAGCACCACTGATGTCTGCAGGAACCAAGGCAGCTAGCGGCCACACCCCCGCCGCCTGGACCGGCGTGACCATCGCCTTCATCGGCTTCGCCGTCGCGGGTGTCGCGATGATCCTGCCGTCGGTGCTGCTGGTCTGGGCCGGCCTGGCGGTCGTCGTGGCGGGCGGCGTGGTCGGCATGGCCATGTCGATGGCCGGCATGGGCAAGCAGCCGAGCACCATGGTCTACACCCACGAGGAGCAGGCCTCGCTGGCCGCAGCGCCCGCCTCGGCCTGACCGGGCGGCACCTCACGTGAACGGCGGGCATCGGGCCCGCCGTTTCGTTTCTCCCGTCGGGGCACCGGGAGGGGCACAATCATGGGCGTGAACGCCGCCCCCGCTCCCACCGCCTCCGCCCGGCCGTCCGGGCCGCGCCGACTGGTGCCGCCGTTGGCCGTCCCGGTCGCCGTGGCCCTGCCCGTCGGGTACCTCGCCGCGGTGGACCCGAACGCCCCCGGGCACTACCCGGACTGTCCCTTCCTCGTGGCCACCGGCTGGTGGTGCCCGGGCTGCGGCGGTCTGCGCTGCGTGCACGCGCTGACCCACGGGGACTTCAACGGCGCGCTGCACGACAACGCGGTGGCGGTGCTGCTGTTCGCCGTGCTGGGGGTGCTCTGGGCGCGCTGGCTCTGGGCGGTGCTGCGCGGGCTGCCCGGTCCCCGGCTCGCGCTCGGGGCCCGTCGCTGGGTGCTGGTCGCGCTGTTCGTCCTGGTCTTCACGGTGGTCCGCAACCTGCCGGTCGGCGCCGGTCTGGCTCCGCCGGCGGTCTGAGACGGGGGGCCGCGGGGCGGGGTGGCGGAGCGGTGAAGACGCAGGCCGGAGCCCCCGCGGGGTGTCCGGACCGCGAGACGCGCGCCGGGCGGATGCGTTGTGCGCCCCCCCTTGCCGATACCATCGAAGGGCCGGAGGCCCACTGGCCACCGGCTCCTCGCCAGTAGTACCGGCAAACATGATGGGGGCGCCCGAGTGAGTGTGCTCGACTCGATCGTCGAAGGGGTCCTCGCGGACCTCGCCGAGCGGCAGGCCCGGGTCCCGCTGGACGAGCTCAAGGAGCTCGCCGCCAAGGCCCCGGACGCCAAGGACGGCGTGGCCGCGCTGCGCGGCGACAGCATCCGGGTGATCTGCGAGGTCAAGCGCTCCAGCCCGTCCAAGGGCGCGCTGGCCACGATCGCCGACCCGGCCGCCCTGGCGATCGACTACGCGGCCGGCGGTGCCGCCGCGATCAGCGTGCTGACCGAACAGCGCCGCTTCGGCGGGTCGCTGGCGGACCTGGACGCCGTCCGCGCCGCCGTGGACACCCCGCTGCTCCGCAAGGACTTCATCGTCACCGCCTACCAGCTGTGGGAGGCCCGCGCGCACGGCGCCGACCTCGCGCTGCTGATCGTCGCGGCCCTCGACCAGCCGGCCCTGGTGTCGCTGATCGAGCGCGCCGAGTCGATCGGCCTCACCCCGCTGGTCGAGGTGCACGACGAGGAGGAGATCGCCCGCGCGGTGGACGCCGGCGCGCGGATCATCGGCGTCAACGCCCGCAACCTCAAGACCCTCGAGGTGGACCGCACCACCTTCGGCAACGTCGTCCACGCCATTCCGGACGGCGTCGTCAAGGTCGCGGAGTCCGGGGTGCGCGGTCCGCTGGACGTAATCTCCTACGCCAACCTGGGCGCGGACGCGGTCCTGGTCGGCGAGTCCCTGGTGACCGGCAAGGACCCGCGGGCCGCGGTGGCCGACCTGGTCGCGGCCGGGGCCCACCCGGCGATCCGGCACAAGGGCTGATCCCGCCGCCATGAAGATCGCCACTCGTCTCGCCCCCGGCTGCCGCCCGCGCGGCTGCCGCGCGCCCGCGCGCCGGGTGCTGGGGCGGCGGGTGCGGTACGTCATCGGCTGCGAGCCCGGGCAGGTGCCGGGGCGGCGATGGCGTGCGACGTCCGGCTGACCGCAGCCACAAGACGTCCACCGTCATCCGTCGTCATCATCCCGAGGGACTTCACTATGTCCGAAAAGCCCGAAAAGCTTGAAGCGTCAGAGAAGTTGGAGACGGGCTACCTGCCCGGTGCCGAGGTGCCCGACGCGCGCGGCTACTTCGGCGCGTACGGCGGCCGCTTCATCCCGGAGGCGCTGGTCGCCGCCGTGGAGCAGGTGGCCGAGGAGTACGAGAAGGCCAAGGCCGATCCGGCCTTCGCCGCCGAGCTCGACGCGCTGCTCAAGGACTACACCGGCCGGCCGAGCCCGCTGACCGACGTGCACCGGTTCTCCGCCGAGGCGGGCGGCGCCCGTGTCCTGCTCAAGCGCGAGGACCTCAACCACACCGGCTCGCACAAGATCAACAACGTTCTGGGGCAGGCCCTGCTCACCCGGCGGATGGGCAAGACCCGGATCATCGCCGAGACCGGCGCCGGCCAGCACGGCGTGGCCACCGCCACCGCCTGCGCCCTGTTCGGCTTCGACTGCACCATCTACATGGGCGAGGTCGACACCGAGCGCCAGGCGCTGAACGTCGCCCGGATGCGGATGCTCGGCGCCGAGGTGGTGGCCGTGAAGTCCGGCAGCCGGACGCTCAAGGACGCCATCAACGAGGCCTTCCGGGACTGGGTCGCCAACGTCGACTCCACCCACTACCTGTTCGGCACGGTGGCCGGCCCGCACCCGTTCCCGATGATGGTCCGGGACTTCCACCGGGTCATCGGCGTCGAGGCGCGCCGGCAGGTGCTGGACCGCACCGGCCGGCTGCCGGACGCCGTCGTCGCCTGCGTCGGCGGCGGCTCCAACGCGATGGGCATCTTCCACGAGTTCATCCCGGACGCCGGGGTGCGCCTGATCGGCTGCGAGGCGGCCGGCGAGGGCGCCGAGACCGAGCGGCACGCGGCCACCCTCACCAAGGGCGACCCCGGGGTGCTGCACGGTTCGCGCACCTACGTCCTGCAGGACGAGGACGGCCAGACCATCGAGTCGCACTCCATCTCGGCCGGCCTCGACTACCCCGGCGTCGGCCCGGAGCACGCCTGGCTGAAGGACACCGGCCGGGCCGAGTACCGCCCGGTCACCGACGACGCCGCCATGCGGGCGCTGCGGCTGCTGTCCCGCACCGAGGGCATCATCCCGGCCATCGAGAGCGCGCACGCGCTGGCCGGCGCCCTGGAGCTGGGCCGCGAGCTCGGGCCGGAGGCCACCATCCTGGTCTCCCTCTCCGGGCGCGGCGACAAGGACATGCACACCGCCGCCGAGTACTTCGGCCTCTACGACGAGCCGGGCGCCGGCTCCGCCCACGGGGGTAAGTGACCATGGCTTCCAAGCTCAGCGGCATCCTGGCCGCCGCCAAGGCGGAGGACCGCGCCGCGCTGATCGGCTACCTGCCGGCCGGCTTCCCGTCCGTCGACGGCGGCGTCCGCGCGGTCAACGCGCTGATCGAGGGCGGCTGCGACGTCGTCGAGATCGGCCTGCCGCACTCGGACCCGGTGCTCGACGGCCCGACCATCCAGACCGCCGACGACATCGCCCTGCGGGGCGGCGTGCGGATCAAGGACGTGCTGCGCACCGTCCAGGAGGTGGCCGCCGCGCACCCCGGGGCGGCGGTGCTGGTGATGACCTACTGGAACCCGGTGGACCGGTACGGGGTCGCGCGGTTCGCCGCCGACCTGGCCGCGGCCGGCGGGGCGGGCTGCATCCTGCCGGACCTGCCGGTGGAGGAGTCCGTGGAGTGGCGCAAGGCGGCCGAGGAGCACGGTCTGGACACCGTGTTCGTGGTCGCGCCGAGCAGCAAGGACCGCCGGCTGGCGGAGGTCACGGCGGCCGGCAGCGGCTTCGTGTACGCGGCCGCGGTGATGGGCGTGACGGGCAGCCGGGCCCAGGTCGGCGACCTGGCCGAGGACCTGGTCGCCCGGACCAGGGCCACCACCGAGCTGCCGGTCTGCGTCGGCCTCGGGGTGTCCACCCGTGAGCAGGCGGCGCAGGTCGCCGGCTTCGCGGACGGCGTCATCGTCGGCTCGGCCTTCGTCCAGCGGATCCTGGACGCGGACGGGGACGAGCGGGCCGCGCTGGCGGCGGTGCGCGAGCTGGCCGGCGAGCTGGCGGAGGGCGTCCGCCGCCGCTGACCGCTGACCGCTGACCGCTGATCGCCGCCTGCTGATCGCTGCCCGCGAGGGCTCTCCTGACGGCCCGCCACCTCCGCGGAGGTGGCGGGCCGTCGGCGTTCCCCGGGCGGGCGGGGCGCCGGTCGGACCCGAACGGGTGAACAGTGCCGGGCACGCGCATCAGCGGGGGTTGACCGGCGTTGAGTGGAGGGACGAGTGCACGAACCACGTGCCCCCCAGGCGCGGAGCGAGCGGAAGGGGTCGGCCGATGCCCGGTCTTCAGCGAGCCGTGCTGCTGCGGGCGGCCGCGGCCGCCCTGGCCCTCGGTGCGGCGCTCGGGGCGCAGGCCGCGGTCGTCCCGGCGCTGGCCAAACGGGGGGTGGAGCGGGCCGAGCGGGACGCGTACGTGTGCGCCGAGGCGGTCCGGATGGAGGCGGTGGTGCGGGCCGGGCGCTCGGAGCCGGAGGGGCGGCCGGCGCTCGACGGCGACGGCCGCGAGGACCCGGGCCGCTACGACGTCGGCCGCTACGACGTCGGCCGCTACGACCTCGGGTGGCCGCCCGGCTGCGACCCCGTCACTCCTTAGGGTGAAACCGTTTCAACCCATACCAATGGTCACTCTTTTGGCTTAACTCGCGAAACCGGAGGAACCCGGCGTCACCGGAAGCGGTTCATAGGGGCGTGACGGTGTTTCCCGAGGGGGTTGTCCGGATGGCCGGGCCGGTGACGGAGTGGATCGGCACGGCGGCCCGACTGGGCCTGGCCGTGGTCTGGGGCTGGGCCGGGGCGGCGAAGATCGCCGACCCGGCGGAGGCCGCCCAGGCGGTGCGCGCGTACGAGATCCTGCCCGAGTCGCTGGTCAAACCGGTCGGCCACGGGCTGCCCTTCCTGGAGCTGGCGCTCGCGCTGCTGCTGGTGATCGGCCTGGGTGTGCGCCTGGTCGCGGCGGTCTCGGCGGTGCTGCTGCTCGCCTTCATCGGCGGGATCGCCTCCGCCTGGGCGCGCGGCATCTCGATCGACTGCGGGTGCTTCGGCGGCGGCGGGGCGGTCGACTCCTCGCAGACCGAGTACCTGCAGGAGATCCTGCGCGACACCGGGTTCCTGCTGCTGGCCGGCTGGCTGGTCTGGCGGCCCCGCACCAAGTTCTCGGTGGACGGCTGGCTGGCGCGCTGAGCGCCCCGCCCGCCCCGCCACCGCCCCCGAACCCCCGCCCCCCGAACCTGGAATGTGTCCGAGGCTGATGAGCGAGAAGAACCGAGAAGGCAAGCGCACCGCCCGTGAGCGGATGCTGGCGGAACGGGCCGAGGAGGAGGCCCGCGGCCGGAAGAGGAAGAAGCTGATCATCGGCGGGGTGGTCCTCGCGGTGATCGCCGCCGCCGTGGTCACCGGTGTGGTGGTGCAGGACCAGCGCTCCAAGCCGGAGACCCCCACCGCGGCCCCGGCCGGCACGATCGGGGACAAGAACCTCGTCGTCCCGGTCGGCTCGGACAACTCGCCGGCCGTCCTCACCGTCTACGAGGACCCGCGCTGCCCCGCCTGCGGCATCTTCGAGCGGGAGTTCTCGTCCACCATCAGCCAGCTGGAGGACGCGGGCAAGATCTACACCAACTACCACCTCGTCTCGTTCATCGACCGGGCGGTGCAGGGCAAGGGTTCCCGCTACGGGGCCAACGCGCTCGCCTGCGCCCAGGACGCCGGGCACTTCCGCGACTACCACGACGTGCTCTACCGCAACCAGCCGGACGAGACCAACGACGCCTTCGGCGACAAGGCGACCCTGATCAACCTCGCCAAGCAGGTCAACGGCCTCGACACCCCCGCCTTCGAGGCCTGCGTCAACGACTCGAAGTACAGCGGATGGGTGTCGGCGGTGCAGCAGGACTTCGACAAGTCCAGCTACAAGTCCACGCCGACCGTGCTGCTCAACGGCCAGCCGATCTACCCGAAGTACAACAACGAGGAGATCACCCCGGCCAACCTGGTGAAGTGGGTCGACGCCGCCAACCAGGGCAAGAACCTGGGCACCCCGGGCACCCACGGACAGTCACCGGCACCGACCAGTACCGCTTCGGAGAGCAACAACCCCTCGCCCAACGCCGGCTGAGTCCGGCGCGTACGCTGCGGGGTGGCCGCCGCCCCCTCCCCGTCCGGAGGGGGTGGCGGCGGGCCGTGCTCCGGGCCCGCGCGCCGATCTGTGCACCGACTGTGACCCGCCGGGGTGCCCGGGACGGGCCGTCCACCCTGTAGCGTCGGAGCTGCCATGGATATCGCCTACATTCCCAGCCCGTCGCAGGGTGTCCTCCACATCGGACAGGTCCCGCTGCGCGCCTACGCCTTCTGCATCATCCTCGGTGTCGTCGTGGCCGTCTGGCTCGGCAGCAAGCGCTGGGTCGCCCGGGGCGGTGGCAGACACACCGTCGGTGACATCGCCGTCTGGGCCGTGCCGTTCGGCCTGGTCGGCGGTCGGCTCTACCACGTGATCACCGACCACCAGCTCTACTTCGGCGAGGGGAAGAACCCCTGGAACGCCCTCAAGATCTGGGAGGGCGGCCTCGGCATCTGGGGCGCGATCGCGCTGGGCGCGGTCGGCGCCTGGATCGGCGCCCGCCGGCGCGGCGTCCCGCTGCCCGCCTACGCCGACGCGATCGCCCCGGGCATCGCGCTGGCCCAGGCGCTCGGCCGCTGGGGCAACTGGTTCAACCAGGAGCTCTACGGGCGGGAGACCACGCTGCCGTGGGGCCTGGAGATCACCAAGACGCTGCCGGGCGGCGAGAAGGTGACCGGCATCTACCACCCGACCTTCCTCTACGAGTCGCTCTGGTGCGTGGGCGTCGCGGCGCTGGTGATCTGGGCGGACAAGCGGTTCACCCTGGGCCACGGCCGGGCCTTCGCGCTCTACGTGGCCGCCTACACGGTGGGCCGGTTCTGGATCGAGTGGCTGCGGATCGACGACGCCCACCACATCCTCGGCCTGCGGCTGAACGACTGGGTGGCGATCCTCGTCTTCCTGGCCGCCGTCGCCTACTTCGTGATCGTCGGGAAGAAGCGGCCCGGCCGCGAGGACCCGGCGACCATCGACCCGATGGCGGACGAGGCCGAGGACGCGGCGAAGCCGGGTGACACCCCGGACGGCGAAACGGACGGGAAGCCGGGCGAAGGGCCGGGCGAAAAGCCGGGCGGCAAGGCCGCCGACGCCCTCTCCGAGAAGCTCGACAAGCTCGAGAAGGACGCCAGGAACCCGGCCTGACCTGCGCGGATCCGGACCCCCGGCCGCCCTCCGCACCCCGTGCGGAGGGCGGCCGCCGTCATGTTCGGACAGCCTTGCTTTGCTGGAAGTGCGCAGGTCGCACGGGCTACGGTCGACAAGCAAGGCGATCGGACCAATGGACTGCACCCGAGGGACGGAGGGGGAACGGCCGTGACCGCGACCACCCTGGAGCACGAGGCCGGGCACCACCCGCGGATACCCGCCGCGGGACACCACCGCGACGTCAACGGAGGCTGGCTGCGGCCGGCGGTGTTCGGCGCCATGGACGGACTGGTCTCCAACTTCGCGCTGATGACCGGCGTCGTCGGCGGCGCGGCCTCCAACGGCACCGTGGTGCTCACCGGCCTGGCCGGGCTGGCGGCCGGTGCCTGCTCGATGGCGGCGGGGGAGTACACCTCGGTGGCCTCCCAGCGGGAGCTGGTGCAGGCCGAGATCGAGGTGGAGCGGCTGGAGCTGCGCCGCAACCCGCACGGCGAACTGGCCGAGCTGGCCCAGCTGTACGTCGAGCGCGGGGTCGACCCGGAGCTCGCCCACGAGGTGGCCCGGCAGCTGTCCGCCGACCCGGACCGGACGCTGGAGATCCACGCCCGGGAGGAGCTGGGCGTGGACCCCAACGACCTGCCCTCGCCGTGGGTGGCGGCCGGGTCCTCGTTCGTCTGCTTCGCGGTGGGCGCGTTGCTGCCGCTGCTGCCCTACCTGCTGGGCGCGACCTCGCTGCTGCCGGCGCTGCTGCTCTCGGCGGCCGGGCTGTTCGCCTGCGGCGCGGCGGTGGCGCGGGTGACGGCGCGCAGCTGGTGGTTCAGCGGGGTGCGGCAGCTGGTGCTGGGCGGGGCGGCGGCCGGGGTGACCTATCTGCTGGGGTGGCTGATCGGCGGCCACGTGGGCTGAGGGTCCGGCGGGGCCGGTGTGCCGTTGCATTGTTATGCAGGCCGCCGGGTGACATTGCGCACACGGTGTCCCGACCCCGCCTGGCTTGTCTCAGCATTCGGGCTCGGCGGCCGAGGAATCGCATCCATCGCTCGAATGCGGGGATGGATTCGCAGGCACCCTTGATCGATCCCTGTGGCGAGGGGATTTCGCCCCTGTTTCAGGCCGTCGAGCGCCGGGCACAATCGTCGGGACGTGCGACGCGGCATGTCCTCCCCCCAGCCCCGTGACCTGCGGATCCGTCCCGCGATGTGGACGAGATGTTCCGCTTCCCGGGAACTTCGGCATCATGTAACTTGCACGAAATCGCATCAGGGCCAACGTCGTCCCTACTGCACCAGCCTCGAAAGACGACGACGGGAGAGCCGATGCTGTCTGCATCCATGCACTCCGCCAACGAGCCCCAGGCCGGCGCCGCCCGCCCGCCGTACGCGCTCGTTCCGGATGCGCGACCTGCTGCTCAGGGCCTGTACGACCCGCGAAACGAGCACGACGCCTGTGGCGTCGGATTCGTCGCCACGCTGACCGGCATCGCCGACCACACCGTCGTCGAGCAGGCGTTGACCGTCCTGCGCAACCTGGAGCACCGGGGCGCCACCGGCGCCGAGCCCGACTCCGGTGACGGCGCCGGCATCCTCACCCAGATCCCGGACGCCTTCCTGCGCACCAAGGTCGCCTTCGACCTCCCGGCCGCCGGCTCCTACGCGGTGGGCATCGCCTTCCTCCCCGACGCCGACGACGAGGACGCCGCCGCCGTCGCGCGGATCGAGGCCATCGCGGCCGAGGAGGACCTGACCGTCCTCGGCTGGCGCGACGTCCCGGTCACCCCGGACCTGCTGGGCGCCACCGCCCGCGGGGTCATGCCGCGGTTCCGCCAGCTGTTCCTGAGCGGCGCGGACAAGGCCGGCATCGAGCTCGACCGGGTCGCCTTCGTGGTCCGCAAGCGCTCCGAGCGCGAGGCCGGGGTCTACTTCCCGTCGCTGTCCGCGCGCACCATCGTCTACAAGGGCATGCTGACCACCGGCCAGCTGGAGCCCTTCTTCCCCGACCTGTCGGACCGGCTCTACGCCTCCGCGCTCGGTCTGGTGCACTCGCGGTTCTCCACCAACACCTTCCCGAGCTGGCCGCTCGCCCACCCGTACCGCTTCGTCGCGCACAACGGCGAGATCAACACGGTCAAGGGCAACCGGAACTGGATGACCGCCCGGGAGTCCCAGCTCGCCACCGACCTGATCCCGGCCAACCGCAACGGTCAGGGCCTGGAGCGGATCTTCCCGATCTGCACCCCGGACCACTCCGACTCGGCCTCCTTCGACGAGGTCCTGGAGCTGCTCCACCTCGGCGGCCGCTCGCTGCCGCACGCCGTGCTGATGATGATCCCGGAGGCGTGGGAGAACCACGCCACCATGGACCCGGCCCGCCGCGCGTTCTACCAGTACCACTCCAACCTGATGGAGCCCTGGGACGGCCCGGCCTGCGTCACCTTCACCGACGGCACGCAGATCGGCGCCGTGCTGGACCGCAACGGTCTGCGCCCCGCCCGCTACTGGATCACCGAGGACGGCCTGGTCGTCCTCTCCTCCGAGGTCGGCGTGCTCGACATCGAGCAGACCCGGGTGGTCAAGAAGGGCCGGCTGCAGCCCGGCCGGATGTTCCTCGTCGACACCGCGGAGCACCGCATCGTCGAGGACGAGGAGATCAAGTCGGCGCTGGCCGCCGAGCACCCCTACGAGGAGTGGGTCGACGGCGGGCAGATCCAGCTCGCCAAGCTCCCCGAGCGCGAGCACATCGCGCACACCCACGCCTCGGTCACCCGCCGCCAGCAGACCTTCGGCTACACCGAGGAGGAGCTGCGGGTCATCCTGGCGCCGATGGCCAGGACCGGCGGCGAGGCGCTCGGCTCGATGGGCACCGACTCGCCGATCGCCGCGCTGAGCGAGAAGCCGCGCCTGCTCTTCGACTACTTCGTGCAGCTCTTCGCGCAGGTCACCAACCCGCCGCTGGACGCCATCCGCGAGGAGCTCGTCACCTCGCTGCTGTCCAACCTCGGCCCCGAGGGCAACCTGCTGACCGCCGAGGCCGCCTCCTGCCGCTCCGTCGGCATCACCTTCCCGGTGATCGACAACGACGAGCTGGCCAAGCTGGTCCACATCAACGCGGACGGCGACCAGCCCGGCCTCAAGGCCGTCACCCTGTCCGGCCTGTACAAGGTCGCGGCGGGTGGCGAGGGCCTGGCCGCCCGGCTCACCGCGATCGCCGCCGAGGCCGACGCGGCGATCGCCGACGGCGCCCGGATCATCGTGCTCTCCGACCGGCACTCGGACGCCGAGCACGCCCCGATCCCCTCGCTGCTGCTCACCTCGGCCGTCCACCACCACCTGATCCGCACCAAGCAGCGCACCCGGGTGTCGCTGCTGGTCGAGGCCGGTGACGTGCGCGAGGTGCACCACGTCGCGCTGCTGATCGGCTACGGCGCCGGCGCGGTCAACCCGTACCTGGCGATGGAGTCGGTCGAGGACCTCGTCGCGCAGGGCACCTTCCTGACCGGCATCGAGCCCGAGAAGGCCATCAAGAACCTGATCAAGGCGCTCGGCAAGGGCGTGCTCAAGGTGATGTCCAAGATGGGCATCTCCACCGTCGCCTCCTACCGCGGCGCCCAGGTCTTCGAGGCGATCGGTCTCTCCCAGGAGGTCGTGGACGCCTACTTCGCCGGCACCACCACCAAGCTTGGCGGCATCGGCCTGGACGCGATCGCCAAGGAGACCGCCGCCAGGCACGCCAAGGCGTACCCGGCCTCCGGCATCCCGGCCGCGCACCGCGCCCTGGAGATCGGCGGCGAGTACCAGTGGCGCCGCGAGGGCGAGCCGCACCTGTTCGACCCGGACACGGTCTTCCGGCTGCAGCACTCCACCCGCAACCGCCGGTACGACATCTTCAAGCAGTACACGGACCGGGTGAACGAGCAGTCCGAGCGGCTGATGACGCTGCGCGGCCTGTTCAAGCTGGACGCCCTCGGCCGCACCCCGGTGCCGGTCGAGGAGGTCGAGCCGGTCGCCGAGATCGTCAAGCGCTTCTCCACCGGAGCGATGTCCTACGGCTCCATCTCGCTCGAGGCGCACGAGACCCTGGCGATCGCGATGAACCGCCTCGGCGGCAAGTCCAACACCGGTGAGGGCGGCGAGGACCCGGACCGCCTGTACGACCCGGAGCGCCGCTCGGCGATCAAGCAGGTCGCCTCCGGCCGGTTCGGCGTCACCTCCGAGTACCTGGTCAACGCTGACGACATCCAGATCAAGATGGCCCAGGGCGCCAAGCCCGGCGAGGGCGGCCAGCTGCCCGGCCACAAGGTCTACCCGTGGGTCGCCAAGACCCGGCACTCCACCCCGGGTGTCGGTCTGATCTCGCCGCCGCCGCACCACGACATCTACTCGATCGAGGACCTGGCGCAGCTGATCCACGACCTCAAGAACGCCAACCCCGAGGCCCGCATCCACGTGAAGCTGGTCTCCGAGGTCGGCGTCGGCACGGTCGCGGCCGGCGTCTCCAAGGCGCACGCGGACGTCGTGCTGGTCTCCGGCCACGACGGCGGCACCGGTGCCTCGCCGCTCACCTCGCTCAAGCACGCGGGCGGCCCCTGGGAGCTCGGCCTCGCCGAGACCCAGCAGACCCTGCTGCTGAACGGCCTGCGCGACCGGATCGTGGTGCAGACCGACGGCCAGCTCAAGACCGGCCGCGACGTGGTGATCGCCGCGCTGCTGGGCGCCGAGGAGTTCGGCTTCGCGACCGCCCCGCTGGTGGTCTCCGGCTGCATCATGATGCGTGTCTGCCACCTGGACACCTGCCCGGTCGGCGTCGCCACCCAGAACCCGGTGCTGCGCGAGCGGTTCTCCGGCAAGCCGGAGTTCGTGGTCAACTTCTTCGAGTTCATCGCCGAGGAGGTCCGGGAGATCCTGGCCTCCCTGGGCTTCCGCTCGATCGAGGAGGCCGTCGGCCACGCCGAGCACATCGACGCCGAGGCCGCCGTCGACCACTGGAAGGCCGCCGGGCTCGACCTGGCCCCGCTGTTCCACGTGCCCGAGCTGCCCGAGGGCGCGGCCCTGCACCGCACCACCACGCAGGACCACGCGCTGGACAAGGCCCTGGACAACCAGCTGATCGACCTGGCCCAGGACGCCCTGGAGAACGGCGACGCCGTCCGCATCCAGCTGCCGATCCGCAACGTCAACCGGACCGTCGGCACCATGCTCGGCCACCACGTGACCAAGCGGTACCGCGGCGAGGGCCTGCCCGAGGGGACCATCGACGTCACCTTCACCGGCTCGGCCGGCCAGTCCTTCGGCGCCTTCGTGCCGCGCGGTGTGACGCTGCGCCTGGAGGGCGACGCCAACGACTACGTCGGCAAGGGCCTGTCAGGCGGCGTGCTCGTGGTCCGTCCGGCCCGTGACGCGGCGGCCATCGGCAACGACGCGCAGAACCACGTGATCGCCGGCAACACCATCGGCTACGGTGCCACCAGCGGCCGGATCCACCTGCGCGGCAAGGCCGGCGAGCGCTTCGCCGTCCGCAACTCGGGCGCCACCCTGGTCGTCGAGGGCGTGGGCGACCACGGCCTGGAGTACATGACCGGCGGCCGGGTCGTCATCCTCGGCGAGACCGGACGCAACCTGGCGGCCGGCATGTCCGGCGGTGTCGCCTACGTGCTGGACCTGCGCCCGGCGAACGTCAACAGCGGCATGGTGGGCATCGAGGCCCCCAATGCCGCCGACCGCGAATGGCTGCGCGAGACCGTGCAGCAGCACTACGAGGAGACCGGCTCCACCGTCGCGGCCGAACTCCTGGCGGACTGGGGCAGCGGCGTCTCCCGCTTCTCCACGATCATGCCGACCGACTACAAGGCCGTGCTCGCCGCCAAGGAGGCCGCGGAGCGCGACGGCCTCTCCGAGGCCGAGACCACTCGCAAGATGATGGAGGCGGCACATGGCTGACCCCAAGGGCTTCCTGACCACGCCCAAGCAGCTCGCCGAGCGGCGTCCGGTGGACGTGCGCATCCGGGACTGGAACGAGGTCTACGTCGAGCGCAGCCTGCTGCCGATCATCACCAAGCAGGCCGGCCGCTGCATGGACTGCGGCATCCCGTTCTGCCACAACGGCTGCCCGCTCGGGAACCTCATCCCCGAGTGGAACGACCTCGCCTACCGGGACGACTGGACCGGCGCGATCGAGCGGCTGCACGCGACCAACAACTTCCCGGAGTTCACCGGGCGGCTCTGCCCGGCGCCCTGCGAGTCGGCCTGCGTGCTCGGCATCAACCAGGACGCGGTGACCATCAAGAACGTCGAGGTCACCATCATCGACAAGGCCTGGGACCGCGGCGGGGTCACCCCGCAGGTGCCGGAGCGGCTGTCCGGCAAGACGGTCGCCGTGGTCGGCTCCGGGCCGGCCGGCCTGGCCGCCGCCCAGCAGCTCACCCGGGCCGGGCACACCGTCGTGGTGTACGAGCGGGCCGACCGGATCGGCGGCCTGCTGCGCTACGGCATCCCCGAGTTCAAGATGGAGAAGCGCCACATCAACCGCCGCGTCGAGCAGATGCGCGCGGAGGGCACCCGGTTCCGCACCGGCGTGCACGTGGGCGAGGACATCACCGGGCAGCAGCTGCGCGAGCGCTTCGACGCCGTGGTCGTCGCGGCCGGCGCCACCACCGCCCGTGACCTGCCGGTGCCCGGGCGCGAGCTCAAGGGCGTCCACCAGGCCATGGAGTACCTGCCGCTGGCCAACAAGGTGCAGGAGGGCGACTTCGTGGAGCCGCCGATCAGCGCCAAGGGCAAGCACGTCGTGGTCATCGGCGGCGGCGACACCGGCGCGGACTGCGTCGGCACCGCCCACCGGCAGGGGGCGGCCTCCGTCACCCAGCTGGAGATCATGCCGCGGCCGGGCGAGGACCGCCCGGGCCACCAGCCCTGGCCGACCATGCCGATGACCTACAAGGTCACCTCCGCGCACGAGGAGGGCGGCGAGCGCATCTACTCCGTCTCCACCACCCACTTCAGCGGCGACGAGGAGGGCAACGTCCAGGAGCTGCACCTCGTCGAGGTGGAGTTCAAGGACGGGAAGTTCGAGCAGGTCCCGGGCAGCGAGCGGGCGATCCCGGCCCAGCTGGTCACCCTGGCCATGGGCTTCACCGGGACGGACGTGCGGAACGGTCTGGTCGAGCAGCTGGGCGTGGACCTCGACGCACGCGGTAATGTGTCCCGGGACGGGAAGTTCGCCACCAATGTCGATGGCGTCTACGTCTGCGGCGACGCCGGCCGTGGCCAGTCGCTGATCGTCTGGGCCATCGCGGAGGGCCGCTCGGCCGCCGCGGCGGTCGACAAGTACCTGGGCGGCAAGACCCCGCTGCCCGCACCGATCCGGCCGACGGACCGCCCCCTGGTGGTCTGATCCGGTCCAGGTGACCCGGCGCCGCATCGCCGGGTCCCACCGAGCCGCACCCCGTCAGCGTCGCCGGGCCACCGCGGTCCCTGGCGCCTGCCCACATCCCCGACCAGTTTGGGGGCAGGCGCCGTTCGCATGCCCGGACGCGGGTCGCGCCGGGTCGTGGTGAATCCGGCCGAGTCCGGTCGCTCCGGGGACGGCGGCGGGGGTGGGGGATGTCCCCGGCGACGGCGGGGGACTAGAGTGCGTTCCGGGGAGCTACGGGTCGGCTACCGCGCGTATCCGGACGCTGGTCGTCCGGCCGCCCCGGCGAGGATCGGAGATCCCGTCGAGGGCGTTCCGAGGACTGTTGTTCGTCGGTCCCTGATGGAAGACTGCGGCCACGGCCGGGGGGCTGCGTGAGGTGCGGAGGTTGAGGCGATGAGTGCGACTCAGGCGGGTGGCGGTGCCACGGTCCGGCGTCTGCTGCTGGGGTCGCAACTGCGACGGCTCCGGGAGGCCCGCGGGGTCAGCCGCGAGGAGGCCGGGTACTCGATCCGGGCCTCCGAGTCGAAGATCAGCCGCATGGAGCTCGGCCGGGTCGGCTTCAAGGAGCGCGACGTCGCCGACCTGCTGACCCTGTACGGGGTGGAGGCGGAGCAGGAGCGCGCCTCGGTGCTCGGACTCGTCCGGGCGGCCAACGCGACGTCCTGGTGGCACGGGTACGGGGACGTCCTGCCGGGCTGGTTCCAGAACTACCTGGGCCTGGAGGAGGCCGCCACCGAGATCCGCAGCTACGAGGTCCAGTTCGTCCACGGGCTGCTGCAGACCGCCGACTACGCGCGGGCGGTGATCGCCCACGGCGGCCACGTCCACGAACCGGCCGAGATCGAGCGGCGGGTGGAGGTCCGGCTCAAGCGGCAGGAGGTGCTGGGCGCCGACCGGGCGCCGCGACTGGTCGCGGTGCTGGACGAGGCCGCGCTGCGCCGGCCCTGGGGCGGCTCGGCGCTGATGCGGGCGCAGATCGACCGGCTGCTGGAGCTCACCGAGCTGCCGAACGTCCTGCTCCAGGTGATGCCGCTGGGCTTCGGCGGGCTGCGCGCGGAGGGCGGGGCGTTCTCGGTGCTGGCCTTCGACGAACAGGAACTCCCGGACATCGTCTACCTGGAGCAGTTCACCACCGCGCTCTACCTCGACAAGCCGGCCGAGGTCGCCGAGTACGCGGGCGCGATGGACGGTCTGGTGGCGGACAGCCTCAGCCCCGAGCGGACACGAGAACTTCTTCGCTCCGTACGCCAAGAGCTGTAGCGGGTAAGTACGATGAGCCCCGATCAGTTCTGATCGCGAACGACCGCCGGCGATTCGCGGGCGTTCCCGAACGGCATGAGAGGGATCGGATGTCGTACCTTTCCGAGTTGGCGCTGCAGTTCATCGACGGTGAGTGGCGCGAGGGCAGCGGCTCCTGGGACATCGTCGACGTCGATCCCTACACCGGGGAGAAGATCGCCAGCATCACCGTGGCCACCGTCGACGAGGTCGACCAGGCCTACCGCGCCGCCGCGCTCGCCCAGCAGGAGTGGGCGGCCACCAACCCCTACACCCGGCGGCTGGTCTTCGAACGCGCCCTGCGGATCCTGGAGGACCGCGAGCAGGAGATCACCCGGGACATCATGACCGAGCTCGGCGGCACCGCCGTCAAGGCGTGGTTCGAGCTCTCGCTGACCAAGGACATGCTGCGCGAGGCGATGCAGCTGTCGCTGCGCGCCGAGGGGCGGCTGCTGCCCTCGCCGGTGGACGGCAAGGAGAACCGGCTCTACCGGCTGCCGGTGGGCGTGGTCGGGGTGATCAGTCCCTTCAACTTCCCGCTGTTCCTGTCGATGAAGGCCGTCGCCCCGGCGCTGGCGCTCGGCAACGGCGTGGTGCTCAAGCCGCACCAGGAGACCCCGGTGGTCGGCGGCACCCTGATCGCCAAGATCTTCGAGGAGGCGGGCCTGCCGGCCGGCCTGCTGAACGTCGTGATCACCGACATCGCCGAGATCGGCGACGCGTTCATCGAGCACCCCCTCCCCAAGGTGATCTCCTTCACCGGCTCCGACAAGGTCGGCCGGCACGTCGCCACCGTCGCCGCCTCGCACTTCAAGCGGACCGTCCTGGAGCTCGGCGGCAACAGCGCGCTGATCGTGCTGGACGACGCCGACCTCGACTACGCCGTGGACGCCGCGGTGTTCAGCCGCTTCGTGCACCAGGGCCAGGTCTGCATGGCCGCCAACCGGGTGCTGGTCGACCGCAGCGTGGCCGAGGAGTTCACCCGCCGCTTCGTCGCCAAGGTCGCCACCCTGAAGGTCGGCGACCCGAGGGACCCGGCCACCCACATCGGCCCGCTGATCAACCCCGTCCAGGCCGACGCCCTCTCCGCGCAGGTCGACCAGGCGATCGCCGGCGGCGCCACCGCGCTGCTGCGCGGCACCACCGTCGGCAGCCTGATGGATCCGGTCGTGCTCGGCGACCTGCCGGCCGACGCGCCCATCCTGCGGCGCGAGCTGTTCGGGCCGGTGGTGCTGCTGGTGCCGTTCGACGGCGAGGACGAGGCGGTCCGGATCGCCAACGACACGCCGTTCGGGCTCAGCGGCGCGGTGCACACGGCCGACGTGGAGCGCGGCGTGCGGGTCGCCCGGCGGATCGAGACCGGCATGATCCACGTCAACGACGGGACCATCGCGGACGAGCCCGTGGTGCCGTTCGGCGGCGAGAAGAACTCGGGTGTCGGTCGGCTGAACGGCGATTCCACGGTGGACGCGTTCACCACCGTGAAGTGGATCTCTATCCAGCACGGGCGCAGCCGCTTCCCGTTCTGAGCGGCACCGGGCGCGCCGCCCGGCGGCGCGCCCGGACGGGCCCGGCCGGCCCCCGGCGGAGGGGACGGCCGGGTTCCGCTTGTTGATCACCGCTGCCTATGATGCGGCGGTAGCGGAACGCGCGGGGACCGTGTTCGAGCGGAACGGACCGAAGGGGTGGCCGGGGTGACCGAGTTTCAGGAGATCGGCCGGGAGTGGCTCGTCGGCGACGGCGACGGCGACGGCGACGGCGGCGCCGCACGGCCGCCCGCCGACCTGCGCCCCGAGATCCCGCACCCCGCCCGGATGTACGACTACTACATCGGCGGCAAGGACAACTTCCCGGCCGACCGCGAGGCCGCCGAGAAGGTGCTCGCGATCAGCCCGATGGTGCGGATCAGCGCCCTCGCCAACCGGGCCTTCCTCGGCCGCGCGGTGCGCCACCTCGCCGCCGGGGGCATCCGCCGGTTCGTCGACATCGGCACCGGCATCCCGAGCGCCGGCAACACCCACGAGATCGCCCAGCAGGTGCGGCCCGACGCGCGCGTGGTCTACCTCGACAACGACCCGATCGTGCTGGTGCACGGCCGCGCCCTGCTGAGCGGCACCACCCCGGAGAGCACCGCCGTCGTCCAGGCCGACCTGCGCGACCCGGCCGGCATCCTGGCCGCCCCCGAGGTCCGGCAGGCCCTCGACTCCGGCGAGCCGGTCGGGCTGCTGCTCGTCGCCGTCCTGCACTTCATCGACGAACAGGACGACCCGTACGCCATCGTGCGCACCCTGGTGGACGCCCTGCCGTCCGGCAGCCGCCTCGTCCTCTCCCACGGCACCCTCGACTTCACCCCCACCGCCGACGCCGCCCGCGGCCCCGCCGTCTACCGCAACGCCTCCGCGCAGCTCACCATGCGCTCCCGCGACCAGGTGCTGCGCTTCTTCGACGGCCTGAAGCTCACCGACCCCGGCCTGGTCACCGCCCCCCTCTGGCGCCCCGACACCCCCGCCGAGCCCACCGACTCCCAGGTCGGCATCTGGTCGGGCGTGGCGGAGAAGCCGTAGGGCCGCAGAGGCCGACGGCGCCTAGTAGCGGAGCAGTTCGGCGGTCGTCAGCTCGAAGCCGAACGGGACCGGGATCGGCACGTCGTCGCCGAACTTCCCGCTCCACCGTCGGTGGTGGGTGCCACCGCCGGGCTCGGAGCGGAGGGCGAGCGTGCCCTCGCGGGGGTCGATCACCAGGTAGAGCGGGATGCCCGTCTGCGGGTAGTCGCGGACCTTGCCGACCAGGTCGTTCTCCGGGTTGGAGGGCGAGACGACCTCGACCGCGATCGCGGCCAGTTCGGCGGGGACCTGGTGGCCGCCGAGGTCGACGGCGGCGAGGGGGATGTAGGTCAGGTCGGGGTTGCGGAGCTTGCCGGTGTGCGGGGAGGCGAGGTCGGTGTTCTCGCTGGGCATCAGCTCGGCCGGGCAGTGCGCGTCGAACTGGCGGCGGACGAGCAGCAGGTTGTGCTGATGGACCACGGACGGCCCGGCCATCACGATGATCTCGTCGCCCGACACCTCGATCTTCCAGCCCGACGGCGGGGTCAGGCTCTGGGCGTAGGCCAGCAGCTGGGCATGCCGTTCGGGGACCCGGAGCTCGCTCATGGAGCCATCCTCTCATCCGGTTCCCGCCGCCACAGTAGTTCGTGCTGCGAATTACGGCTGTTAGGGTGGCGGGATGGTGAAGAGCGAGGATGGCGGGGTCGGGGTGGTGGGGGCGCTGGTGCGGGCGGCGTTCCTGGTGGACGCGGTGTATGCGGAGTCGGCGCGGGAGCACGGGTTGACGCCGCAGCAGGGGCAGTTGCTCTGTGTGCTGCTGGGGCGGTCGTACGTGATGGGGGAGCTCGGCGGGGTGCTGCGGTTGGCCAAGTCGAGTCTGACCGGGCTGGTGGACCGGACCGAGCGCAACGGGCTGGTGCGGCGGGAGAGTTGTGAGGGTGACGCGCGGGCCGTGCGGGTCGGGCTGACGGCGGAGGGGCGGGCGCTGGCGGAGCGGTTCTACGGGGAGACCTGTCGGCGGATCGAGGAGCTGCCGGCCGGGCTGTCCGCGGCGGAGCGGGAGGCGCTGGGCGAGCTGCTCGGGCGGGTGGTGCTGGACAACAAGGTGCCGCCGGTGTTCGGCGAATCCGGCTGACCTTCGGGAAGGAGTTGCAGTTCGCGCAACGAACTAATATGTTCGTAGTGCGAACTGCAACTCTTTCTGTTTTGGGGGCGAGAGATGAGTATCGGAAACACGGCCGTCGTCTTCGGGTTCGGGGCGCCGGGCGACCTCGCCGACACCCAGCGGCTGCTGGACGTCGTCCAGCAGGCCGACCGGGACGGGCTGGACCACTTCTCGCTGTCCGACCACCCGTACCTCGGCGGCCGGGTGGACGCGTACGCCGCGCTCGGCTTCCTGCTCGGCCGGACCGGGCGGATCAGCGGCTTCGCCAACGTCACCAACCTGCCGACCCGGCCCGCGCCGATGCTGGCCCGGGCGGTCACCTCGCTGGCCGCGCTCTCCGGCGGCCGGGTGGTGCTCGGGATGGGGGCCGGCGGCCTCTGGGACCGGATCACCGACCTCGGGGTGGAGCGGCTCACGCCGGGCGAGGCGGTGGAGGCCTTCGAGGAGGCCATCGTGCTGGTCAAGCGGCTGGCGGGCGGCGGCGAGCGGGTCAGCCACGAGGGCCGGCACTACCGCGTCCGGGAGATCGAGCCCGCGCCGGTCGCCGCACCGCCGGTGTGGACGGGTTCGAACGGCCGCAAGTCGCTGGCCGCCACCGGCCGGGTGGCCGACGGCTGGATCCCCGGCCACGCGGCGGACTGGCTCAGCGAGCGCTACCGCACCTCGCGGCCGGTCGTCGACGAGGCGGCCGCCGCCGTCGGACGGGACCCGCGGGAGATCCGCACCGTCTACAACCTGCCGGGCCGGATCACCGACCGCCCGCTGGACGCGACCCGGGACGCGGGGGGCACCTGGCTGGGCGGCTCGGTCGACCAGTGGGTGACCGAACTGACCGGTGCGGTGCTGGAGCACGGCGCCGCCGGCTTCACCCTGTTCGCCCCCGACCACGGTTCGCCGGACCCGGTCGCCCTCGGCCGCTGGGCGAACGAGATCGCCCCGGCCGTCCGCGCGGCGGTGGCCCGACGGTAGGGCGCCCCGGCGGCGCGGGCCCGGACGGCGCGCCCACCCGCCGTTGCCGGCCCGGGCGGGCGGCTCAGGCGGCGCGGGACTCGCGGCGGTAGCCGCCCGGCGCCAGGCCGAACTCCCGCTTGAAGGCCTTGGCGAAGGCGTACTCCGAGCCGTAGCCGGTCCGTGCGGCGACGGCGGTGAGCGGTGCCTCCGACTCGCGCAGCAGGCGGGCCGCCGTGGTCATCCGCCAGCGGGTCAGGTAGGCCATCGGGGGCTCGCCGACCAGGGCGGTGAACCGGCGGGCGAACGCCGCCCGGGAGAGCCCGGCCCGGGCGGCCAGGGACTCCACCGTCCACGACGCGGACGGCGCCTCGTGGATCGCGGTGAGCGCCGGGGCCACCGCCGAGTCGCCGAGCGCCGCCGCCCAGCCGGCCGCGGTGGCGGGCGGCTGCTCCTCGAACCACGCCCGCAGGATGTACAGCAGCAGCGAGTCGATCAGCGCCGGCACGATGCCGGTCGAGCCGATCCGCGGGTTCTCCAGCTCGGCGCCGAGGAGCTGGACGGCCGCGCTCAGTTCGGGGTGGCGGCCGTGCCGGGTCTGCAGGTGGACGATCTCCGGGAGTTGCCGCACCAGCGGGTGGGGGCGCGCCTGGTCGAGGTGGTAGTTGCCGCACAGCAGGCTGGTGCGCGGACCGTCCCCGCCGACGGTGACGGTGCCGATCGGCAGTCCCGGCCGGAACTGCGAGGGCTGTTCGGGGACGGCCGGCGTCTCCGGCCGGTCGGCGAGGACGTGGCCCCGGCCGTCCCGCAGGAAGACCACGTCCCCCGGGCTGAGGGCGAGCGGCCCGTCCGCCGACTCGTCCAGCGGGACCAGCCAGCACGTCCCGTACAGGACCACGTGGAACCCGGCGCCGGCGACCGGGGGCAGCCGCAGCCCCCAGGGGGCCCGGCCCTCGGTGCGGACGGAGGCGGGCTGCCCCGTCCGCATCGAGCTCAGTGCCTCGGTCAGGATGTCCACATGGCCTCCCCCGGTCGCCGTGGTGTCCCCGAGCACCCTACGGCTCAGGCGACGGTGAGGACGATCTTGCCCTGGGTGCGGCCGGTGGCGATCAGCTCGTGCGCCTTGCCGGCCTCCTCCAGCGGGAAGGTCTCGGCGATGTGCGGGCGGATCCGGCCCTCCTCGACCAGGGCGGCGATCGCCTCCAGCGAGGCGTAGTCCGGCTCCACGGAGACGCCGGCGAACCGCCGCCCGGCGGCCTCGACCTCGGCGGCCAGCGCGGTGTTCCAGTGCTCCATGATCGAGACCAGGACGCCGCCCTCGCGCAGCACCTCCAGCGAGGCGGTGCCCTGCGAGGAGGAGTCGAGCACCACGTCCACCTGGCCGACCTCCGCCAGGAAGCCCTCGGTGCGGTAGTCGATCACCTCGTCGGCGCCCAGGCCGCGCACGAAGTCGTGCTTCGGCTCGCTCGCCAGGGCGATCACGTACGCGCCGCGGGCCTTGGCGATCTGGACGGCGAGGTGGCCGACGCCGCCGGCCGCCCGGTGGATCAGCACCCGCTGCCCCTCGCTGATCCCCGCCGCGTCCACCAGGCCCTGCCAGGCGGTCAGCGCGGCCAGCGGCAGCGCGGCGGCCTGCACGTGGTCCAGCGAGGCGGGCTTGCGGGCCACCTGACGGGACGGCACCGCGACGTAGTCGGCGTAGCCGGTGGCGGCCCGGGGGAAGAACGGCAGGCCGAAGACCTCGTCGCCGGCCTTGAAGCGGGCGCCCGGCCCGGCCGCCTCGACGACGCCGGAGATGTCCCAGCCGACGCCGAACGGGGGCTCGCCGAGCAGCGGGTAGGCGCCCGAACGGACCGCCACGTCCACCGGGTTGACGCCGCTGGCGTGGACGCGGACGAGCACCTCGCCGCCGAGCGGGGCGGGCCGGTCGGTCTCGACGACCTCCAGCACCTCGGGGCCGCCGAAGGTCTTCTGGACGACTGCGCGCATGGGACTGCTCCTTCTCGGAAGGTGGGGCTCTCGGTGACGTGATCAACACTAGGGAGGCCCGGCGCGCGGCTGAATATCCTGCTGTCTCGGGAAAATGTCCCAGCGTCTCGCCCCCGGGCCGCCTCGGCGCGGGGGCGGACCGCGGTGGACCCTCCCACGGCGGGAGGGTCCACCATGGCGGCGTGCGCGAACGGGACGAACTCCTCACCATCGGGCGCTTCGCCCGCCTCTGCCGGCTGAGCGTCAAACAGCTCCGCCACTACGACGACACCGGCCTGCTGCCGCCCGCCCGGGTCGACCCGGCCACCGGCTACCGGTACTACGCCCCCGCCCAGGCCCGGGACGCCCTCACGGTCGCCCTGCTGCGCGACCTCGACGTGCCGCTCGCGGTGATCGCCGCGAGCCTGGCCGGCGACGGGCCGGAGCGGGTCCGGCTGCTGCGGGCCGAGCGCGACCGCGTCGCGGAGCGGATCACCCGCGACCGGGCCCGGCTGGCGCTGCTGGAACGGCTCGCGGACGGCGGCGGACTGCCCGGCCACGAGGTCACCGGGGGCCGGGAGCCGGACCGCCGGCTGGCCGTGGTCCGGGCCGTGACCGGTCCGGCGGAGCTGGGCGCGCGCACCGGCGAGTGCGTCGGACGGCTGCTGGCGCTCCTGGACGGGGTGAGGTGGCGGCCGCCGCTGTGGGGGCTGTTCCCGCTGGACGTCGAGGAGGGGATGCGGATCGCGGTGGGCGCCGAGGCGGTGCCGCCGACCGGTCCGGGGGACGCGGCGGGCCCGGAACCGCTGGAGCACCTGGTCCTGCCCGGCGGGCCGGTCCTGGAGACCGTGCACCACGGTCCCTACACCCAACTGCCGCTGGCCTACCACGCGTTGCTGGCGGCCGTGCACGAGCGTGGGCTGTGGCCGGTGCCGCCGGTCCGGGAGGCGTACCTGGTCGGACCGGGGGAGGCCCCGGCGGAGGAGTGGACGACCAGGCTGGTCGTCCCGGTCGAGGAGCGGACGGAGGACGGATCATGACGGAACCGCGCGGGGGAGCGCACTGCGAGACGACGGCCCTGGGCGTGCTGCTGCGGCACGAGGGCGTCGACCTGTCCGAGCCGATGCTGTTCGGCCTCGGGGCCGGGCTGTCGTTCGTCTACTGGGACGGCAAGGGGCTGGACTTCCCCTTCCTCGGCGGCCGGGTCAGGCCGTTCGAGCTGACCCGGAACCTGGCCGCCCGGCTCGGGCTGGAGCTGGACGTGCGGGAGACCGGCTCGGCCCGCCGCGCCTGGCAGAACGTGGCCGACGGCCTCGCCGCCGGGCGTCCGGTCGGGCTCCAGCTGGACAGCTACCACCTGGAGTACTTCACCTCGAAGGCGCACTTCGGCGGGCACGTGGTCGCGATGGTCGGCCACGACGCGCAGGACGCCCGGCTGGTGGACACCGCGCAGCAGGGCGGCGCGGTCACCACCAGCCTCGCCTCGCTCGCGGCGGCGCGCGCCGAGCGCGGCCCGATGACCGCCCGCAACCGCTCCTTCACGCTCGCCCGGCGCGGACCGGTCCCGGAGCCGCGGGAGCTGCTGGCGCCGGCCCTGGCGGACTGCGCGCGGGCGTTCCTGCACCCGCCGATCGCCAACCTCGGGCACCGCGGCATCGGCAAGGCCGCCGCGCTCGTCCCGGGCTGGCTGGCCCGCGCCACCGATCCGGGCCGCCAACTGCCGCAGGCCGCGCGGATGATGGAGCTGGCCGGGACCGGCGGGGCGCTGTTCCGCAACCTCTACCGGGACTTCCTCGGCGAGTGCGCCGACCTGCTCGACGACGGTCGGGTCCGGGCCGCCCGGGACGGCTACGCCGAGGCGGCGGCCGGGTGGACCGAGGTGGCCGGACTGGTCGCCGCCGCGGGGGAGACCGGGGACCCGGCGGACCTGGCGCGGGCCGGCGCCCTGCTGACCGACCTGGCCCGGCTCGAACGGGAGGCGATGGCCGAGCTGGCCGCCCTGGGGTAGCGGCGGATCAATGCCTCAGCTCGCCGACCCGGGCCAGGGGCCGGTGGGTCCGGCGGCAATGCCACCAAGCCTCCGCCGCCGAGCCCGTCGCCGAGCCGACCGACGGGTTCACGGCCGGTACCAGCGGGTGGGTGTGTCCCGGGCAGCTGGGCCACTGGACGAACTCGTAGCCGGCGAGATGGTCCTGGACCTGCTCCGCGACGAGCGCGGTGAGTGCTCCGGGCGGCAGGTAGGGGTCGACCTCCAGGGTGTACCGCATGCCCCGGGCGCTGCCGAGGCCGAGCAGGAACCCGCTCCAGGGCTCCTCGGAGAGCTCCCAGCGGACGCCCGCCGGCAGTTCGGCGGCGGGGGGCAGGTGCCGCAGGTCCCGGCCGACGCGGGTGCAGGGGGTGCGGAACTCGGCCGGTACCCCGGGCGGGGGAGGGGCCTCCAGGGGCCAGGCGGCGACGGTCCGCATGTGGTCAGGGTAGCGGTGGCGCGGGAAGGGGAACAGCCCCGGGGTGCGGGCCCCGGGGCTGTTCCGGTCGGTGCCGGGCGCGCCTGCGGAGGAGGCGGCCGGAGGGCGTCAGAAGACCGGTCGGCCCGCCCGGACCAGGCGCCAGGACTCGGCGGCGAAGTCGGCCGGGTCGATGGTGCCCTTCTCCTTCACCCAGGCGATCATCGCGTTGCGGATCTCGTCCGAGTTGGCCCACACCTTCTGGGCGGCCGCGACGTGCGGGAAGTTGCCGCCGCCGTTGGCGCGGTAGTTGTTCACCGCGAGGACGAACTGGGCGGTCGGGTCGATCGGCCGGCCCTCGAAGCTGAGGTTGACGATCCGCGAGCCGACCGGCTGGGCGACGTCGATGTCGTAGGAGACGCCGTACACCGCGTCGTAGTTGTAGTCCGGGGTGTTCTGGGCGTTGGTCAGGGTGGCCTTGTCGACCGGGGCGCCCGGGGCGAGCTGGTTGTAGTACTTCGCTGAGTACTCCAGGTAGTCCTTGATCTGGGCGCCCGTCAGGATCCGGGCCTCCAGGGTGTTCTCGTAGATGTACAGGCCGGCCGCGTCGCGCAGCTTGACCTGGCCGGCCGGGATCACGGCGGAGCGGTTGAACGGCGCGGCCTGGGCGAGCACCGGCAGCTTGGCGTACTGGCCGCCGGCCAGCGCGGCGCGCACCACGTCGGCCTGGACCCGGCCGATGAGGTCGATGATCGGGGTGTCCTTGAACGGCGCCTCCGCGATCGACAGCTCGATCTTGGCGGTCCCGATGACCTGGTTGACGTAGGCGACGACCTTCTTGTGCTGGTCGGTCATCAGGTCGACGATCTCCGGGTCCTCCGGGACCGTGTTGGAGTTCAGCACCCGGGAGGAGAGCGAGACGACCTTCCAGGCGCCCTTGTCGAGCTCCACCTCGAAGTCGAAGCAGGTCAGCCGCTGGCCCCAGCAGAGCGGCTCGGAGAGCACGACGGTCCTGCCGGTCTCCTTGTTGACGACCAGACGCTGCGGGATCTCCTTGTGGGCGTGGCCGACCAGGACGGCGTCGATGCCCGGGACCTGCTCGGCCAGCGCGACGGAGGCGTTCTCCGCCCACGGCAGCTGGTCGCCGTAGGAGGTGGCCTCGTCCATGCCGGAGTGGCAGGCGACCACGACGACGTCCGCGCCGGCGGCCTTCACCTTGGGCACCCAGACCTTCGCGGTCTCGACGATGCCGGGGAAGGTCATCTTCCCGGCGACGTTGGCCTTGTCCCAGATCGCGATGCCGGGGTTGGTCAGGCCGACGATGCCGACCTTGAGGACCGGGCCGTTGCCGAGCTTCAGCTTGCGGATCACGTACGGGGGGAAGGCCGGCTTGTCGTTGCGGGCGTTCAGCGCGTTGGCGCCGAGCAGCGGGAAGTCCAGCTGTTCCTCGTAGGCGCGCAGGGTGTCGATGCCGTAGTTGAACTCGTGGTTGCCGAGCGCCGCGGCGGTGTACTCCATGGTGTTCATGGCGAGCGCCATCGGGTGCTCGGGCGCGGTGTCGGCCTCGGTGGCGATCGGCTCGACCCGGGCGTAGTAGTAGGTCAGCTGGGTGCCCTGGATGGTGTCACCGGCGTCGATGAGCAGGCAGCGGTCCCAGCCCTTCTCCTCGCGGACCTGCTTGGCGAGCGTGGAGATCTTGGCGAGGCCGACCTCGTTGTGCGCCTTGTCGGCGTAGACGGCGTCGGTGAAGTAGTCCCAGTTGAGCACCCGGCCGTGCAGGTCGGTGGTGCCCATGACGGTGAAGGCCTGGCGCTTGGTCCGGCCCTTGGCGCGGGCCTCGTCCGGTCCGGCCGCCGCCGCGGGCGTGGCGGCGGCGAACCCGGCACCGCTCACGAGGGCGGCGCCGGCGGCGGTGGCGGCGGACCGGGTGACGAAGTCACGGCGGTTCAGGGGCATGGACGACTCTCCCGGTGGGGACGGCGGCGAACGGACCGTCAACGAGGGCGGCGATCGCCGACGGCGGCGGCGCACAGGCTCGGTGACGCGCGTAGAGGTACGCGCGTAGAAGTGTGCCGTGCGGCCCCCGCCGACGGATAGTCCCCGGACCTTTCCAACAGGTGAGATCTTGGCGACTCGTTCGTGACACGGGCGGGCGGGTGCTGTACCCGCCCGCCCGTGCCACCCGCGTCGTCGCGCGCCCGCCCGTGGGCCGTCTAGATGTAGCCCTCGCGCACCGCGTGGGCCACCGCGTGGGCCCGGTTGCGCAGCTGCAGGCGGGTCGTCAGCCCGTGCAGCACGTTCTTCACGGTCCGCTCGGAGTACGACAGCCGGGCCGCGATCTCCCCGGTGTCCCAGCCCTCGGCGACCAGCCGCAGCACGTCCGACTCACGCTCCGACAGGCCCGTCGGGGCCTGCCCCGGCATGCCCTGCACGGACCGCTGCAGCCGGCCCACCTGGGCGATCAGCCGCCCCTGGAGGTCCGCCGGCAGGTCGCCGTCGCCCCGGGCCGCGGCCAGCACCGCCCGGCCCAGCCGCTCCGGCGTCGCCTCCCGGCGCCACAGGATCGCCGCCACGCCGCACTCGACGGCCTCCATCAGCTCGGTCTCCCGCAGCCGCTCGACCACCAGGACCACCCGCTGCCCGGCGCCGCGCACCAGCCGGCGCAGGGCCGCCGTCGCCGCGGCGTCGGCGGACTCGGCCACCAGCACGGTGACCGTGCCCGGCGTGGACGTCCCGCTCGGATCCACCACCGCCACCCCGGGGAAGCGGCGCAGCTGTGCCTCCGCCCCCGCCCGGGAGAGCGGGTCGGCGGCCTGGACGGCGACCGGCACCGTCGAACTGCGGGCCGTCGCCGTGGCGGCGGCGGCCCGGGCCGAACCGGCCGTGGCGCGCGCCGCGGCCGAGGCCTGGGCGGCCGTGGCGGCGGCACCGACCGTGTGGGCGTTCGCGGCGACCGGACGGGCTGCCGTCGGCCGCTGCGGCGGAACCGTACGCGTGGCGGACGCCGAAGCCCGCACCGCCGTGCCCCGGCGGTCGTACTCGGTGTGCAGAACAGTCAAATTCTGGCCCCCTCCTGGAGAAGCCGGCCCGGCCACCCGGCGGACCCCGAACGTCAGGGCGTGGCGCCCCACCCGGGTAAGGCCGACCGTTTTCGACGGCGTTCCGGCAGCGCTGCCCGTGCCCCGGAAACTGCCTCCATGCTTCCCGCCGGGGCAGCCTCCCGGCCATCGTGGTCCACCACGAGATCGGGCCCGCCGAGTGACTCCCGCCGATCGGCGGAGGCAACGCAATCGGCCCCCCAGGTGGTCAGGGATGCGGGGGAGGCACAGCGGGAACGCCGCCGGGACACCGCGACACCGCCCCATCGGGCGCCCGTACCCCGCCGGTCGGCGCCCCGGGTTCACGGTCCGGAAACCGGACCCGCCAGTAGCGCGTGGTTAGGACGTCAAGCCGTTTACCCGGTAAAACGGCAGACACTGCCCGTTCGGACACCGACGGACGCCCGGAACGGGCAGGAAGGGAGAGCACGGATGAGCACCGCCACGTCCACCCACCTGGTGGACCGCGAACCCCAGCTGAGGCTGATAGCCGACCGGACCGCCGCCGCCCGCCGCGGCGCCGGTCACGTCGTGCTGCTCACCGGCGCCATCGGCACCGGCCGCACCGCCCTCCTCGCCGAGGCCGCCCGCCGCGCCGCCGCCGACGGCACCACCGTGCTGCGCGCCCGCTGCTCCGCCGAGGAGACCGGCACCCCCTACGCGGCCGCCCGCCAGCTCTTCGACACCGGCCCCACCCCCGCCGGCCCCTACGGCCACACGCCCTGGGGCGCCCCGCCGGAGCCCGCGCCCGGCACCGCACCCGGCACCCCGGTCGACGGCAACGCGCCCGACACCGCCGAGGCCACCCTCTGGTCGCTGCTCCGGCTGCACGGCACCCACCACCCGCTGCTGCTCGCCGTCGACGACATCCACCTCGCCGACGAGCCCTCCCGCCGCTGGCTGCGCCAGGTCGCCCGCCGCATCGACCGGCTGCCCGCCCTGCTGATCGCCACCGAACGCCGGCAGGCCACCCTCGCCGGCCGGACCGACCGCTTCGCCCGCGACCTGCCGCCCGAGCTCGCCACCACCCTGCGGCTCGCCCCGCTCGCCGCCGAGGCGGCCGGCCGCCTCGCCGAGCGGCACCTCGGCCCCGGCACGCCCCCCGGACTCGCCGCCGACTGCGCCCGCGCCACCGGCGGCAACCCGCTGCTGCTCACCGCCCTGCTCGCCGACCTCACGGCGGCCGGCCCGGCCGACGACACCGAGGACGCCACCGCCCTCCCCGGAACCTCCCCCGGCCTGCTCCCCGGGCTCCTCCCGGGCCTTCTTCCCCAACCGCTCCCCGGCGCGCTGCCGCGGATCCTCCCCGAGAGCTGCGGAGCCCTGCCCGGCGGCGCCTTCGCCGAGGCCGTCGAGACCTGGCTGCACGGCGCCGGCGAACGGGCCGTCACCGCCGCCCGCGTCCTCGCCCGGATGCGCGAGCACCCCGCCGCCGACGCCCTCCCCGCCCCCGGCACCCCGCCGCTCGACCCCGTCCCGCTGCTCGCCCACCTCTCCGCCGCCGACCCCGGCAGGCTCACCGGCTGGCTCGCCGAACTCACCGCCCACCGCCACCTCGACACCCCCGACACCGGCAGCTGGCCGCGCTTCGCCCACCCCCTGCTCGCCGACGCCGTCCTCACCGGCCACGCCCCCGGCCACCGCGCCGACGTCCACCTCGCCGCCGCCGAACACCTCCACCACACCGGCGCGCCCGACGAACTCGTCGCCGGCCACCTCCTGCTCACCCCCGCCCCCACCCCGCACTGGGCCGTCGACACCCTGCGCCGCGCCGCCCGCAAGGCCGCCGACGCCGACCACCCCGCCGACGCCGTCGCCCTGCTGCGCCGCGTCCTCGCCGAACCCCTGAGCGACCGCCGGCGCGGACTGCTGCTCACCGAACTCGGCAGCCTCGAAGTCACCCTCGGCCCCGCCGAACGCACCATCGGCCTGCGCCACCTCGCCGAGGCCGTCCACCTCCAGCAGACCGACGAAGGCGTCTTCCGCGCCGCCGGCACCCTCGGCGCCGTCCTCGCCACCCGCGGCGACACCGCCGCCGCCCTGGAACTCATGGACGAGCTCGCGCACCGCTTCGCCGACCAGGAGGACGTCCTCCACGCCGTCCAGGCCGCCACCGCCCAGATCGCCGCCCACGACGGCCGCAGCTGGCTCCAGGTCGTCGAAGGCGTCCAACGCCTCGCCGCCCGCACCCCGCACCGCCTCGCACCGCCTGCCTTCGCCCTGCTCACCGAGTTCGACGCCACCAGCGGACTGCTCGCCGCCACCGAGGTCGCCCAACGCGTCCGCGAGCTGGAGGACGCCCCCGTCGACCCGCTCTGCCGCTCCTACCTGCTGGTGTCCCTCGCCACCCTCTCCCAGTGGTGCGACCACCTCGACCAGGCCGACGACCTCGTCGTCCGCGGCCTCGCCAGCTACCGCGGCGGCCCGCTCGACCCCGGCTACCAGTGCCTGCTCAGCGTCCGCGCCGAGGCCAGGATCATGCGCGGCGAGTACCAGGCCCTGCTCGACGAATACGCCCTGACCGCCCCCGGCTCCTCCACCGCCCCCGCGACCGCCGGTCCGCCCCCCGCCCCCGCGCTGGTGCGCACCACGCCCTGGGGCCCGCCCGGACTGCCCCGGCTGCAGACCTGGAGCACCCCGGCCCTCCCCGACCGCTCCTGGTGGAACGCCGGCGCCCCCGGATCCGGCCCCGCGTCCGGTCCCGCGTCCGGTCCCGCGTCCGGTCCTGCGTCCGGTCCCGCCGCCGCGTCCGCCTCGGCCCCGGCCTCCGACGACGACGGCCCCGGCCGCTACGCCGAACTCCTCGGCCAGCAGAACGCCCACCTCGTCGCCCAGGCCGTGATCGCCCTCGTCGAGACCGGCCGGCTCTGGCAGGCGCACGGCCTCGCCCGCGCCGTCGCCGCCGACCGCGCCCAGGACTCCTGGGAGTGGAACGAGTACCTCTACGCCCGGGGCCTGCTCCGGCTCGCCTCCGGCGAACCCGCCGAAGGCCTCGCCGACCTCCTGGAATGCGGCCGCCGCCAGGGCGAACGCCAGGTCCGCAGCCCCATCGTCACCCCGTGGCGCTCCATCGCCGCCGAATGCCACCTCCAACTCGGCGAACCCGGCCCCGCCGTCGCCCTCGCCGAGGAGGAACTCCGCCTCGCCCGGATCTGGGGCACCCCGCGCACCGTCGGCCGCGCCCTGCGCGTCCTCGCCGCCGCCACCGGCGGCCGCCACGGCCTCGATCTCGCGGCCGAAGCCGTCCTGCTGCTGCGCACCGCCGAGATCGACACCGAACTCATCCCCGCCCTCATCACCTACGGCCGACTGCTCGGCGACGGCGGCCGGCGCGGCGCCGCCCGCCGCTCCCTGCGCGAGGCCGCCGGTCGCGCCGAACGCCTCGGCGCCGTCCGCCAGCGGGCCGCCGCCCTGGAGGCCCTGCGGTCCTCCGGCGCGCGGGTCGGCCGCGGCGACCACGCCGGCGCGGAGGCGCTCACCGACAGCGAGCTGCGGATCTGCCGGCTCGCGGCCGCCGGGCACTCCAACGCCGAGATCGCCGCGATGCTGCACCTCGCGGTGCGGACGGTGGAGACCCACCTGACCAACAGCTTCCGCAAGCTGGGGGTGCGGCGCCGGCTCGAACTCTCCGGCGCGCTGGAGGCCTGACGGGCGGGACGAGCGAGGGCGCGGGAACGCGTTCGGCCCGGTCCTCGGGGGCCGGGCCGAAACGCGTCGGGCGTACTGCGCGTGCTGTTCGTGCTGTTCGTGCTGTGCGAGACGGTCGCAGCGGGTCAGGAGGCCGGGACCAGGGCCGTCATCTCGTCCACCGCCCGGGCCAGTTCGGCCACCGGGTCGCCCCCGTCCGACACCCACGGCTGCCAGGTCAGCGCCCGCAGGTAGCCGTCCACCGCCAGCGGCAGCCGGCGACGGACGATCGGCTCGGTGGTCGGCCCCGGCCCGGCGCCGCGCAGCCGTTCCAGCAGCCCCGGCACGTTCGCCGACGGCGGCAGCGGCGCCGAACCGACGTACGCGGCCAGCTCCTCCAGCTGCGGCCACAGCCGGGGCGGCGGTGGACCGGGCTCCGAGGTCGGCTCGACCGTGAGCGACACCGACGGGGACACCGACGGCGACACCGACGGGGGCACCGACGGCGGATCGAGCGGATCGGACTGCGGGGGGTCCTGCACGACCACCGGCTTCCGCGGCCACAGGGTCACCGTGGCGATGTACGGCCCGGCCACCAGCAGCGCCGAGAGCGCCACCGGGCTCTGCAGCCCGACCGCCGCCCCCGCCCCGGCCACCGCCGTCCCGCCCGCCACGTAGTGCTTGGTGGAGGTCAGGTAGGCCCAGATCCGGCCGCCGGGCCCGCCGGGCCCGCCGGGGTCGGCCCCGCCACCGTTACTGGTAGCCACGGATCTCCTCGAACGCCCCGTCCAGCGACCCCGTCCCGTCGAACAGCTTGCCGCCGCTCAGGTCCGCGATCCCCTGCAACTGCCCCTTCGCCGCGTCGCCGAACAGGATCGGGAACACCGGAACCGACTTCTGCGCCGGTGAGAGACCCCCGTAGAAGGTCCGGAAGTCCTTGTCCGTCGCCCCCTCGTTGCTCTCCCCGTCCGTCATCAGCACGATCGAGGTGAACCGGTCGTCCCCGGCCGCCGACTGCTGCCGCTCGATCACCCGGTACGCCTCCTGCAGCGAGGAGTACACCGCCGTCCCGCCGTCCGCCGACAGCGCCTGGACGTCCCCGTTGATCGAGGCCAGCTCCTGCCGGGCGCCCGCGCCGGTCGGCACCGAGTGGGTCTTCGTCGACTTCACCTTCGAGGCGAAGGAGATCAGCGTGACCTCCTCGCGGTCCCGGAACCGGCGCACCCCCCGGGTGTCGTCCGCGCCGGTCAACCGGCCCATCGCCGACTTCAGCGAGGCCAGCCGCTGCCCGGCCATCGACCCCGAGGTGTCCAGCACGTACACCGTGCGCGAGGGCCGCCGCAGCTCGTTCTGGTACGAGGACAGCAGCCCGTCCGCCACCTGCCGGGTGCCGGGGAACGGCAGCTCGTGCCGCCGGTCCGTCGGCAGCCCCGCCGCGGGGGCGGTCCCCGGCGCGACCGGACGGCGCAGCGTCAGCTCGGAGATCCGCTTCTGCACGTCCTCCTTCAGCAGGTAGGAGGTGAGCCGCTGGAACGACTCCCGCTCCCGCTCCTGCGAGGTGCTCAGCAGCGTCAGCGGGTAGTTGGCGGAGATCACGCCGTCGGTCGGCCGGACCACGGTGAGCTGCTGGTCGGCGGCCAGCGTCTTGTTCATCGACAGCAGCACCGACTCGTAGTTCACCAGCGCCCCGACCGAGCCCCGCTCCGCCCGGCCGTACGCCTGGGCCAGCCAGCCGGACGAGCCGGAGGTCAGCTTCTGGCCGGTGAAGAACTGCTTGAGCTGCGGCGTCGCCTTCTGCACGTCCGCCTCGGTCAGCGCCGAACTCGCCCCCGAGAACGCCGAGGCCACCGCCACCAGTGCCGAGAAGCCCGAGTTCGACCGGGACGGGTCCGCCATGCCGTAGGCCAGCTTGCCGCCGGACGCCGCCTCCGCCAGGTTGCCCCAGGTCACCTTGGAGCCGTCCCCCCAGGACAGGTCGTTCAGCACCGAGGAACGGATGCCGAAGGCCACCGGCGAGGTCATGATCGGCGTCTCGGAGAGCAGTTTCGCCTTGCTCCCCCCGTCCAGGTGGAGGTACTGGTTCGACGGGAACCAGATCGCGTCGTACTTGCCGTCGGCCTTGCCCGTGGACACCGCGTCCGCGCCGTCCAGCGAGCCGGTCCAGGCGAACTGCACCGTCACCCCGGTGGCCTTCTGGGCCTCCTCCAGCACCGGCGCCATGTCCTGGAGTTCACTGCCGGCCAGCACCCGCAGCACCCCGGGCCGGGCGCTGGCCGCCGGCGGGTCGCTCGGTCCCGGCTTCGGCGGCGCCGCCGGCGAGGACGTGCACGCCGTCACCGTCGCCACCAGCAGCGCCAGCCCGGCCGCCAGGCCCCGTACTCCGCTCCCGCGCATCGCCCCTGCTCCTGTCGCCTCGCCCATGTCCCCCGTCACCGCTTCTTCGTGGTCTCGATCAGGCGCGTCATGATCTCCGGCGTCGGCACCGTGGCCTGGGACACCTTGGCCGCCCCCAGATCCGGCGCGAACGCGAACAACGGCTCCGCCTGGCCCTTGCGCAGCTCCCGCAGCTGGTCGGCGAACGCCTGCGCGCCCGCCGCGCCCGACGGCCGGAAGCCGAACGTGATCTCCAGCTCCCGCAGCTTCGGGTCGTCGGCCAGCGCGTCGGCGAGCTTCTGGCCGTTGTCGGTGAGTCCGACGATCGTGTGGTCGGAGAGGACGGTGGTGTCCGGGTAGAGCATCACCATGTCCGTCGGCGCCTTCTGCTTCAGCATCAGTTCGAGTGCCTGGGACTCGTACGCCAGCACCAGCGGGCGTCCGTTGTTGGACACGAAGTCCATGAACGGCTCCTCCGTGGAGTTCTTCATCACGCCCTGCCTGGTGACCGCCGCGGTCAGCGTGCCGCCGGGCGGTGGCACCGAAGCGGGGTCCGTGACCACCTGCTTGTTGTTCAGCAGGAAGGACACCATGGCGACGTACAGGGCGCCCGAGGAGGAGGTCTCCGGGTTGGTGGTGGTCAGGAAGATGGACCCGGAGAGGTCGCCGGGCTTCTCCGGCGGCTTCGGAAGCTGCTGCCACGTCCGGTTGGTGTCGATCCCCTTGAGGAAGTCGTCCATGGCGAAGGTCCAGACCTTGCTCGCGTCGTCCTGGTGCGCCAGGTTGTTGTCCCTCAGCACGTCGGCGGTCGACTTGTGCGCGACGATCACCAGCGGCGAGTAGAACGGCCGGGTCGGCGTGCTCTTCAGGTTGTGCTTGGCCTTGATCGCCTCGGCGGGCTGCTGGCTGGCCGGGAAGACGAAGTCCAGCTTGTCGTCCTTGAGTTCACTCATCTGCCAGGAGCCGGCGCTCTGGGTGTTCACCACGAGTCCCCGGGCCCTCAGCGCGTCCTTCACGCGCTGGTCGGCGAAGAACGCCCCCTTCTCCGACCCGACCGTGCCGGTCACGGTCACGACCCCGCCCCCCTCGGGGTCGTCCTTCCCCCGGTTCAGGACCGCGAACGCCAGACCCCCCAGTACCAGTAGTGCTGTCAGCACCCCGATCACGCGCTTCATGCCGGACGATTCCCCCTCGTCTACCGTTCCCGGCCCACCCGGGTGACGAGCGTCCCGCCGGGCCGGGAGCGGGGGCGTACGTCACGGTGAACCGGGGGTGAACAGCCCTTCACGGAATCGCATCGGCTCGGTCGGCCGGTCAGGTACAGGCATGTTCAAGGCAATGTGTTCAAAAGGTGATTGACAGCCGGTCATTCGCGTCGAGAGGGTGAACGCGACTGTGGCGACACGAACGGTCGCCGAGCGAACGACCACGGGGGGTCTGTACGTCATGGGTGTCTTCGGGCGGGGAACACCGAGCGGGCCGGAGCCCGCGACGCCGGGCAGCCGGCATCCCGGCAGGGGCGGTCCGAGGGCCGGTACCCGTCTCGCCAGGGTGGCCGCGGCCGCCGGCGTGGCGCTCTCCCTGGTCCTGACGATGGCGAACGGCGAGTCCTTCGCCAGGAGCGAGGCGCCGAAGGGCGACCACGTCGAATCCGCCGCCGACGCGGTCGACGCCACCCTGCGCCGCACCTCCGACGGCGTCTACGTGCCGCAGGCGACCTGACCTACACCTGAAACGCCCGCGGCAAGCTCACCGCGCTCACCGGGCCGAGCGGCACCGCCACCTTCGGCTACGACGCCCGGGGCCGCCGCACCAGCCGCACCGTCGGCGGCACCACGACCACCTTCTCGCCGAGGACACCGATGGAACGTCAGGTGTGGGTCCGGGCCGGGGTCGACGAGCCCGCCTGGGCGGCCGGCGGAAGCTACCAGGTGGTCCGGCTGATCCGCTTCGCAATGCCGCTCTGGGACGCCGACGCCGTCCCGAAGCAGGAGGCCGTCATCGGTCGGCGCAAGGACGGCGCCGCACCGCTCGGCGCTGCCCGGGAGACCGAGGCTGCGGGGGGAGGCGCTGGAGCGGTACGTCCTGCCGTTCGGCGGCGGCTACTACTTCACGCTGCCCGGGCCCGTGCCGGGCGGGGCCGGCGAGCACCTCGGGGCCGGGCTGCTGGCCGCCGCGTCAACCGGCTGAGCGGCGTCCCGCCCGTTCGGGCGGGGCCGGGCGACGATGTGTCAGATTGTTCAACTCGCCTTCCGGCAACGGCCATCCCGTTGTCCGGACCGGCATCGACGTTACGCGCCGGTAATGCCTACGCTCAGCACTATGCGCCGAGCAAAAATCGTCTGTACCCTCGGGCCCGCCACCGACAGCTACGACCAGATCAAGTCCCTGGTCGACGCTGGGATGGACATCGCCCGATTCAACCTGAGCCACGGCTCCCACATCGAGCACGAGGAGCGCTACCGCCGGGTCCGCAAGGCCGCGGACGAGAGCGGCCGCAGCATCGGCGTGCTCGCCGACCTTCAAGGCCCGAAGATCCGCCTCGGAACCTTCACCGAGGGTCCGGTACTTCTCGAACGCGGCGACGAGTTCACCATCTCCACCGACAAGGGCGTCGAAGGGGATCAGAACGGCTGCGGCACCACCTACGCCGGGCTCGCCGGGGACGTCACCGTCGGCGAGCGGATCCTCGTCGACGACGGGCGGGTCACCCTGGAGGTCGCCGAGGTGGACGGGCCCCGGGTCCGCTGCCTCGTCGTCGAGGGCGGCCTGGTCTCCGACCACAAGGGCCTCAACCTCCCCGGGATCGCCGTCTCGGTGCCCGCGCTCAGCGACAAGGACGTCGTCGACCTGCGCTGGGCCCTGCGGACCGGGGCCGACCTGATCGCGCTCTCCTTCGTCCGCAGCGGCCGGGACGTCGAGGACGTCCACCGGGTGATGGACGAGGAGGGGCGTCGCGTCCCGGTCATCGCCAAGATCGAGAAGCCGCAGGCGGTGCGGAACCTCGACTCCATCGTCGACCGCTTCGACGGCATCATGGTGGCCCGCGGCGACCTGGGCGTGGAGATGCCGCTGGAGCAGGTGCCGATGGTCCAGAAGCGGGCCGTCAAGCTCGCCCGGCGCAACGCCAAGCCGGTCATCGTCGCCACCCAGATGCTCGACTCGATGATCAACTCCTCGCGCCCCACCCGCGCCGAGGCCTCCGACGTCGCCAACGCCGTCCTCGACGGCACCGACGCGGTGATGCTCTCCGGCGAGACCTCGGTCGGCAAGTACCCGTCCGAGACGGTCCGGACCATGGGCCGGATCATCGAAGCCGCCGAGCAGGACGTCCTGGCCGACGGCCTGCCCGTCCTCACCCCGAGCAACAAGCCCCGCACCCAGGGCGGGGCGGTGGCCCGCGCGGCCGCCGAGATCGGCGACTTCCTGCACGCCAAGTACCTGATCGCCTTCACCCAGTCCGGCGACACCGCCCGTCGGCTGACCCGCTACCGCTCGCCGATCCCGGTGCTCGCCTTCACCTACGAACCGGCCGTCCGGAGCCAACTCGCCCTCACCTGGGGCGTGGAGACCTTCCTCGGCCCGTTCGCGCCCACCACCGACGAGATGGTCGAGCAGGTCGACGCGGCGCTCCTCTCCCTCGGCCGCTGCCAGAAGGGCGACATCGTCGTCATCACCGCCGGCTCCCCGCCCGGCCTCGCGGGCTCCACCAACCTCGTCCGCGTCCACCACGTGGGCACCCTGGACAACTGACCGTCCCGGTGCGGCCCTGCCACGGGGCGGGGCCGCACCGACGCGAAAAGGGCCGCCCCTACCTGAACGGATGAGGACCCGCAGGCGTCAGGACGACCCGAATGTGACTTCTGTGGCGTTGTGTGACTTTGGAATCGAAGGAAAAGTACCCCGGGTGGGATTCGAACCCACGCTGGATGGTGTTTGAGACCATTGCCTCTACCGCTGGGCTACCGGGGCATCCACAGATCCGAAGGTTGCCCCCGACCCTGCTTGAACCCAAACATACCGTGTCTGGGTACCCTCGTGCATGCAGTACCCCGCCGGAACGAGGAGCCCCGTGAGCACCGCCGACGAGCAGGCTGAGCCGCTTGAGACCGATTCGCCCCAGATCACCCGCATTGTGATCGCCGAGGACGAGGCACTGATCCGCCTCGACCTCAAGGAGATGCTGGAAGAGGAGGGGTACACCGTCGTCGGCGAGGCCGGGGACGGGGCGACGGCGGTCCGGCTGGTCCAGGAGCTGAAGCCGGACCTGGCGATCCTCGACGTGAAGATGCCGGTGCTGGACGGGCTGTCCGCGGCCGAGCAGATCCACGAGGCGCACCTGGCGCCGGTGCTGATGCTGACGGCGTTCTCGCAGCGCGAGCTGGTGGACCGGGCCCGGGACGCGGGCGCGATGGCGTACATCGTGAAGCCGTTCTCCAAGAGCGACCTGGTGCCGGCGATCGAGATGGCGGTGTCCCGGTACACGGAGATGCGGACGCTGGAGGAGGAGATCGCGGATCTCACCCAGCGGCTGGAGACCCGGAAGCTGGTGGACCGGGCGAAGAGCGTGCTGCAGACCAAGTTCGGGCTGAACGAGCCGGCCGCGTTCCGGTGGATCCAGAAGACCTCGATGGACCGCCGGATGACGATGGCGGCGGTCGCCGAGGCCGTGATCGAAGAGGGCGAGGCCCAGGACAAGAAGAAGGCCGAGGAGGCCGCGTCCGAGTAGGCCCGCGGGCGGAGCGTACGACGGAGGGCCCGGCACGCGAGTGCCGGGCCCTCCGTCGTGGAGCGGGGCTGGTCAGTCCTCGCCGAGGTAGGCCTTGCGGACCGACTCGTCGTGCAGGAGGTCGGCGCCGGTGCCCTGGAGGACGATGGAGCCGGTCTCCATGACGTAGCCGCGGTCCGACAGCGAGAGCGCCGCCTGGGCGTTCTGCTCGACCAGCAGGATGGTCGTCCCGTCGGCCTTGAGCTCGACGATGGTCGCCATGATCTTCTGCATCATCAGCGGCGAGAGGCCCATCGAGGGCTCGTCGAGCATCAGCAGCTTGGGCCGGGACATCAGGGCGCGTCCCATGGCGAGCATCTGCTGCTCGCCGCCGGAGAGCGTGCCGGCGGCCTGCTTGCGGCGTTCGCCGAGGATGGGGAAGAGGCCGTAGGCCCGTTCGACGTCCTTGGCGATGCCGTCGCCGTCGCTGCGCAGGAAGGCGCCGAGGAGCAGGTTCTCCTCGATGGTCATGCGCGGGAAGATGTGCCGGCCCTCGGGGGAGTGGGCGAGGCCCAGGGCGACGATCTTGTGGGCGGGCACGGCGGCGAGCGGCCGGCCGTCGAAGGTGACGGTGCCCGCGGTGGGCTTGAGCAGGCCGGACAGGGTGCGCAGGGTGGTGGTCTTGCCGGCGCCGTTGGTGCCGATCAGGGTGGTGACCTCGCCCTGGTTGACGGTGAAGCTGATGCCCTTGACGGCTTCGATCTTCCCGTAGGCGACGCGGAGGTCCTGGACTTCGAGGAGTGCGGTCACTGGTCGGTCTCCGTAACGGGGGCGGTGCCTTCGAGCGGGGCGCCGAGGTAGGCGGTGATGACGCGTTCGTCGTTCTGGACCGTCTCGCGGTCGCCCTCGACGATCTTCTGGCCCTGGACGAGCACGGCGGTGCGGTCGCAGAGGTTGAAGATGAAACGCATGTCGTGCTCGATGACGAGGACGGAGACGCCCCGGTCGCGGATGGCGAAGACGAGTTCCTCGGCGGCTCGGGTCTCCTGGGGGTTCATGCCGGCGGTGGGCTCGTCGAGGAGCAGCAGGCCGGGGTCGGAGGCGAGGGCGCGGGCGATCTCCAGCTTGCGCTGCTCGCCGTAGGGGAGGTTGCGGGCGAGGTGGTCGGCCTTGCCGGCGAGGCCGGTGAACTCCAGGAGCTCCATGGCCTTGTCGCGGCTCTCCTGCTCGGAGCGGCGGTAGCCGGGGCCGCGCAGGACGGCGGAGAACAGGCCCTGGTGCATCCGGCTGTGCCGGCCGACCTGGACGTTCTCCAGGACGGTCATGTTGGCGAAGAGCCGGATGTTCTGGAAGGTGCGGGCGATGCCGGCCTGGGTGACCAGGTGGGGCTTGGGCGGCAGGACGGCGCCCTGGTAGGTGACGGTGCCCTCGGTGGGCACGTAGAGGCCGGTGAGGCAGTTGAAGAAGGTGGTCTTGCCGGCACCGTTGGGGCCGATGAGACCGATGATCTCGCCGCGGCCGACGGTCAGGGAGACGTTGTTGACGGCGGTGAGGCCGCCGAACCGCATCGTCACGCCGGAGACGTCGAGCAGGGGCTGGGCGGGGCCGGGCGCGGTGCCGGCGGCCGCGGGGGCGTCGGTGGTGGTCATCTGGAGGGTCACGCCCCTGCCTTGGAGAGGGCGACGCTGTCGCCGGTGGCCTGGGCCGGGATGTCGGCCTCGTGGAACTCGAGCTGGCGGCGCCGGTTGGGGATGAGGCCCTCGGGGCGGACGCGCATCAGGACGATGAGGGCGATGCCGAAGGCGAGCAGCTGGTAGTCGGCGAGGAACTCGAGCTTCTTCGGGATGAGGAAGAGCAGGGCGGCGCCGGCCAGCGGGCCGCTGATGGTGCCCATGCCGCCGAGGATGACGGCGGCGAGCAGGAAGGCGGAGTTGGGCGGCAGGGCCTCGGCGAAGGTGTACTGGTCGGGGGTGACCGTGTAGCTGACGTGGGCCTGGACGGTGCCGGCGAGGCCGGCGAGGCAGGCGCCGAGGGCGAAGGCGAGGAGCTTGAGGCGGAAGCCGTTGATGCCCATCGCCTCGGCGGCGGTCTCGTCCTCGCGGATGGCGACCCAGGCGCGGCCGATGCGGGAGTTGCCGACGCGGGCGAAGACCAGCACGACCACGGCGGTGACGAGGAGCATCAGCAGGTAGTAGTTGGAGAACCGGCCGAGTTCGACGCCGAAGACGGTGGTGGGCTTGCCGAGGTTCCAGCCGAGGATCTCCAGGTCGGGGATCCGGGGGATGCCGTTGGAACCGTTGGTGATCTTCGGGCCGGTGGTGCCGTTGAGGTTGAGCATGGTGATGCGGAAGATCTCGCCGAAGCCCAGGGTGACGATGGCGAGGTAGTCGCCGCGCAGGCGCAGGGTCGGCGCGCCGATGACGACGCCGAAGACCATGGAGACCACGGCGCCGGTGAGCATCGCGCCCCAGAACGGGAACTGGACGTGGATCGGCGAGGCGGGGGAGCCGGAGACCAGGGCGGCGCTGTAGGCGCCGACGCCGAGGAAGGCGACGTAGCCGAGGTCGAGCAGACCGGCCAGGCCGACCACGATGTTGAGGCCGAGGGCGACGGTGGCGAAGATCAGGATGTTGGTGGCGACCGAGGTGTACTGGTCGCTGGTCTGGGTGAACGGGAAGCTGGCGGCCGCGGCGAACGCGGCGCCGGTGGTGACCGTCTGGTACTTGACCGTCAGGGCGCGCAGCCGGGGCAGCAGGCCGGAGCGGCCGAGCGCGCCGACCACCGAGGCGGCCAGCAGCAGGTAGCCGGTGAAGAGTTCGCCGTACTCGGTGTCGATGCCGAAGGTGATGGCGAACAGGCCGATGGCGAAGGCCACGACGATCAGCGCGACCTCGGCCCAGGAGGGCAGCGTGCGCGCCGCGGGCAGCGGCCGGTGGACGGTGCCGAGCCGGAGCCAGCTGTTGGCGAGGTGGCCGAGCTGGACCAGCAGGACGGCGCCGGTCGCGATGGCGAGGCCGCCGGCGAGGGCGGTGAGCACGGGGGCGACCGGCTTGTCCTCGGGGACGGCGTGGGTCGCGAACCAGACCACCGGGGCGATCGGGACGAGCAGGAAGAGCCGCCGGTCCAGGATCCGCAGCGGGACGGCGGTGCGCCGGTCGAGGGGCAGGCCGAGGGAGCCGGCGAGGGCGAGCAGGGCGCCGACGGCGAGGACCCAGCCGCCGGGCTCGAGGTTGGCGAGGCCGCCGAGGTCGTTGGAGATCGAGACGACCGAGAACAGGCCGACGGCGAGGCCGCCGGTGGCGGCGATCACGACGGCGTTGTTGCTGCGGCGGGGGGAGGCCCAGCGCAGGCCGGGGACGCCCTGGGCGGCGAGGAGCAGGACGAGGGTGACCAGTCCGGCGGTGAGGGCGAGCCACTGGAGACCGGCGGGGGAGCCGTAGAAGGTGAGGTCGCCGGGGTACTCGGAGGTCCAGGTCCAGGGCATCAGGGCGGAGCCGGCGGTGGCGGCGGCGCCCAGGCCGGTGAGGATCGCGGCGGTGCGGCCGGGGAGGGCGATGACCGGGGTGGTCTCGGTGCTGCTGGTGGTCATGGTGCTCACGCCCTGTCCGCGACGCGCTCGCCCAGCAGCCCCTGGGGCCGGACGAGCAGGACGACGATGAGGAGTACGAAGGCCCAGACGTCCTTCCAGGCGCCGCCTCCGAAGAGGTGCATCCCGGGCAGGTGCTGGATGTAGCCGGTGGCGAGGGCCTCGGCGAGGCCGAGGGTGATGCCGCCGAGCATGGCGCCGTAGATGTTGCCGATGCCGCCGAGGACGGCCGCGGTGAAGGCCTTGAGACCGAGCAGGAAGCCCATCCGGAAGTCGACCTGGCCGCTGCGCAGGCCGTAGGCGACGGCGGCGACGGCGGCGAAGGCGGCGCCGATGGCGAAGGCCATCACGATGATCCGGTCGGTGTCGATGCCCATCAGCTTCGCGGTGTCCGGGTCCTGGCTGGTCGCCTGCATGGCGCGGCCGGAGCGGGTGCGGGTGACGAACCAGCCGAGGGCGAGCATGCAGAGCGGGGCGGCGATCAGGAGGAAGATGTCGCTGCGCTGGATGGCGACCGAGCCGATCTCGAAGGGGTCGCCGGGGATCTTCGGGAAGACCCGGGCCTTCTTGGCGTCCGGGTAGAAGGCGAAGACCAGCTGCTGCAGGGCGATGGACAGGCCGATCGCGGTGATCAGCGGGGCGAGCCGGGGGGCCGTGCGCAGGGGCCGGTAGGCGAAGCGCTCGGCGGCGACGGCGGTGAGGGTGGAGACCAGGATGCCGGCGATCAGCATCAGCGGTAGGGCCAGCCACAGGGTGGTGCCGCCGGGGAGGGCGAGGTAGGCGGTCAGGGCGCCGAAGCCGCCGACCATGACGATCTCGCCGTGGGCGAAGTTGATGAGCTGGACGATGCCGTAGACCATCGTGTAGCCGATCGCGACGAGGCCGTAGAGGGCGCCGAGGATCAGGCCGTTGGCCAGCTGCTGCGGTAGGTCGTGCACCGCTGGGCCTCCGTTGTGCGTGTGGGGTGTCCGCGTGGGTGGTGGATGTGGGTGCGCGCGGGGGCACTCGTGGCGCCCCCGCGCGGGGTAACTCCGACGTGCTGTGACGCTGCCGACCGGGGTCGGGCGGGGGTCAGCCGTTGAAGGTGCCGGACTTCTCCACGGCCCACTTGCCGTCCTTGACGGTGTAGACGGTGAGCTGCTTGTTGGTGGTGTCGCCGTACTCGTCGAACGAGACCTTGCCGGTCACGCCCTCGAAGGAGACCTTCTGGACGGCCTCGACGACCTTGGCGCGGGGGCTGTCGGGGAGCTTGCCGTTGTTGGCGGCGACGACGGCCTTGACGCCCTGGATGATGGCCCAGGCGCTGTCGTAGGAGTAGCCGCCGTAGGTCTCGTAGGCGTCCTTGTAGCCGGCGGCCTTGTAGTCGGCGATGAACTTGGCGGCGGTCGGCAGCTGCTCGACGGGCAGGCCGACGGCGGTGGCGAAGTCGCCCTGGCCCTTGGGGTTGAGCTTGATGAAGTCGCCGCTCTGGATGCCGTCGCCGCCCATCAGCGGGATGTTGACGCCGGCGTCCTTGAGCTGGAGGGAGAGCGGGCCGGCCGCCGGGTACTCGCCGCCGTAGTAGACGGCCTCGGCGCCGGAGGACTTGACCTTGGTGACGACGGCGGCGAAGTCGCGGTCGTCCGGGTTGACGTGCTCCTCGCCCACGATCTGGCCGCCGTTCTTGACGAACTGGCCTTTGAAGGTGGCGGCGAGGCCGGCCCCGTAGGTCTTCTGGTCGTCGATGAGGAAGACCTTGGTCTTCTTGGCGTCCTTGGTCAGGAAGTCCGCGGCGAACGGGCCCTGGACGGCGTCCGTGGTGGCGGTGCGGAAGTAGGTCTTGAAGGGGCGCGCCTTGACGCCGCTGGCCCACTTCTCGCCCTGGCTGAGGGCGACGCCGGTGTTGGCGGGGGAGATCTGGACGAGGTTGGCGTCGTTGAAGATCTGCTGCATCGACTGGGCGACGCTGGAGTTCAGCGGGCCGACGACGCCGATGACGTCCTTGTCGCCCACCAGCTGGGTCGCGTTCTGCTGGCCGGGGGCCGGCTTGCCGGTGTCGTCGAGGCCCTTGATCTGGAACTTGACGCCGGGGACCTCGTTCTTCTCGTTGGCCTGCTTGACCGCGAGCTCGACGGAGTTGCGGATGCCGAGGCCGAGGGCGGAGAGGTCGCCGGTGAGCGGGGCGTCGACGCCGATGGTGACGGTGGTGGAGCCGCCGCCCTGACCGCTGTCCCCGGACTTCTTGTCGTCGCGGGAGCCGCATGCGGTGAGGGTGAGGGCGCCGATCACGGCAATGCTCACGACAACTGCTGAACGATGACGCACGGGGGTCCCCTTCGGTTCAGGAGGGCGCCGCGCCTTGAACGGCGGGAGCCTGGATGCGCGGTGGGCCTGGCCCATTCCGGTGCCGCGGTGACTGGCCGTGACTCTAGATGCCGCTCGGCGGCTCTGGCAGTGCTGCGGCGAGGCTGTGATTCTCTTGTTATGAGCACACGGAGAAGTCGTCTCACTATGTGGTCGTTCTGGCTCGACCGGTCCCGCCACGCCCGGGTGTTTGCACGCCAACTCGCGCCATGTAAGGCGTAGAAGGGCAGGTTACTCCTGAACTCGCCGATTATCGGACAGAAGTGTCCGGGCTGTTGGAGTCGGGCGTATGCGTTCGAATATCGGACATTCGGCGAGCTGTGACGCTGCTTTCGGGGGATCCGACCCGCCGGGGGCCTTCGATTGCTCGGATTTCCCACTTGTTACGCACGGTTACAACACGGCAGGCGGGCGGACCTGCGGGCGGACATGCCGCCGCCCCCTTGTCCAGACCAACTTCCCAGGGACTTCCCAGGGAGGTCGAAGGTCAAACAAGGGGGCGGGCAAGGGATTTGACGGAGAATCGGGTCAGAGGTCGCGCAGCATGCAGGTGAGGCGGCAGCTGGTGACCCGCTTGCCGGTGTCGTCGGTGATCGCGATCTCGTAGGTGGCGGCGGTGCGGCCCTTGAAGACCGCGGTCGCCACGCCGGTGACCAGGCCGGAGGTCGCCGAGCGGTGGTGGGTGGCGTTGAGGTCCACGCCCACCGCGTACCGGCCGGGGCCGGCGTGCAGCATCGCGCCGACCGAGCCGAGCGTCTCGGCCAGTGCCGCCGAGGCGCCGCCGTGCAGCAGCCCGTACGGCTGCTGGTTGCCGTCCACCGGCATGGTGCCGACCACCCGGTCGCCCGAGGCCTCGACGATCCGGATGCCCAGCTTGTCGCCGAGCCGGCCGCCGGAGAAGGTGGCCGGGTCCACGCCGAGCTTGGCGAAGTGGTCCAGCATCTCCTGCGGGACGTCCAGGAGGGGCGGGACGCCGGTGCCGGCGGGGTTCGGGCCGGCGCCGGGGGCGGTGCCGGCGTCGGGGGCCGGGTCGGTCATGGGGGAGCTCCTGCCGCTCGGGGGTCACGTCGTCGTGCTGCCTGTGATCGTACGACCGTCCTACTCGGCGGTAGAGGCCGTGGCGGAGGAAAACCGGCGTGGCGGCCGGGGCGCGAGCGCGCCCGAGGGGCGCCCGCCCCCGGCGTGCCCCTTTTGTCGGTGGCGGGCCCTAGGATCGGTGGCCGGTAGTGGAATCGGCAGGAACGGACGTGGACGTGGCTACGCAGAGTACGGACAAGGGCGCGGCGGGTGCCGGCGGAGCCGGATCGCGGCCCCGCCTGATGCTGCTCGACGGGCACTCCATGGCCTACCGGGCGTTCTACGCGCTGCCCGTGGAGAACTTCAACACCTCCACCGGCCAGCCCACCAACGCGGTGTACGGCTTCGCCTCGATGCTCGCCAACACCGTCCGGGACGAGGCGCCCACCCACCTCGCGGTCGCCTTCGACCTCTCCCGCCAGACCTTCCGCTCGGTCGAGTTCCCCGACTACAAGGCCAACCGGGCCAAGACCCCGGACGAGTTCCGCAGCCAGGTCGGCCTGATCGGCGAGCTGCTGGACGCGATGGGCGTGCCGCGGCTGACCGCCGAGGGCTTCGAGGCCGACGACATCATCGCCACCCTGGCCACCGCCGCCGAGGCGGCCGGCTTCGACGTCGACATCGTCACCGGCGACCGCGACTCGCTCCAGCTGGTCACCGAGCACGTCACCGTGCTCTACCCCACCAAGGGCGTCTCCGAGCTCACCCGGTACACCCCGGAGAAGGTCGCCGAGAAGTACGGCGTCACCCCCCGCCAGTACCCCGACCTCGCGGCCCTGCGCGGCGACCCGTCCGACAACCTGCCCGGCATCCCCGGCGTCGGCGAGAAGACCGCCGCCAAGTGGGTCAACCAGTTCGGCTCCTTCGACGAACTGGTCGCCCGCGCCGACGAGGTCAAGGGCAAGATCGGCGAGAAGCTCCGCGAGCACCTCGACTCGGTCAAGCGCAACCGGGTGCTCACCGAGCTGGTCCGCGACGTCGAACTCCCGCTCGGCGTCGACGACCTGACCCGCGCGCCGTTCGACAAGCCGGCCGTCGGCGCGCTCATGGAGTCGCTGGAGTTCCGCAACGCCAACTTCCGCGACCGGGTCTACGGCATCGACCCGGCCGTCGCCGCCGAGCCCGAGGCCGCCGAACTCGCCCCCGGCGTCGAGGTCGACGGCGAGCTCCTCACCGACCCGGGCACCCTCGCCGCCTGGCTGCGGCAGCACGCGACGGGGAAGTCCCCGGTCGCGCTGGCCGCCGTCTACCGGTGGGCGCTCGGCAGCGGCGAGGTCACCGAGGTCGCGCTGGCCGTCGGCGAGGCCGCCGCCTGGTTCGACCCGGCGCTGCTCGCCGAGGAGGACGAGCGCGCCCTCGCCGACTGGCTCGCCGACCCGGCCGCCCCCAAGGCCCTGCACATCGCCAAGCAGGTCGTACGGGCCTTCGCCGAGCGCGGCTGGACCGTCGAGGGGGTCGTCGCCGACACCGCCCTCGCCGCCTACCTGGAGAAGCCCGGCCGCCGCACCTTCACCCTGGACGTGCTCGCCGAGGAGTACCTGGCCCGCTCGCTCGCCCCGGCCCCGGCCGCCGAGTCCGGCCAGCTCGCCTTCGACGCCCCGGAGGAGGACCCGACGGCCGGCGCCCAGGCGCTGATGCTCCAGGCCCGCGCCGTGCTCGATCTCGCCGCGCTCTTCGACGCCCGCCTCGCCGAGGTCGGCGCCACCGAGCTGCTGCGCGACATGGAGCTGCCGATCGCCGGGCTGCTCGCCCGGATGGAGCGCACCGGCATCGCCGCCGACCGCGACTGGCTCACCGGCCTGGAGTCGCAGTTCGCCGCCGAGATCCAGCGGGTGGTCGAGGAGGCGCACGCCGCGGCCGGCCGGGAGTTCAACCTCGGCTCGCCCAAGCAGCTCCAGGAGATCCTCTTCGGCGAGCTGGCACTGCCCAAGACCAAGAAGATCAAGACCGGGTACACCACCGACGCCGACGCGCTCACCTGGCTCGCCACCCAGACCGACAACGAACTGCCGGTCATCCTGCTGCGCCACCGCGACCAGGCCAAGCTGCGCACCACCGTCGAGGGCCTGCTCAAGACCGTCTCCCCGGCCGGGCGGATCCACACCACCTTCAACCAGATGGTCGCCGCCACCGGCCGGCTCTCCTCGCAGGACCCGAACCTGCAGAACATCCCGGTCCGCACCGAGGAGGGCCGGATGATCCGCCGCGCCTTCGTCGTCGGCGAGGGCTACGAGTCGCTGCTCACCGCCGACTACTCGCAGATCGAGCTGCGGATCATGGCCCACCTCTCCGAGGACGAGGCGCTGATCGAGGCCTTCGCCACCGGCGAGGACCTCCACACCACCGTCGCCTCCCAGGTCTTCGAGGTCCCGGGCGACGCGGTCGACGCCGAGATGCGCCGGAAGATCAAGGCGATGTCCTACGGCCTCGCCTACGGGCTCTCCGCCTACGGGCTCTCCCAGCAGCTCGGCATCAAGCCCGCCGAGGCGCAGGGCCTGATGGACACCTACTTCGAGCGGTTCGGCGGCGTCCGTGACTACCTGCACCGGGTGGTCGAGGAGGCGCGCGCCACCGGCTACACCGAGACCCTGCTCGGCCGCCGCCGCTACCTGCCCGACCTCAACAGCGACAACCGCCAGCGCCGCGAGATGGCCGAGCGGATGGCGCTCAACGCCCCGATCCAGGGCTCGGCCGCCGACATCGTCAAGATCGCCATGCTGCGGGTGGACGAGGCGCTGCGCTCGGCCGGCCTGGCCTCCCGGATGCTGCTCCAGGTGCACGACGAAATCGTGCTGGAGCTGGCCCCCGGCGAGCGCGAGCCGGTCGAGGCGGTCGTCCGCGAGCAGATGGCCGGCGCCTACCCGCTGCGGGCCCCGCTGGACGTCTCGGTCGGCGTCGGCGCCGACTGGGAGGCCGCCGCGCACTGACGTTCCGTCAGTCGGCCCCGGGCGCAGCTTCGTCGAGGCGGTGCCCGGGGCCTTTCCCGCACCGGGGAGCGGTCCTACCCTGGCGGGTATGCCTGCCGATGAGGTGCTCCGCCGCGGCCGTGACGGGACGACCACCGACCTGGTGTTCGAGTCGGGCGGGGGCTCCTGGCCCGCCGGCGCGATCCTGGTGCTGCGCATGCTCGGCGTGCTGATCGCCGTGGGCCTCGCCTTCCTCCCCGTCGGCATCCTGGTGGTGGCGGTCGCGGTGATCGTCGGCGCCACCTTCGTGGGCGCCGTGACCGTCTGCGGAGTCCTGTGGGTCTCGGCCGTGCTGCTGCTGTGGCCGTTCGGCGCGGTCGCCGAGCTGCGGTCGGTCCGGCGGGTGCAGTTCACCCCGGCCCGGGCCCCGACCGAACTGCGCTTCGTCCGGGGCGCCCGCGTCGACGCCTGGCTCCCGATCTCCGACCTGCGGCGCGTCCAGCTGGACGAGGCCGTGGAGGAGCCCTACGAGGGTGACCCCGCGCCGGCCGTCCGCTCCCTCACCATCACGGTGGTGACCCTGGGCGGCGACGACGGGCGCCCGCACGGGGTGCCGAAGGGCATCGAGGCCGGCGCGCTCCGGCGCTCCCTGGAGGAACTGCTCGGCCCGGCCGGCGTGCCCGTGGTGCGCCGCACCGAGCGCCGCGTCCGCCGCAAGCCCCCTGTCCCCTCCGGCGGTTGGGCGTACGGCGGTTCGGGGTCGGCCAACTCCGGCGGGGGGTGAGCCGGGGCCGGGATCCTCCGGCCTGCCGTTGTGGGCGCCAGGGGTTGATACCGGCTCAGGGAGCCTCTTCACTTGTCATGGCGCCGCCGTCCTTGATCGTGGGCGCGGTCCCACCGCTCCGAGGCTCCACCGCTCCACCGCTCCACCGCTCCGATGCTCCACCGCTCCGACGCCTCACCCGACGAGTCTGGAGATCCCCTCATGTCCCAGTCCCGCCTGCGGCGCGCCCTTGTCGCGCTGACGGCCCTGCCCCTGCTCGCGCTCGGCGCGGGCCAGGCCGTGGCCGCCCCCGCCCCCGCCGCCCGCGTGTCCGCCTCGCCGGTGGCCACCATCGAGGACGAGGTGGCCCGCACCCTGGCCGCCTCCCTCGCCGACCCCTCCCTGCGCGAGCGGCTGCGCACGGCGACCGCCGTCGCACCCGCCGGTGCCGAACTCGCCCCGCTGGCCGCCGGCCTGTCCGGCGCCGCCGCCCGCTCGCTGGCCTCCGCCACCGCCCGCGCCGACCGCGGTGTCGCCGCCGCCAAGGGCCTCGGCGCCGACCTCGGCCCGCTGCTGCGCGTCCAGTTGGCCGACCCGTCGATGCGGGCCGCCCTGGACGCCGGCGCGGCGCCGCTGGTGGCCACCGCCGGCACCGACGAGCACGCCCGCACCGTCCGCGCCTACGACACCGCCGGCCGGGCCCACGGCCTGGACGCCGCCACCCTGCCCACCCGCCCGGTCTACCTGGTCGACATCGACGCGACCAAGGCGCTGAACGCCGGGATCGACCTGCTCCAGCGGGAGTTGGCGGCCCGCGGGGTCGCCCCCGCCGTCCCCGCCGCCTCCGCGGCGCCCGCCGCCCCCGCCGCGACGGCCGCCGCCGGTTGGTGGGGCACCAAGATCACCTCCGTCCGGGTGAACGACGACGAGGAGCCCTGGTTCAAGGGCGCCGCCGAGATGTTCGGCCTGGTCTCCGGCTTCGGCCTGGACGGCAAGGTCCGGGTCGACTCGGTCGCCATGCCGTACCTCCAGTACGACGGCACGACCTACTACCCCAACCAGATCCTGGTGAACTGGTCGAACTACAAGTACAACCTGGCCGACGTCGTCCTGATGGAGGACGACGGCGACACCAACTACCTGGCCCTCGCCCAGGCCGTCGCCGCCGTCCTGCTCACCATCGCCGACCAGGGCGCCTACATCCCGCTGGTCAACGCCGTCCTCGCGGCACTGCCCACCTCCTGGTGGACCGACGACCCGGACTACGTGGAGTCCTGGTACACCCTCGCCCGCACCAGCACCGGCCGCCTCAACGGCGCCCGCGGCAACGGCTGGATGACCGTCGAGCCGTACTGGGTCGGCCAGCTCTGACCGTCGCCCCACCCGCCGGGCCGGCGGAGCGCCCCCGCGCTTCGCCGGCCCGGTCGGCCGTCCTTGATCGAACTCGTGTCACGGAGTCAGTTTCGTACTACCGTGGGCCCGATGACTACGGAATCCAGGTCGATCGACCAGCCTGCCCTCCTGGCCGGGGCGCCGACGCTCCAGGCCCGCAACTCCGCCGCCTTCTGGACCGCGACCGGCGTGTCCCGGGGGCACGAGGTGATCCGGCGCCGCGGATTCGTCGCCGTCGACGGCGACGAGCGTGCCGGTCTGCGGATCCTGGTCCAGCAGCCCGACCTCGACCCGGGCGAGGTCGCCGAGCTGGGCGAGCTGGTCGGCCGGGCCGCAGGTCCGCTGATCGTCGAGGATCCGTTCAGCTCGACGGACCTGAGCCACCTGGGCCTGCGCACCTGGCAGATGCCGGTCATGCTCCGCCCGCCCGGCCCCGTCGACGCCCCGGCACTGGAGGTGACCCGGGTCCGGCGGCCCGAGGACCTCCGGGAGGCCGAGCGGGTCGTGATCGAGGGCTTCGAACTGGACGGCTTCGTGCCCCACCGCCCCGGCGAGCTCTTCCCGGCGAGCCTGATCGAACACCCGGGCGTGGACGTGTTCATCGCCTCGATCGACGGCGCGGTCGCGGGCGCCGGCGTGAGCGTCCTGGCCGACGGCGTCGCCAGCCACTACTGGATCGCCACCTCCTCCGCCTTCCGCTCCCGCGGCGTCGGCCGCGCCGTCATGCTCGGAGCCCTCGCCCACGTCGCGGACCTCCCGGCCACCCTCACCGCCTCCAAACTGGGCCGCCCGCTCTACGAGTCCCTGGGCTACACCGTCGCCGCCCCCTCGACCTGGTGGGCCTCCACCTGAGCCGTGGCATCGTGCGCGGGAAGCCGGTCCTGCCGACTTCCCGCGCGAGACCCGGCGGTACTCCCGCGGCGAAACGCTCGGCGGTCGGGGCCGCGGACCCGCGGCTGCCCCTGGCCGCGCGGGAAGTCGGCGGGCCCGACTTCCCACGCGCAGGGGTGCTGGTTCCGGCTCCGGGAGGGGCCGGGGACGGGTCGGGTCAGCTGATGGACTTGATGGCGCCCCAGCCGCCGCTGCCGACCTGGATGCTCGGGCCGTCGACCGGGCCGTGGATCGAGGTACCGCCCCGGTAGAACTTCAAGGTGCCGTCACCGGCGGTGGCCCACATGTCCGCGCTGCCGTTCCGGTCGGCGTCGGCGGCGCCCGCGATCAGGGGCCGGAAGGCGGTGGTGTACCCGCGCCCGTACTCGGTGCGGGAACCGAAGGACTTCCCGTCGGGCTGGCCCAGGTAGTGGTACAGGATGCCGTCCCGGGTGTCGCGGGCGAGGAGGTCGACCCAGCCGTCGTGGTCGGCGTCGCCGGGGGCGCTGAGGTCCATGACGTCCCAGCCCGTGGTCCCGATGACGACGGGGGCGCCGACGGCCGGGGCGGTGCCGACGACGGCGCCGGGGTAGAGGAAGAGCTTGTTGGTGTGCTGGACCACCAGGTCCGGTTTCCCGTCGTGGTTGGTGTCACCGACCGCCACGACCTGCGCGGCGGTGGGCAGGCCGGTGGCGATCACCGTCCACGGGGCGAGGGTGCCGTTGCCGAGGTTGGGGTAGACCCGCAGTTCGCCGCCGACGCGGGCGACGACGTCCTCCCTGCCGTCGCCGGTCCAGTCACCGCGGTGCGTCACGGAGGAACCGGACCAGCCGCCGGTGCCGATGATCGTGTGCGGGCCGAGGCCGCCGGTGCCGGTGCCGGGGTAGAGACGCAGCTTGCCGGTGTCGTCGACCGCGACGAGGTCCGGCTTGTGGTCGCCGGTCAGGTCGCCGGGTGCCGCGGGCACCGCGCTCCGGTCGAGCTGGATCCGCGGCGTGCTGCCCCCGGTGTAGGTGATGGGCTTGCCGTCGCGCTCGAGCAGCTCTTCGAGCTGGTCGATGCTCATGCCCGGGTAGGTCTGGCGCAGCACGGCGAGGGCCCCGGCGACGTGCGGGGCGGCCATGGAGGTGCCGTTCTTCGACGCGTAGCCGCCGGGCACGGAGGAGACGACGCTCGTGCCGGGGGCCAGGAGGTCCAGCAGCGGTCCGCGGTTGGAGAACGTGGCGAGCTGGTCGTCGTCGGTGGTCGCGCCCACGGTGATCGCGGAGGGGACGCAGCCGGGAGCGCCCACGGCGTCGGTGAAGCCGTTGTTGCCGGCGGCGACGACCGTGGCGACCCCCGCGGCGCGCAGGGCGTCGATGACTGCCGTCCAGGGGGTGGAGGTGCAGGCCGTGGCCCAACGTCCGCCGGCCAGGCTCAGGTTGGCCGCGACGACGTCGGTCCCGGCCTGCTTCAGCGCGAGGACCTTCTCCAGCCCCTTGATCTGGGAGCTGGTGTAGCTGAGCACGCAGGGGTTCGTCCCGGCCGCCCAGCAGACCTCGTCGGAGCTGAACCTGGAGAACACCTGGACGGCGATGATGTCCGCGCCGGGCGCGACACCGCGTGCGGGTGCCCCGCTGAGGCCCGCGCCGTTGCCGGCGGCGATCCCGGCGACGTGGGTCCCGTGGGCGCACTCGGCGCCCAGGGCGGCGCACGGGCCGCTGCCGGCATCGGCGCTGCCGTCTCCCTCCTGCTGGGCGGAGCCGTCGGGGCACAGGCTGGTGGCACCGGCGGCTTCGTCGTTGACGGAGAAGCACGCCTGGGTCTTCACGCGGCCCGAGAGGAACGGGTGGTCGACGGCGACGCCGGTGTCGAGGACGGCGACCGCGGTGCCGGCGCCCGTCCTGCCCGCGGCGAAGGTCCGGTCGCTGCCTATCCTGACGGTGGATTCGTCCAGCGCGGGCGGCACCGGGACGTCCTCGGTGACGCTGATGACCCCCGGCCGGGTGCTCAGTGCCCGCAGGCCGGCCTGGTCCACGCGGAGGGTGACCATCGGCAGGGTGTCGTACGAGACGAGGGCCTGGCCCGCCTCGCCGGCGGAGGCCAGGTCGGCCCGCTGCTCGGTGACGACGTTGACGCGGACGGTGCGGCCGTTCCGGGTGCTGTCGAACAGCGGGGCGTCGACCGGTCCGGCCTCCTCGGCGGACGCGGGGGCGGACGCGGGGGCGGGGACGGACGCGGCCCCGGCCAGGGGGCCGATGCCCGTTGGTATCGCGGTCAGCGCCATGGTCACGGCGGCGGCGACGACCGAACCGCGTATGCGTGGGTTCACTTACTACCTACTCCGTAGACATCGGACAGGGGGTGGGGCCGGGCGGAGGGGACTTCCGCCGCCCGGCCCCGTCAGGCCTGGGCGCATCCGGTCCGGTCGGTGCGCGGTGCGCCGCCGGAGGGATGCGGCACCGTCACCTCGTCGCGTAGGCACCGTTCTTCGGATTGCCGTTGCGGCTCACGGCCTTGTAGTACGTCCACGCGTAGCCGTAGCAGGCCGGCCGCCGCAGGACGAAGTAGTGGTTGCAGCTCTTGTTCTTCATCGTGGTGTAGAAGACGCTCTCGACGTTCGACTTCTTGTTCCGGTCGAGGTAGTACGGGTAGTTCTTGTACGTGTTGCCGATGAGGCCGTAGCCGTAGTCGTGCATGTCGCACGCCGTCCGGAAGTTGAAGCCACCGGGCCTGCTGATGTTGGGGCCGGGCGTGCTGCAACCGTCGTAGTTGATGCCCATGACCCGGAATCCGGTCGGCGTGTACTTGTAGACCGGGGCGTGCCAGCCGTAGTGAGCGACCCACGACGCGCAGCCCCGCTTGAGGTACCACATCCAGTCCGTCGCGCCGGAGCAGTAGCGCGGGTTGGCCTGCGTGTCGGTGAACTCCCCGGTGGTGAAGTCCGTCGCCGGCGGGCCGACGGCACCGGGATCGGTGATCCCGGCCGCACCCTCCAGCGGCGCGTCCGCGGCCGGACGCGCGGTGCCGACCGGGGCGGCGCTCGGGGCCGCCGACCCGGCGGGGAACGTCAGGTCCCAGTCGCCGTTGGCCGGTGACGTGACGGCGGAGACCCGCCCCGCGGTGTCGTAGGCGTACGAGGAGACGGTCGCGATCCCGGAGGCCGGGTCGGCCACCGAACGGAGCCTCCCGGAGGCGTCGTAGGAGTACCGGGCGAGCGTCTGCACCGTGGCGCCGTCGGTGAGGGTGATCTCCCGGGCCCGGCCCGCGAACTCCCCGGGAGCCGAGGCCGTGGCCGTCGTGGCGGTCGAGTAGCCGACCGTCAGGAGCCGGGACGCGGTCTCCCCGGCCTCGGTGTCCCTGACCGTGGCGATCCGGCCCGCGGTGTCGTACGTGACGGTGGAGAGGGCGCCGTCGGCGACACTGCCCAGACCGGTGACGCGCCAGCTGTCGGCTCCCCCGGCGACCTGCTTCCAGGTGTAGGTCGGGGTCAGCCGGTCGAGGCCGACCGGAGCGCCGGCATCGGCGTCGGCGGACAGGTCCGCGTCCGGCACCGACCCGGCCGTGCCGGATACCTCGGTGGCGGTGGACACCAGAGTGCCCGTCGACGCGTCGAACCGGGTGGTCTCGGTGAGGGTGCCGCCCTCGGGGCTCGCGTACTTCCTGACCGAGCCGCCGTCCGGGTGGGCGAGGCTGCTCTTCAGGGCGTAGGTGATCGCGGCCTTCGCACCGAGGTCGGTGACGGTGACCGAGTCGCCCCGCTGCTCCAGTTTGCGGTTGAGCCGGCCGCCCACGAACTCGGCCTCCCAGCCCGGTCCGAAGACCCCCATGTCCGCTCGGGACGCGGGTGCGGACGCCGGCCCCGAGAGGCCGTCCGGCTGGACGGTGACGGTGTGACTACGGCTCATCAGGCCGGCCGCCACATCGGTTTCGTGGATCTCGAACGACTTGTCCGCGGTCGAGTAGACGCCGGGGCCGACCTGCTGGAGTTCGCCGTCCGCCGGCGGCGGTTCGACGGCCTCGGCCGTCAGGGCGGGTAAGGCACCCGCGGGCGCCGCTCCCGCTGCGCCCTGCGGAAGCAGGAGGGACAAGGACACCGCGGCAAGCACGGGAAGCGCGCTTCTGGTGCGCACGAGTTCCCCTCTCGTGAGGAAACGATCAGTGACCCGAACGGATCGACGGGTCCCGGCCGGACCGTTCGGCCGGTGCGCACATAGGAGACGGGCAGGCCCGGAAAGGATTCACCTCCGGCTGAGGCTCTTTCTCGGGCGCGAGGTCCGGCCGGGGGGGTCGGCCGGCGGAGCGGGCCGCGCGGTCGGTGGTGCCCGGCTCGCGCCCGCCGGCCCGGCTCGACGGCGCGGGGCCGGCGGGCCCACGTGGTCCTCCATCTCCGGCCGGTGCCTCGGCTGCGCGAGAAGTCGGGTGGATCGACGTCCTACGCGGTACCGGCAGCTGCGGGCGCTCCTCGCTGTTTCCGACATATCGTCGTAAACCGGGTGCGGTTGATGCGAGGAGCATGCGGTCAATGTCTCGCCAGATGCCTGGAGTTGGCATATGAACACACTGGTGGTGGGGTCGCGGGCCAGTCACCTGGCGCGGACCCAGGTCAAGGAGTTCCTGGCGCCGCTGCGGGGGCGCTTTCCTGACGTGGTCTTCCGCCACCGGGTGATCGCGGAGGCCGGTGACCAGGACCGCAGGTCGGCTCTGCGGGACGTGTCGGAGCGCGGCGGCGGCTCGGCGTTCTCCGCGAACCAGGTGAACGCGCTGCTGTCCGGTGAGGTCGATGTGATCGTGCACTCGCGCAAGGACCTGCCGACCGCGAATCCGCCCGGCCTGGCCCTCCTGCCTTCTCCCACCCGCGCGGACGTGCACGACGCGCTGTGCGGATCGACGCCGGCCGGGCTCCCCTGCGGCGGCAGGATCGGGACTTCGGCGTCGCGCCGGATCGCCCAAATGCTGCACGTCCGCCCGGACCTGGTACCGGTGGCGATCAGGGGCAACGTCCCGACCAGGTTGGGCAAACTCCGGACCCATCAGCTCGCCGTGGTCCTGGCGGCCGCCGGGATCGAGCGACTCGGCCGCGGTGAGGAGATCGGCGAGGTCCTGCCGATCGCGCTGTTCCCCCCGTCGCCCGGCCAGGGCGCGCTGGGCATCCAGATCCGGGAGGACGACGAGTCGGCCCGCCGGATCCTGGCGGGCTCCGGCGACCCGGTGACGGACGCGGAGGTCCGGGCCGAGCGGGCGATGCCGGCCGAGCTCCACGGCGGGTGCTGGGTGCCGGTCGGCGCCTTCGGCAAGGCCGAAGGCGCCGTGCTGACCCTGCACGGGCAGGTGACCTCCGTGGACGGCGGGCGGCAGGTGGAGGCCCGCCTCTCCGGCCCGCTGGACGAACCGGAGAAGCTGGGCGGGCGGGTGGGCCGCCTCCTGCTGGACCGGGGCGCGGAGCACATCCTGGCGGACGTCCGGCCGACGGTCGCCGTTCAGGCACGGAGGCGGGTCAGATCGGCAGGTCCCAGCCCGGGCCGTCCTCGTTGCCGAGCCGGACCCGTTGGCCCGCCGCCGAGACGGTGACGTCGAAGGCGTCCTGGTGCGGCTCGCCCGCGCTCTGCCAGGCCTCGATCGCGGTCTCCACCTGGTCCCACAGGCGGAGGGGCCCGCGCTGCACCACGGTCCACCCGCCTTCGGGGTCGGGCATGGTCCTGGCCTGCGATCCAGTGGCCACGTCCGAGAGGATCTGTTGCCCACCGGCTCCCATCCGCTCGGCCGAGGGCGCCGCGAGCTGGGCGACCCAACTGCCGGTCCACGTATCGAGCTTCGCGGGATCGATCCGGCTCGCGCGCTCCTCGCCGGGGAGCAGAGCGAGGGCCGGGCGGGGCGGCCGGTCGTGGGGGCGGGCGATCATGAAGCTGGTGTGGCCGGGCAGGAAGCGGCCGGTGGCCTCACCGGGGGCCGTCACGTCGAGCAGCGCCAGGGCGCTGGCGTAACTCCACCCGGACAGGGTGACCAGGATCCGGCCGCCCGGCCTCACCTGGCGCAGCCAGGCCATCGGCACGTAGCGGACCGAGCACGTCGCGATCAGCCGGTCGAAGGTGCCGCCGTCCGGGTCCCCGCCGAGACCGTCGCCGACGATGAGACGCGGGGCGTAGCCGGCGGCCTGGAGCGCGGAAGCGGCCCGTTCGGCCACCCGGGGGTCGTACTCGATGCTGGTGACGTTGCCGTCGCCGAGGCAGTGTGCGCCGAGGGCGGTCGAGTAACCGGTTCCGGTCCCGATTTCGAGCACCTGGTGCCCGGCGGCCGTATCGAGCTGCTGCCACATGCCCAGCACGAGCGAGGGCAGCGTGGAAGACGACGAGGGCGCCCCGGTTGCCGGGTGCTCCCCGATGTCTTCCGGGCCTGTGCGGCCATTGAGTTGGGTGACGAGGGTCTGGTCGGTGTAGACCCCCTCCAGCCATCCGGGGTCACCGTGGCGGACCGTCCGGTAGCCGGTGGGGACGGTGCCGTCGATCGCGACGAAGTAGCTGCCGACGAACAGCTCGCGCGGTACGGCGGTGGCGGCCTTGGCCCACGCGGGGTCGGTGAGCGTGCCGTTCGCGGTGAGCTGGTCGACCAGGGCGCTGCGCAGGGTGTCGGAGGTGGTCACTCGTCGTGCCCTCTTTCCAGTTGGTCGGCGATCGCGTGGGCGATTCGGTCGGTGGTCTCGGTGGGTTGCCACGCCCATTGCCCGTTCGGGTTGCACTCCAGGAAGTGCCACGTGCCGTCCGCGGTGACGGCGAAGTCGAAGGCGCCGAAGGTCAGACGGAAGATGGCCAGGTAACGGGCGACGGACTCGGAGACGGGCCTTGGGACCTCGATCGGGCTGCAGCGCATCCGGTCCTGTCGGTACCGCCAGTCGAGATCCGGGCTGTCGATGCGGGTGCCGAACAGCCGCTCACCGACCGCCGTCACCCGGGTGTCGAACAGCTTGGGAATCCTGGCTTGGAACATGTGCGGACACGCCGTCACGGCTTCGGTGATCTCGTGGCTGCGAACCTCGCGGACCCACGCGGCCTGGGCCTGCCCGTCGACCGAGTACGGGGTGTTCCACAGGGGCTTGTAGACCGTGCCGCCGGCCTGGTGGGTGGTGAACTCCCGTGCCGTGTGATCGTCGTTGGTGATCAACGTGTGGGGCACGTGGAATCCGCAGCGCTGCGCGGCGGCGAGCTGGGACGGTTTGCACTCGGCCGCCCGGTTGTGCCAGGGATGGTTCACATAGTGGGCGCCGGGGAGCGAGGCGAGGATGCCACCCGCTCCCCAGAACGCCTGCGAGGCGGCGAATCGGCGGTCCTGCCCGTCGAGGTCGGGCGGCCCCGCGTAGGGCGAGGGCCTGCGGATCCAGACGGATCGAACGGCCGTGAGGTCCAGTTCGCGGCTCGACGTGCGGAGGGTGCCCCGCTGACCGCCCGTGCGGTACGTGGCGGTCAACGAGGCACCCGCGTGCAGGTCGGTGCCGGGATCGAGGCGGACCACCGGAACCCGTCGGGCGGCGAGCACCCGCAGGACCGCATCCGCTGTCACATCGGAGGAGTTGGTCAGCACCAGCACCGACCTGCTTCGCGTGTTCATCAGCCAGAACTCTGGTCCTGGTCGTAGGACTCGGTGACATCGCTGTCCGAGGCTCCGCCCGGCGTCGCCCCGTCACCGGGGCTGGTCTGGGTCGGCGTGACACCGCTGGTGCTGGTCCCGTGGCTTCCCAGCTCGACCGTTCGGCCGTTGTCGTCCATGATGACGGCGATCTGCGTCTCGGGGTCGATCACGGCCGTGAACGCCGGGAGCGTGGCAGTGGCCGCGTAGGGCCCCATCCTGCCGATGCCCCACGGTACGGGCGTCTGCGTCATGCATCCTCCTGCGTGAGGTTGTTTGCGATCCCGCCCCTTCTGGGGCGGGAGTCCTGGGGTGGGGATCTTCTGCGCAGGAAGTCGGCGTGGCGGACTTCCTGCGCTCAGGGGCGTAAGCCTCGGGGCGCGCACTTTCAGGCGGCAGGGGCGAAGGCGGGGGCAATCAGGGCCCAAGCGAACTTGCCGATCCCGCCCGCGCGGGGGCAGCAGCCCCAGCGCTCGGCAAGCTCGTTGACGAGGAGGAGTCCGCGCCCGTGCTCGTCGTCGGGGGTGGCGGTGTGGAGGGTGGGGCGGCCGTTGCCGGCGTCGTGGACTTCGAGGCGCAGGCGGTCGTTGATGAGGGTGAAGCGGACCTCGATCAGGCGGTCGGCGGGCGCGTCGCAGTGCTGGACGGCATTGGCGAAGAGTTCGCCGAGGAGGAGCTCGGCGATGTCGGAGTAGCGGTCGCCGGTGGGGAGCGCGGAGAGGTAGACGCGGAGCAAGTGCCGTGCGAGCGGAGTGGATTCGGTCCGCGATTCGAGACGCGCGGCGAACGTCCGGGGACGACGGGCAGTGAGCATGGGGTCCTCGAAGGGGGGAGGAGGTAGTGAAAGGGAGCGGCGTCGGTTACGACCGAATCGTCTGGCAGTCTGACGGGACGTCATACCGCGTTTTCGGGACGTTTGGGACGTTCGACTGGTAGACCTTGAAACGTCCCTAACGTGGAAGGTCATCCGGTGAATAGCCCACTCCGTGACGCAATGGCCCGTGCCAACATGACCTCGTCCAAGCTCGCGCGTGTGTGCGGTGTCGACCCCAAGACCGTCGACCGGTGGCTCGCGAACCCCTTGCGTGAGCCCCACGCCCGACACCGCTCAGCGGCCAGCCGGGCCCTCGGCGAGGAGGAAACCGTGCTCTGGCCATCCGTGCAGCAACTCGTGAAGTCGGGCCCGGATCGGGAGCTGGTGCAGATGTACCCGTACCGGTCGGCGGCGCCGGCTGCGCTCTGGCGTCAGCTGATAAGAGGGGCAAACCGGGAACTGGCGTTCGCCGGGTACACCAACTACTTCCTGTGGCTGGAGCACGCGAACTTCGGCAGCCTGCTTCGACAGAAAGCGGCGGCCGGCGTTCGGATCCGCTTCATCCTTGGTGAGCCCCGACACCCGGTCACCCGTCAGCGCGAGCAGGAGGAGGACGTCCCGCTGAGCCTTTCGACCCGGATCGAAGTCACCCTGTCCGAACTGGCCAAGTTGCGGGACACGTCGATCGAGGCGCGGTATGAGACCGCACACGTCTCACTCAGCGTCTTCCGCTTCGACGACGACATGATCGTCACGCCGCTGCTGCCCGGTAGGATCGGCCACGACGCCCCGATGATGCACTTGACGCGAGTCCAGGACGACGGCGTGTTCGATCGCTTCGCCGGTCACGTCGAGGACTTGTGGGCGAACGGGCGTGACGTGTGGACGATCCCGACGGCGGAGGTGGCGGATCATGGCCAGGCGTGACTACGAGGACGACCCCGAGGCCCCCGAGGCGAACTCGCTGGTCCCGGCCGCGTCCGTGGTCGTGGTCGACGATGCGGGCCGTGTCCTCCTCCAACGCCGGACCGACAACGGGATGTGGGCGCTGCCCGGCGGCAGGATGGACATTGGCGAGTCGCTCGCCGGGTGCGGTGTCCGCGAGACGCGCGAGGAGACTGGCATCGACATCGAGATCACCGGGATCGTCGGCACCTACACCGACCCCCGGCACGTCTTCGCGTACGACGACGGCGAGGTCCGTCAGGAGTTCTCGATCTGCCTCCTCGGGCGCCCGCTCGGCGGGGAGTTGCGGGTGTCCGACGAGTCCCACGAGGTGGCGTGGTTCGCGCCGGAGGAGACGGACGGGCTGCCGATGGTGTCGAACATCCGTAGGAGGCTGGCCGACTGGCGTTCAGGGGAGATCCCCGTGGTGCGCTAGCCGCAGCTTCGGTCACTTCCGGGCGTTGGTGCGCTTCGTCGGTTCGGCCGTGGTGGGGTCCTCGGGCCAGGGGTGGCGGGGGTAGCGGCCTCTGAGGTCTGCTCGGACGGCGTGGTAGCCGTTCTTCCAGAAGCCCTCCAGGTCGCCGGTGATGGCGGCGGGGCGGCCGGCGGGGGAGAGCAGCTGCACGGTGAGGGGGACGCGGCCGCCGGCCAGAGTGGGGGCGGCTTTCCAGCCGAAGAGTTCCTGCAGCTTGACGGCCAGTACCGGGCGTTCGGTGCTGTAGTCGACGCGGATCTTCGAGCCGGTGGGCACGGTGATGCGCTCGGGGGCGAGGTCGTCCAGTCGGCCTGCCTCGCCGCTCGCCCAGGGGAGGAGGCGTTGCAGGGCGGACGTCGTGTCGATGCGGGCGAGGTCGGAGCGGCGGCGGGCGCGGGAGAGTTCGGGTTCCAGCCACTCCTCGGCACGCTCCAACAATGCGGCGTCGCTGACGTCCGGCCAGGGGGCGCCGAGGGCGGTGTGGAGGAAGGCGAGGCGTTCGCGCAGGTTGGAGGGCCAGGTGAGGAGGGTGCTGACGCCCTCGCGGGTGAGGCCTTCGAGGAGGGCGGCGCGGACGAGCGAGGAGTCGGGGCGGGGCAGCGGCTTCTCGGTGAGTTCGATGGCGCCGAGCGATTCCACCTGGCGGGAGACGACCTCGCCGCGCCGGGTGTCCCAGTGGACTTCGGCGCGCTGGGCGAGCAGGGGTGCACCCGCGAGGCGGGCGGTGGACTCGTCGAGGGCGGCGGCGTGCAACACCCGCGCCGAGTGCGCGCCCGCCGGGCGGTCGGCGGTCGCGACGGCCAGCCAGGGCAGTGCGCCCAGCGCGGTGCCCGGGGCGAGTTCGGCGGCGGTGCCGGAAGCCATCAGGTAGGGGCTGCGCTCGCCGGGGGCGGGTCGCTCGACCCGGGCGCGGGCGATGCGTTCGGGGAAGGCGAGGGCGACGACGAGGCCGACGGCGGTGGCGTCGGAGAGGTCGGTGGCCACCTGGTCGGAGGTGGCGCGGAGGAGGCGGCGGACTTCGTCGCGCCAGCGTCCGGCGTAGTGGTCGGTGGAGGAGCGGACGAGGCGCCAGACCGCGCCGAGGTCGTCGCCGAGGGCGCGCGGGGGCTCCTCGGAGAGCAGCGCGACCACCTCGGCGGCCCGCCGTGCGCCGACCGCGGGCGCGCCGTCCATCAGGGCGCGCCCCAGCCGCGGGTGCAGCCCCGTACGGGCGAGGCGGGTGCCGCGCGGGGTGGCGCGGCCGTCGGAGGAGACGGCGCCGAGGGCCTGCAGCGTCTCCCGGGCGGCGGCCATCGCGCCCGCCGGCGGCGCGTCGGGCAGGGCGAGTCCGCCGGCGTCGGGGTCGCCCCACACGGCGGCCTGGAGGGCGAACGAGGTCAGGTCGGCGAGCGCGATCTCGGGGGTGGGGAAGCGGGCGGCGCGGGCGTCCTCGGCCTCGTGCCAGCAGCGGTAGACGGTGCCCGGCGCCTCCCGGCCCGCGCGGCCGGCCCGTTGGCGGGCCGCGGCGAGCGAGGCGCGCACGGTGACCAGGGCGGCGAGCCCGCGCGCGTGGTCGGTGCGCGGTTCGCGGGCGAGCCCGGCGTCCACGACGATCCGGACGCCGGGCACGGTGAGCGAGGACTCGGCGACGGCGGTGGCGAGGACGACCCGCCGCGAGGAGGACGGGGTGAGCGCCGCGTCCTGGACGGACTGCGGGGCGCGGCCGTGCAGTTGGAGGACGTCGGCCGGCGCGCCGGTCAGCAGCCCGGCGACCCGGGCGATCTCGCCGACGCCTGGCAGGAAGCAGAGCACGTCCCCCTCCCGCTCGGCGAGCGCCCGCCGCACCACCGCCGCGACGTGGTCGAGCAGCGCGAAGTCCACCCGGGTGCCGTGCGCGGGCCGGACGGCGCGCGGCGGCGGCGCCCACACCACCTCGACCGGGTGGGAGACGCCGTGCGCCTCGACCACCGGTGCGTCGTCCAGGAGTTCGGCCCAGGCCGCGGTGTCGGAGGTGGCCGAGGCGCAGACGATCCGCAGGTCGGGCCGCAGGGCGGCGCGGACGTCGAGCAGGAAGGCGAGCGCGGTGTCGGCGTCCAGGTGGCGTTCGTGGCACTCGTCGAGGACGACGACGTCGACGCCGGGCAACTCCTGGTCCCGCTGGAGGCGTTGCAGCAGCACCCCGGTGGTGACCACGTCGACGACGGTGTCCGGCCCGACCCGGCGCTCGCCGCGCACCGTGTACCCGACCTCGCGGCCCACGGACGAGCCGAGCAGCCAGGCCATCCGCCGGGCGGCGGCCCGGACGGCGAGCCGGCGGGGTTCGGCGACGAGGACCCGGCGTACGGGCCGGCCGTCGCCGAGCAGTCCGGCCAGGGCGAGCGGCACCAGGGTGGTCTTGCCGGTGCCGGGCGGCGCGGCGAGGACGGCGGTGCCGTGCCCGTCCAGCGCCCCGTGCAGGGCGGGCAGGGCGGTGCGGACGGGCAGGTCGCGCCAGGAGGGGTTCGGCAAAGGTCAGCCCCGCTCGGTCACGAAGATCGCGGTGCCGGGGATGAGCCGCCCGCGCAGCGGGGACCAGCCGCCCCAGTCCTGCTCGTGCCCCTCCGGCCACTCGGGCTCGACGAGGTCGACCAGCCGGAAGCCGGCGGCGACGAGTTCGCGGACCCGGTCGCCGAGCGTGCGGTGGTGCTCGACGTAGGTGGCGCGGCCCTGCTCGTCCTCCTCCACGTAGGGGGTGCGGTCGAAGTACGAGGAGACGGCGGTGAGCCCCTCGACGCCGGGTTCGTCGGGGAAGGCCCAGCGGATCGGGTGGGTGACCGAGAAGACCCAGCGCCCGCCGGGCCGGAGCACCCGGTGCACCTCGCGCATCAGCGCCCCGGTGTCGGCGCTGAACGGGATCGCGCCGTAGGCGGAGCAGGCGAGGTCGAAGGAGGCGTCGGCGAAGGGCAGCACGGCGGCGTCGGCCTGGACGACGGGGACGGGCACGGCGCCGCGGGAGAGGTCGATCCGCCGGGAGTGCTGGAGCTGGCGGTGCGAGATGTCGAGGGCGACGGGACGGGCGCCGCGGCCGGCCAGCCAGCGCGAGCACTGGGCGGCGCCGGCGCCGATCTCCAGCACGGTGCGCCCGGCGGTGTCGCCGAGCAGTCGGGCGTCCGCCTCGTCGAGGCCCTCGGGGCACCAGGTGAACCGGTCGTCGCCGAGGAACTCGCCGTGCTCGTCCTGGTACTCGTCGGCGTTGCGGTCCCACCAGTGGCGGCTGGCGCGGCTGCTCTCGCCGACGCCGGCGGATCGCCTTACCGCGTCGTCGCCGTCCTCGTCAAGATCGTGCGGGTCGGGGAGGGGGGTGCCGGTCACGGTGAGAAGGCCCATCGCGTAGGGTGTGGTTCTGCGGAAGCGCCGCTGCCGTCTACCGGGCCGAGAGGTCCGGTGTCCCGGCGGTGGCATCCGGGGAGAGGGTTCCCTGCGGCCGCCACCCATGAGGTGCGCAATCGGAGGATATGGCCTGATCCGTGCCGGGCTCCACCGTCTTGCCGTTGTTGGCGTTGACCGTGCCTGGCCGTCCCCGTATGCTACAAGTTGCGCTGCGGGCCTGCGCGCCTCGGACGGAGCAGGTCGCGCTCGCATCTGTCGAAGACCCCACGGTCGCAAGACGGACGCCGATTCCTCCCGTTACTGCGGGATTCCCGGTGCTCCGTGTTCTTGGCTGTCCGGCTTTCGGTGGGAGCGATACGGGCCCTCCGCGTGGCATTACCTACGACTTTCATGTCCGTACCGGAGCCCTTTTCCTAATGACGAGCCCCACCGACTCCTCCCTCAGCACCACCCCGCAGGTCGCGCTGAACGACATCGGCGACGCCGAGGCGTTCCTGGCCGCGATCGACGAGACCATCAAGTACTTCAACGATGGCGACATCGTCGAGGGCGTCATCGTGAAGGTCGACCGTGACGAGGTCCTCCTCGACATCGGTTACAAGACCGAGGGCGTCATCCCGTCCCGCGAGCTGTCGATCAAGCACGACGTCGACCCGCACGAGGTCGTCGCCGTCGGCGACAACATCGAGGCCCTGGTTCTCCAGAAGGAGGACAAGGAGGGTCGTCTCATCCTGTCCAAGAAGCGCGCTCAGTACGAGCGTGCCTGGGGCACGATCGAGAAGATCAAGGAAGAGGACGGCATCGTCACCGGTACCGTCATCGAGGTCGTCAAGGGTGGTCTCATCCTCGACATCGGCCTCCGTGGCTTCCTCCCGGCCTCGCTCGTCGAGATGCGTCGCGTCCGCGACCTCCAGCCCTACGTGGGCAAGGAGCTCGAGGCCAAGATCATCGAGCTGGACAAGAACCGCAACAACGTGGTCCTGTCCCGCCGTGCCTGGCTGGAGCAGACCCAGAGCGAGGTCCGCCAGACCTTCCTCACCACCCTGCAGAAGGGTCAGGTGCGCTCCGGCGTCGTCTCCTCGATCGTCAACTTCGGTGCCTTCGTGGACCTGGGTGGCGTCGACGGCCTGGTGCACGTCTCCGAGCTGTCCTGGAAGCACATCGACCACCCGTCCGAGGTCGTCGAGGTCGGCCAGGAGGTCACCGTCGAGGTTCTCGACGTTGACATGGACCGCGAGCGCGTCTCCCTGTCGCTGAAGGCGACCCAGGAGGACCCGTGGCAGCAGTTCGCCCGTACCCACCAGATCGGCCAGGTCGTTCCGGGTAAGGTCACCAAGCTGGTTCCGTTCGGTGCGTTCGTCCGCGTGGACGAGGGCATCGAGGGTCTGGTCCACATCTCCGAGCTGGCCGAGCGCCACGTCGAGATCCCGGAGCAGGTCGTCCAGGTCGGCGACGAGATCTTCGTCAAGGTCATCGACATCGACCTCGAGCGTCGTCGCATCAGCCTCTCGCTGAAGCAGGCCAACGAGGCGCTGGGTGCCAACCCGGCCGAGGTCGAGTTCGACCCGACCCTGTACGGCATGGCCGCGTCCTACGACGACCAGGGCAACTACATCTACCCGGAGGGCTTCGACCCCGAGGCGAACGACTGGCTGCCCGGCTTCGAGAAGCAGCGCGAGGAGTGGGAGCGGCAGTACGCCGAGGCCCAGACCCGCTTCGAGCAGCACCAGGCCCAGGTCATCAAGAGCCGTGAGGCCGACGCCGAGGCCGCTGCCGAGGGTGGCGACGCCGTCGCCGCCGCCGCCGGTGGCTCCTACTCGTCCAGCAGCGACGAGGGCTCCGGCGCTCTCGCTTCGGACGAGGCCCTGGCTGCCCTGCGCGAGAAGCTGGCGGGCGGCCAGAGCTGAAGCTCTGCCCCTGCCGCCGGTGCTGACTAGCGCCTAGCGTCACCGATGAACCCCGCTCGGTTTCCGAGCGGGGTTCATTGTTTTTCGGCTTTCATTATTCATTCCTTATGGGTGGGATTTTTGTGATTAGGGGCTCATCGGATGCCTATGGGTGATTCAGGACCTAGGGCCTACCTTGGGGGGAGTTGCCCGATGGGTCGCTCACCCGGCCCCACACGCTAGGCACCCCCCGCACATGCGCCGTCGCTCCGCCGTGACCCCCGCCTCCCCCCGCACGTCCGCCGACCCCCGGGTCGCCGGACGCCTCGCTGCTCTCGGCCGGTTCTGCTACCGGCAGCGGCGCTGGGTGCTCGGCTTCTGGGCGGTCGTCCTGGTCATAGGCGTGCTGATCGGCGGGCGGGTCTTCGAGGGCACGGTGGCCGGCGCCTCGTCCGCCTCCTCCGAGGCGGACCGCGGCAGCGCCGTGGTCGCCGCCGCCGACCCGGCCCGGGGCACCGTGACCGCCGTGGTGGACGGCAGACCCGTCGACGACGCCGCCGTCCGGGACGCCGTCACCCGGGCCACCGCCGAGATCGCCGCCCTGCCCGGGGTCTCCTCGGCCGTCGACGCCTACGGTCCCGGCCCGGACGCCGCCGCGCTCCGTTCGGCCGACGGCCGGGCGAGCATCGTCTCGGTGCGGATGGCCGACAGCAGCACCGAGGCGCAGACCACCGCCGTCACCCAGCGACTGGCCGCGATCAAGGCCGACGGCGCGGGGGTGACCGTCGGCGGGGACCTCGTGCTCCAGGACGAGGTCAAGAAGCAGACCGAGAAGGACACCCGCTTCGGCGAGATCGTGACCCTGCCGCTCACCCTGATCGTCATGGTCCTGGTGTTCGGCGGTCTGGCCGCCGCGAGCCTGCCGGTGATCGGTGCCGTCGCCTCGGTGGGCGGCGCACTTCTGGCCATGTTCGGCTTCAGCAAGATCATGGACATCGACACCAGCGTGCTGCCGATCGCCACCGTGCTGGGGCTCGGCCTGTCGATCGACTACGCGCTACTCATGGTGAATCGTTTCCGCGAGGAACGCGGCCACGGCGCGTCGATCTCCGCCGCCGTGGAACGGACCGCCGCCACCGCCGGACGCACCGTCGCCTTCTCCGGTCTGACCGTCGCCGTCGCGCTCTCCGGACTCTTCGTCTTCACCAGCCCGGTGCTCGGGGCCGTCGCCGCGGCCGGGGTGAGCGTCGTGGTGATCGCGGTGGCCGCCGCGCTGACCCTCGTCCCCGCGCTGCTCGGCTTCGCCGGGCGCCGGATCAGGACGCCCTCCGCGCCCGTCCCCGACGAGGGCTTCTTCAGCCGGACCGTGCGCCGGGTCCGCAAGCGGGCGGTGCTCGTGGCCCTGGTCTGCACCGGGGTGCTGATGGCCGCCGGCGCGCCGTTCCTGCACGCCGACATGCGCAACTCCGGGGCCGCCGTCCTGCCCGCCTCCTCGGCCGGCCGGCAGGTCGCCGAGACCGTCGACCAGCGGTTCCCGCAGGCCTCCGCCGCCCCGATCACGGTGGTCGTGGAGAGCGGCACGGCGGTCGCCCAGGCCTACGCGGACGACGTGGTGGCCAAGCTGCCCGGCGTCAGCGGAGTGCGGGCCGTCACCCCGGTGAGCGACACCGTCTCCACCATCGACGTCCTGGTGCACGGCGATCCGCAGGGCGGGGAGGCGAAGAAGGTGGTCGAGGAGCTGCGCGCGGACCGCGGCGGGCTCACCACCCAGGTGACCGGCGGGGCGGCCTCGGTGGTCGACTTCCAGGACGAACTGCTCACCCGGGGGCCGATCGCCCTGGGCCTGGTGGCCCTCGGCACGCTGATCCTGCTCTTCCTGATGACCGGCTCGGTGGTGATGCCGGTCAAGGCCCTGCTGATGAACCTGCTCTCGCTGGGCGCCTCGCTCGGCGCGCTCACCCTGGTCTTCCAGGACGGCTGGTTCAGCGGTCTGCTCGGCTTCAGTCCGACCGGCGGGCTGGAGACCTTCATCCCGGTCCTGGTGTTCGCCTTCGCCTTCGGCCTGTCGATGGACTACGAGGTCTTCCTGCTCGCCCGGATCAAGGAGCTGCGGGACAAGGGCCACAGCTGCACCCGGGCGGTGGAGCTGGGAGTGCAGCGCAGCGGTCGGATCATCACCTCGGCAGCGCTGCTGATGGTGATCGTCTTCGCCGGCTTCGCCCTCGGCGACATGCTGATGGTCAAGCAGATGGGCATCGCGCTGGCCGTCGCCGTGGCGGTCGACGCGACCCTGGTCCGCTGCCTGCTGGTGCCGGCGGCGATGAGCTTCTTCGGCGAGTTCAACTGGTGGGCGCCGCGCCCGCTGCGGCGGCTGCACGAGCGGTTCGGACTGAGCGAGCACGTCGACCTGCCGGACCTCGCCCCGGCCGTGCTGCCGGCCCAGCGCCCGGCGGAGGACCTGGTCGGCACGGCCTCCTAGGTCCTCTCCTCCGGATCCGGTCGCGCGGGGCGGGCGCCGGAGCCGGGGTGAGGTTCGGGCCCGGTCGCGGTCAGGGCAGGCGGCGGAGCAGGGCGACGGCGCTGCGCAGGGTCCCGCGCTCCTCGGGGGTGAGGCGGGTCTCGATCGCCGAGGCGATCCGTGCCTCGCGGCGGGCGCGCTGCTCGTACAGTGCGGCGCGGCCGGCCTCGGTGGCGGTGACCAGCAGCTTGCGGCGGTCGGTGGTGTGCGGCTGCTGGGTGACCAGGCCGGCCTCGGTGAGCAGCGCGACCGTGCGGGCCATCGACTGGTGCCGGACGCGCTGCAGGGCGGCCAGATCGGCGACGGTGCAGGCGCGGTCGTCGCGGACCAGCAGACCGAGTACGCCGGCCTGGTTCTGCGGGAGCGTGTCGTCGGGGCGCAGGGCGCGGACCAGTTCGCCGATGGCGCCGCGCAGGTCGGCGGCGAGTTCGAGGGTCTCGGGGTGCGGGCTGTTCACAGGAGAAGCCTACCTGGAATATCTACAGCAAAGCTGTGCAGCTTTGCTGTATGTTCCTCCCATGCGGATCACCAAGTTCGGACATGCCTGTGTACGCCTCGAACACGGGGGGACGACCGTGGTCGTCGACCCGGGATCGTTCACCGACCCCGCCGCGCTGGCCGGCGCGGACGCCGTCCTGATCACCCACGAGCACATCGACCACTTCGAGGAGAGCCGGCTGCGGGCCGCCCTGGAGGCGGATCCGGAGCTGCGGGTGTGGACCAACCCGGACGTGGCCCGGAAGCTGGACGGGGTCGCCCGGCGGGTGACCGCGGTCGGCGAGGGCGACGCCTTCGACCTCGGCGGGATCCCGGTCTCGGTGCACGGCGAGTGGCACGCGGTGATCCACCCGGACATCCCGCTGGTGCGGAACATCGGATTCCTCTTCGACGGTCGGCTCTTCCACCCCGGTGACGCGCTGTTCGTTCCGCCGCACCCGGTGGACACCCTGCTACTGCCGATCGCCGCGCCCTGGACCAAGGTCGGCGAGCTGGTCGACTACGTCCGCGAGGCCGGGGCGCGGCAGGCCGTGCCGGTGCACGACGCGGTGCTCAGCCCGGCCGGACTCGCCGTGCACACCCGGCTGGTCGGCCCGGGCGGTCCGGGTGGCGCGGAGCTGCGCACCCTGGGCGAGGGCGAGAGCCTCGACCTGGGGTGAGCAGGTGAGCAGATGAGCAGGTGATCGGGTGAGCAGGTGAGCGGGTGGCGGAGTGGTCCGGGGTGACGCGAGGGCGGTGCGCGCCGGTAGCCTGGCGCCATGCTGAAGATCGGACTGACGGGCGGCATCGGCGCGGGCAAGAGCGAGGTGTCGCGGCTGCTCGCCGCCCACGGCGCGGTGATCGTGGACTCCGACGTGATCGCCCGTGAGGTGGTCGCCCCCGGGACGCCGGGCCTCGCGGCCGTGGCCGCCGAGTTCGGCCCGGACGTGCTCGCGGCGGACGGCTCGCTGGACCGCCCGGCGCTCGGCGCGGTCGTCTTCGCCGACCCGGCCCGGCTGAAGGCGCTGAACGCGATCGTCCACCCGCTGGTCCGGGCGCGGTCCGCCGAGCTGGAGTCGGCGGCCGCGCCGGACGCGGTGGTGGTGCACGACGTCCCGCTGCTCGCCGAGAACGGCCTCGGCCCGCTGTACGACCTGGTGGTCGTGGTCGACGCGACGGACGAGGTGCGGATCGACCGGCTGGTCCGGCTGCGCGGCATGACCGAGGAGGAGGCCCGGGCCCGGATGGCCGCCCAGGCGAACCGCACGGACCGGCTGGCGATCGCCGATCTGGTGATCGACAACAGTGGCCCGCTGGAGGGCCTGGCACCCCGGGTCGCCGAGGTGTGGGAGCAGCTGACCGCCCGTCGCTGACCGCCCGTCGGCCCCGGGGCTCAGACCGTCGCGGCGGCGTGGGCGACCGCCGCGGCGGCGAAGGCCCGGATCATCGGGTGCGCCCGGGTGCCGTCGCCGGCCAGCTCCGGCTGGAACAGCGAGGCCAGGAAGAACGGGTGCGTCTGCGCCGGCAGCTCCAGGATCCTCAGCTCGCCGGAGTCGTCCGCCCCGGTGAACCGCAGCCCGCCCGCGCGCAGCCGCTCCAGGTAGCCGTCGTTCAGCCCGTACGCGCAGTGGTAGCGCTCCACGGTGCGCGGTGCGCCGAGCACCCGCTCGGCCAGCGAACCGGGCGTCAGCCGCACGGCTCCCTCGTGCCCCACCAGGGAGCAGCTGAGCGGCACGATCACCCGGTCCGGCTCGCCGGGGTGGCTCTCGCCGTGCGCGGCGCCGTCGATGCCGCAGACGTGCCGCGCGTACTCCAGCACCGCGTGCTGGAAGCCGGCGCAGGTGCCGAGGAAGGGGATGCGCCGTTCGCGGGCGGTGCGGACGGCGGCCACCGCGCCGTCCTCGCTGCGGTAGGGGCTGCCGGGCAGCAGCCAGATCGCGTCGAAGCCGTCGAGGGCGCCGGGCGCCGCGGCGTCCTCGGTGGGGATCCAGTAGGCGTCCAGGACGAGCTGTTCGTGGCCGGCGAGGGAGTCGAGCAGCCCCGGGATGCGGGCGTGCGAGCGGACGGCGGCGGAGCGGTCGCCGACCAGGGCCAGGCGGGAGGTGGGATGCGTCATGCGGCTATCCTGACCGCCGGCGCGGCATCAGCGCCAACGATGATTCCTTACCCATCGATCAGTGGACGTGATGGCCGTGGAGCCGCAGCAGTTGCGCACCTTCGTCACCGTGGCCCGGCTGGGTTCGTTCTCCGAGGCGGCCCGCGAACTCGGCTACACCCAGTCGGCGGTCTCCCAGCAGATCGCGGCGCTGGAGGCGGACCTCGGTACGGCCGTGCTGCACCGCCGCCCGGTCGGACCGACCGGAGCCGGTGAGCGGCTGTTGGAGCACGCCGCCGCGCTGCTCCTGAGGATCGACGCGGCGCGCGCCGACATCGCGCGCCTGGCCGGTGCCGCGAGCGCCCGTCTCACCGTCGGCACCACCCCGCTGGCGGTCGGGGCGGAACTGGGGCGCGTGCTCGCCGAGGTGCGCCGGGCGTACCCGGCGGTCGATCTGACGGTGCGGGTGGTCGCCCAGGACGCCCTGCCCGCCGAGGTCGCCACCGGCGCGGTCGACCTCGCGCTCGTGGACGGCCCGGCCGCGCCCAGTGACCCGCTGCCGCTCCCCGACGTCGGCCCGCTCGCCACCGTCGCCGTCGCCGAACAGCCGCTCGCCGTCGCGCTGCCGACCGGTCACCCGCTCGCCGGCCGCTCCGGCCTGGCGCTCGCCGACCTGTCCGCCGCCCACTGGCTGGACGCCCCGGCGCTCGCCCCGACCGCTGCCCGGCTGCGCGCCGCCACCGCCGTCGACGGCTTCCGGCCCGCCGCCCGCTACCTGGGCACCGACGTCCGCGGGCTGCTCGCGCTGGTCGCGGCGGGGCACGGGCTGGCGCTGCTGCCCGCCGCCGCGCTGACCGGGGCGCCGGGGGTGGCGGCGGTGCCGGTCGGCGCGCCCCGGCTGGTGCACCGGACGGAACTCGTGCACGGCGCGCTGCCGGAGGGACCGGCGGCGCTGCTGGCCCGGTTGCTGACCGAGGACGGTGCCGGCCGCGGCTGACCCCGAACCCGTTCGGAGATCCCCCGGGGGCGGGACGGCTCAGCCGACGATGCGGGCACCGGGACAGCAGGGGCCCTCGACGCGGTAGCACACGTAGCGCAGACAGCCGAGACAGACCGAGATGTTCTCCAGCCGCCAACTCTGGCCGTGGCAGGCGCAGTCGGCCCGTTCGCGGAGCAGCGCGTCCCACCCGTCCGCGCCGCCGTTGGCGCCGAAGGCCGCGGCGACGTACGCCACGGTGGCCGGGTCGTCGTCGGTGGTGCCGCGCCGGGCGCCGTCCAGGTGCCAGCAGTACAGGGCGAGCAGCGCTCTCCCGTCGACCAGGCGGTAGTCGGCCCGGCCGTCGTCCTCCCAGTCCCGGACCAGCCGGACGACCCGTTCGGGGAACGGTCGCGCGGGGTCGAGGAGGCGGCGGTTTCCCTGCAGCGTGGGCGGCTTGGCGGTCATGTGGTCCCCTTTCCGGGGCCCACGGTAGGGCGTTGCGCGGTGAAGTCCCCGCCCGGGGCGGGATGTTGATGGCAGCTTGTTATGTGCAGGTGGTGCCCTCGGCCGGCACCCGGTCGGCCAGCAGGTACTGGTCGACTGCCTGCTTGAGGCAGGCGTTGCCGCTGTCGTAGCCGCCGTGGCCCTGGCCCTGGAGCGTGACGTCGACACCGACGCCCGCGCCGAGTTGCCGCGCCATCGCCTGGGCGCCCTCGAACGGGGTGGCCGGGTCGCCGGTGTTGCCGATCACGACGATCGGCGCCGCGCCGGGGGCGGACACCTCCGGGTGGTCGGCGTGCCCGGAGACCGGCCAGCCGGTGCACCCGGTCAGGCCCCAGGCGGTGAAGTCGCCGAACACCGGCGAGGCCTGACGGAACGCCGGGAGCTGCTCCTGGATGTCGGTGGAGGTGTAGCGCTGCCGGTCGTCGGCGCAGCTGATGGCCCGGTTGGCGGCGGAGAGGTTGCTGTAGTGGCCCTGCTGGTCGCGGCCGGTGTAGCTGTCGGCGAGTGCGAGGAGGGTGCTGCCGGTGCCGCCGCTCATCGCCTCCTGGAGACCGACGGCGAGGGCGTTCCAGGTGTTCCGGTTGTAGAGCGCGGCGGCGATGCCGGTGACGGCGAGGTCCTGGGTCAGGGTGCGGGAGCCGTCGGCGGGCAGCGGCCGGGCGTCGAGCGCCGTCAGCAGGTCGGTGATCCGCCGGGTGCCCTCGGCGCCGCCCGGGCCGGTCGGGCAGGAGGCGCCGGCCTGCTCGGCGCACGCCTTCATGAAGTTCTCCAGGGCCCGTTGGAAGCCCTGGGCCTGGCCGAGGGCGCCTTGCAGCGGGTCCTTGGTCGGGTCGACGACGGCGTCCATCACCAGGTGGCCGACGTTGCCCGGGTACTGGTGGGCGTAGACGCCGCCGAGCTCGGTGCCGTAGGAGATGCCGAAGTAGTGCAGCTTCGCGTCGCCGAGGACCTGGCGCATCAGGTCGAGGTCCCGGGCGGCCGAGACGGTGTCGACGTACGGCAGGACGGTGCCGGAGTGCTGCTCGCAGGCGGCGGTGTAGTCGGCGTTGGCGGTGTCGAGCGCGGTGACCTCGGCCGCGTCGTCGGGCGAGCCGTCGACGGCGGCGGAGGCGTCCGTGGCGGCGTCGTCCAGGCAGTGCACCCCCGCGCTGTCGCCGACCCCGCGCGGGTCGAAGCTCACCAGGTCGTAGCGGGCGTTGAGGTCGGCGTAGTCCTTGGCGAGACCGGGCAGGGTGGCGACGCCGGAGGCGCCGGGGCCGCCGAAGTTGTAGATCAGCGAGCCGATCCGGGACTGCCCGCCGGCGCCGGTGGCCCGGGCCCGGATCAGGGCGAGGTCGATGGTCCGCCCGTCCGGGTGGGTGTGGTCGAGCGGGGCCTTGAGGGTGGCGCACTCCCAGGGCGCGCCCGGCGCCTCGCCGCCCCCTCCCTGGGCGACCGAGGGTGCCGGGCAGGCCCGCCAGGTGAGCTGCTGGCCGGTGAGCGAGGCCGGCAGCGGCGGGACGGTCGCGGAGGCGGAGGCGGAGGCGGAGGCGGAGGCGGAGGTGGCCGACGCGCTGGGTGAGGCCGAGGCGGTGGACGGTTCGGCCTTCGTGGTGTTCGTGCCGGAGCCGCTCTCGCAGGCGGCCGTCGAGGTGGCCAGGACCACGGCGAGGCCGAGGGCGCCGGCGCCGCGTACGAGAGGATGGTGCATGGGGTCCGTTCCTGGGGCCGTGGCGGCGGGCGCCGGGGGCTTCTGCGGCGTCAGCCTAGGTACGGCGCGGGCGCCGCGCGCGTCGGACTGGTCCGTCCCGGCGTCAGTCGGTGGAGGGGTAGCTGGTCTTCTCCACCAGGGCGCCGTCCCGGAAGCAGAACCGGAAGACGATCACGTCGTCCGTTCCGTCGAGGCTGTCGGTCGACAGCAGCCGGAGGCAGCTCGACTGCGCGGGGACCGCCGGTCCGCCACGGCCCAGGCCCTCGACCAGGAAGCTGTCGCCGTCGGGCAGGGCGCGGCGGACCTCCGCCTCGGCGGTGCCGACCGCGACGGCGTCGTAGTCCTCCCGGTCGATGAAGCCGTCCTGGTAGCTGCTCCAGAGCAGCCAGCCGCCGAGGCCGCCCAGGGCGAGCAGGGCCGCCCCGATCACCCCGCAGCCGATCAGGCAGCCGCTGCGTCGCCGGTTCTTCGTCTCGTGCATGGCCCCACTGTGGCGAGCGGGCCCGGTGCGGGGCTGTCGCCGAAAGTCGTTCGTGCGATCGACTTCCGGCGCGGGTTGCCGAAGCCGGGGTGGCTCGTTGTTCCTGCCGTGAGCCCTGACTCTGCCGCCTGTGGCGGTTGTGAAGAAACGATTCTGCCTGCCCGTGTCGCCGTCCCGGCGGTACGCCCCACCCGGAGGCGGTCATGACGTACGACAGCTCGCGCGTTCCCGCACAGCGTGCCCCCGGTGACGGCTGCGCGGTCGCGCTCGACCTCCGGGTCGCCGTCTGCCCCGGCCTGACCGTCTCCGTCCCCGCCCGGCTGCGCTACCGTACGGCCGACCCGTACGCCGTCTTCCTCGACAACCACACCGACCTCGCCACGCCCATCACCTGGGTGTTCGCCCGGGACCTGCTCGCCACCGGACTGCACGGCTGGTCCGGCATCGGCAGCGTCTCGGTCCGCCCCGGTGTGGACGACCGCCTCGACTCCGTCTTCATCACCCTCACCGGTGAGGGCAGCAGCGTCGTCCTGCGGGCCCCGGCCGACCGGGTCCGGGCCTTCCTGCGGAGCACCGAGAGCCTCGTCCCGATCGGCCTGGAACGCGGCCACCTCGACCTGGACGGCCTGCTGCGGCGGCTGTGCGACGGCGGAGCCGCCTCACCGGGGGCGTGACCCGCCCTCAGGTCCCCGGTGGGCTGTGCCGCTGCCGCTGCCGCTGCCGCCCCGGCCGGTCCGACGACGTGCGGGCCCGGGTAGGGCAGGCCGGCGAGGGCGAGGTGCCCGGTGCGGCTGCCGTCGACCAGGTCGCCCAGCAGCGCGGGCAGCGGCCGGTGCCGTCCGGCGGTGCGCGCCGCCACCAGCGCGTTGTAGCGGGTGACGGCGGCCTCGACGGCGCCCGCGCGGTCGCCGGTCGCGCGGGCCCGGGCGAGCACGGTGTTCCCGGCCGCGAAGCTCCCCCCGGCGCGCTCCTCGACAGCCGCCGAGAAGAGGTCGTCGGCCAGGTACACCGCCTCCACGGTCGCCTCCGGGAACGGACGGTCGGGCGATCCGGGCGCCGGCAGCGGCAGACCGCGCAGCAGCCGCCAGCACTCGATGGGCGGCCGGGCGCCGACGGTCTCCGCGCGCGGGACGGGCGGTTGTCCGGGCGGGGGCGGCCCGGGCGGGGCCGGGTCGGCGCCCTCCTCGGCGGTGGCCGCGCAGAACTCGGCGACCGGCGCCGTCAGCCGGTCGGTCGGTCGGCAGGGCGCGGCCCCGGTAGTCGTCCAGCAGCACGCTCACTGCCGGGTCGGTTCGCTCCCGCCGTACCCGGTGCCGTCGACGGTGTCGGAGCCGGAGCCGGCGACCCGGATCCGGTCGGCGAGGGCTTGGGCCTCCTCCGGCGGACCGTCCTCCACCGGGAAGAACAGCGTGATGTACCGGGCGACCGTCAGGTGTTCGGCGCAGTCGGCGTCGGCGGGGGAGGCGTGCACGTCGAAGACGGCGGTGGTGACCGACCGCCGGGCGTGCCGGTCGGCCCCGCGCCCGCACCCGCAGCGGGCGAGCGCCTCGTCGAGCAGCGCCGCCGCCGGCGTCGCGGCCCCCGGGTCCGTCAGGGCCTCCCGGTAGCGCGCGAGCAGGGCGGCGGCGGACCCGGTCACGGCTGTGGGTGCGGCGGGGTCTCGGGCCGCAGCGCGCGGACCGCGAACAGCGTGGTGAGGTGCGGCGAGCCGAAGTACAGCGGCAGGCGCGCGGTGCGGAAGTAGCCGCCGGCCGGCCAGGACCCGTCGGCGCGCTGGGTGTCGGCCAACCGCCGCCGCAGCTCCGGCAGTTCCTCGGTGTCGCCCGCGTGCTCGCCGGCCAGGACGAGCAGCGCCAGGGCGAGCGGTGTGTCGGCGGTCCGGGTGGTGACGTGCCCGACCGCCCGGCGCACCGGCTCGGCGAGCCCGGGCACCACGGTGGCCGCCCGGGCGGCGGCGTGCAGGAACGCCTCCGGGGCGACGTAGTAACGGGTGCCGGTGCGGGGCCCCTTCAGGTGCTCGACGACGTAGCGGAGCGTCGCCTCGGCGGCCGGGTGCGGCAACCGGTGTGCCGCGCCGGGCAGATGGAGGGCGAACAGCACATTGGCGGCGGAGACGGCGTCGTAGCGGCGCCCGTGCGCCGGCGTCCCGTCGCTGTCCTCCCAGTAGGCCGGTATCGGGCCGTCGTCCGGACCGATCTGGGTGTCGAGCAACTCCCGTGCCACCTCGTTCACCAGCTCCGGCGGGGCCAGCCCCTGTCGGGCGAGCCCGGACAGCACGACGGCGGTGCTGTCGGTGTCGGCGGGGAGCGGCCGGCCGGGCGGGAAGAAGCGGTACCGGGCCAACTCCGGCTCGCGGTAACGCTCCACCTGCCGCGCCAGGGCGGCGATCAGCTCGCGCTCCTCCGTCCGCCGGCCGTCCGGCCGCAGCAGGGCGAGGCCCCACATCGCGGAGAAGCCCTCGTCGTCGGGGTCGAAGCCGATGTCCTCCCCGTGCGTGGCGAGCAGGTGGTGGCGCGCGTCGGCACCGGTGAGCGGCCTGCGCAGCTCCGGGTCGGCACCGGGCCGGGCGGACGGCAGCCCGTCGGGCCCCAACGCCCGGTGGAGGAAGCCCAGTCCGCGCCCGACGGCGTCGTCCCACGGCGTTTCGTCGGCGGACATCACAGCCCGTCCCCTCTCGGTCCTGTCTGCGGGCCGGCCGGGCCGGGACGGTGCGGCCGGGCCCCTGTCCTCCCTCCTTCTACCCCCGGCCCGGGCCCGGGCATGCCTCAGACGTCGAGCGGGTCGGCGAGCGGCCTGCGGAACAGGGCGGTGAGCAGCACGGGCAGGCCGAAGAGCGGTGACTCGGGGCCCTGCGGGACCATCGGGCGGATCTCCACCTCGGTGAACCCGTCGAAGATCCAGCGGAGTTCGTCCGAGGTGAAGGCCAGCCCGCCGTCCAGCCGGCCGTTGCGGTACAGCTCGGCGTCCGGCGCCTCCGAGCCCATCGCGCCGGCCGCGAAGCAGGTCAGCCCGAAGTACCCGCCGGGCGCGAGGACGCGCTCCAGCAGCGCGCGGTAGCTGACCCGGCGGTGCGGCGGCAGGTGGTGCAGACAGCCCGAGTCGTACACCAGGTCGTACTGGGGGAGGGGGAGTTCGGTGGTGAAGATGTTGCCGTGGTGGAACCGCGGGGCGGCCCCGGCGGCCTCCGCGCGCTCCCGGGCCCAGGCGAGGGCGGTCGAGGAGAGGTCGACCCCGTCCGCCTCGAAGCCGCGCGAGGCGAGGTGCACGGCGTTGCGCCCGGCGCCGCAGCCGAGGTCCAGCACCCGTGCGCCCGGGGCGAGCAGGCCGTCGTCGAGTCGGGCGACGAGGTTCTCGTCCGGCTTGTCGACGAAGAACGGCCGCCCGGAGGAGCGGTCGGCGTAGAAGCCGTCCCACCAGTCGGCGGCGTGGTCGGTCCAGCGGTCCGCCTCGGGGCGGAAGAGCCCGTCGAGCAGGTCGAGGACGTCGTCGATCGAGCGCATGGTGCGGTTCAAGGGCAGCCCTTCCGGCGGGGATTCGGTACGTCCGATCCTAGGAGTCCGCAGGCTCGCGAGCACCCCCGATTCCGCTGGCCGGGAGGGGTGTTGAGGGTGCCTGCGGGCCCGCTCCGAGCTGCCGGGATCCGCCCCTCACGGCCGGGGGCGACCGGTCGGCCGCGCCCTCGCCCAGGCCCGGGAAGGGGCCACCTGGCGGCCCGCCGCAGGCCCGTCGAACAGGCCGCGTGATCAAGGTTCGATCACGGTTCCGGAGTGCTTTCCGGGGCGGTCGTCGAGCCGTCGTCCGGGGCGTCCGCCGGGTCGGACGCGAGGAGTTCGCAGTCGGCGAAGTTCATGCAGCCGCAGGCGAGGCAGGCGGCGACGGCGTCCCGCAGGTGCTGGGTCTCCCGGACGACGCGGTCGAGGTCGGGGAGCTTGCGCTCGGCCAGCGCCCGCCACTGCTGGGTGGCGCCCCGGGCGGTGGAGGCGTCGAGCAGTCCACGGATCTCGGCGAGGGTGAAGCCCGCGCGCCGGGACATCCGGATCAGCGCCACCCGGCGCAGCGCGGTGGCGGGCCAGACCCGGCGACCGCCCTCGCGGCGGGCGGCGGGGAGCAGGCCGAGGCTCTCGTAGTAGCGGAGCGCGGAGGGCCGCAGCCCGGTCTGCCGGGCCAGCTCGCCGATACCGAGGTCCTGCACCGTCCCCCACCCCCTTCGCCGGTCGCGCTTGACTTCAAGTGCGCGTGAACCGCTTGCCTGGCCTGCATGATCTCATCCGCACGGCTGCTCCGGCGGCTCCCTCCGGGCTACCGCCCGCTGTTCGTCCGCGGCCCGTTCCGCCGGCTGCTCCCCGCCCTCGCGGTGTCCGACCTCGGCGACGGCATGAGTGCCGTCGCGGTGGCCTGGCTGGCGCTGCAGGTGGCTCCGCCCGGGCGGTCCGGCCTGTTCGTGGGCGCCGCCGTCGCCGCGTACGTGCTGCCGGGCGCGCTCGGTGCGCTGCTGCTCGGCCGTCGGCTGCGCGGCCTGCCCGCGCGGCGGCTGATCCGGGCGGACGCCTGGACCCGCGCGCTCTTCCTCGGCGGGATCCCCGTCGGGTGGGCGCTCGGCGTCCTCGGGCCGGGGCTGCTGCTGGCGCTGCTCGCCGGGTCCTCGCTGCTGCACGCCTGGGGCGGGAGCGCCAAGTACGCACTGGTGGCCGAGGTGCTTCCGGCGGAGCACCGGCTGGCGGCCAACGCGCTGCTCAGCACCAGCGGCTGGGTCTCGATGATCGCCGGACCGGTGCTGGCCGGGGTGCTGGCGGCGGCCTTCGCCCCGGCGTGGGTGATCGGGCTGGACGCGCTGTCGTTCGCGGTGCTGGCCGTCGGCGCCGGGCGGCTTTCGGCGGTCTCCGGCCCCCGCGCGCAGGTCGAGTCCGGTCGGGACCGGCCGCAGGACGCCGTCCGGCGCGGGGAGGGCCTGCGGGTGCTGCGGACCCGTCCGGAGCTGCTCGGTCTGCTCGTGCTGACCTGGCTGTTCAACCTGGCGTACGGCCCCGTCGAGGTCGCGCTGCCGCTCTTCGTCGGGCAGGAACTGGCGGCCGGTCCGGGGCTGCTGGGCGTGTACTGGGCGGCGTTCGGGGCCGGGGCGGTGCTGGGCGCGCTGGCCGTCGGGTTCCTGCGCGGCCCGGCGGTGCGGCGGGTGCTGCTGGGGATCGTCGCCGGGCACGGCCTCGCCATGCTGCCGTTCGCGCTGCCCGGCCCGGCCGCGATCTCGATCGCCGCGTTCGCCGTCGTCGGCGTCGTGTACGGCCCGTACAGCGCGCTGTCGCTCGGTCTGTTCCAGGAGCTCACCCCGCCGCACGCCCTCACCTCGGTGCTGGCCCTCCGAACGTCGGTGCTGATGACGGCGGCCCCGGCGGGCGCGGCGCTGGGAGGTCCGCTGACGACCGTTCTCGGCCCCCGCGCCGTGCTGACCGGCGTGGGCGTCGCGATGATCGCCGTGGCCGTGCTCGCCGCCGGGGCGCCGGCCCTGCGGGCGCGCGGGAAGTCGGCGGGGCCGACCTCCGGTGCGCGGGCCGGTGCGCAGGTCGGTGGCGTGGGGACGCCGTCCTGAGGGCGCTCGCCGACTGACGGTTCGCCCGGATCCGGCCAAGTTCGTGGGCGGTTCGATCGGGTTGAGGTGATGTCCGATATGCAGATCTTTCGGCCGATTGTTCTGGCATTGCCATGACATCTGAGTCCGATGCTCGCTGTCCAGTGCGCATCCGGAAAATCTCGGGCCGAACGGTCCGATGTACCGGCGGGCATTGTTCCATTCATGCGGAGGGAGTCCGGATGGTCCAATTCCGGGTGGCCGGACCCGGGTATGTCCGGAGAACCGGAAATCCGCCGTGAGGGGTTCCTTGGATAAGTTCGGTGTCGACCGGTCAAAGGGCCGGTCGAGACCGGAAGGAAATGCGATGAAGCTCGTCAAGCGCACCGCTGCCCTTGTTGCCTCCACGGCCGTCCTGGCCGGCGGCCTGACGTTCCTGGCCTCCGGATCGGCCAGTGCGGCCTCCGGCTACGTCACGCTGACCAACCTCGCCACCAGTCGCGTCCTGGACAGCAACGGCAACGGCAACGTCTACACCCTCGGCGCCAACGGCGGCTCCTACCAGGTCTGGTGGGCCAACGACGAGGGCAACGAGACCTACACCTTCAAGAACCTGGCCACCGGCCGCTGCCTCGACAGCAACGGCGCCGGCAACGTCTACACGCTGGGCTGCAACGGCGGCAACTACCAGAAGTGGGTCAAGAGCTGGGGCGGCAACGGCTCCTTCTACCGGAACGTCGCCACCGGCCGCTACCTGGACAGCAACGTGAACGGCGACGTCTACGCCATCGGCGGCAACGGCGGCAACTACCAGAAGTGGAACTGATTTCTGAGAAGGGCGCTTTCCGCCTGATCGGAAGGCTCGCCCGCGTGCAGAAATGAAAACGCCCTCCCCGGCGCCTCAATCGCCGGGGAGGGCGTTCGCGTGTCAGTTGCCGGCCGGGAGCTCGCCGGCGTGGATGGCGGTGATGAAGGAGCGCCAAGCGGTGACGGTGAAGGTGAGGGTGGGCCCGTGGGGGTCCTTGCTGTCGCGGACGGGAACGATGTCGGCCAGACTTATGGCGACTTCGATGCAGTCGCCATCGCCGTTGCTGTACGTGCTCTTTCGCCAGTGAGCACTTTGGAAGTCCTGCGTCATGTGCTGTACTCCTCCGCGGCCTTCCTCAACCACAAGATTGACTTCTCGGGCTGAGTCGATGACGCCATGAGTCGGTGGAAGACATCCTCGTGGCGGGAAATCTCGGACTGCTGCTCGATATAGGTCTTGGCGGTGATCGTCTCTGAGTAGACGATGCTGCCAGGGATGTCGCTGAAGGACAGGATCGAGAACGAAGAACCCATGGCGGTATGCGCGCCGGCGGCGAAGGGAAGTACCTGGACCGTGATGTTCGGACGCTCCTCGGCCATGGTTGCGATGTGTCTCAGCTGTTCGGCCATGACGCTCTCGCCGCCGACCGGCCGCCGGATCGCGCTCTCTCCGATGACTGCCCAAAGCTGGGGAGGACCGTGGCGGTCGAGAATGGCTTGCCGTTGCATGCGGAGCGCCAGCCTGAGCTCGATGTCCTCGGTGGACTCGGTCGGGGCCATCGAGCGCATGATGTGCCGTGCGTAGCGCTCGGTCTGGAGCAAGCCGGGTACCAGCTCGCACTGGAACGTTGCGATCTTCGTGGCATCGGCCTCGAAGCCGACGTACGCGCGGAATCGCTCCGGAAGGGCATCGCCGTAGGCGTGCCACCAACCCTGCTGGCGGCTCTGTCTGGTGAGACTGAGGAACTGCTTCACCTCTTCGGGTGAACTGATCCCGTAGTGCGCCAGCAGCTTCGCCGCATCGCGCTCTTGTAGTGACACGAGGCCACTCTCGATACGGCTCAGCTTCGACGCGGACCAGCCGAGGGCGGCGGCCACGTCCTTGGCGCTCAAGTCGCGCGCGGCGCGCAACTTGCCAAGCTCGCCGCCGAGCCTACGCCGCAGCACGGTCGGACTGCTCACTCGTCACACTCCCTGGCGTTCTCGGTCCTTGCATAGTCTGCCACCCCTCCTTGCGCCTCAACCACGATGGCACTGGCTGCAATTGCAGATCAGATGCGCTTGCGCGCAATCAGCTGCGAAGTGCACACTACATGACGTGACCAGTCGGGCCGTCTGAGTGATCAAGCGGTTGGCCGCCGGGCATTCCCATGCCCCAACTCCCTGCACGTGGAAGGTGAATCCGCCATGTCCTCCTGCAACTCCTCGCCCTCCCCCTCCCTCTCCACCTGGCTCCCGCGCAGCCGGCGCTCGCCCGGTGAGGCGCGGCGCCTCCTCGAAAAGTTGCTCGCCGATACGCCCGGAGGCGAACGCTTCGTCGATGCCGGGCAGTTGCTCGTCAGTGAGCTCGTCACCAACGCCGTCCTGCACGGGACGCCGCTGGGGCGCCGGGTTCAGCTCGTCCTCGACGTCGATCGGCGGCGGTTGCGGATCGAGGTGCACGACGCTCGTGCCGAACGGGGGCCGGTCCTCCGGGCGGCGTCCGGGGAGGACGAGTCCGGGCGCGGCCTGGTGCTCGTGAAGTTGCTTGCGCAGAGATGGGGTTGCTGTCCGCGGGACGGCGTGGGGAAGGTCGTTTGGGTGGAGATCGCGCCGTAGGGCGGCCTCCGGGGGAACGGTGGGTTCCGGCCGTTGGGGGATCGGTTGGTGCACGGGTTCTGCGAACCGCATGACCCCTCAGGCCCGGGGTTCGCCGGGCGTCCCAGTCCGCGGGGGCCAAACGGCAGCGTGCGGGCGTCCTGGCGACAATTCCGCTGTCATATGCGGAACTTCACGGTCCCTCCCTATATTCGCCGAGGCACCTCCCGGCCGCGGGTCGCAGCGGCGTCCTGTCACCACCGACAACGAGGGCGGAACCATCGTGCGGAGCACCACCAAGAGGATCAGCCTCGCCGGCTGTCTGCTGGCCGGCGTCGCCGCGGCCGCGGTCGTCACGGCGCCGGCCGCCGTCGCGCAGACGGAGTCCACGACGCGCGTCCTGGGCATCAACTGCAGTACCGGAACGTTCGGCTCCGACGGCAACCAGTGGTACTACAACATCTCCTGCTCGGCCACCGGCACCACCAAGTGGTGGGTGAACATCAGCTGCACCGACAACTCCACCCGCACCGCCGGGCCGTACACCACCTTCCAGAACGTCCGGGTGTACTGCCCGCCGAACACCACCCCGAAGCAGGGCTGGGTCAGCTACACCCCGTGATCCCACGAACAGCGTGCCGCCGCCCCGGGACGAGGGGCGGCGGCACGGTCGTTCACAACAGGTGCCGCAGGTACGCCTCCGGGCGCTCCAGGTAGCGGCGCCAGTGGTCGACGATCGCGAGGTCCTTCCACCGGGTCTGCTGGACGCCGTGCTCGCCGACCTCCAGGATCGCCGCGCCCGGCACGGAGGCCAGGATGGGGGAGTGGGTCGCGCAGACCACCTGGGCGCCGCTGCGGGCGAGCTCGGCGAGCAGCGCGACCAGGCGCAGGCTCGAAGTGAACGAGAGCGCCGCCTCCGGCTCGTCGAGGACGTACAGACCGGGCTCGCGGAACATCGACTCGAACACGGTGAGGAACCCCTCGCCGTGGCTCATCAGGTCGGTGCGCTCCTCCCAGTAACCCGGCCAGCCCTGCTTCTCGCCCATCATCCGCATCGCGGTCTCCGCCCGCAGGAAGAAGCCGCGCCGCTTGGCGCGCTGGCCGGACGCCATGGCGAGGCCGCGCGGTGTGTAGTCCAGCTGCAGCCGCTCGCCGAGTGCGCTCTTCTCCCGGGGCGAGGCGTAGCGGGAGCCGCCGCGCCCGCCGTACGAGTCCAGTCCGAACGCCTCCGCGACCGCCTCGACCAGGGTCGACTTGCCGCTGCCGTTCTCGCCGACCAGGAAGGTCACCGGTGCCGGCAGTGCCACCCCCGCCCCGAGCAGCGCGCCCACGCACGGCACCGTCCACGGCCACTCCTCCCGCTCCTCGGTGCCGATCAGCTGGGGGTGGACGCGTATGCGCTCGACGATCACGGGTGGGCCCTTCCTGCGGCGATGCTCTACGCCGAGGCTAGGCGGTGGGTCCGACACGAACGGTCACTGGACGACGAGGGTGCCGGTCATCGTCGGGTGGACGTCGCAGTGGAACGGGTACGAGCCGGGGGTGGTCGGCGCGGTGATCTTCGCCGACTTGCCCTGCTCCAGCAGGCCGGTGTCGAAGGCCCCGGCGGCGGGCGCGACGGCGGTGAGGGTGTGGCCGGCGGAGTCCTGGTTGGTCACGGTGATGGTGGTGCCCGGGGCCACGGTGAGGCTCGCGGGGCCGAACTGGAAGTTCTTGATCGTCACGGTCACCGCACCCGCCGGGGTGGAGCTCCCGGACGGGGATGCGGACGGGGACGGGGAGGCGGAGGCGGACGCCGAGGTGGCGGCTGCCGAAGAAGCCGCCGAGGTGGCCACGGATGCGGATGCGGATGCGGATGCGGAGGCCGAGGGCGAAGCGCCGCCCCCGCCTCCGTCGCTGGAGCAGCCGGCGGCTCCGATCAGCAGCCAGCCCGCCGCCGTGGCGGCGAGGGCGGTCCGGGCGCTCCGGCGCGGACGGGAAGGACGGCGGTTCATCAGCGGCTCCAGCCTCGTGACCTGCGTCGACCCGCCCACGCTAGAACGCGCCGGACCGATCGCCCCCCATCCGGCCCGCAGCCTCACCCGAACGTCCGAACGTCGGAACGTCGGTACCCGGCCGGGCTCAGACGCTGTCGGGCCCGTCCGTCGGGGCGGGCTCGGGCCCGGTGGTGGGGTCGCGGGTGAGCAGGTAGCGGGCGCCGGGGCCGGCGGCGCCCGCGCGGTCGGCGGCGTTGTAGAGCCCGCAGCGGGTGAGCGAGAGGCAGCCGCAGCCGATGCAGCCGGTGAGCTTGGCCTTGAGCCGCTCCAGTTCGGCGATCTGCTCGTCGATCCGGCTCTGCCAGGACTGGGCGACGCCGTCCCACTCGGTGCCGCTGGGGGCGCGGTGCTCGGGGAGGCGGTCGAGGGCGACCTTGGCCTCGTCCAGGGAGAGTCCGACCCGCTGGGCGGCCCGGACGAAGGCGATCCGGCGCAGGGTGCCGCGGGTGTAGCGGCGCTGGTTGCCGGTGGTGCGGGTGGCGTGGATCAGCCCCAGTCGCTCGTAGTAGCGCAGGGCCGAGGTGGCGAGGCCGCTGCGTTCGGCGAGCTGGCCGATGGTGAGCAGGTCGTGCCGGCTGGGGCGGTTGGCGATCATGGGTGACACTGTAGCGCTTGACTTGAACCCGGCTTCAAGTTGCAGCATCGGGGGCATGACGAACCGCACCCGAACCACCCCTCCCGGTTTCGGCGAACTGCCGGGCCTGATGGCGCTGATGACCGGCGACGAGAAGCACGGCCCGGCCGCCACCTCCACGCTGGACGCCCTGTGGGTCCTGTACGACCGGGTGCTGCGGGTCGGCCCGGAGACGGCGGACGCCCAGGACCGGGACCGCTTCCTGCTCTCCAAGGGCCACGGCCCGATGGCGTACTACGCGGTGCTGGCGGCCAAGGGATTCCTCGACCCGGAGGTGCTGCCGAGCTTCGGCGCGTACGACTCGCCGCTCGGCCACCACCCGGACCGGCTGCTGGTCCCCGGGGTGGAGATCAGCTCGGGTTCGCTGGGGCACGGCCTGCCGCTCGCGGTCGGCACGGCGCTGGGTCTGCGGGCCCAGGGCCTGCACGATCCGGCGGTCTGGGTGCTGCTCGGCGACGCGGAGTTCGACGAGGGCTCCAACCACGAGGCGGTGGCCTTCGCCGGGGCGTACGGGCTGGACCGGCTGCACGCCCTGGTGATCGACAACTCCTCGGCCACGCACGGCTGGCGGGGCGGTATCGCGGCGCGGTTCGCCGCCGAGGGCTGGTCGGCGGAGACCGTGGACGGCCGCGACCACGAGGCGCTGTACGCGGCGTACACCGCCGAGCACCCGGACCGGCCGCGGGTCGTGGTGGCCCGCGTCGAGCCGAAGAACTCCTGAGCCGGAAAGGGCCCGAACACCCATGGACACCATGCGCGACCGTTTCATCGAGATCACCTCCGGCCTGCTGGACGAGGACCCGCGCCTCGCCGTCGTCCTGGCGGACATCAGCGCCGCGGGCTTCCAGAAGGCCGCCGAGCGGCACCCGGACCGGCTGATCAACGTCGGCATCCGCGAGCAGCTGCTGATCGGCGCCGCCGCCGGTCTGGCGTTCACCGGGATGCGGCCGATCGCCCACACCTTCGCCAGCTTCCTGGTCGAGCGCCCCTTCGAGCAGGTCAAGCTGGACCTCGGCCACCAGGGCGTCGGTGCCGTGCTGGTGAGCGCGGCGGGCTCCTACGACTGGCCGGCCGGCGGCCGCACCCACATGGCGCCGGGCGACGTCGCGCTGCTGGACACCCTGGCCGACTGGACGGTGCACGTGCCCGGCCACCCCGACGAGGCCGAGCGGCTGCTGCGGCACGCGGTGGCCGACGGCGACCGCAAGGTCTACGTCCGGCTGTCCGCCCACCAGAACGAGCAGGCGGTGAAGGTCGAGCCGGGCCGGTTCACCGTCGTCCGGCAGGGTTCCCGGGGCGCCGTGGTGGCGGTCGGGCCGATGCTGGACGCCGTCCTCGCCGCCACCGAGAACCTCGACGTCACCGTGCTCTACGCGGCCACCGTCCGGCCGTTCGACGGTGCCGCGCTGCGGGCCGCCACCGAGGGGCGGGCGGACGTGGTGCTGGTCGAGCCGTACCTGGCCGGCACCTCCGCCAACGAGGCGCACGAGGCGCTCGCCGACCGGCCGCACCGGGTGCTGGCCCTCGGGGTGCCGAAGGCCGAGCACCGGCAGTACGGCTCGATCCCCGAGCACCTGGCCGCCTACGGCCTGGACGCGCACGGGCTGCGCGAGCGGATCGGCAGCTTCCTCTGGTGAGCGGTGGACGGTGAACGGCGACCGGTGACCGGCGAACAGTGACCGGCGACCGGTGACCGGCGACCGCCGGTGATCGGCCGGGAGGCCGCCGCTCAGCGGCGGACGACCGCCACCGAGTCCGGGTCCAGGGTCAGCCGGTCCCCGGCGGCGCGGTGCCCGCCGAACGCGGCCACCACCTCGCCGGCCGCCGGCACCGAGGCCGCCGCCGCACCGAGGTTGACCGCCACCCGGTAGCGCCCCCGGTGCACCACCAGCCAGCCGGCATCCTCGTCGGTCTCCACCCGGACGGCCGCCAGGTCGGGGTCGGACAGCTCCGGGTGCTCGCGGCGCAGCCGGATCAACCGCCGCGTCCAGTCGAGCAGTTCGCTGTGCGGTGCGCGCCGTGGTTCGGTCCAGTCGAGCACCGAGCGCAGCAGGGTGGCCGGCTCCTGCGGGTCCGGCACGGCGTCCGCCGCCCAGCCGTGCTCGGTGAACTCCCGCCGCCGGCCCCGGCGGACGGCCTCGGCGAGGTTGGGGTCGGTGTGGTCGGTGAAGTACTGCCAGGGCGTGGCCGCGCCCCACTCCTCTCCCATGAACAGCATCGGGGTGAACGGCGAGGTCAGCACCAGTGCGGCTCCGCAGGCGAGCCGGCCGGGGGTGAGGCTGGTGGAGATCCGGTCGCCCAGCGCCCGGTTGCCGACCTGGTCGTGGGTCTGCAGGTAGCCGAGCAGCCGGTGGCCGTGGGCGGGCGGGAACGGCCGGCCGTGGTGGCGGCCGCGGAAGGACGACCAGGTGCCGTCGTGGAAGAACCCGCGGGTGAGGGTCCGGGCCAGGGCGGCGAGCGGTGCGACGGCGAAGTCCCCGTAGTAGCCCTGGGACTCGCCGGTGAGGGCGCAGTGCAGGGCGTGGTGGAAGTCGTCGCTCCACTGGGCGGCGAGCCCCTGCCCGCCGGCCTCGCGGGGCGCGGTGGTGCGCGGGTCGTTGAGGTCGGACTCGGCGACCAGGAACAGCGGGCGGTTGGTCGCCACCGCCAACCGGTCGACTTCGGTGGCGAGTTCCTCCAGGAAGTGGACCGCCCGGTCGTCGGCCAGGGCGTGCACGGCGTCCAGTCGCAGGCCGTCGATCCGGTAGTCGCGCAGCCAGGCGAGCGCGCTGCCGATCAGGTAGGCGCGCACCTCGTCCGAACCGGGCGCGTCCAGGTTGACCGCCGAGCCCCACGGGGTGTGGTGCCGGTCGGTGAAGTAGGGGCCGAACAGCGGCAGGTAGTTGCCGGCCGGGCCGAGGTGGTTGTGCACCACGTCGAGGACCACGCCGAGGCCCTTGCGGTGCGCGGCGTCGACGAAGCGCTTGAGGCCCTCCGGGCCGCCGTAGGCCTCGTGCACGGCCCAGAGCGAGACGCCGTCGTAGCCCCAGCCGTGCTTGCCGGGGAACGGGCAGACCGGCATCAACTCGACGAAGTCGACGCCCAGTTCGACCAGGTGGTCGAGCCGGTCGGCCGCCGCGTCGAAGGTGCCGGCGGTGGTGAAGGTGCCGATGTGCAGCTCGTACAGCACGGCCCCGGGCAGCGGCCGGCCGCGCCAGCCGGTGGGCGACCAGGGGAACGCGGCGTGGTCGACGGCCCGGCTGGGGCCGTCGGGGCCGTGCGGCTGCCGGGGCGAGCGGGGGTCGGGCAGCGGGCGGCCGCCGTCCAGGACGAAGGCGTAGTCCCCAGCGGGTGCCTCGCCCTGCCACCAGCCGGCGCGGACGGTGTCCCGGGCCAGCGGGTGGTGCGCGCCGTCGACCGCCACCTCGACCCGCTCGGCCGCGTACGGGGCCCAGACCTCGTACCTCATGGCGTGCCCCTTCGGGTCAGCAGGACCACCGGTCGGTCGTCGGCCAGCAGGTCGGCCACCTCGACCGGGCCGGACGGGAAGTGGCGCTCCGTCAGTTCGTCGGTCCAGTCGCCGCCGTCCGGCAGGTGCAGTGCGGTGTCGCGCCAGCCGCCCGCCCGGGCGAGCCGGTACGGCAGCCGGGTGACGGCGGTGAGGACGTCCGGCCCGCGGCCGAAGGCGAGCAGGTGGTCGGCGGCCGGTCCGGTGGCGGCCAGCGGGCGGTGGGCGCCCAGCACGCGGGTCCGGCGCAGGTGCAGGGCGGTCGTGGTGAGGTGCAGCTTCTCCCGGGCGAGGTCCCCGGCGCGGGCCGTCGGCGAGTCGGTGAGCCGCACGGCCAGCGCCCCGAGGTCGACGGCGCGCCGGTTGTCCGGGTCGACGAGGGTGTACAGCGGCTCCTCGCTGCCCTGGTAGAGGTCCGGCACCCCGGGCACGGTGAGGTGCAGCAGGGCGGCGGAGAGCGTGTTGGAGCGCGCGTACGGGGCGAGCCCGGCCACGTACCCCTCGATCCGGGGCAGCAGGCCGGGGTTGCCGAACACGGCGTGGACGCGGTCGGCGAGGCCGCGTTCGAAGCGGACGTCCTGGGTCGTCCAGGAGGTGCGGAGCTTGGCCTCGCGGGCCGCCTTGAGCACGGCGGTGACCAGCCGTTCCGGGGTGAGCGGCCAGGCGGCGACCAGGGTCTGCCAGAGCAGCCAGTCGCTGTCCGGGTCGTGGCCGGAGCCCGGTCCGCGCCCGGCCGCCGTGGACCAGGCGGCGGCCTCGGCGGCCCACGCGGCGGGCTGCTCGGCCAGGACGGCGAGGCGGGCGCGGGCGTCGGCGCTGCGCTTGGTGTCATGGGTGGAGAGCACCGTCATGGTGTGCGGCCAGTGGCGTTCGACGTAGTGGCACCAGGCGTGGAAGTCCTCCGGCCGGACCCCGGGCCGGGCGGGCTCGCCGCCGACCTCGTTGAGGCTCAGCAGGGCGTTCCACCGGTAGAAGGCGGTGTCCTCGACGCCCTTGGCGGCGACCGCGGCGGCGGTCTGCGCGAACCGGACGGCGAACTCGTCCTGTTCGGCGCCGCGCCCGAGCGCGCCCGCGGCGAGGTCGGCGACGAACCGGTCGGTGGCGTCGGTCGGCTCCCCGTCGGCGGCGGACGCGGCCGCCAGCTGGGCGGCGGAGGCGGCCGGCAGCGGCTCCCCGGGCCGGACGTAGGGGCGGTACGCGGGGTAGCCGGTCAGCAGCCGGCGCAGCGCGGCGCGCAGCCGCTCCGGCGGGTGGTCGGCGTGCGCCGGGTCGACGGCCCCGAGCCGGACGGCCAGCCGGACCAGCCGCTCCACCTCGGCGGACAGCTCGCCCTCGGGTCCGGTCATGTCGGCGCGGCCCTGCCGGGCGGCGGCCAGCGCCGGGTGCGGGTCGGCGCACGGTTCGCCGCCGGGCGGGGCGGCGGGGGAGTCGTCGGCCAGGAACGCCTCGTACGCGCCGGCCAGCCGGCAGGCGCCCGCGTGGTCGGTGAGCACGCCGTCGATCCGGCGCAGCGCGTCGTACCCGGTGGTCCCGGCGCACGGCCAGTCGGCGGGCAGCCGCTCCTCACCGGTGAGGATCTTCTCGACCACCGTGTAGGCCCCGCCGGTCGCGGCGGCGAGCCGTTCCAGGTAGCCGCGCGGGTCGGCGAGCCCGTCCGGGTGGTCGATCCGGAAGCCGTCCAGCACGCCCTCGCGGTGCAACCGCAGCAGGACGCCGTGGGTGGCCTCGAACACCTCCGGCTCCTCGACCCGGACGGCGATCAGCTCGTTGACGGTGAAGAACCGCCGGTAGTTCAGCTCGGTGCGGGCCAGCCGCCACCAGGCCAGCCTGTACCACTGCCGGGCGAGCAGCTCGGGCAGCGGCAGCTCCTCGGTGCCGGGGCGCAGCGGCAGCGCGTGGTCGTGGTAGCGGAGCGTGTCGCCGTCCACGGCCAGTTGGTCGAGGACGGCGCCGAGCCGGTCGCCGAGCAGCGGCAGCAGCACCCGGCCGCGTCCGGGGGCGTCCACCGGGCCGGGCTGGGCGGTCCAGTCGATGTCGAACCAGCGCGCGTACGGCGAGTCGGGGCCGTCCCGCAGGACCTCCCGGAGCGGCCGGTTGAGGTGCTCGGGGACGGGCACCGCCATGTGGTTGGGCACCACGTCGGCGATCAGCCGCAGGTGGTGCCGGTGCGCCTCGGCGGCCAGCGCGCGCAGCGCCTCCTCACCGCCGAGCTGTTCGGCGATCCGGCCGTGGTCGACGGTGTCGTAGCCGTGGGTGGAGCCGGGGACGGCCGCCAGCAGCGGGGAGAGGTGCAGGTGGGAGACGCCGAGCGCGGCCAGGTAGGGGACGGCGGCGGTGGCGTCGCGCAGGGTGAAGCCGGGCTGGAGCTGGAGCCGGTAGGTGGCGGTCGGCACGGCGGCCGGTCCGGCGGTGCGTGCGGCGGGTGGTGCGGCGGCGGTGGGGGTGGGGGGGGGTTGGGCGGGGGGGGGGCCGGGGGACGGCCGCCAGCAGCGGGGAGAGGTGCAGGCGAAGGTGCTGTTGAACATCGTCGGGGTCGGCTCCGGGAGCGGCGGCCGGCCCGGTTCGTCCCAGGTCAGCCGCGCCTCGGGAGTGGTCAGCGCGGGACTCTCCCGCGGCGAGCCGTCCGGGTGGCGGCCGCCGTCCCGCTCGTACGCCAGCGCGGCGGCGACCGAACCGCGCGGGTGCGGCAGCCGGGGGTCGACGTACCTGGCGGTGCCCCAGTCGGCGATCCCGGCCGCGTCGATCCGGCGCAGCAGCTCCGGGACGTCCAGCGCGGTGGCGAAGTAGGCGGTCGCGGCCAGCTGGCAGACCAGCTCCAGCCGGCGGCCCGGGTCGAGCCCGAGCCCGGGGGCGAGCCGGCGGTCGTCGATCTGGGTGACGACGTGGACCACGCCGTCGACCGCGCCGAGCCGCCCGATCAGGCCCTCGACGACGGCGCGTTCGGCGGCCCGGGCGGCCTCCGCCTCCGGGGTGCGGGTGCGCGCCAGCAGCCGCCGGTACGGGGGCGGGCGGCGGATCGTCGCGTCCGCGACCCGGCCGGGGACGGAGAGCAGCGTGCCGAGCAGGAACTCCGTCGTACTCGGCCGATCGCCCACCATGTCCGCCGCCCCTCGGTCCGGTCCCCCGGGGGAGGTCCGGGCCTCCCCGGGGACCACGGTGACCCGGGGGACGGCCGGTGCGCAAGGTCGGTCGGCGCACCGGTGGCCCGTGGACTCCGCACCGGTGGTCCTACCGGACGTCCGCACCGGTGGTCCTACCGGACGTCCGCACCGGTGGTCCTACCGGACGTCCGCACCGGTGGCCCAACTGGACCTCCGCACCGGTGGCCCAACCGGACGTCCGCACCGGTGGCCGAGGGCGCTCCGCACCGGCGCCCGGACGCCGCCTCAGGCGGGCCGTTGCAGCACCATCAGCGAGCGGTCGGCGAGCAGGAGGGCGTCCCCGGCCTTGAGCCGGGCACCCGCGCCCGGGGCGGGGAGCCGGGGCTGGGTGGTGTCCACCACCACCACCCACTCCTGCCCGTGCCCGGCCGGCACGGTGAACTCCAGCGGCTCGAAGTGCGCGTTGAACATCAGCAGGAAGGAGTCGTCGACGATCCGCCCGCCGCGCCGGTCCGGCTCCGAGATGGCGTAGCCGTTGAGGAAGACGGTGAGCGACTTGGCGTAGCTGGCGCCCCAGTTGCGCTTGGTCATCTCCTCCCCGGCGGGCGTGAACCAGGCGATGTCGGTGAGGTCCTCGTACTCGCCGCCGACGCCGCCCTCCCCGGCGGGCCGCCCCGGGACCGGGCGGCCGTGGAAGAAGCGGCGGCGCCGGAACACCGGGTGGTCGCGGCGCAGCCAGACCATGCCCTGGGTGAACTCCAGCAGCCGGGCGCCCGCCCCGTCCGCGGCCGGCCAGTGCACCCAGGTGAGCGGGTTGTCCTGGCAGTAGGCGTTGTTGTTGCCGTGCTGGGTGCGGCCGAACTCGTCGCCGTGCGCGAGCATCGGCACGCCCTGGGAGAGCATCAGGGTGGCGAGGAAGTTGCGCTGCTGGCGGGCCCGCAGCTCCTCGACGGCCGGGTCGTCGCTCGGGCCCTCGACGCCGCAGTTCCAGGAGCGGTTGAAGGACTCGCCGTCCCGGTTGTTCTCGCCGTTGGCCTCGTTGTGCTTCTCGTTGTACGAGACCAGGTCGCGCAGGGTGAAGCCGTCGTGGCAGGTGACGAAGTTGATCGAGGCGATCGGGCGGCGGCCGTCGTCCTGGTAGAGGTCGGAGGAGCCGGTGAGCCGGGAGCCGAACTCGGCGAGGGTGGCGTTCTCGCCGCGCCACAGGTCGCGGACGGTGTCCCGGTACATGCCGTTCCACTCCGTCCACAGCGGCGGGAAGTTGCCGACCTGGTAGCCGCCCTCGCCGAGGTCCCAGGGTTCGGCGATCAGCTTGGCCTGGGAGACCACCGGGTCCTGCTGGACGAGGTCGAAGAACGAGGAGAGCCGGTCCACCTCGTGGAACTGCCGGGCCAGGGTGGCGGCGAGGTCGAAGCGGAAGCCGTCGACGTGCATCTCGGTGACCCAGTAGCGCAGCGAGTCCATGATCAGCTGGAGCACGTGCGGGCTGCGCATCAGCAGGCTGTTGCCGGTGCCGGTGGTGTCCTCGTAGAAGCGCTGGTCCCGGGCGAGGCGGTAGTAGGAGACGTTGTCCAGGCCGCGCAGCGAGAGGGTCGGGCCCAGGTGGTTGCCCTCGGCGGTGTGGTTGTAGACCACGTCGAGGATGACCTCGATGCCGGCCGCGTGCAGCGCCTTGACCATCGACTTGAACTCCTGCACCTGCTGGCCGCGGTCGCCGGTGGAGGAGTAGGAGGAGTGCGGGGCGAAGAAGCCGATGGTGTTGTAGCCCCAGTAGTTGGCCAGCCCCAGGTCGCGCAGCCGGTGGTCCCGGACGAACTGGTGCACCGGCATCAGCTCGATCGCGGTGACCCCGAGCTTGGCCAGGTGCTCGATCACGGCCGGGTGGGCGACGCCCGCGTAGGTGCCGCGGATCTCCTCGGGGATCCCCGGGTGCAGCTTGGTGAGGCCCTTCACATGGGCCTCGTACAGCACGGTGCGGTGGTAGTCGGTGCGCGGCGGCCGGTCGGTGCCCCAGTCGAAGTACGGGTTGATCACCACCGAGTGCATGGTGTGCGGGGCGGAGTCGAGGTCGTTGCGGCGCTCGGGGGCACCGAAGTGGTAGCCGTAGACGGACTCGTCCCAGTCGATGTGCCCGCTCATCGCCTTGGCGTACGGGTCCAGCAGCAGCTTGGCGCTGTTGTGCCGCTGGCCGAGCCCGGGGTTGTAGGGGCCGTGGACGCGGAAGCCGTAGCGCTGTCCCGGCTGGACGCCCGGGAGGTAGGCGTGCCGGACGAACGCGTCGGTCTCGCGCAGTTCGACGGAGGACTCCGAGCCGTCCTCGTCGAGCAGGCAGAGCTCGATCCGGTCGGCGCTCTCCGAGAACACGGCGAAGTTGGTGCCGGCCCCGTCGTAGGTGGCACCGAGGGGGTAGGAGGTCCCTGGCCAGACCTGCATGGTTCCTCGACTTCCTTGCGTAGGAGGAGAACTGGCGGACAGTCCGATGGTCGGGCCCGGACCTCGGTTGCACTCTCTTCCCGGCCGGGCGGGCGGGCATGCGCCACCCGGGCACCGTGACGTACGGCACACGGGCGGCACAGTCCGCATACTCCCCGACGCTCCCCCCGAGGGCGGGGCCATTTGTGCCGTATTCGCCCGAACGGGTGTCCGCGCGTCCCGTCCCGGCCCGGTGCGGGCGGGCGCGCGGCCCCTCCCGGGGAGTCGCCGCCGGTTCGTCGCGGAGCCCGCTGCCGTCGGCCCCGGAGCCGTCGCCGGTTCCTCGCCGAGTCGCCGCCGCCGGGTTCCTCCCGGCGCCGTCGCGGGGCTTCCGTGCCGAGCGGGGCGGGTGAGACGGTTGGGGCGCACCGGCGGCAGGCCGTCGCCGTCCTCCAACCGGCTGCGGCCGGTTCGCGGCGGGCAGTACCCTTGATCGTCCGGCCGTCGGGGGCCCGTGGCGGTCCATCAGGCGAACCTGCGGCGAACCGACGGTGCGTCGGCGGTACGCCGTGCGGCCGACCGGTCGGACGGCAGTCAGACAGCTCCGAGCGGCCCCGGCCGGCTCCCGACAGGAACCAGGTGAGGTGGCGCATGGTGTTCCCCGCCGGCGGCCGTGGCGGTGGGCCCGGCGGCCCCGACCGGGGCGGCGCCCGCAGCGAGGCGCCGACGGTGGTCATGCGCCCCGCCCTGACCGGCGGGCGCTCGCTGGTGCCGGCCCAGGGCGGGCCGGTCGAGGTGCCCGCGCTCGCCTGGTCCGGCGCCGAGTGGGAGGACGCCTACCAGCGCGTCCGGCTCTCCGGCCGCGCCTACGTCTGGCTCAACCTGGTCGAGCAGCGCCTCCGTTCGCTCGTCGACGAGGTGCTGCACCCGATCTACGCCCCCGCCCACGGCGAGGACTGGGTCACCGCCGCGGCCGGCCCGGCCGGCGAGGAGTGGGCGCACCGGGCCGGCGCCGTCCGCGAGGTCAGCCGCCGCAAGGGCTACCTGCTCGACCCGGCCGACGACGACCCGCTGGTCTTCCTCACCCTGCCGCAGCTGCGCGAGCTGATGGTCCAGCACTGGCCGTGCTTCGAGCCGTACCTGGCCGACCGGCGGGAGATCGAGCTGGCCCTGGACGAGCTGGAGGTCGCCCGGCACGTCGTCTCCCGCAACCGCGTGCTCACCCCGACCGTCCTCGCCCAGGCCGAACGGGCCTCCGCCCGGCTGCTCGCCCTGCTCGACGGCGGCGCCGGGGCGGTGCCCGCCGACGTCGTCGAGTCGCTGGTCGCCGGCCGGTACGCGGACGTCGTCGCCGTCCACCCCGACCGGGTCCGGCTCCAGCGGGACCTGCCCGTCGAGGACCTGCTCGACGGCGCCCGGCGGCTCGACGCGCTCGGCATCGGCCTGGGCATGCTCTGCCAGAACTACACCGGCAAGCGGCTCGTCCGGCTCGCCACCGAGGGCTGCCGGGTCCGGCTGCTCTTCCTCAACCCGGCCAGCAGCGCCGTCCGCCGCCGCGAGCGCGAACTCGGGCTCGGGCGCGGCGAGCTGGGCCGCTCCATCCAGATGAACATCCTGCACGTCCGCCGGGTCCGCGCCGCGCTGCGCGACCAGGGCGGCTTCGAGATCCGGGTGTTCGACGAGACCCCGCGGTTCACCGCCTACCTGGTCGAGGGCGTCCCGGCCGGCGCCCCGGCCCCCGGCGGCCGCCGGCAGACCCGCGACCTCGGCGTCGTCCAGCCGTACCTGCGGCGCGCCCGCGGCATGGAGTCGCCCGCCCTGGTGCTGCGCGGCGGCGCGGGCCAGGAACCGGGCGGCACGGACGCCGGGCTGCTGGAGGTCTACCGCGAGGAGTTCGAGGGCGTCTGGGCGGACTCCCGCCCGGTGTCCTGAGCCCGGGGGCCCGTCTCCCCGGTGCGGGGGAGGCGGTCCCTCCTCACGGTGGAGGCGGCACCGGCGGCCCGACGGGCACCGTGGAAGCACCGGGCCGGGAGCGGCCCGGACGCCTTCCGAGGAACGAGGTCCGACCATGCGCAAGCTCCTGCTGGGTGCCGCGACGGCAACCGCCCTGGCACTCGCCGCCCAGACCCCCGCCACGGCAGCCCCGGCCGACACCGAACGGCCGGTCAGGAGCGTGCACGGCTGGGCCCGGCTCGACCTGTTCGGCCCCGTCCCGGAGCCGAGCCAGCTGCTCACCCTGGTCCTGGACGCCCGCACCGGTGGCCGCCCACCCGCCGCCGGACGGGGGCACGCCACCGTCCGGCACACCTTCGACCGGGGGACGGACAAGGAGTCCACCGTCCAGGTCGAGATCCGGGTGGACTGCCTCGCCGAGGCGGGCGGGGACGTCGTCGTCACCGGCACCGCCGACTCGGTGACCTACACCACCGGCCCCGCCGCGGACCCGGTGCCGCCGTTCCCGCGCGACCGCCACCCGGAGGTCGCGCTCGTCCTCCGGCACGACGGGCAGGGCCGGTCGCGCGTCGCCTGGACCGGCACCGGGGCGCCGGACGGCCCGCCGGTCGCCGCCGCCTGCCGAGTCATGACCGACACCGGACCGGACCTCCACCTCGTCCACGGCGGCTTCACCGTCCGGCGGTAGCCGCTCCCCCCAACCCCCGGTGCCCGGAAAACCGCTGGCCGGGCGGGCTGAGCGGCTGCCACAGTGCCCGGATGGACGCCACTCCCGACTGGACGCTGCGCCCCGGCCGCGTCGAGGACATCGAGCCGCTCGCCGCACTCCGTGCCGAGGTCATGCGCACCGACCTGGTCCGACTCGGCCGCTACGACGAGGACCGGGTCCGCCGGCGCCTGCGGGAGGGCTTCTCCACGCGGTGGACCGCCGTCGTCGAGGTGGCGGGCGTCCTGGCCGGCTGCTGCACCGTCCGCCCCGCCGAGCAGGGCGGACGCCTCCTGGAGCACTTCTACCTCGACCCGGCCCGCCAGGGTGCCGGTCTCGGCGGCGCGGTCCTGCACCGGCTCCTGGTCGAGGCCGACGCGGCCGGCGAGCCGGTCCGGCTGATCGTGCTCCGGGGCAGTCGCGCCCGCCGCCTCTACGAGCGGCACGGCTTCGCGTTCGAGCGCGAGGACGGTGTCGACGTCCACCTGCTCCGCCCGGTCGGCGGCCGCTCCTCCGCTCCCCCTTCCGGGCGGCGAGCGGAGGCGGGCCGGGGCGGGCGTTGCTAGCGTCGATTCCATGATCAGCGGCCCGGTTCCGGGCTCGCCGTCCCCTCGTGCCCCGCCGCCCCGGAAGGCCCGCCGTTGACCAGTCAGCACACGACCGAGCCGGGCGCCCCGGGCGCCACCCGCCGCACCTTCGTCCGCACCGCGCTCGGCGCCGGCGCCGTCGGGGCCCTCACCCTCGGCACCGGCACCCCGGCCGCCACCGCCGCCCCGCCCGCCACCTCCGGGCGGATCCCCTTCCACGGCGTCCACCAGGCCGGCATCCTCAACCCGCCCCCCGGCTACGGCACCTTCCTCGCCCTCGACGTCCACGTCACCGACCGGGCCGCGCTGGCCGCCCTGCTGCGCACCCTCACCGACCGGATCCGCTTCCTCACCGACGGCGGCACCCCGCCCGACCTCGGGCCCGGCGCCCCACCCTCCGACAGCGGCACCCTCGGCCCCGCCGCCCTGCCCACCGACGACCTCACCGTCACCGTCGGCGTCGGCGCCTCCCTCTTCGACGCCCGCTACGGCCTCGCCGACGCCCGCCCCCCGGGGCTCACCGCCATGCGCGCCTTCCCCAACGACGGCCTGCGCCCCGCCGAGTGCCACGGCGACCTATCCCTCCAGGTCTGCGCCACCAGCCGGGACACCGTCCAGCACGCGATCCGCGACCTGCTGCGCGCCACCGGCAAGTCGCTCAGCCCCCGCTGGCAGATCGACGGCTACCAGAACCGCGCCCGCCCGGCCGGCGCCGCCCGCAACCTGCTCGGCTTCAAGGACGGCATCCAGAACCCCGACACCGCCTCCGCCCCGCAGATGGACGCCCTGGTCTGGGTCGGCGCGAACGGCGCCGACCCGGCCTGGACCGCCGGCGGCACCTACCAGGTGATCCGCGCCGTCCGGACCCTGGTCAACCCCTGGGACGAACTGCCGCTGCGCGACCAGGAACGGATCATCGGCCGCCGCAAGTCCGACGGCGCCCCGCTCGGCCGCACCAACGAGGGCGACGCCCCCGACTACACCCAGGACCCGAACGGCGCCGTGATCGCCCTCGACTCCCACATCCGGCTCGCCAACCCCCGCACCGACGCCACCCGCAACAGCCGCATCCTGCGCCGCGCCTTCAACTACGACCGCGGCCTCGACGCGGGCGGCGTCCCCGAACTCGGCCTCGCCTTCTGCTGCTACCAGCAGGACATCGCCCGCCAGTTCGAGGCCGTCCAGACCCGGCTGATCGACGAACCCCTCGCCCGCTTCCTCCGCCCCACCGGCGGCGGCTACTTCTTCGTCCTCCCCGGTGCCCAGGACGCCACCGACTGGCTCGGCCGCACCCTCCTCGCCCCTGCGTAGGAGGCGGCGCGGGAGGAGCGCGCCGGGCGGGGCGCGCTGACGCCCGACGCCCGCTCCCGAGGGCCCGACGGCGCACGCGGTCCGTCGTCGCCGGAGCTCCCGACCGGTCCGGCGCGCACCACCGGGGGACCGTGCCGCGGGGCCCCGGAGGTCGGGGGGTGCGGACCCACCGGCCGGATTGTCGGAGGGGCGGGTGATGATAGGGGCTGTTTCGAGCGGAGGACGGAAGGACGCACCCCTATGAGCTGGTGGCAGCAGCCACTGGTCGGCTTCGACCTGGAGACCACGGGTACCGACCCGGCCGTGGACCGGATTGTCACGGCCGCCCTCGTGGACACCGTCGGGGACCGCCGGCTGGGCGCCACCGGGTGGTTGCTCGACCCGGGGGTGCCGATCCCCGCCGAGGCGGCGGCGATCCACGGGATCGGGGACGATCTGGCGCGGGCCAAGGGACGGCCGGCCAAGGAAGCGGTGGACGAGATAGCCGGCGCGCTGTGCGAGCGGCTCGTCGAGGGCCGGGCGGTGGTGGCGTTCAACGCGCCCTTCGACCTCTCGCTGCTCGACGCCGAACTGCGCAGGCACGGGCTGGCGACGCTGGCCGAGCGGCTCGGCGGGCCGGTCGTGCCGGTGCTCGACGCGCTGGTCATCGACCGTGCGGTGGACAAGTACCGCAAGGGTTCCCGGACCCTGCAGCGGGTCTGCGAGGTGTACGGCGTCGAACTGACCGACGCCCACGAGGCGGGCAGTGACGCGCTCGCCGCCGTGCGGGTCGCCGTGGCCCTCGCCGAGCGCTACCCGGACCAGGTCGGGGCCGTCCCCGTGGCCGAACTCCACGCCCGGCAGATCGACTGGTACCGGGCCTGGGCGGAGGACCTCCAGGCCTGGCTCCGCCGGGGCAAGGACCCGGAGGCCGTCATAGACCCCCGCTGGCCCCTGCGCTGAGCCGGCCCCGGCCCCGAGCGGTTCCCGGCCGGGGGAGCAGGGGCAGGGAGCAGGGGCGGGGATCAGTGGGCGGGGAGGTCGACGCGGTAGCCCTGGGCGGTCAGCCAGGGGAGCAACTGCCGCAGGGCGGCGACGGTCTGACTGCGGTCGCCGCCGCCGTCGTGCAGCAGCACGACCCCGCCGGGCTTGAGCTGGGACTGCACGGCGGCGACGATCGCGGCCGTGCCCGGGCGTGACCAGTCCCGCGGGTCGACGGACCAGCCGAGCGGGCGCAGACCGTGGTCGGCGGCGATCCGCTGGTTGTCGGGGGTGAACCCGCCGCCGGGGGCGCGGAACCAGCCCACCCGGGTGCCCGGGCCGCCGGCCCGGACGATCAGCTGCTCGGCGTCGGCGATCTCGTGGACGGCGCGGTCGTGCGGGAGCGCGGCGAAGGGCTGCGGGTGGTCCACGCTGTGGTCGCAGAGGCGGTGGCCGGCGGCGAGGATCCGTTTCACGGCGGCCGGGTTGGCGGCGGCCTGCCGGCCGACCAGGCAGAAGGTGGCCTTGACGCCGTACTGGGCGAGCACGTCCAGCACCTGGCCGGTGGCGGGGCCGGGACCGTCGTCGAAGGTGAGCGCGACGGTGCGCCCGCCGGAGGCGGTGGAGCGGACGACCGAGGTGGGGACCCCGGTGGTGGGGGAGGTCGGGGGG